>JAKFFM010000040.1:0-79061 GCA_036675075.1 Bacteroidota bacterium
TTCGTGGCGGACCATTTTCCTAACAAGCTGACATTTTAAATCTAAAAAATAATTTTCAAAGGAACATGCAGTTCCGCCATGACAACAACGTGCTGTTAGCTGCTGGCATACGGATCATTCATAAAGAGCGAAAATGGCCGGAATGGTAATCAAGCCAATTGATCACCTGATACATGCCTGAAATTAAAGAATGGAAGGCCGCAGTTATGGAATGAGTACCAGGAAGGTTCCGAGGAGTGGGCTGGCAGCTAACGGTTTCGGGCTTTGCGTTCGGGCGGGTTTCGGAGCAAAAAACTTTCAACCTACACTGAACTTGAATAGAAGCACAAAGCTCTAAGTTTGCACGTCACCCCGCCTGACGCAAAACCCGTGTTAGCACTAGTGGTTAATAGCATTTCCTTACTAGTTTAATCGTTGTAATTACTTCAGTATACTCAAGTATTAAATTGTAATTTTTAAAGTCGGCAACAAGTTCTGACGTCTTTTTAAAGTTATCGAAATGGCTATAGATTATGCGATCATTAAAGTAGTCAATGAATGTCTGAACCTCTTGGCCAATTTTTAAACATAACGGATTAATTGTGTTTGCTCTAATTATCAGAAAGGCAATTTTGTCGTTTGCTTGTTTAGATTCAAAATTTTGTATAGTTGCGTCAATATTTGTTACCAATATTTCGCCCAATTCATCATGAAGTTGGACCGTTTTATCCAAAGGAAATACTTTCCACTGTCTAATATTTCTATACTTATAAGTAATGCAAGAAACCCACGAAGGCATCATTGGCACATTCCAGGCTAATATTATTGATGTGTCATTATATAAATAATTTGGGCTCAGGTCATTGATTTGTGTTTCCAGTTGGCTTTGCCACTCTGTACATTTACTTGCCTGGCCAAAACAATTATTTCCTAAACTGATAACCAGAATGATGAATGCTATTATGGAAGTATTGCTCTTCATTAGTGCTAACGGTTTCGCAGGTTGTTGTTCGTGGCGGACCATTTTCCTAACAAGCTGACATTTTAAATCTAACGAATAATTTCCAAAGGAACATGCAGTTCCGCCATGACAACAACGTGCTGTTAGCTGCTGGCATACGGATCATTCATAGAAACCGAAAATGGCAGGAATGGAATGAATTCAATCGATCACCTGATACATGCCTGAAATTAAAGAATTGGAAGGCCGCAGTTATGGAATGAGTACCAGGATAGTTCCGAGGAGTGGGCTGGCAGCTAACTTGTTTATTCCAGCATTTAAAACATCCAAGGCCCCTCTTTAGGGCGGGGTATGAGAGTAAAAGATGCCAGTAGTCAAAGGTACTTAATAGTTTAAATTATAGGGAGTCAAACGGGCTTACGATATTCTTTAGCTGTTGATTGCTCACGTGTGTGTAGATCTCAGTCGTTTTTGAACTGCGATGCCCTAAAAGAACCTGGATGATCCTTAAGTCTGTACCGCCTTCTAATAAATGGGTTGCGTAGCTGTGCCTTAATACATGCAAACTTCCTTCTTTCCTGATCCCTGAATGTTTTATGGATTTCTTTAATACCTGTGACAAGCTCCGCTCTGAATAAGGCTGGCCTTCCTGTTCGCCTTCAAATAAAAATTCTTTCGGCTTATATGATTTATAATATTCCCTCAGCTGCTTCAATACGTTGGCTGACAAGGGAACCTGCCTGTCTTTCCTCCCTTTTCCTTCTCTGATCCAAACCACATTCCTCGCACTGTCAATGTCTGCTGGCCTCATTTTCAATAGCTCATTTCGCCTTAACCCGCAACTGTAAATCATAATCAATGCGGTCTTATGCTTTATATTTCGTGTTGCATCAAGGATCTTTTTTATCTCTTCTTTTGAAAACACCACGGGTAACTTTTTATCTTTTTTTGGACTGATCAGCCTGTCTGGATTTAATTCCTTTTCCTGTACCTGCCTGAAAAATAACTTCAACGCATTGATGTACTGACGTTGAACCGAGATTGAAAGCTTCCTTTTCAGAATATATTCTTCATTGAACCTGATAACATCATCATTTTTGATCTTATTAATTGGTTTGTCTGAATTGAACCGAAAGAATGTTCCAAGGACTCCTAAATAAGCTTCAATGGTATTCTCGCTATATCGTTTGGAACGGAGGTAATATTTGAACTTTAAGATCTTTCCGGCTGTTTCTTCTGGTAACGGAGGCAGGTTTACTTTTTGGCGGGGATTTACTTTTTTGGCTTTACCAAATTCCTGGGGCTTGTATAGCTTGTTTGTAAAGGATGTTGTATCTATTTGTGCGAAATCCTTCAACTCAGTTAATAGGAACAGGAGGTTCTCATTTGAATTCACCAGCACCCATGCCTTTGAGGGATAATGAAATTTGGCTTGTCGCTGCTTTACGATCTTATTTAGCCTTTCATCGAATTTGCATTTTACAGCAATCATGTTTTGCCCATCGATCACAACCGGGCAGAGTGTAACAATGAGATTCCCTGTTTCCATGAACTAAATATATCCACCAGGGTCTTCCGTTTTGACTGGTAAAATATTTAATCAGTTCAACATGGTTGGCTCATTATTTTGTGATAGAGTGTGAAGTTCAAATCGTCACGAATATTGCAATGCAAAAACCTCTGCCGATTCGTAGCATACCCAACTATCGCACGCATACAAACTCAAGCAATTCACCTTTCTTAATCCTTCTCCTCACTTCAAGTTAATTGTCTAATGTTTTCTGCCATTCAAAAACACTCCCATAAAAGTTCGGCGTACAAAGAAATGATAGGATGCCAGACAGAGCACGGTTGTAATAGACAATACAATTAAAAATTTCAAATAGACAGGCACGGTCAAATCGTTAACCAATCCCGATAATAAAACTGCAATGAAGAAGTGAACCAGGTAAACCCAGTAAGCTGAATTGACAAAGTATGTAACCGTGTTGTTTGGCAGATCGGCAAAGCGAAGGAACAAACCAATGATCCCTATGCTCAGTGAGCAGGTAATGATCGAGTTTACGATCTGGAGTTGCATCAGGCTCATCTGGTCGTCGAAATAAACTTTCACGCAAAATGCAATTACCCCAATGATAACTGCTGCGGTATCGAAATTCCTGAGTGAGGTTACCAATCCCTTTTGTCTGTATAGCAGCCAGCCGGTGAGGTAAAAAGCAAGGAAGTAGGTCAATACTCCTAAGTCTGGGAGCCAGCTGGCCGATGTTTCAAACGATTTCGCTCCAAATAAAAAGAGGATGACAAATGATATGCTCGTCAATGTGAGCAGGCGATACATGGGGTTTTTGAATGTCAGTTCAAAGAAATTGTCAACCGATAGAACGGAAATGCGTTTTGTCATTTTCGAAAACAAATACACGAGCAGGCTGATGACAAACAGGTAATATAGAAACCATAGGTGAAATAGCCCGAATGGAATATAACTCCACAGAGAGGAAAAATGTTCGCTTGCTGCAATTGGTGCTTGTCCGTCAAACACACCTGAGCAATATTTGTAGGCGTACATGATAAACGGGTTAAGTATCATCACGAAAACAAGAAAGGGCAATAGGATCCGTTTGAAACGATTTTTAAGCATTTGCTCAGGGCCTTTGTCATAAAACAAAAGTGCTCCGAAAAAGCCTGCAACCAGGAAGAACACCGGCATTCGAAACGCGTGGATAAAGTCAACCAAATAGTAAAATTTATCGCTTGTGTCTTTGGCTCTGAGAGGCCACGTCATGTCATTTGAACTACTGTAACTCATTGACGAATGAATCACAATTCCTAAAAGCATCATTTTCGCTCTTAAAGAGTCAAAGGCATAATATCGTTTAAATTCAGTCATCTTATCTTTCTACGTGTGCGTTATTAATCCTGACCTTTTCGTTCCTGCAGGGCCTTTATTTATGTTTAACCATCTAAGGAACATGCAGTTGGTTTTTGATCTTAAAAATGAAAAGGGTCTCGAAAATACAACTTTTAGTGGCGGTTTCGACAAGATATTTTGCCAGAATCGGAACATGCCGTTTTTTTTCATGACCGCCGGTGAGGTGCGGCTATGTAGCAAAGAGCATTTCGGTGCTGTTGCATGTTCTCCTATATTTTCGAAGGTTCTGTTTGGTGGATGTGCTTTTTTTAATTACACGTTGTATAGGGGTTCGCACATTGATTGGTTTTTGGTAACCAGCCAATAAACGTGTTTTGGGAGATCGTGTATTTTACCTTTAGCCATTCGTTAGTGCAGTCTAAAACGGTCAGGGGGTTGTAGTTATAACCTTTGACTTCTGTCCTTAACGAATTTTTGTCGGGTCTTTCGAACAGGAAAAGTGGTTCGGAATGATCGGAGGGATAAACTTCTAAATCTTCTGTTTTTAACCAGCCTTTATTTTTATAATCTTTAGTTGGGCTATACGCCGTAACGAATCCCCATTGAGCATTGATGGCGTGCAATTCAATCACGAAGTAATTTTCATTTATTGAATCATTCTCAATGGTGTATAGTACTTTAGAATCTATGTCTTTAAGTGAGTAAACATTATAAGTTTGGTGCTTTCTTTTCAGAGTCGCTTCGCAACTACACTGGTCCTGG
The DNA here is from genome assembly GCA_036675075.1 of Bacteroidota bacterium. Taxonomy (GTDB): domain Bacteria; phylum Bacteroidota; class Bacteroidia; order JAKFFM01; family JAKFFM01; genus JAKFFM01. Next base: position 4,572 of record JAKFFM010000040.1, read on the forward strand.
CTATTCGTGCAGCCAGTATTTAGAAAGAAAACTGCAAAAAGATTAATTATATATTTCATTATCGAGTTAGTATTAGGTGAAAACTATTGACAGATTTGAGTCTTGAATCAAATGCAGTCCATTGATTTGGTGCGATTAACAAACAACCTTCAGAAACTCCTTTTGTTTTCCCATTCTTAATGTTCCTGCCCAGCTATTATTGTTGGGTCGATGAATAAATACACCACATTTAAACCAGGATTATGCGATAGGAGTTATTAAAAATAACGAACTACTTGCATTATCCGGGGTTACCCCGACCTAGAAAATCCTCTTTTGATCAAATCTAAATGATCTTAAAGTGCTGATTTTCTTAGTCGATTATGCATTAATCTTTTTCTTATGAATATTTTGGGTTAAATAAGCAGGATCCCTTTCTGGATGTGTTGGATTTAAAGCTCCTTTGGCTGGAATCTTAGCTGTTCTGCTTTCAATTACACAATCAGAATTATATGGGCCTTTTCTTTCTCCAGGTTTCAATCGTTTAACTGTATAACTACCATCATCAACCACACCAAACTTTTTAGGATCAGAACTCATTGTATAGCCTTCAAGCGTTTGTATGTCATCCACTCCAATAGGGCCATATACTTTAACACTTGCTAATTTTGTCCTTTTTCATATATGTTTTGTCCTTTGCCCAAAGATTTATTCGCGCTGTCGTTTCTGTTTGCTTGAGACTAATTACTAAAAGAACCAAGTTTGAGTTTACCGCTTAACACTGTAAGTTATATACGTTGTTGCGCGTATGTGCATTATTCTAATTACAGGTTGTATATTGGTTAGCGCATTGGTCTTTAGGACTTAACCAACCACAATATGACTTATCTTTTAGTTTAATGCTTACTAATATCCACGAATCTTCACAGTCCATAACTTGTAACATTTCTGTGAAATATTCCTGGATTTCAGCTGTGCGTTTGGATTTTGTATTTGGTTTCTCAAAAAGTACTAAAGGAGATTCGTAATTTCTAGAGTAAATGCCCGTACTGTCAATTTGTATCCAGCCTTCATTCATTTTGTTTTCAGAAATAGAGTTAGGTTTTATTTTGAACCAATTTCCTTTCTTTTCTATTATTTGTAATGTGTAATAATTTTCAGTGAGAGTGTCATTCATTATTTTGTAAATTTCTTCCCCGTTTGGTTTATTGAAAACACTGACCTCAATTTGAACGGGTTTTAAAAGGACCACACAATTGGTTGGAGACTTTTGTGCCAATGAAAAGCATACATTCAGCATTAGCCAAGCAGATATTAAATTTAAAATTTTCATCATCGTCTGGTTACTATTACTGTTCCTTGTTTCACACCTTGTAACTGTTGGTTGAACTGGTCAAAGCCATTCTGGGTAGCACTACCTTTGTTGTCATATTGCGTTGGTACTACTAACAAACAACCTTCAGAAATTCCATTTTTACCATTATTATACCTCCCTGCATAACCGTTTCTGTTAGAGGTGTGAATGAAAATACCTGTTTTGTAAGCTCCGCCATATGCATTCGGATTTGGATTATGTCCACCATAAGCTGGAACTTCACCACGCCCTTCTATCGCCCAATTTGATTTTAGCATGCCACTTTTCCCTCGGGTATCATAATTTAAGGAAAATGTGCCATCTGCTATAGGTCCGAACGTTTCAGCGTCTGAAGTCATTGTGAATCCTTTGTAGGATTGTATATCGTCGGCTCCTTTTGGCCCATAAACTGTGACATTGGCTAATTTTGCACCTTCACCAAATAAATTCTGACCCTTTCCTAATTGTTCATCCTTAAAGCCATCAAAAACGACAACAGCTCTACCAAGATAATGTTCTCCTTTTTTAGTGCTGGCTTGAGAAGTAGCATTATCATCCCAATATATTTTACCTTCTGAATTTTTAATCCAATCATCTAGTTCACCTTTCGGGTCAATTCGGTTTATTGGATTATTTTGAACGAAATTGTAAGGTGTTAGCCATTCTCTTTCGTGAGCCATCTGGTCAACTGAATACCATTTCATGTCGGTTGGTGCAAGTTGAACTGATTTTATTAAGCTTCCTTTTTCATCGAAATATGAAATTATGTACATCTCCAGGTCAAGCTCGATATACTTCGTTTTATGGGTTGTATCTGAATTATATGCTCTAAATGTGGCTTCAGGAGATTTCAACATTTCTTTTTTGTTGCCCGAAGATACAAAACAGTCATAAGGTGTTTGTGCAAGCGATGAATCAGTAGTAATAGAGAAGGCCAATGCAACTAGTAATTTTATAAAAGCTATATTTTTCATTAGTGTCGGAATAGATTTTTTGATTATTTCATATTTTCAATCTGTTTTATTTTTTCTCTGTATTGTTTTGGAGATAACCTTGAGTGTCCGATTTTTTTAATTATTCTTTCGGTCTCTCTGACTTGATCAAATAACGCAACAAGTTCAGGGTAAGGGCTAATTTGATCATAGTTGTTTAGCCCTTTGGCTTCCATATCTTTGTCAAGGCGATATTTTATTTCGTCTCGCTTCCAAAGCTGTAAAAGACTAGCTTCACAGTATTCTAGTCCTTTTTGGTATGCCTTCTGGACTATGTTTCCATAATATTTATTCGTTTTCTTTTCGTAGTAAACCACAAGATCGTTTAGGCAAAGAACTAATAACTCTTTACCATCCAAAGGTTTCAAGTACAATCCGCTTTCAATCCCTTCATCCGAAACGTTGAAAGATTCCATGATGAAACTTGTTCTTGAAAATGTTCCACTGGTCAACTCGAGATTCCACCATTTCCCTTGTTCGTCTTTGTGTTTAATAAAACAATGGAGAGGAGCAATAGCTAAATATGCCTCTACATTTAATTCATCTGCTAAGATTTTATAGAGGTAGGGTAAAGAATGGCAATTCCCCTTTTTCGTTCTTAGTAAAGATGAGACCATGAAACTTAAATATTGGTCGCTTCCCATAAAATTTTCAAAATCATATTGCATTGGCTGATTTTTATTTTGAGGGATTTTCTCTGTCATGTAAGTGAAAATTGCGTAATTCCCTGCTGTTTTGAATTTTTGAAGCCCCTTGGAAACGATGATTTGATTGACATTGATTGCTATGGAGTCTATTTGGCAGCAAAAATCTTCATAGTTGAGCTTTCCATCATAGTAGGCATTCTCTGTCAAAAAGGTAGCTCTTTTAAAGTCTATCGGTTTATGTCCCTCGAGCATTTGAGATATTTCATCAACTGCTTCTTGAAAATATTGGTCTGGTTTTTCCTGTGCGAGAGCGGATAAAAGTGCGAAAATGGCTAGAACAGTTAATCCAACTTTTTTCATATTCAATATTCTATAACTGGTTTTCCGACTTTATATCTTTTAGCTATTATATACACTAAACAGTTATTGCTTCAAAACCTTTAATATTTCTCTTTTCGATACCAGTGATGAATAATGGCTTCGACATAGATTTACAAATGTTGGCCAGTCAATCTCAACACGGCAAATTTTGGAAAGACACTTTTTTTTACCACGACATAAATCTAACCAGCAGTATCTTTCGTTTTTAATAAAAATAAATTAACCGGTTCAACATCTATATTCCATTTTTTATGATAGTGAACGAAGCACCCACTGCAAGAGCAATTCATCCCTTATATCAGCACCTGTCTTAGATTTTGATGTTTATCAAATTTTCAAAGCGGATGTTTTCAGAAGATCCTTCATCACTTTCTACTATGAAAGAGGAAACTACGGTGATGAATAGGATGCCAGGAAAGCCTGTGCCTGAATGCGGATTTTTTGGAACTGTGTTTGCTCCGGAATCATCCTTATCTTTACACGCTAAACTATCAACAATGCAAATCAACAAAAACACAGTAGTATCTGTGAACTACCATCTCACAGTACAAGATGAGAATGGAAAAGAAGAACTTGTTGAGCAAACAGACAGCTCAAATCCGTTCGTATTCCTTTATGGCGCTGGTAACCTATTGGAAGAATTTGAAAAGAATCTATCAGGAAAAAACATAGGCGATACCTTCGATTTTATCATCGAAGCAGGTAAAGGATATGGTGACTGGAGCGAGGATAATATCGTGAACATTCCAATCGATGCTTTCCGTGATCCGGAAGGAAATATTGATGAAGAAATGCTTAAAGTTGGTAACACACTTCCAATGGTTGACAATGAAGGCAATCACCTTCAGGGTACAGTGGAAGAGGTTCAGGCGGATGTTGTTCGCATGGATTTCAATCACCCCCTTGCCGGACAGGATCTGCACTTTAAAGGTGAAGTCCTTGAAGTGAGAAGTGCCACTGAAGAGGAGCTTTCCCATGGCCATGTGCATGGTCCGGGTGGACACCATCATTGATCTTACAGGGCTGAAAAGCCCTTTTTTTTTGTCCTGTTTTTACAGAACTTTAGTTCAGATCACTCAATTATCCTAACTTCTTCATCGCGTGCAATTTCCCGGACCTGTCATTTCCAAACTCCCTGCTGTCGGCACTACGATCTTCTCTGTAATGTCGAAGCTGGCCACTGAACATCATGCCATCAACCTGTCTCAGGGCTTTCCTGATTTCAGCTGCAATCCAGAGCTCGTCCTGCTTGTGGAAAAACACATGCGCGATGGAAAAAACCAGTACGCGCCAATGCCCGGTATTCCCGGACTCCGAGAGATCATTGCGGAAAAAACGGCCACACTTTACCAGGCAGACTACGATCCTGAGCATGAAATTACGATCACAGCAGGAGGCACGCAGGCCATCTATACTGCCATCGCAGCAACGATCCGTGAGGGTGACGAAGTGATCATCTTTGAGCCTGCATATGATTCCTATTCTCCAGCAATTGAAATGAGTGGCGGGAAGCCGATATATATTCAGCTTCATCATCCGGATTACCACATCGACTGGAATGCAGTGCAGAAAATGATCAATCACCGTACGAAAATGATCATTATCAATACCCCGCACAATCCAACGGGCGCTGTGATGACGAAGGAAGACATGACCATGCTCGAAAAGCTTACAAAGGATTCAGACATCATCATCCTCAGTGATGAAGTGTATGAGCACATCATATTCGATAAGCGTGAACACCAGAGTGTAGCCCGCTATCCAAAGCTGGCGGAACGTAGCTTTATCATCTCATCGTTCGGAAAAACATACCACACCACAGGATGGAAGATCGGTTACTGCATGGCTCCGAAAAACCTGATGGCTGAATTCAGAAAGGTCCATCAGTTCCTGGTGTTTTCAGTGAGCACGCCCATGCAATATGCGTATGCGGAGTTTCTGAAGAATCCGGAACATTACCTGAACCTGAGCAGTTTTTATCAGGCAAAACGCGACTATTTTATTTCACTGATCAAAGGGTCGCGTTTCTCGTTCACGCCATCTGAAGGAACCTATTTCCAGCTCCTTTCATACAATGGAATGTTTAAGGAGAAAGATGCTGATCTCGCCATCAGGTTAACGCGCGAGCACCGTATTGCTTCGATCCCTGTTTCGGTTTTTTACCATATTCCTCAGGATAATTCAATGCTTCGGTTCTGTTTCGCTAAATCGGATGAAACCCTTGAAAAGGCAGCTGCAATTTTAAAGGAGCTATGAAAACAGACCTGAAAATTTCACTCGTCCAGGCAGATCTCGCATGGCATGCCGTTGATGAAAACTTTAAGCGTCTTGATGAACTGATTAGCGGAATCAGACGTAGTGATGTGATCATCCTTCCTGAAATGTTTTCCACTGGATTTACGATGGATGTTTCTGTTGCTGAAAAGATGTCGGGCAAGGCGATGTCCTGGCTTAAGAATAAAGCCATGTCGCTCGGATCTGCCATTACAGGAAGTCTTGTCATCCGTGAGCAGGACAATGTCTTCAACAGGCTGGTATGGATGAATCCAGATGGGACGTATTCAACTTACGACAAACGACATCTTTTCAGAATGGCCAATGAACATGAGCATTACACTGCAGGTTCTGAAAAGCTCATTGTTGAAGTGCATGGCTGGAAAATCTGTCCGCTGGTTTGCTATGATCTCAGATTTCCTGTCTGGAGCAGGAACAGGTTCACTCCGGAAGGAACGGGCGAGTATGATGTTTTGATCTATGTCGCCAACTGGCCCGAAAAAAGGCGTCTTCCATGGAACAAGCTGCTTCCTGCAAGAGGCATCGAAAACCTTTCGTATGTGGTCGGGGTTAACCGTGTTGGAAAAGATGGGAATGACATCAGCTATTCAGGTGATTCCGCGGCTTACGACTTTACAGGATTTCGTCTCACAAACCTGGAGCCTTACATCACAGGTGTCGAAACAATATCACTGGACCGTGACAAGCTGCATCATTTCAGAAAGTCATTTCCTGCTTATACAGATGCTGATCAATTTGAGATCAGGGTGTAACGAAATGTTGGATTGTTATTTTCTTCATACTTAATTGAAGCGATCTCAGTTTATTGATAAAGGATGAGAAACCATTACTCCATATTAGGTGTGCCGTTTAAAGCATCCCAGAATGAAGTGGTTGCTGCATATAAGATGCTGGCAAAGAAATACCATCCTGACAAAAACCCATCTCCGGCTGCCCATGAGCGATTCATTGAGATCCATGAAGCATATTCGGTGCTGAAAGATCCGGGAAAGCGTTATCGCTATGACAAGTCATTCCTGGTTAAACGAACACCTGTGAATGCAAATGGCCCGGATCGTCAATTCACTTATGACCCTGCGGATGACCGGCCACTGAATACAAAATCTATATTCAGCACACCTCTGGTGATCATCGTATCCTTTCTGGGGATCGTATTCACCGCGCTGTTCGGAGCCGTGATCATCGCTGCACCGGCCGTGCTGTATGTTGTCTTTGATTTTATTCCGGGAGTTCCTGCCAGGATGTTCCTGCTATTGGTCGTTGCCATCCCTTATTGGGTGTGGCTTTACAAGCGATTCGAAAAGCATCAGTAAGTTCTGTTTATTGAGGCTTATTCCTGAAGTATTCCTTCACAAGTCCTGCTTTACTTTTTCCGATCACTGCTGCAAGCTGCTCTTCGCTGGCTTCTTTCACTTTAGTAACGGATTTAAATTCCAATAAAAGCTTTTGAGCAGTGGTGTCGCTGATCCCTTTGATGGATGTCAGCTCCGATTTGATCGTACCTTTCTCCCGTTTCTTGCGATGGTGCGTGATCCCGAACCTGTGGGCTTCGTTCCTTATCTGTTGGATGATCTTGAGTGTTTCTGATTTTTTATCGAGGTACATAGGAAGAGGATCGCCCGGGTAATAGATCTCTTCCAGCTTTTTTGCAATTCCTATGATCGTGACCTTCCCCCGCAACCCCAGAGCTTCAAGACTGCTGAGCGCCGCGCTGAGCTGGCCTTTTCCTCCGTCGATCACGATAAGCTGTGGCATGTCCAGGCCTTCCTCGATCACACGTTTATATCTTCTCAGGATGATCTCTTCCATGCTCGCGAAGTCATTCGGGCCTTCAACGGTTTTTATGTTGAAATGCCGGTAATCTTTCTTGCTTGGTTTCCCATCTTTAAAAACGGTCATGGCAGCAACAGGGTAGGCTCCCTGGATGTTCGAGTTGTCAAAGCATTCGATATGCCTTGGCTCTTCCTGCATCCTCAGGTCTTTCATCATCTGCTTCATGATCCGCTTGGTGTGCCTTTCAGGATCAACAAGCTCTTCCTGCTTCATGCGTTCCTTGCGATAATACTCAACGTTCTTTTCCGACAGCTCCAGGAGCAGCTTTTTATCACCACGCTGAGGAACAAGAAAAGTGATTCCGGGAAATTCCACTTCAATAGGAAATGGAACAAGGGCTTCACGTGCCGTGCTGGAGAACCTCATACGCATCTCAGCGATCGCCAGGAGCAGGATCTCTTCGTCGCTTTCATCGAGCTTCTTCCGGTACTCAACTGTGTTCCCCTGAACAATCGAACCATTCACTACAGTCAGGTAATTCACATAGGCATTCTGCTCATCACTCTGGATCGAATACACATCCACATTGTTGATCGTCGGGCTCACAACCACGGTCTTGCTCTGGAACTTTTCCAGGACATCCATTTTGCTCTTGTATTCCTGGGCTTTTTCAAATTCATAATTCGCCACAGCTTCCTGCATCATCTTTTGAAAACGCTTGCTCACAGATGATGCATTTCCCTTGATGATGTCGCGGATCTCATCGATGGTCTGGTTGTAATCCTGCTCTGTCTGATGGCCTTCGCAAGGGCCTTTACAGTTCCCGATATGGTATTCGAGACACACTTTGAATTTGTGGCTCTCAATGTTATGAGGCGTGAGCTGCAGGTTGCAGTTTCTGAGCCTGTACAGTGATTTAATAAGATCCAGGACGGTATGCATCACCTTCACCGATCCGTACGGGCCGAAATATTCTGATCCGTCACGTATGAAGTTCCTCGTTGGAAACACGCGCGGAAAAGGTTCTTTCTTAATGCAGATCCACGGATAGGTCTTGTCATCTTTCAGGTTGACATTATACCTTGGCTGATGCTGCTTGATGAGGTTGTTCTCGAGAAGTAAGGCTTCAATTTCTGTATTGACGACGATCACCCTGATGTCCCTGATATTCTTCACAAGAACAGCGGTCTTCTTGTTCTCATAAACATCCCTGTTGAAATATGAGCTGACCCTTTTCTTGAGGCTTTTTGCTTTACCTATATAGATGATCTTTCCGGCGATATCATAGTATTGATAAACACCAGGGCTATCGGGCAATATTGCCACTTTATCAGATACTTCTTTTGGGATCTCCATGTTTGACCGCCTTTAGAGAAAACGTAGAGGGCTTTCCCATCTATCAAAGGTAAGTAAGAAACGAAGCTGTTTTCGAATTATGATAATGGAGATGTCAGCAACTGCGGATTATCAGGGCCTCTGGAGATTGATCTCAGGTACAGCCGGCTGATCATTTTCAGGTTGCTGCTCATCAGCATCTTCCTGTGGAACTGCGATGATGGGAACATCTTTCCTGTACAGCTCTTCACTTTCGTCTTCCTTCGGTGGGATAGTAGGCAAAGGCACCTGAGGCAGCTCTTTTTTCTTCTTCTTTGGCTTAACCTCCGGTACAGGTTTGGATTCCCGTACAGGCTCTCTTTTTCTTTCCGCAGCTTTTATGGAATCTTCACGTGCAATGATCGCAGCGGAGTCAACTACAACTGGTGCAGGAGCGGGTTGAACAACCGCTGGCCTGGACATGATCGTATCAGGTTTAAAGGTGGGGTCTGCTGAAGTTGTATCAGACACCAGGGTATCCGCAGCTTCTGTGTCGGCCGGCTTTTCCTGGATCTTCCTGATGAAGGGAATGGCGAAATAAAGGCCAATGCCAAGAGCAAAACACAAAAGCATAACAAGGACAGCTTTTTTGTTCAGCGTAAATGATGATGGTGGTTCAAGTGTATTGACAAATGGTTCTACCAGCTGCCAGTCACCTTCATTGTAAGGGCCTTCAAGAGAACGTAGCTCCTGTTTAATGCGTTCATCGATCAGTCCCTGGTCCGGCATATCAGAGTTGTAATAACGTTTTCTTTAAGTGAAACCCAGCCTGGGAAAGATTGCTTTTGAATGTTCCTTCGCTTATTTCGAGCAGGTTTAAGATATCCTTGACCGGAAGATTATCGACTTCGGAAAGGTTGTAAGCTAAACGGAAAGCAGGACTAAGTTTCCGTAATGCAATGATGAGATTTTCTTTCGTGACCTTTTCTGCGAGAAGGTCTTCATCAAGACTTCCTGTTTTATTGGCTGATCCTTCCGGAACCTGCACCGTGCTCACGATCCTGTAGTGTGATTTATCTTCCCTGCTAACTATTACGGCATGCTGTATCACAATGCCTTTGATCCAGTCTTCAAAGCGCATCGACTTTTCCTGAGTGTATTCTCTGAGGGTGCTGAAGACTTGTTCAAAAGAGCGCTTCATGATCTCTTTTGCCTGGACTTCGTTTTCTGAATACCTTAAACAGATCCCCATCACCTTGCCGTAGTAACTCTCAAAGAGCTTTTTCATAGCAGCCTTGTCGTGGCGTAAACTTCCGGTGATGATTTCCTGTTCGGTCATATCATAGGATCATAGCCTCCTGTGAAGGACGCAGATCTTTTTTTGTTTTTTTACTGTACCAGGTGGGTCAAAGGTTTCAAATTGTACAATATAAATCCCATTTCCGCTGATTTCACCTGCATCATTCGTTCCATCCCATGCATAGGAGCCGCTTGTGCCGCATAGGTCATTCTGAACAAGCCGTCTGCAGAGAACACCTGTTCCGCTAAAGATAAAAACATTTGCAAGTGTTCCCGGCTCAATGCCATTAAAAGTGATCGTTAAAACATCATGATACCCATCGTTGTCTGGTGTAAAAACTTCCGGACTAAGGTGATATGTACCATTTCCCTCAGCATCCTGGTACTGCGAGTTTTTATACCCGGGTGTTGCCCAGCCGCTGCGCGATGAGGCCGAATGCCAGTTTAAATTTTTAAGTGATGATGCATCCGGTGATAGCTTTTCCAGTGAGATGCCTTTGGTGGAAGTGAGCATTGAAAAATGCTGTTCATTAGAATAATTTAATCTGTCGATCAATTGTCCCTGTGTGGAAACAAGTGCAACCGTTCCTTCTGAATTCAGTGAGAGTCCTTCATGTGCAGGCAGTACAGCTTCCGGCGATAAGCACCTGGTGAATGCAAAAAGCTGATCGGTTGAATTTGTGATCGCGACATATTCACCTGGAAAAAGCACATAGCCTGTTGTGTCAATCTTCTTTTCTGAAAATGCCTTCATTAAAAGTGTGTCCCATTCGCAGAATGTCAGCGTGCTTAATGAAACAGGCTTCGATGAATGATTATAGAGCTCAAAGAATTCTGAATCTGTTGTATGTCCTTCGAATAAGATCTCATTGAACAGGATCTCTCCGGCTTCAGCTTCTTCGGGATAGGCAAACCGTGTACTGTTTCGCGATAGTTCATTGCCGCTGCAGTCGGTGCCGCTCATGGTGACGGTGTAAACTGTCTGCCGTTGTAAAGGCTGATCAAGTTCAAGCAGAAAGCTGTTTAATTGTTCATTAAAAGGTGTTACTACGGCAGGTGATCCAATATCATGATTTATCGAGATGAGTTCTTTCTTTATATCAGCGGCTTTCATTGGCTCACTGAAGTAAAGTGTTACATGCAGGCTGTCGCGGATCGTTGCATAAGCCAGCACAGGTGCACGTATATCAGGGTTTGATCCGGCTACTGAATTTGTACGGCCAGGAGTGCCACCGGTGACTGAACGTGATGCTCTCCAGTTTGGCTCTCCGCTGCAGTAGTTGCCAGCATCGATCTGCTCAAGTGAATACCCGCCATCGTCTTTTGCATTGTTCTGATACCATGAGCTTGTATAATTAACGACTGATAACACCCTGCCTCCCTGGTCATCAAGATGCAGCGTGGTGCCTTCATTGGAGAGTGCCGGAAAACTGGTCACTCCAATCACTTTCCCATAATTCTGAAAATGTGCTGCATGCTGGTTGTCGCAGAGTATGACAGTCTCGCCTGGCTGGATCACCTGGCAATCAAGATCTCCGCAGGATGATCCAGTGCAAAGCCTTAGATCCCGGGTAAACAAAGGCATTGAGGAGGTGTTTACGATTTCTGCATATTCATATGGTGGCAGGCTCACCGCTGGTTCCGGATCGGCCATGATCTCATTGATCACCAGGTCTCCCTGCATTGGTTGCCGGGAACTGAATGTAATTCCAGGGAAACTTACAGGCACTCCTTCACAGGTAAAAGCCTGGTTGATCTTCAGATGGTAGATCGTTGCATCATTAAAAGCTGAAGAAGTGTGAATGGTTAACCTGTCTGTATAAAGTTCTTCTGATGTAATTGAATCGATTGCAATGGATGGTGTGATTTCATAGGCTGACATTTGCATCATTCGTGAAGCATCCGTTAACTGCGTAAGGTTGATTTCTATAGATCGTTCTGTGGGCATGCACAATGATTGTATTCTCATTGGGACGCTGCTCTGCGGGTTCAGGACTGAATTGGGGATTCCCGGTGTTCCGCCTCCTGAGCTATGTGCTGCTCTCCAGTTCTCATGACCCCCACAGTTTACAGAGGGATCAATCCGCTCAAGTGAAAAACCTCCGTTGCTTTTTGTTGATTCTTTATACCATGAATCATTGTAGTTCACTTCGTCGATCACGGTACCATGCTTGTCTGACACTTGTATTGAGGTTCCTGTGTTCACCAGTGCAGTGGTCGATAATCCCTGTATCACTGACCTGTTCCCAAGCAGGGCAAAATCCGGTTCTGCCGACTGACTGATCAGGAGTATGAATCCATGTGGTGGGATCGTGGCATTCGTGATCAGCTTTGAGGATGTTCCGATTTTCATCGTCCACCCGCTCAGGTCCACATCATGATCCGTTTTATTGTAAAGCTCTATGTACTCATATTCCGGAAGGCCTTGTGATGGTGTTGGATCAACCATGAGTTCATTTATGATCACATCAAATCGCATTGGGTTAAACCATGTAAAGTGTACGAGTGTATCAAGCCGGTTTCCTGAAAGGTCACTGACGGATGTAAGTCTCATTGTATATTCATCACCATTGGTAAGGGAGTCTGAAAGTGTGATCGATATTGTCTTCGCATCGGATGCAGAGCTTATTAATAGCGAGCCGGGGTGGCCATCTATTTTAAATGTGTTGTTGTTGAACACAGATGTATCAATGGCTTCATTGAACCGGAGCTCCAGGTGCCTGTTGTCGTTCGCGCGCACATATTCTGGTTTTGGTGCCTGGAGGTCTCTTCTCACCGGACCTGCATAAACGGAATCGAAATAAAATTTTGAATCATTGGAGCTGGTGTATTGACAATAGAATCCAAAGAACCCTGATGCAGGTGGAGCGCTTGATATGCCTGTCGCTTTCAATACGGATGCCGTGGTTGTGCCTGAAAATATCTGCCACTGGTCACTTGAGTCTTTAATGACTTTAACATATAGTGAGAATGCACTGCTGATTTCGCTGTTGGGAGCACGGGCAATGGAAGTATGTGAAGTGCCTTGTTGCCTGAACAGCTCTATGGCATCATTTGATCCGGTCTCTCCGAATTTCAGGTAATACCCATAGAGCGGACCTGTCAACACGGGTTGGTCCGCAAGCAGATACACCCTGCTGAAATTCAGTGAGGATGGAGAAAAGTTGAGCCTGATAAAAAAGCTCCATTCCATTTCAGCAAGCAGGTCGGTTTCTGTTGCCAGGAGGGATGTGTCTGAGGTGGTTCGGTTCAGCTGTAATTGTCCTGAGCTGTTCTGGATAAAATGAGTGATGTCACCCTGCCATGTAGGCATGGAGGAGAGATCATTATCTGAGAATGATTCATTCAGGATCTGTGAATAAGCAGCCAGTTGGATCAGGCAGCCTGACAGCACAAGGAATAGATGTTTCATGCGTTCTTTTTTGATCATGACTAAAATATTGGGAATGCACTGGTTCTTATGGCTTAAGTGTTTATTCTATTCCTATTTTTGTCGCTTAATTTTTTGAACACATGAAAGTTGCAGTTGTAGGCGCCACTGGCCTGGTAGGAACAATGATGTTGAAAGTCCTTGAAGAGCGGAAGTTTCCGGTGACAGAGTTCATTCCGGTGGCATCTGATAGTTCTAAAGGAAAAGAGATCACCTTCGGTGGAAAAAAATATAGCGTCGTAACCTGTGCGGAAGCTGTTTCCATGAAGCCGCAGATTGCCTTGTTTTCAGCTGGAGGAAGCACCTCGCTTGAATGGGCACCGAAATTTGCTGAAGTTGGAACGCATGTCATCGACAACTCTTCCGCATGGAGAATGGATGTCTCTAAAAAGCTGGTTGTTCCTGAGATCAATGCATCGTCATTGTCAAAAGATGACAGGATCATCGCGAATCCAAACTGCAGCACGATACAGATGGTCATGGTGCTTGCTCCATTGCATAAGCGTTTTGGGATCAAACGTGTTGTTGTGAGCACCTATCAGTCAGTGACAGGCACTGGTGTTAAAGCGGTAAACCAGCTGATGAATGAACGCAGTGGTGTAAAAGGCGAGATGGCTTATGCATATCCGATTGATATGAATGCGATCCCGCACATCGATGTATTCCTGGATAACGGATATACCAGGGAAGAAATGAAAATGGTGAATGAAACCCGTAAGATCCTTGGTGATGACTCCATCGGTGTCACATCAACTACCGTGAGGATCCCTGTGATGGGCGGCCATTCTGAAGCTGTTAACATCGAATTTAACCAGGAGTTCGAAATGAAGGAGCTTATTGAGATCCTTGAAAAAACATCAGGTGTGAAAGTGCTGGATGACACAAAGAACCTGGTTTATCCTATGCCGTTGATCCATGCGAAAGATCAGGATGATGTTTTTGTAGGCAGGATCAGGAGAGATGAAAGTCAGCCTAAAACAGTGAATATGTGGATCGTTGCGGATAATTTAAGAAAAGGTGCAGCGACAAATGCCGTACAGATCGCTGAATACCTGTGCAAGAGCGGATTAGTATAATCATCGGTCGATGCATTTTAAATATTAGGCGAGGATTTTGACTCACCTGTCCAAATGGCGAATAAAGCGTTTCTTCACCCATCGAGATTAAACTTCAAAATCGGCTTTGAAACCGTATTAATTCTTTAATTTTGTGCGGCAAATTGGGTTTTTGTTCAATATTGCCTAAACTTGATCGCGGGTAATTTTTAAGATTTTTAAACGTTTATTCTAAGATGGGTCAGAGCACAACAATCGATTATTTTCCGATAGTATTGATGTTCATTGTGGCAGCCGGATTTGTTGTCACTACAATGATCGCAACGCACTTACTCGGTCCAAAAAGGAAGTCTAAAATAAAGCTTGATACATTCGAATGTGGTATTGAATCGCAGGGTAATGCGAGGATGCCATTTTCAATTAAGTATTTTCTTGTAGCCATCCTGTTTGTATTGTTCGATGTGGAAGTGATCTTTCTCTATCCCTGGGCTGTCAACTTCAAAGCGCTTGGCTTGCTCGGGTTTATCGAAATGCTGATGTTCATGGGATTCCTGCTTGTCGGGTTTTTCTATATCATCAAGAAGCAGGCGCTTAAGTGGGAATAAACTAATTGCAGATGGAAACAACGACAGCTTCAGTAAAATCAATCATCGCCCCTCCGGGCATCGAAGGTCCGGGCTTTTTCGCTACCAGTGTTGATAAGGTGGTTGGAATGGCGAGAAAAAATTCTATATGGCCTCTTCCTTTCGCAACATCTTGCTGCGGAATTGAATTTATGGCTACCATGGGTGCACATTATGACCTTGCCCGTTTCGGATCAGAACGTCTCAGCTTCTCTCCGCGCCAGGCAGATCTCCTGATGGTCATGGGTACCATTGCTAAAAAAATGGCTCCGGTATTACGTCAGGTATATGAACAAATGGCTGAACCAAGATGGGTGCTTTCAATGGGTGCTTGCGCTTCCAGCGGTGGTATCTTTGATACTTACAGCGTTCTTCAGGGAATCGATCGCATCATTCCTGTCGATGTGTATATCCCGGGTTGTCCTCCAAGACCGGAACAGGTGATTGATGGGATTCTCAAGATCCAGCACCTGATCGAAACTGAATCGGTCCGCCGCCGCGACTCACCTGAATATAAAGCATTGCTTGCTAATTACGGTATTGAATAATTATGGAAAACCAGCTGCTCGATCTTGTAAATGCTAAACTGACAGAAAAGTTTCCTTCAGATATTTACTCGGCAGAAATGCTCTACGATTATCCTGTTTTTACAGTGAACAGGGATAAGGTCCTTGAGATTGTCCGCTTTCTGTACGATGATCCTGAAATGTCATTCCAGTTTCTGACTACCTTGTGTGGCCTCCATTTTCCTGATAACAAAGGAAAGGAGATCGGTGTAATGTACCAGCTGCACAATCTTCCTGAAAACAAAAGGATCCGTCTGAAAACGTTCTTCGGTGAAAAGGACTGCTACGTTTCAACGATCACAAGTGTTTTCAAGGCTGCAAACTGGCAGGAACGCGAAACCTACGATTTTTTCGGAATTGAATTCAAAGGACATCCTAACCTGAAGCGTATCGTGAACATGGATGAACTTGTAGGCTGGCCGCTTAGAAAGGAATTCCCTCTCGAAGATCCGACAAGGGAAGATAAGAACGATGCAATGTTTGGCAGATAATATACTCCAATGAGCGACACTTCTCAGATAAACGAAAAAGAATATTCCATACTGAACCTGGGGCCAACACACCCGGCAACCCACGGGATCTTTCAGAATGTTCTTAAAATGGATGGTGAGATCATCATCGAAGCCGAACCTACTGTCGGCTATATCCACAGGGCGTTTGAAAAGCTTGCCGAAAGAAGGCCTTTCAACCAGATCGCTCCAATTACCGACCGCTTAAATTACTGCTCATCGCCGATCAATAACATTGGCTGGCACATGACAGTTGAAAAGCTCATCCAGGCTGATATTCCGAAGCGTGTGCAATACATGCGCGTGATCATCATGGAGCTGGCTCGTATCGCTGATCATATCGTATGTAACAGTGTGATCGGTGTTGATACCGGTGCCCTCTCTGGCTTCGTTTACCTGTTCCAGGAACGTGAGAATATTTATGAGATCTATGAAGAGATCTGCGGTGCGCGCTTAACTACGAACATCGGCCGTATCGGCGGATTCGAAAGAGAATGGTCGCCTACGGCATGGTCCAAGATCGACAGGTTCCTGAAAGAATTCCCGGCAAAGCTGAAAGAATTCGAAGCGCTCCTGATGCGTAACAGGATCTTTATGGACCGTACAATCAATGTAGGTGGCATCAAAGGTGAAAACGCGCTCAACTATGGATTTACCGGACCGAACCTACGTGCTGCAGGGATCGATTACGATGTCCGTGTAATGAATCCATATTCATCCTATGAAGATTTTGAATTCACAATTCCTGTCGGAACCAATGGCGATACTTATGATCGCTTCATGGTACGGCAGCATGAAATGTGGAACAGTCTTGAGATCATCAAACAGGCAATTAAAAACCTGCCTGATGGATCATTTAAGGCTGACCTTCCTGACTTCTATCTCCCTGAGAAGCAGGATGTATATAACAACATGGAGGCTCTGATCTATCATTTCAAAATTGTGATGGGTGAGTCAGAGATCCCTAAGGGAGAAGTTTATCATGCTGTGGAAGGTGGTAATGGAGAATTAGGTTTTTACCTGATTAGTGATGGAGGAAGAACGCCTTACAGATTGCATTTCAGAAGACCTTGCTTTATTTATTATCAGGCTTATCCGGAAATGATCCGTGGACAGATGCTGTCTGATGCTATCCTAACCATGAGTAGCATGAACGTGATCGCTGGAGAACTTGACGGTTAACAACATATCATGGCGGAAAACAAACCCGTAAAATTTTCAGACGAAACACTGGCGCTGGTTAAAACGATCATCGCCAGGTATCCTGAAGGAAAGCAGAAATCAGCGCTGCTTCCTGTATTGCATCTGGCCCAAATGGAGTTCGGTGGATGGCTAAGCCCTGAATCCATGGACTATGTGGCTTCTCTCCTGAACATCACTCCAATCGAAGTGTATGAGGTGGCTACATTTTACACCATGTATCACATGAAGCCTGTTGGCAACTGTGTGCTTGAAGTGTGCCGCACAGGACCTTGCTGGCTGAGAGGTGCAGAAGATATCGTCA
Organism: Bacteroidota bacterium; assembly: GCA_036675075.1. Classification (GTDB taxonomy): domain Bacteria; phylum Bacteroidota; class Bacteroidia; order JAKFFM01; family JAKFFM01; genus JAKFFM01. Next base: position 22,293 of record JAKFFM010000040.1, read on the forward strand.
ATCATATCGAGAAGCAGCTTGGCATCAGGGATGGTGAAACCACGAAAGATGGCATGTTCACACTGAAAACAGTGGAATGCCTGGCATCCTGTGGGACCGCACCGATGATGCAGGTAGGTGAAACCTACTACGAAAACCTTGACTGCAACGCAGTTGATAACATCCTCGACAATTTCAGAAAGACAGTGAAGGAGCCGATCACTCACTGGGATAAGAAACACGTTAAAAAAGAAGCATCAGCCAATGGGCAGGAAAATATTGCTTAAAGACATTGATGTTCCCGGTATCAGCACCTTTGAGGTTTACCGGAAGCATGGCGGATATGCTGCAGTTGAGAAGGCATTGAAAATGCAGCCTGACGATGTAACTGAAGAAGTTAAAAAGTCAGGCCTGAGAGGTAGAGGTGGCGCAGGTTTCCCGACCGGAATGAAGTGGAGCTTTATCGATAAGAAATCCGGCAAGCCGAGATATCTTGTTTGTAATGCCGATGAAAGTGAACCAGGTACATTCAAGGATCGTTTCCTTATGGAACGCACCCCGCATTCACTTGTTGAAGGAATGATCGTGTCGAGCTTTGCGCTGGGCGCGAATACCTGTTATATCTACATACGTGGTGAAATGCTGTATGTGTTTCATATCCTCCAGAAGGCGATTGATGAAGCATACGCAAACGGGTTTCTTGGAAAAAACATCCTTGGCACCGGATTCAACCTTGATCTGTACGTGCATTGTGGTGCGGGTGCATACATCTGTGGCGAAGAAACAGCCTTGATCGAATCTCTTGAAGGAAAACGCGGAAACCCTCGTATCAAGCCACCGTTCCCTGCGATCTCAGGATTGTATGGATGTCCTACTGTGGTCAATAACGTAGAAACGATCGCAGCGGTTCCCCACATCATCAACATGACGGGTGATGAATATGCTAAGATCGGTGTTGGAAGAAGCACAGGTACAAAGCTGATCTCCGCTTGCGGACACATCAATAAGCCTGGTGTTTATGAAATTGAGCTTGGCGTTCCTGTCGCGGAATTTTTGAATTCCGAAGAATATTGCGGAGGTGTATGGAAAGGCCGAAAGCTGAAGGCTGTAGTGGCCGGGGGATCTTCTGTGCCGATACTTCCTGCGGGACTTATCCTGAAGAATGCGAAAGGTGAAGATCGCATCATGACGTACGAATCATTAAGCGAAGGAGGATTTGTATCAGGTACCATGCTTGGTTCGGGAGGATTTATTGTCATGGACGAGACCACCTGCATTGTAAGAAACCTCTGGAATTTTTCACGCTTCTATCATCATGAAAGCTGCGGACAATGTTCGCCTTGCCGTGAAGGAACAGGGTGGATGGAAAAAGTGCTTCACCGGATCGAGTATGGTCATGGTAAGCTCTCAGACATTGATCTGCTGGTTGATATTGCCAGAAAGATTGAAGGTAATACGATCTGTCCTTTGGGTGATGCTGCGGCATGGCCTGTTGCAAGTGCCATCCGTCATTTCAGGGCAGAATTCGAATACCATGTGAACAATCCTGAAAAGATTAAGGATCCTAAACACGGTGAGATCAACCCTCTGATGTTATACAAGGCACAGCCGGTTGAAGCAAGTAACTAAGAGATAAAAGGTGAATGAAAGATTGTCCCTGTGACAGATCTGAGATTAAAAACGATTTAAAGAGAATAATAAAAGGAAACGACCAGGCCTGGATTACCAACATCTTCTGTCCTTCGTCTTTTACTTTTAACTACATATTCCATGGCAAAAGTTACAATAGATGGGATTGAAATTGAAGTGCCAGATGGTACAACAATCCTCAATGCCGCAAGAATGATCGGTGGGGAGATCGTCCCTCCTGCAATGTGTTACTACAGTAAACTTAAAGGGAGTGGAGGTAAGTGCCGAACGTGCATCGTAAAGGTAACCCAGGGTTCTGCGAAAGATCCGCGACCTATGCCTAAGCCGGTGGCTTCATGCTCTACGATGGTGCAGGATGGAATGGTGGTCCAAAACATTACTTCTCCGGAGCTTCTCGAGGCACGTAAAGGAGTCGTGGAGTTCCTGCTGATCAACCACCCGCTCGATTGCCCGATCTGTGACCAGGCCGGTGAATGTGACCTTCAGAACCTTTCTTACGAGCACGGACTTTCTACAACACGTTACGAAGAAAAGAGAAGGACGTTTGAACGAATCGATATCGGTGATAAGATCCAGCTGCACATGACACGCTGCATTCTTTGCTACCGTTGTGTTTATACAGCTGACCAGTTGACGAACAAGCGAGTGCATGGTGTGCTGGGAAGAGGTGATGCTGCTGAGATCGGAACATATATCAAGAATTCACTTGATAACGATTTTATAGGAAATGTGATTGATGTATGTCCTGTTGGTGCATTAACTGACAAGACATTCAGGTTCAAGAGCAGGGTATGGTTTACAAAGCCTATGGATGCTCACCGTAACTGCGATAAATGTTCGGGCAAGGTGGCATTATGGCTCAAGGGAAATGATGTGCTTCGTGTGACAGGACGTAAAGACCGATATGGTGAAGTGGAAGAATTTATCTGCAACACCTGCCGCTTCGATAAAAAGAATGTTGATGACTGGACCGTCGAAGGCCCCCGTCATATCGACCGCCATTCCGTGATCTCACAGAATCATTATGAAGTGTTAAAGCAGTTGAAGATTGACATCGCAAAGCATCAAAAGAAGATAGGGAAGTAGGGAGTGGGCAGTTGGCAGTTGGCAGTAGCCAGTTGCCAGTAAGCAGTTGGCAATAAGCAGTTGGCAATAGGCAGTTGGCAGGGCCAGCAAGAAGCATTCAGGTAATAGTATAGAATGGGAACATTAAAAGATCTTACGGTATATAAAAAAGCATATGAGAATGCTATGGAAATATATCATGTATCTAAATTATTCCCTTCTGACGAAAAGTATAGCTTAACAGATCAGATAAGAAGGTCCTCGAGGTCAGTATGTGTTAATCTGGCTGAAGGATATAGAAAGAGACAATACCCCGCACATTTTGTAAGCAAGGTTTCCGATGCGGATATGGAAAATGCGGAAACCCTGGTATGGATAGATTTTGCGTTTGATTGTAATTATATTGACCTAAATAAAAAGAATTATTTAACTGATTTAAATGCAGAAATAGGACGACTGTTGTCTCATATGTTGCGGTTTCCGGAAAAGTATTGTTTGAAAGACAATATTCTAAAGGAAGACGAAATGCCATATTTGCCAACTGCCAACTTTGAACTGCCAACTGAATAAACATGGAATTCTCGTATATCCTCTACAAACTCATCCTCATCCTCGCAGTGTTTGCGATCTCATTACTTGTAGCGATGTATTCAACGTATGCCGAACGAAAAGTGGCGGCGTTCATGCAGGACAGGATTGGTCCGAACAGGGCTGGACCTTTCGGGATCCTTCAGCCGCTTGCTGATGGTGTTAAGATGTTCATGAAAGAAGAGATCATTCCGAATGTGTCAAATAGGCTTCTCTTCATCATAGGTCCTTCCGTGGCTATGCTTACCGCCTGTATGACAGGTGTGGTAATTCCATGGGGTGGCAACCTGGTGATCAACGGAACGGAATATCCACTGCAGATCACAGATGTGAACATAGGCATCCTGTACATCTTCGGTGTTGTATCCATCGGAGTTTATGGTATCATGATCGGTGGTTGGGCATCCAACAATAAATATTCATTGCTTGGAGCGATCAGGGCTTCTTCCCAGATGATCAGCTATGAAATTGCGATGGGTCTCTCGATCATCGCGCTGGTGATGATGACAGGCACCCTGAGCGTTCGTGATATCGCGATGCAGCAGACCGGTGGAGTTGGTGAGTGGCAGTTCTGGAATGTGGTGTATCAGCCTGTAGGATTTCTGATCTTCCTGATCTGCGCATTCGCAGAAACAAATCGTACACCTTTCGACCTTCCTGAATGTGAAACAGAACTCGTTGGTGGTTATCATACGGAATACAGCAGCATGAAGCTGGGCTTTTACCTGTTCGCGGAATACATCAACATGTTCATATCATCTGCAGTGATCGCAACGCTTTACTTCGGTGGGTATAACTTCCCGTTCATGAATGAGCTCGGACTTTCACACAATGTGATCGTGATACTTGGTGTGGTGGCGATGTTCATCAAAGTGTTTTTCTTCATCTTCTTTTTCATGTGGGTTCGTTGGACAATCCCAAGATTCCGTTATGATCAGCTGATGCACCTGGGTTGGAAGATTTTGATCCCGCTTTCGATTCTGAATATCATCATAACGGGAGCTGTAATGTGGGCAACAGGAAAGATTTAAAAAGACAGGAGGACAACATGCAACTTACAAACAGATCAAAGACGGTTGTTAAAAAACAGATGACCTTTGCAGAGAAGATCTATCTTCCTGCGATCCTCAACGGATTAAAGATCACGTTCCGTCACTTCTTAAAGAAAAAAACAACCATCAGCTTTCCGGAAGAAACGAGGGATTACAGTCCTGTTTACAGAGGAAAGCACGTGCTTAAACGGGATGAAAATGGTGCTGAACGCTGCACTGCATGCGGCCTTTGTGCTGTCGCATGTCCTGCGGAAGCAATTACCATGGTGGCTGCTGAACGTCAGCCTGGCGAGGAACATCTTTACAGAGAAGAAAAATATGCTGCGATCTATGAAATCAACATGCTTCGCTGCATCTTCTGTGGATTGTGCGAAGAAGCTTGTCCGAAAGAAGCCATCTTCCTGACAGATGAACTTGTTGAAACAGATTACAAAAGAGGCAAGCTCATCTTCGGTAAAGACCTTCTTGTTGAAGATGTAAAGAATCGCATTGATGTTTCAAAGCGTCAGACTCAAAAGGTCATCGAGTTTAAAGAACATAAAGAGTTTCAGCATAACAGACCACATAATTAAAAGATAAAAACCCAGCGCTGGTCAAAAAGGGGCCGAAATAAAGATTTGGAATTGTATATTTGCCCGGCGTTTTAAAGAGGATATGTTAACATACGCGTTTTATTTCTTAGCCTTTCTTGCCATCTTCAGTGGCCTGATGGTGATCCTCTCCAAGAATCCTGTCTTCAGTGTTCTTTACCTGATCATGACATTCTTCTGCATTGCGGGTCATTACATCTTGCTGAATGCTCAGTTTCTTGCAGCGGTTCACGTCATCGTATATGCAGGTGCCATCATGGTACTCTTCCTTTATGTGATCATGATGATGAACCTTAATAAAGAGACAGAGCCTCACAAAAACAATTACCTGAGGTTTGCAGCTGTCATCTCCGGAGGTCTTTTACTGCTTACGCTCCTCGCTTCACTGAAAGGTGCAGTGACACCGCTTGAGCAGCAACCATATAATGCTGATATTGGCCTGATAGGCAATCTCGGACAAACACTTTTCAAAGAATTTTTAGTGCCATTCGAAGTATCATCGATCTTATTCCTGACCGCAATGGTAGGTGCGGTGATGCTTGCTAAACGTGATAAAAAGGAAGCATGAATATCTTCCAGGTAATTCCATTAAACCATTACATCTTTCTCAGTGCTTTATTATTCTGTATAGGTGTAACGGGAGTTTTATTCAGAAGAAACGCGATCATCATCTTTATGTCTATTGAGCTTATGCTGAATGCCGTAAACCTGATGCTGGCAGCTTTTTCAACGTACCTCGCAGATGGTGCAGGGCAGGTGTTCGTATTCTTCATCATGGTTGTAGCGGCTGCTGAGGTGGCTGTCGGTCTCGCAATCCTTATGATGATCTACAGGAATACCAATTCCACCGATATCAATGTGCTTAATAAATTAAAGTGGTAATCTAGCCTATGTCACGACTGATATTTCTGATTCCGCTTCTTCCCCTGATTGGTGCCATCATCAATGGATTCTGGGGTAAAAAACTTTCCAAGGGTCTTTCAGGGTTGATCGGATGCCTGGCCGTAGGCCTCTCTTTTGGTCTTGCTGTATATGCTTTCTTCCACCTTAAAACACATCCGGAGATTGAAACCATCTCGTATGTGTATTTCGACTGGATTAAAGCCGGCAAATTCTCAGCGCCTTTTTCACTGCTGCTTGATCCTTTGTCATCGTTGTTCCTTCTTATCATTACAGGTGTCGGATTTCTGATCCACATTTACTCCACAGGTTACATGCATGACGATGAAGGCTTTCACAAGTTCTTCGCTTACCTGAACCTGTTTGTATTCTTCATGCTTCTTCTGGTTCTTGGCAGCAACTACCTGATCATGTTCGTAGGCTGGGAAGGTGTAGGTCTGTGTTCATATCTGCTCATCGGTTACTGGTTCAAAAACATTGATTACAGCAGTGCGGCAAAGAAAGCGTTCGTGATGAACAGGATCGGCGACCTTGGTTTTCTCCTTGGTGTCTTCCTGATCTATATCACATTCGGATCTGTCTCTTACGGTGTTGTGTTTGAACAGGCAAAATCATTCACGAGTGACGAAGGTGTCATTACATGCATTGCGCTTCTGTTGTTTGTAGGTGCGGTAGGTAAAAGTGCACAGCTTCCTCTTTACACATGGCTTCCTGATGCGATGGCTGGTCCGACACCGGTATCGGCGCTGATCCACGCTGCAACCATGGTTACCGCTGGTATCTACATGGTCGCCAGATCGAACATCATTTATACACTTTCACCAACAGCATTGAGTGTGGTTGCGGTGATTGGTATAGCCACTGCATTGTTCGCGGCTATTATCGGTCTCGCACAGAATGATATAAAAAAAGTGCTTGCATACTCTACCGTGAGTCAGCTTGGTTACATGTTCCTTGCCCTGGGTGTAGGTGCATACACCAGCGCGGTGTTTCATGTCGCTACGCACGCTTTCTTTAAAGCGCTGTTGTTCCTCGCTGCAGGTAGTGTGATCCATGCGATGTCGGGCGAGCAGGATATTCGCAAGATGGGTGGTCTTAAAAAAGCACTCCCGGTAACATTCTGGGTATTTGTGATCGGCACTGTCGCAATCGCCGGTATTCCGCCATTTGCAGGCTTCTTCTCTAAAGATGAGATCCTCGCACATGCCTTTGCGTCGAATAAAATTTACTGGCTGTTTGCATTGATCGGTTCACTGATCACGGCATTCTATATGTTCAGACTGCTGTTTCTTACATTCTACGGTAAGTTCAGAGGGACACACGAACAGGAGCATCATCTGCATGAGTCTCCTAAGTCAATGACAATTCCATTGATCGTGCTCGCGATACTGTCGACGATCGGTGGATTCATGGGACTTCCTGAGATCCTTGGTGGGTCGCACGCATTGAAGCAGTTCCTTGAACCTGTTTTCGCAAACTCGGAGCTGAACATGCTGCCTCATCACATTTCACATTCAACCGAGTACATCCTCATTGGTCTTACCTTGCTTTGTCTTGCGGTTGTGATCTGGGTGGCATACAATCAATATGTAAGGAAGAAAGATGTTCCTCCTGCTGATGCATTGATCGTATCTCCAGTACACAAAGTCGTTTATAACAAGTTTTTCATTGACGAGCTGTATGCGAATGTGATCACAAAGCCATTGAACTGGCTTTCTGAAAAGACGGACAAGTATTTTGAAAATGGATTCATTGATGGCATAGTCAATTTTACAGGACGTTCTGTTGTTGGTGGTAGCAGGCTGATGCGGCTTGCGCAGCAGGGAAATGTAGGATTCTATGTTTTCGCGATGGTTATTGGTATAATTCTGATTTTTTTCTTCACTAGTCTATAAGTACAGATGCTGACCGCTTTATTGATATTCTGGCCACTTGTTGCGGGGTTTCTGGTTTTGTTCTCATCAAATGAGAATGCCAGGAAAACGGCATTTGCGTGTGCAATTCTTGAGTTACTGATCGCTGCTGGTGCTGTTTTCGCATTCAGGCAGAATCCTGAGCTTTTATCTCTTGACCGCTGGTGGATCCAGTCTTTCGGAATAAGCTTTAACATCGCGATGGATGGAATAAGCCTGCTGCTTGTTCTGTTAACTGTTGTACTGATCCCTTTAATCATCCTTTCCACGTTTGATCACAGCTATAAGAATGCTGCTGCTTTTTACGCGCTGATCCTTTTTATGGAAATGGCGCTTGTTGGAGTCTTCGTAGCGATGGACGGCTTTCTGTTCTACATTTTCTGGGAGCTTGCGCTTATTCCTATCTATTTTATCTGTCTGCTCTGGGGTGGGAAAGACCGTGTGCGGATCACGTTCAAGTTTTTCCTTTATACACTCGTAGGAAGCTTGTTCATGCTCGTTGGGTTTATCTACCTCTACCTGCATACACCTGGCAGAAGCTTTAATCTGGCTGATCTTTATGCAGCAGGGGCAAGCCTCTCAGCCGTTGAGCAGTCGTGGGTCTTCTGGTCTATCTTCATTGCATTTGCGATCAAGATGCCAGTGTTTCCATTTCATACATGGCAGCCTGCAACCTATGCGGAAAGCCCGAATGCAGGAACCATGCTGCTTGCAGGTATCATGCTGAAAATGGGATTGTATGGAGTGATCAGGTGGTTGATCCCTGTGGTGCCTGCGGGTGCTGCCGAATGGCTTGATGTCATCATGGTGCTATGCATCATCGGTGTAGTATATGGATCATGCCTCGCCATCATTCAGAAAGATTTCAGAAAGCTGATCGCTTATTCTTCAATAGCGCACGTTGGACTTATCGCTGCAGGAATATTTACCTGGAATGCGCAGGGACTTCAGGGAGCAATGATCCAGATGGTAAGTCACGGGATCAATGTCGTTGGCTTGTTCTTTATTGCAGACATCATCACACGACGCACGAACACACGTATGATCCCTGAGCTGGGAGGCATTCGTTCAGTTGCCCCGGTATTTGCAACACTGTTTATGATCGTCATGCTCGGTGCGGTGGCACTTCCATTTACAAATGGATTTGTCGGTGAATTCCTGTTACTTACAGGCGTCTATCAGTACCATGCGGTTGCAGCGGGTTTTGCCGGGTTAACCATGATCCTTGCAGCAGTTTATATGTTCCGTTCATACCAGGGCGTAATGCTGGGAGAGACTAAGTCGGTCACCCGTGCATTCGCGGATTTGAACTTTAATGAAAAAGCAGTACTGATTCCGATCGTCATCATGGTCATTGTAATTGGTGTTTATCCAAAACCAATCCTTGATATTTCGGCACCTGCAGTTGAGAAACTGGTTAGTATTTATCAAATGGCAAACTAAACCAGAGAAAGAGAAATGAAAGCATTCATCAGCATATCTTGTTTCGCGGTCCTCGGTCTTCTTGCAGAGATCTTTGGGTTTAAAAAGAAATTCTTCACCATTGCTGTTGTAGGTATAATCGTATCGATCGTCCTTGCCGTGATGGAATGGAGCAGCCCCTGGACGCCTTTTCCTGAAATGATCGGCTTTGATCATTATGCAATTGCCTTCTCATGTGTGATCCTGGTAACAGCCTTGCTCTGGATGTTCATGTCGGAAGACTTCTTTAAAAATGAAGAACGCATCATCGATTACACTTCCCTGGTTCTCTTTACCGTTGCCGGTGGAATGATGATGACTTCATTCAACAACCTGTCTATTTTATTCCTTGGACTTGAAACATTATCACTTGCTGTATATGTGCTTGCAGGAAGCCAGAAGAATGATCTTTCATCAAATGAAGCCGCATTAAAATATTTTATCATGGGATCCTTTGCCACAGGCATACTGTTGTTTGGGATCGCGCTGGTATATGGTTCAACAGGATCATTTAATCTTCTTGAGATCGGCAGAGCTGTTGGCACCGCGACAGGTGAACAGCCCATGCTGCTTGTTGGTGTGCTGATGATCCTGATCGGCATGGCATTTAAGATCTCCGCTGTGCCGTTCCATTTCTGGGCACCGGATGTTTATCATGGTGCACCAACTGTCATCACCGCGTTCATGGCAACGATCGTAAAGACCGCTGCATTTGCTGCTTTCCTGAGATTGTTCATTACATGCTTCGGACCACTGAAAGAAGGATGGGGTGATGTGATCTGGGTGATCATTGTGCTTACCCTGTTTGTCGGCAACATCGCAGCCATTGCCCAGAGCAGCATGAAGCGAATGCTTGCCTATTCGAGTGTTGCACATGCAGGATACATGCTGCTTGCATTGATCGCTTTGAATGAGGCATCTTCGGCATCTGTACTTTATTATTCATTCGCGTATTCAGCTTCAACCATTGCAGCTTTCACGGTGCTTCATGTCATCATGAGCAACGGGATGCCGGATGATATTTCCTCGTTCAACGGGCTGATCAAAAGGAGTCCGTTGCTGGCGATCGCAATGGTGATAGCGCTTCTCTCCTTCGCCGGAATTCCGCCAACCGGAGGATTCTTTGCAAAGTATTACGTGTTCAGCGTGGCATTAAAGAATGGCTACACATGGCTGGTGGTGCTGGCTGTAGTGAGTTCTCTCATCAGTGTGTACTATTATTTCAGGGTGATATCAGCAATGTTTGTAACCGAGTCATCATTGCCAAAGCCTGATATGAGCGGACTTCAGAAGACTGCACTGATCACCTCAATGGCACTTGTTCTTCTTCTCGGGATCTTCCCTGAATTCCTGGTTCGCCTGCTATAAGCAGTTATCAGCAAGTTTTGCCACTTATCATCAGGAGACCGCCACTTGTTAAAATCTCTAAAACGTGACACATTGTTTCATAATTTAACAATCGTCAAATCGTTTTGAATTGAGATTTAACAAAGCCCGAATATGAAAACTTTCAAATTTTTTTATCTTTGGGGGCTTCGCTAAAAAAACAAGCATAATCCAATCTAAATACCTTAATAAATAAAACAATGAGCAACGAAAAATCGTCAGCACTTAAGTCAATGTTCGCGGCAGGAGCAATTCTATTCTGTTTGCTGGTTAGTATCGCCATTTATGTGTTCATCCTTGGAGATCCATCTCACTTCGATGCAGAAGGTCATCCAAAGCCAGGTGATTACATGGGAATGGTTTATAAAGGTGGATTTATCGTACCTATCCTGATTACGGTACTTCTTGTTGTAATTACATTCACTGTTGAAAGAGCTATTACAGTAGGTAAATCAAGAGGCAAAGGACGTATTGAACCATTTATCAGGAAGATAAAAATGTTGTTGGCAACGAATCAGCTTGATGAAGCTATTGCAGAATGCGATAAGCAAAAAGGATCGCTAGCCAATGTTGTAAGAGCAGGAGTGATCAAGCTTAAGCATGTGCAGGCAGATGCTTCTATGGACAAGGAAAGCCGTGTTGCAGCAGTTCAGAAAGAACTCGAAGAAGCAACATCACTTGAGCTTCCAATGCTTTCAAAGAACCTTTCGATCATTTCAACCTGTGCTTCTATTGCAACCCTGATTGGACTAATCGGAACGGTAATCGGGATGATCCGTTCATTCGCGGCACTTTCATCTGCAGGTGCACCTGATACAACAGCACTCGCAACAGGTATCTCTGAGGCACTTATCAATACTGCTTTGGGTATTACAGGTTCATGTATTGCGATCATCGCATACAACTACTTTACAAACAAGATCGATGCACTTACATATAGTATGGATGAGGCTGGTTTCAGCATTGCCCAGACAGTAAATGCACGCGGATAATATTCAGATTAGTTAATAAACTTATAATACTGACAGATGCCTAAAATAAAAGTGCCAAGGGGAAACCCATCGCTGGATATGACACCAATGGTGGATCTCGCGTTCCTTCTGGTAACATTCTTTATGCTTACTGCTTCTGTCCGCGTGAATGAGCCTGTAGTTGTCGATGCTCCATCTTCAGTTTCAGAAAAGCTACTTCCTGATAACGTGATGCTGATCACGATCGATAAGGATGGTAAACCTTTCTTTAACATCAACAACGGTGAAGTCAGAATGCGTACCCTCGAAAAAATGGGTAAGCAGTATAAAGTTGAATTCACTGAAAAAGAGAAGGAAACATTTGCGGGCATGACAAGTATTGGTGTACCTATTCAAAACCTGAAGCAGTACATCAATATGGATGATATTGAACGCGGCAATGTAAAGTCTCCCGGTATTCCGATCGATTCACTGAACAATCAGCTGGGCGACTGGATCACTTTCGGACGAATAGAAGCAGCAAAACAAGCCAAAGAGCAGAAGGATAAAGCCGAAAATCTTGGACGGGAATTCAAGTATGAGCCTTTAAGGTTTGCCATCAAAGCAGATGCTCAGGCCAACTACATCTCCGTTAAGGATGTTATTAAGGTTTTTACAGATAAAGAAATTTACAGGTTTAACTTGATCACCAACCTCGAAGGAGCTGGTGAGGAAAAACAATAAATAATGGCAGAAGTTGCAAGTGATGATGGCGGCGGCGGTGGTGGTAAACACCAGAAAAAACGGGCCAAGAAATCATCCACCAAAATAGACATGACGCCAATGGTTGACTTGGCGTTCCTTCTTCTTACATTTTTCGTTTTGACTTCGACATTCAACAAATCGAAGACAATGGAAATCAACTTCCCTGCAGAACCGGATGATAAGACGAAAAACCAGAAGGTAAACAATGCGCTTACGTTTCTTCTAACCGACAAGGATCGCATTTACTACTATGCTGGAGAGTTCTATCCTGAAGGAAATGCAGAAGGTAAACCTGTTACGCAGCTGAAGGAGACAAATTTTTCTCCTGATGGACTTCGTAAAGTGCTTCTTGATGCAAACAGGCCTACACGTGAAGCGATCCTTAAGCTGGAAGAGCAGCTGAAAAGAAAAGAAATCGCTGACACCACTTACAAGAGGCTTGCATTGAAGGAGAAAGGTGCCAAGGATGCGCTTACGGTGCTGATCAAAGCGGATGATAAGGCGATCTATAAAAATGTGATCGACCTGATCGATGAGCTGAACATCACCCTGGTTGGTAAGTATGCCGTAGTGGATATGATGCCGACAGAATATGAGTTATTAAGTGTTGCGAACAAACAATAATTTAAACCAATAAAAATGGCTCAGGCTGATTTTCTGAATGACTGGGATAATGTAGTCTCCTCGGGCCGGAATGAACTTGTTTTTGAGAACAAGAACAAAAGCTACGGAGCCTATGACCTGCGGAGGAATTATAACAACCGCATCATCAGGGCTGTGCTTGTCACATCGTTTGCTGCGCTCTTGATCGTGAGTATCCCTAAGATCATGGAATTGTTAGGGAAAGCGACTGAAGAAGAAGTTGTGGTTCCGGTTGATATTACTCCTATGGACCTTGAGGCACCGCCTCCTGTTGATGAAACAGAACCACCACCGCCACCACCGCCACCACCACCAATGGTTGAAACGATCAAGTTTACGCCTCCGGTAGTTGTTGATGAGGAAGTGCCGGATGACGAGATCCCTCCTCCACAGGAAGTGGAAACACAGGTAAGTACAGTGACCCAGGAAGGTACTGGAGGTGATGAGATCATTATCCCGCAGGAAAACACAGGCGGCGGTGTGATCGAAGATCCTAACGCAAACCAGGTGTTCACCATCGTGGAACAGATGCCGGAATTCGCAGGTGGTGATGTGTATTCATATATCTCCAAGAATGTGAAGTATCCTGCAATGGAGAAAGAAAACGGAATCTCCGGAACTGTCTGGGTAAGCTTCGTTGTAGATAAGGATGGCTCGATAAGAGACATCAAAGTTGAGCGTGGAGTTAAAGGTGGTCCTGGCCTTGAAAAGGAAGCTGTCAGAGTGATCTCTGGTATGCCTGCCTGGAAGCCTGGTAAAAACAACGGTCACCCTGTGAAAGTTTCATTCACAGTGCCGATCAAGTTTGCACTTAGATAAATAAGTTTGAAACGCCCCCGAACAATCCGGGGGCGTTTTTGTTTTCATGAAGTGGCGCGTTTCTGGCGTTATTCATATATCCAACATTCCCCAGTGTTGCTGTTTAGTTGACCACTTCCTCGTTAGCAGGAGTGACGCTCAATTACTTTTTTCATCCCCCGTTGCTGGCATGTGCAGGAAATGATGTGATCCAGGGTTTTCCCTGATCGTTCAACCAATTCTGTTATTCACTAAATCCAGATAATCATGGGACACCTTCAATTCAATTCTAACTGGGACAACGTAACCGCCCAGACACGCAACAACCTCGTATTCGAAGAACGCAACAAAGCCTATGGAGCATTTGTCATACGAAGGGATTACGATCGTTCAGTGATCTACGCGCTCATCATTTCATCATCATTGCTGATCGTTGGATCATGTATTCCCATGATCATTCAATTATTTACATCTGAAAAAGACCAGGACATTGAATTGTTCCGCGATGTGATCATCATCACTCCACCGTCTGTTGATAAGCCTGTAAAGGTCATCGTACCTGACAACCCAGCTGTGGTAGCACCCGTGAAAACTTCAATCGAATGGGTCGTGCCTGATGTGAGCGATGATATCATTTCTGCTGCAAACATGGATCAGACGATTGAAAAACCAGGCACAACTACTGCATCAACAAATTTTGATGACGGAGATGATGTGTATATTCCTGAAGTATCAGGAACGACAGGCACATCACTGATCGATGATGGATCTGAAAAACCTTTCATTTATGTTGAACAGATGCCTGAATTTCCAGGAGGCATGCCGGCACTGATGAAGTTCATCGGAGAGCGTATCATCTTTCCGGAGTTCGAAAAATCGAATGGCATTTCAGGCGTGATCTACATGACCTTTGTAGTAACGAAGGAAGGAAAAGTCTCCGCGATCACAGTTGAACGCGGGATCAAAGGAGGCCCTGGATTTGAAGAAGAGGCCAGGAGGGTATTGTCACTGCTGCCAGCCTGGATACCCGGAAGAAACAACGGATATCCGGTGAATGTTCAGTTCACGCTGCCAATTGCTTTCACTCTGAACAGGTAGAATCAATTAACTTTCTTTAATCACCAAGCATATTTTCGAGGATTTAACTGAAAATTGGAATAATTTTGAGCCGCTCCCAAATTGGAGTTTAGATGACAAACGAACAGAACAACACCCTGAAGGAAATACTCTTTTATTTCAGCTTTTTAATGGTCCTGGTTTATATAGGAATCGGATTGATGTTCCTTTTTTCTGATTTTCTTTCCGATATGGTGAAAGATTACAGAGCCGTGATCGGTGGAGCTTTTATTCTATATGGTGTCTTCAGGATGTATATTCTGATGAGGATGCGTAAAGCAAGGAAGATGCAAAACATGAAACGTAATGAACCTTAGGAATCTTCTCATCGCCATCTTTGCCCTGGTTTCTTTTACTGCATGTAACAGAGGCAATGGAGGTAAGGAACAAACGGACACCGCCACTTCTGGTGAAGTGAACATTGTTTCTGATGAGTCGTACACCCTGATCTTTAAAACGCTCGAATATACTTTCGAGAGCATCTATACCCATGCGGATGTAACGATGAAGTATAAGCCCGAAGCAGAGGCTTTGGCCGATCTTATGGCTGACTCATGCAAAGTGGCCGTGCTGAACCGAGACCTGAGCGAGAATGAAAAGAAAGTATTCCAGCAGAACAACATTTATCCGAAATCGATCAAAGTGGCTGAAGATGCCGTTGCACTGATCATACATCCTGAAAATCCTGATTCACTTTTCACTGTGTCACAGGTTCAGCAGATTCTTAATGGAAAGGATTCACTTTGGTCAGCTATAAACCCTTCGAATAAATCAGGCGTCATTAAAGTTGTATTTGATAACAAAGGATCAGCTAATGCACGGTACATGAAAGACTCGCTGCTTAAAGGCGGTGAATTTCAGAAGAATGTCTTTGCTGTGAACTCAAACCAGGAAGTGATCGATTATGTACGTTCCAACAAATCCGCGATTGGAGTCATCAGTGTTAACTGGATCAGTGACCGCGACGATACTTTAAGTCAGCAATTCCTGAGGCAGGTTAAGGTGGTCGGAATATCATCCGAAGCAATAACCGATACAGAAAAAATGTACTACAAACCTTACCAGGCGTATATCAAATCGCGTGAATATCCGTTTGTTAGAAGTGTTTATCTTATAAACCGGCAGACACGCGCCGGACTTGGCACAGGCTTTGTTTCGTTCGTGGCCGGGGAAAAAGGGCAGCGAATGATCCTCAAATCCGGCCTGATCCCGGCAACTATGCCGGTAAGGGTAGTTCAATTTAAATAATCCAATACAGTGTTATGAAAAAGCAGTTTTTAGCATGTATCGCTTTCCTGTTGATAGCAGGAGCAGTATCTGCGCAAACATTAAAGGACGCGATCAAAATGACAGACAATGAGCAGTTCGAAAGTGCTGCTGCTGTCTATAAGAACCTTTTGAAATCAGATGCATCAAATGGTGATGTTTACTATTACCTTGGGGAGAACCACTTTCGTGCAGAAGATGTTGATTCAGCGCTTGCTGTTTACGAAAAGGGAATCAAGGCTGCACCAAACAATCCTTTAAACTACATCGGTATTGGAAAAGTAAAGATGTATGAAGGAAAGAAGGCTGAGGCGAAAGCAAGCATCGACAAGGCTCTTGCGATGGCAGGACCAAAGAATGTGAGCGTGATGGTGAAAGCGGCTGAAGCATACCTTGCAACAGACAATAAAGATCCGCAGGCGGCATTCAACCTGCTTAATACAGCCCTGAAGCTGGATGCAAAGAATCCTGAGATCTACATACTACTTGGAGATGCATACCTGGCGCAGTCGAACAATGGCAGCGAGGCGATCCGTAATTATGAAAAAGCAATCGACCTGGATAAATCTTCAGTGAAAGCGATCCTGAGAATTGGTCAGCTTTATGGGCGTGCTAAAAATTACCAGGAAGCTCTAAACTATTACAGACGAGCTGAAAAGGTAGACTCAACGTACGCCCCTGCATACAGTGAACAAGGTGAGCTTTACTATATGGCAAAGCAGTATGATACAGCGCTTAAAAAGTACAAGAAATACCTTGAGCTTGCAGGACAGAATAACCTGAATGCAAGAACACGTTATGCATCCTTCCTGTTCCTCAGCAAGAACTACACAGATGCTATTAAAGAGCTGAATGCAGTGAGATCGGAAGACAGCACGAACAACATTCTGAACAGGCTGCTCGCTTACTCGTATTTTGAAACAGGTGATTATGCAAATGGCATGAAGTACATCAACAAGTTCTTTGCAGGCAATCCCAAGAAGATCTTTGCCAGTGATTATGAATACCTCGCGAAGCTTCAGAACAAAACAGGTGAAGACTCACTTGCCATCATAAACTATGAGAAGGCATTCAAGATGGATTCTACACAGAAGGAATTCCTGTCGGATATTGCCTCTATATACCTGAAGCAAAAGAAGTATCCGGAAGCGATCACTTATTACAAGAAGAAAATAGACATGTTCGATTCAAACAATCCAAATGATTACTTCGGACTTGGAAGAGCATACCTGTATTCAAAGGACTTTGTAAATGCAGACAGTGCCTTTGCGCAGATCACTCGTGTTCAGCCTACATTGGGAATCGGATACTTCTGGCGTGCAAGAGCTAACGCACAGCTTGATCCTGATTCGAAAAAGGGACTTGCTCTTCCTCATTATGAAGCATTCGTTGAACGTGCAGGAACACCATCAGAAAAGAACAGACGCGATCTTATAGAAGCATACGAGTACATGGGTGCTTACTATTATGAAAAAGATAAAGCGAAATCAAAGGAAGTGTGGACAAAGCTGAAAGAGATCGATCCTAATAATGTGAAGGCGAAGAAGGCGCTTGAAGGATTGAAGTAAAATTAGGCTGGTTCAATAATTCTAAAAGGCTGTCAGTGATCTGGCAGCCTTTGTTTTTTGTGTAATGGTGAACAGTTACTCGAGATCAGCTGAAAGGTGTGAAATTGTAATAAGTGTAACGAAAGGTTCCTGAGATAGTATCATTCTGGTAATAACCTTTAAACTCTACATCCATGGTTTTGTGAAGTACATCCAGGTTCAGGATGTTAACTGTTCCTCCTGAGGCAGAATAATTGTTGAATGTAGAATCGATAAAACTTGATCGGGCTGTGGTGATGGAATTAGAAAAGTCCGGATCAATTTCAAATGATGGTCTCTGTGTTGGATCTTTAAATGTCCGAAGGGTTAATCTCATGTCATTAGAGAAGATCATTTGCATGGTATAAATAAATTGACCGTCATATTGAGAATACCCACCACTGCTTTCGATTATTGAAGCAGAGTACCAGGTGTTCCTGTATTTAATGGTTCCTGTTCCTGCCGGCCTGTGATACTTCAGCTTCAGGGTATGCTTGCTGGCATCCTTGTTTATTCCGGCATTATATACCTTGTCGATCGTGAAATGCATGTCAAGGTCTATTCCTCTTATACGATTTGTAGTAACGACAGGCAGTGAACGGTGCTGTTCTCCTTTCCTGATCAGGAAGTATGTAGTGTCCACATTTAAGGCAAATCCTTCACCGCCTTGAATAAAGTATTTAATGTACACATCCCGGTCGGCGATATCATTGAGTGAGATCCTGATAAACGTTGTATCTGTTGACCCTTGATAAGTTGAATCTGCATTGGATGCTGAAAACCCAGCAGTTAAGACTTTCGGCTCTTCCTTTCGGCATGAAACAAAAAGGCATGCGAATACAACTAACAGGATGGAAAATGGCTTCAATCTCTTTTGCGTAAAATGAATGTAGTCTGAAAGTATTGTGATGATTCTTCCCACACTTGAAGCGTGTCTGACGAGATCACCACATCGAAATGGTGAACCGTGTTGTCACTGCCAGGGTTTACAAACTGGAAGGTTGCTTTGTCATCCATCAGAAAATAAGTGAACGGTGATTCATTTGAATAACCATCAATGAAGACACCTTTGCCATCGATCCTGAAATCCAGGATACCTTTGATCATGGAGGATGGCCGTTCCCACTCCAATAGCCATTTCCCTTTTTTTAATGTTCTGATATCTTTTCTGCAGCCAGTAAACATTACCAGGAGGAAGAAGCAAAAGCATAACATGAACGCTGTTCTCATTAAGGGTACAAAAGTAAGGTTTAGGCAAGAAGTAAAGCCGGCACTAATTGTCAAATTGATCCGTTAATTTCAAAGGCACAGCTGCCTTGAATCGCAATAAAACCGTTGATTTTTGTACCTTTACAATATGATCCAGATCGCTGAAACCCTTGTCTCTGAAGAGCTTTTAAAGAAAAAGTTTGTGTGTGAACTGAGTGCGTGCAAAGGAGAGTGTTGCATCGCAGGGGATTCAGGTGCTCCACTGGATCAGGATGAGCTTGAGATCCTTGAATCCGTTTATGATAAAGTGAAGCCTTATATGACCAAACAAGGCATTGAAGCTGTTGAGGATCAGGGTCATTACCTCACTGATCTGGACAATGATTTCGTCACGCCGCTGGTTGAAGGAGATAAGGAATGTGCTTATGTCTATTTCGATAAAGGCATTGCGAAGTGTGCGATTGAAAAGGCCTATCTCAATGGGGAGATCTCCTGGAGGAAGCCGATATCCTGTCATCTTTACCCTGTAAGGTTAACGAAAATGCGTTCAGGAGTCGTCGCATTGAACTACGATAAATGGAGCATCTGCGCACCTGCCTGTGACAATGGAAAAGCCCTGAATGTAAAAGTTTACCGGTTTTTAAGAGAGCCGCTCATCCGGAAGTTCGGTGAACAGTGGTTTAGCGAGCTTGAAGAGGTTGATCAGGCCCTTTCCCGTTAGAACTTTTTTCCGATAAACACGAATTTTCCATCGCCTAATTACCATATTTTATATACAGAGCACCAAGTGCTATACAGGTCAAGGGTTTAGGGACTTTTAAACAAAGTTTTGTTGAAATTCCATGTTTAAAACTAGGAATGAATGTTAATTATAATTCCTTGACATCCCTTCGGTTTTTACCAAAATTTGTCTGTCACAAAATCACAATAACACGACTTTCTTAAATCCTTGAAAACAGGGGCTTCGGGCCTCAGGGAACAGTATCCCCCAAAAAGTTTTAAGAAGCCATTTATAATTAACTAACAAGAACGCGAAAACGGAGGGACCATGGCAAAAATGATTGAAACAGACGAACCAATTCTAAAGGAAAATAAAGACAGATTCGTGCTTTTCCCAATAACTCACACAGAGCTATGGGATATGTATAAAAAAGCAGAAGCGAGTTTCTGGACCGCAGAGGAGATCGATCTGAGCCAGGACCTGCAGGATTGGGAAACCAAGCTCAATAATGACGAAAAGCACTTTATCAAGCATGTCCTTGCCTTTTTCGCTGCAAGCGATGGCATCGTGAATGAAAACCTGGCTGTGAACTTCATGAGCGAAGTTCAGTACCCTGAAGCACGTTGTTTCTATGGATTTCAGATCATGATCGAAAACATCCATTCAGAAACCTATTCACTTCTGATCGATACATACATCAAGGATCCGGCTGAAAAAACAAACCTGTTCAATGCGCTGGATACATTGCCTTGTGTAACTAAAAAGGGTGAGTGGGCGCTTCGCTGGATCGACAATGGCTCTTTCGCGGAAAGACTGGTTGCATTTGCTGCAGTGGAAGGCATCTTTTTCTCAGGAAGCTTCTGCTCGATCTTCTGGCTGAAGAAAAGAGGACTCATGCCTGGATTAAGCTTCTCAAATGAGCTTATATCACGCGATGAAGGCCTGCATTGTGATTTTGCATGCCTGCTGTATTCACAGCTTAAATACAAGCTGCCGGTTCAGCAGGTGACTGATATCATTAAGAATGCAGTGGAGATCGAAAAAGAATTCGTGTCTGATGCCCTTCCGGTAAAACTTATCGGAATGAATGCAACGCTGATGTGCCAGTATATCGAATTTGTTGCCGATCGTCTGCTGGGATCGCTTGGATGCCCTAAAGTGTATAACGTGAGCAATCCGTTTGACTTCATGGAGCTTATCTCCCTTCAGGCAAAAACCAACTTCTTTGAGAAGCGTGTTGCTGAATACAAAAAATCAGGAGTTGGTACCACTGCAGATGAGCAGAAATTCAGCCTTGAGGAAGATTTTTAATAAGAATAGAATAAGAGTATCTCCATATAAAACCCATTCAAACAACTAAGAACTATGTTCGTAATTAAACGTGACGGTAACAAGGAATCGGTAAAGTTCGACAAGATCACCGCGAGAATCCAGAAGCTTTGCTATGGACTCGATCCGGTGCATGTCGATCCTGTGCCTGTCGCCATGAAAGTGATTGAAGGCATCTATGACGGTGTCACCACGCATGAGCTCGACAACCTTGCCGCTGAGATCGCAGCTTCCATGACAACCAGGCATCCTGATTATGCCCTGCTAGCATCAAGGATCGCTGTATCAAACCTGCATAAAAGCACCAACAAGTCATTCTCAAAAACAATGACTGCATTGTACGAGTACATTGATCCTAAAACAGGTCAGCGTGCTTCACTGATTGCAGATGACATTCACGAGATCATCCAGAAGAATGCATTGATCCTTGACTCGACGATCATTTATGACCGGGACATGGGATATGATTATTTCGGATTTAAAACACTTGAAAGATCCTACCTGCTGAAGATCAACGGCAAGGTGGCTGAACGCCCGCAGCACATGATCATGCGTGTTGCCGTTGGTATCCACAAAGAAGATATCGATTCGGTTATTGAAACATATAACCTGATGAGTGAAAGATGGTTTACACATGCTACTCCAACGCTGTTCAACGCGGGAACTCCAAAGCCTCAAATGTCTTCATGCTTCCTTCTTTCAGTGAAGGACGACAGCATCGATGGTATTTATGATACCCTGAAGAACTGCGCGAAGATCTCACAGTCTGCAGGTGGAATTGGATTAAGCATCCACAACGTACGTGCAACAGGTTCATACATCAAAGGAACCAATGGCACATCGAACGGGATCATACCCATGCTAAGGGTTTACAATGATACTGCCCGTTATGTTGACCAGGGAGGTGGAAAGAGAAAAGGATCATTCGCGATCTATCTTGAGCCATGGCATGCGGACATCTTTGATTTTCTTGACCTGCGTAAGAACAATGGTAAAGAAGAGATGCGTGCACGTGATCTGTTCACAGCACTCTGGATCCCGGATCTGTTCATGAAGCGTGTGGAAGATAACGGCGAATGGTCATTGTTCTGCCCGAACGAAGCACCAGGACTAGCTGACTGCTGGGGTGCAGAATTCGAAAAGCTTTATGCACGTTATGAAGCCGAAGGAAAAGCAAGAAAGACCATCAAGGCACAGGATCTATGGTTTGCAATTCTTGATTCACAATCTGAAACAGGAACACCTTACATGCTTTACAAAGATGCATGTAACAGCAAATCAAACCAGCAGAACCTTGGAACGATCAAATCGTCGAACCTTTGCACCGAGATCATTGAATACACAGATGCAAATGAAGTAGCCGTATGTAACCTGGCGTCGATCGCATTGCCACGTTTCATTATTGATGGAAAATTCGATCACCAGAAGCTGTTTGAGATCTCTTATGTAGTGACGAAGAACCTAAACAGGATCATCGACAGGAATTACTATCCGGTAGCTGAAGCAAGACGTTCAAACATGCGCCACCGTCCGATTGGTATTGGTGTTCAGGGACTTGCTGATACCTTCATCCAGCTTAGAATGCCTTTCGAATCGGAACAGGCAAAGCAGCTGAACTTCGAGATCCACGAAACGATTTATTATGCAGCGTTGACTGCTTCTAAAGATCTTGCGAAAGAAGAAGGCACATACGAAACATACGAAGGATCGCCAATTTCTAAAGGCATCCTGCAGTTCGATATGTGGAACGTTGAGCCTACAAACCGCTGGGAATGGGATATACTGAGGGAAGAGATCAGGGAATACGGAGTAAGAAACTCCCTGCTTCTTGCACCAATGCCTACAGCATCAACGTCACAGATCCTAGGAAACAATGAATGCTTTGAACCATACACATCGAACGTTTACAAGAGAGGTACACTTTCCGGTGAGTTTGTGGTTGTGAATAAATACCTTCTGAAAGACCTTGTGAAGCTGGGTATCTGGAACGACAAGCTGAAAAACAGGATCATGGGTGCAAACGGATCAATTCAGGATATCGAAGAGATCCCTCAGAACCTGAAAGACCTTTACAAAACAGTATGGGAGATCAAACAGAAAACGCTGATCGACATGGCTGCTGACAGAGGCGCGTTTATCTGCCAGTCTCAATCACTGAACCTGTTCATACAGAATCCAAACTTCGCGAAGCTTACCTCGATGCACTTTTATGCATGGAAGAAAGGACTTAAAACAGGCATGTACTACCTGAGAACAAAGGCTGCCGCTGATGCGATCAAGTTCACGGTCGAATCGCAGGCTGAACAGCAATTGAAGCCGGTTCTTGGTGAAGAAGTCACTGAAGAAGAACGTATGGCTGAGATTTCATGTTCTCTTGACAACCCTGAAGCTTGCGAAAGCTGCAGCGGGTAAGCATCTGACACTGTTCGGCTTCTGCTGAACTTAAAATTAATAGCTGTGATTTTTGAGGGTGGACGTAACTGTCTGCCCTTTTTTTATTCAGTTTCTTTGATGAAAACGCGACCCATCAGGTGGCTCCTGAAATCAATCAATGAACCCTTGCAGACTTGTCTGAATTATCTGAATTATCTGCATACTTGGCACAAGTATGGAAGTATGTAAAGCAATAAAAAGATAACGTGATGGAGATTATTAGACGATTGGTGAAGTGGGAACATCTTGTTATGATTCTGATTGTTGCCACACTGCAGGCTTGTACAAAAAAGCCATCCGCAGAAATAAGCAGCTCGAAGCAGACAGCTGAAACAAATGAGTATATCAACTTTATCAGCACAAGCAAAGATGCAGACAGTTACTACTGGGACTTTGGTGATGGAACCAAATCCGAAGAGGCTAACCCGAGCAAAGCCTATGGAAAGCCCGGTATTTACGCGGTAAAGTTCATTGCTTTTTCAGAAGGTAAAACAAAATTCGATGAAGCAATGATGATGATCACGATCAGCGAGATCAAGAATACCAACAGCTATTTTACAGGTACGTATGATCTCGATGTGACGTATGACAACGGGTGCATCTCAGGACATAACACCTACGCATTGACAATAATTCCGGGTGCTGCAGGAGATGAAGTGCTGCTCGAAAACTTCATGGACAAAAGGATCAACGGCTTAAAAGGTAAAGTTGTTCAGACATCCCATGGATATAAGATCGTTGTGCTGGGCAACCAGGAACAAACAGACAACAATGGCAATACCTGGAGAGTTGTTGCAGACAGTGATTATGAGATCAACAAGATGAGCGGTGATAATTGTGTCTTTGTTCAGGGAAAAATCAGCAAGGTGAACGGAACAGGAAATTGTGAAATGACCTACAGTGAAGAAGGTGCAGATTGTCCTTCTGCGAACCAGTAGAACGCAAATCAATGAACAGGTAAAAGGTGGCTTATGCTGCCTTTTTTTATGACCTGGCCCAGATATAGTCACGCATGGAGCTTGTTACATCTCAGTATATATTTCAGAAAATAACTCTGTATGACGTACTTATTCACATGACATTCCTGAGCAGAAAACAGCTAAAACTTGCTAATTTCGCGTCATGAATCCAGAAGACTTATTCAAGAACATCATTTCACACGCCAGGGAATATGGCTTTATTTTTCAGTCAAGCGAGATCTATGACGGACTCAGTGCAGTTTACGATTATGGACAGTATGGCTCTGAACTAAAGAACAACATCCGTTCATACTGGTGGAAATCGATGGTGCAGATGAATGAGAATATCGTTGGAATCGACGCATCCATCTTCATGCATCCAACAACATGGAAAGCATCAGGACACGTCGATGCGTTCAACGATCCGATGATCGACAACAAAGATTCAAAGAAGCGTTATCGTGCAGATGTACTTATCGAAGATCATGTTGCGAAGATAGAAGGTAAGATCACAAAAGAAGTGGAGAAAGCAAGAAGCCGCTTCGGTGATTCATTCAACGAGCAGCAGTTCCGTGATACAAACGGTCGTGTTGTAGAGTACCAGAATAAGATCAATGAGATCAATGACCGGTTCAAGAATGCGATGGAATCAAATGATCTTGCGGATGTAAAAAAGATCATTGAAGACCTCGAGATCGTTTGCCCTGTCTCTGGTTCACGTAACTGGACGGATGTCAGGCAGTTTAACCTGATGTTCTCCACGCAGCTTGGTTCAGTGTCTGAAGATGCAAGCACAATTTACCTGAGGCCTGAAACAGCACAGGGGATCTTTGTGAACTTCCTTAATGTTCAGAAAACAGGACGTATGAAAATTCCGTTCGGTATCGCGCAGACAGGAAAGGCATTCCGTAATGAGATCGTTGCACGTCAGTTCATCTTCCGCATGCGTGAGTTTGAGCAGATGGAAATGCAGTTTTTTGTTCGTCCCGGAACTGAGATGCAATGGTATGAGCACTGGAAGCAGACACGTATCAAGTGGCACAGAAACCTTGGCTTCGCTGAGAACAAGTACAAATTCCATGATCACCTGAAGCTGGCACATTATGCAAACGCAGCTGCCGATATAGAATTCGAGTTTCCATTCGGATTTAAAGAGCTTGAAGGCATACATTCACGCACAGACTTTGACCTTAAGAGCCACGAAAAGTTTTCAGGAAAGAAGCTTCAGTACTTTGATCCTGAACTGAATGAGAACTATGTTCCATATGTTGTAGAAACATCAGTTGGTCTGGATCGCCTGGTGCTGGCAGTATTGTCAGCCAGCTACGCGGAAGAAAAGCTTGAAGACGGAACAGATCGTGTTGTCATGAGAATTCCTGATTTCCTTGCACCTGTTAAGGCAGCAGTGCTTCCATTGGTAAAGAAGGACGGGCTTCCTGAAAAAGCACGGGAGATCATGGATGTTTTGAAGATGGATCACCTGTGTCAGTATGATGAGAAGGATTCCATTGGAAAGCGTTACAGGAGACAGGATGCCATCGGTACACCTTTCTGCATTACCGTGGATCATCAGTCACTTGAAGACAACACTGTGACCTTACGTTATCGTGATACCATGATCCAGGAAAGGATCGCAATCGACAAGCTTCCTTCTATCGTTGATGAAAAAGTGAGCATGAAAAGAGTGCTGGTGAAATAGGATGTGAAGAGGATAGTAATATAGCTACAGAATCAGGTAAGGCCTTTATGCTTTCGGATAAGGATCTTGTCAATACGGTTTCCATCCATATCCAGGATCTCAAGCTCACTGTCATTATAAAAGCATTTTTCTCCTGTTGACGGGAACTTTTGAAGGATTTCGATCACGAAGCCTGCTGCAGTGTAATAGTTTCCTTCATTGGGAGCTTCTTCGATCTCCAGCAGCTCTTTCAACTTTTCAATGCTGAGGTCGCCATCCACAAGGTAAGAGCCATCTTCACGCTTAATGATCTCCGGAAGGTCATCCTCTTCAAGATCAGGAAGCTCTCCAAGAATTTTTTCAATGATGTCATGCAAGGTGATCATTCCTTCAACACCGCCATATTCATCAATTACATAACATGTATGGATCTTCTTCTTCTTAAATGCTTCAAGGATCCTGAGCCCGCGCGTGTTCGGTGAAACAAAGATGGGTGCAATGATCTTGGATGTCAATGATCCGATCGTTTCATCCGGTTCCATGTTGACAATGTGCTTGGCAGAAATTGTTCCGACGACATTATCTACAGACCCATTGCAAACGGGGTAGCTTGAATGTTCGGTATTGTTAACGATCGCAGCGGCATGTTCACGTACGGTGCTTACATCAAGCCACACCATTTCATTACGCTGGGTCATGATCTCCCATGCATGATCATCGCCGAAGGTGATCACACTTTTCATGATGTCTTTTTCCTGGTTCTCAATGACACCGTAGGTTGATCCTGTATCGATCATGTACTTTAGCTCTTCTTCCGTAACAGGCGGTTCATCTACTTTCTTGATGCCCATAAGCTTCAGGAACAGCTTTGTTGAAATACTCAGGAACATGACCACAGGATACGTGATCTTCGCGATCATCCTCATAAAAGGAGAGAACATGATCGTGATCTTCTCAGGGCTGTTCATCGCGATTGTTTTGGGAACAAGCTCACCGATCACAAGTGAGAAGAACGTGATGATGGCGACAATGATGGTCCATGTGATGGCTCCTGCATAAGGCTCGAAGAAGGAAATGCGTTCAATATAGGGAAGAAGATCTGGCGTAAAAGCCTCGGCTCCGTAGGCTCCTGAAATAATACCGACCAGGGTGATTCCTATCTGGACTGTTGAAAGAAATCGCTCAGGCTGATGAAGCAGCTTCAATGCAACTGTGGCGCCGTGACTTCCTTTCGATGATTCCTGTTCAAGTCTGGACCGTTTGGATGAAACAAGGGCGATCTCACACATGGCGAAAAATCCATTCAGCACAAAAAGCAGCAGGATGATGATTATTTCGAACATAGGCCCTTTCCGCTTTTGCGAATATGATTCCAAAAGTTTGATCGTTGCTGTGTTCTCAGATCGTAAGGTTGATTCATAGATTCAATGTGGATATAAAGATACATAGCAAAAGGCTATTAAAGCTTTACCTTTGCAACATGTCACTACTTGGAAATTATACAAAGCTGAAAGTTGCGCAGGTTACCGAACATGGCGCATTCCTGGTTGCAGGGAATGAGCAGATCCTTCTTCCGAAGAGCACTACCACCAGGCAGCTCTCAGCAGGTGATGAAGTGGATGTTTTCATATACAGGGATGCTGAAGGGCGACTAATCGCGATCGATTCACGGCCGCTGGTTGTTGTGGGTGAATGCGGGTTTCTGACTGCAAAAGAAAATACAGGCTTCGGTACATTCATGGACTGGGGCATTTCGAAAGATCTGTTAATACCCTTCAGTGAACAAAAGAACGATCTTGTTGAAGGTCGGAAATACCTTGTGTATGTGTTCATTGATGAGAGAACAAACAAGGTCATAGGAACCACCAGGGTGACAGATTTTGTTTATAATGCAACTGTTGAACTTTCCGTGGGAGATGAAGTGGACATTCTGGTTGCAGGAAGATCGGAGCTTGGGTATAATGTAGTTATCGAAAATAAACATTGGGGATTGATATATCACAATGAGATCTTCCGCGAGATTCATGAAGGCGATAAGATGAAGGGGTTTGTCAAGCTGGTCAGGCCAGACAGAAAAATTGATGTGAGTCTTCAAAAACAGGGATATGATGAAGTGAGTGATGCTTCTGAAAAGGTAATCGCCGAACTTGAGAAACATAAGGGATTCCTGCCACTGCATGATAAGTCGGAACCTGATGAGATTTACAGGGTCTTAGGGATCAGTAAAAAGCTCTTTAAAAAAGTCATTGGGCTGCTCTATAAGCAACGGAGAATAGAAATAGGTAATGATGGAATAAAAGTGATCTCTTCATGATGGAGAGAGTTTTTGATTTTTCAATTTCCCAAAATATTTTTATGATCAGGAAGCAGGAAAAACAATTAACGTACTAATACATAGTTCTGGCATTTTTTTTGGGAGAATGTTTTAGGTTTTTTTGAGAATGAAAGTTATAAGTAAGGTAGAAGGCAGCGAGATTCGGATCACTGAAGACACACAGATTAACGCAGTTAAAGCTGAAAAGATCCTCGTCGCCTCCAATGTTACTGCACGTTTTTTTGGCGTGGTAACAAAAGAGATCGTCCTTGAACCAGGGGCTAAAGTTTACCTGCATGGGCATCTTTATGGCAATGTTGTCAACAAGGGTGGAGAGATTTATATACACCCGGCGGAGAGGTAAGTTGGCAGTTTTGAGTAGGCAGTTGGCAGGGGAGTGAGTATTAACTTAGGGAATTCCTGTCGTCACTTAAACTTAAACCAGTTGCGAGTTCCAGTTGCCAGTTGCCAGTTCCAGCAGCCAGTAGGGATGAGTACTTAATCTGCGTCATTCCGGTCGCCACTTTAAACATTAAACATTGAACTTTAAACTTCAGTTGGCAGTTTTAAGTGGGCAGTCGGCAATGGGAATGAGTACTAAATCTGCTGCATTTCGTATTCCTCTTTAAACTTTAAACATTGAACTTTAAACCTAACAAGTCCAAACCCGAAACTTGTTTATATTCCGTACTTTTGCGCCCTTGTTAATTAAAAACACTTACTAAAAAACTATGAAAAAAGTATTTGCACTGACTGCCCTGTGTCTGGCTATGGCCGGATCAACCGGAGCATTCGCGCAGGAAATCGGGAAGCTAGCTGAGAGCTCTGCGAAAACAAAGCAGGTGATCTACTCAATCCCTAGCCTTAAGTCGATCGATATGGAGATCACGAAGTTTGAATCAAAAGTCAAAGGAAAGAGTGACAGCAAAAATGCTGCAGCTGACCTTAAGGCATTGAAGCAAAAGTATGCGAATGAACTGATCATTCAGATCAACGCGCAATCAGCAAACAAAGAGGTTTCTGCAGTTCTGAATGAAGAACTGTCTAAAACAAACAAGGAAATCAATAACATCAAGTAATCTTTAAGATGAAGAAAAAATTACAACTAATATTCGCCGCATTGACATTTGCGATGGCCGGTACTGCATTGGCAACAACTGGCGGACCTGATACTTATGGCTACACATTTAAAGATTCAAATGAGCCGAATGGCCCTTCGTATAACTGGATCGAGATAGCTACACCAGAGGGAGGTACAGGAACACACAGGACTGTTGTTGCTTGTGATGACTGCCATGAAGACTCTATTGCACTTGGCTTCAACTTTCCATTTTATGGAACCAATTTTAATCACATCACGATCAGCTCGAACGGAACAATTTATTTTGAAGACGTTTATTTAGGTCTTTCAAATTCATGCATCCCGGGCACACCAGGCTATACAATGTCACAGTATAACTTTATCGCGCACATGTGGAATGATCTTGATGCAGGATCACAAGGCGGAATTTACACCAAGGCATTCCCTAATTATTTCGTGATCGAATACTATAACATCGTTCCTTGCTGCGGTGTTGGTGACGGCGATACATGGCAGATCATTCTTTTCAAGAATGGCAATATACTTATGCAATACAAGGAGCTGAGCAATGTGGGAATTCAGGGTGGCTTCACTATTGGGATCCAGAACAATCCTACAACCGGACTCCAGTATGTATGTGATGCAACTGGTACTGCGCCAGCAAGCGGAAGATCAATTCTTTTTGAACATCCTTCCTTCTCATGTGCATCTGTTTCTCAGAACATTCTTCCAGCAACAACTGGCTTTTGTGCAGGATCTTCAGTAAACCTTACTTCAGGCGCAACAGCGATCGCTCAAATGTGGTCAACGATGCAGACAACATCATCAATCAATGTGAATACAATGGGTTCTTATACCATTGCAGCGCTTGATTCAAATGGATGTACGCTTCGCGATACCATCAGCGTGACTGAAAATGCATTGCCTGTGGTAAGCCTTGGGGCTGATGCTTCAGTATGCGGATCAATCATGCTTGACGCTGCAAATGCAGGTTCAACTTATACATGGAGCACCGGTGCTGCAACACAAACAATCAATGTTACATCAACCGGAACATATTCTGTAAATGTTGAAGACGTCAATGGTTGTGAAGATGCAGATACCGTAATGATCACCGTTAATCCGCTTCCAGCTGTTGCACTTGGTACTGACATCACTCAGTGTGAAGGGACAGCTACACTGGATGCAGGAAATGCAGGCTCAACATTCCTATGGAGCAATGCAGAGACCACACAGGCGATCACAGTTTCTACAAGCGGTATGTATTCTGTTATGGTAACTGATGCTGCTACAAGCTGTGTTGGCAAGGACACGATCAACGTTACAATCAATAGCAATCCAACAGTATCGCTTGCTCTTGTAATGGACACTGTTTGTTTAAATGATGGCCCTGTAACATTAGGTGGCGGAACTCCAACAGGTGGTACTTTTTCAGGAACAGGCATCACTGCAGGTGTATTCGATCCTTCAGTTGCAGGTGTGGGTTCACATACAGTGACTTATACTTATGTTGATGGTAACAGCTGTTCAGACTCAGATGTTCAGGTGCTTGTTGTAGATGTATGTGCTGGCATCAGTGCATCCTCTTTTGATAACATCAGGATCTATCCAAACCCTGCAAACGGTACGCTGTTCATTGAAATGAATGCAGCCGTGGCCACTTCTGTTGAGGTGATCAATGCAATGGGACAGGTTGTAATGAATGAACAATCTGCTACCGGAACGATAAAGCTGAACATGGAAGGAAACCAGAATGGTATGTACTTCGTGAAGATCACAAACGGAACATCTACCCGTCTTGAAAAGATCATCCTTCAGTAAATAGTATCTTGCTAAATTGATAAGGCGGCTCATATACGGGCCGCCTTTTTTGCTCATTGCAGTACGAAGTTTGCAGGAGTTGAAACGACGCACTCTTTCTCTTTCCCTTGTTCTTTTTTTTCCAGTCGAGTGTGAAACGCGAAGCACTCCTTCTCTTTCCCTTGCTCTTTCTAAATACATGGGACTAGAAAGAGAAACAGAAAGAGAAAAGTGGGCATTTGTAGTACGAACCAATTGAGTGTGAAACGCGAAGCACTCTTTCTCTTTCCCTTGCTCTTTCTAAATACATGGGACTAGAAAGAGAAACAGAAAGAGAAAAGTGGCATTTGTAGTAAAAACCAATCGAGGGTGAAACACGAAGCACTCCTTCCCTTTCCCTTGCTCTTTCTGATTCTAGAAAGAGAAACAGCAACAGAAAGAGAAAGGGGAAATTTGTAGTAAAAACCAATTGAGTGTGAAACACGAAGCTCTCTTTCTCTTGCTCTTTCTAAATACAAGGACTAGAAAGAGAAACAGAAAGAGAAAGAGAAAAGTGGCATCTGTAGTAAGAACCAATCGTGTGTGAAACGTGAAGCACTCTTTTCCTTTCCCTTGCTCTTTCTGATCCTGGAAAGAGAAACAGAAAGAGAAGGGGGACATTTGTATTACAAACAAATTGAGTGTGAAACGCGAAGCACTCTTTCTCTTTCCCTTGCTCTTTTTAATTCTAGAAAGAGAAACAGAAAGAGAAGGGGGACATTTGTATTACAAACAAATTGAGTGTGAAACGCGAAGCACTCTTTCTCTTTCCCTTGCTCTTTCTAAATACATGGGACTAGAAAGAGAAACAGAAAGAGAAAAGTGGCATTTGTAGTAAAAACCAATCGAGTGTGAAACGCGAAGCACTCTTTCTCTTTCCCTTGCTCTTTCTGACCCTAGAAAGAGAAACAGAAAGAGAAGGGGGGCATTTGTAGTAAAAACCAATCGAGGGTGAAACGCGACGCACTCTTTCTCTTTCCCTTGCTCTTTCTAAATACAAGGGACTAGAAAGAGAAACAGAAAGAGAAACAGAAAAGTGGCATTTGTAATACGAACCAATCGAGGGTGAAACGCGAAGCACTCTTTCCCTTTCCCTTGCTCTTTCTGACCCTAGAAAGAGAAACAGAAAGAGAAAGTGGGCATTTGTCGTAAGAACTAATCGCGTGTGAAACGCGAAGCACTCTTTCCCTTACTCTTTCTCATTTGAAAAAGGTCACTTAAACAATAATGTTTGAGGAGTGAAGCACTTAACTTATTCTACTTTTATTTTTCTAAGCAAATACTTTTGTTCATTTGCGTAATGTTCCCCTACGAGAAACTTGAAGTATATAAAAAAGCATCCATGCTTAATGAATCGATTTATCCCCTTCTGAAAAATAACAAGTCTATTCCGACCTATCTTAAAAATCAATTGGGCAGAGCGTCTTTAAGCATTTTATTAAACATAGCCGAAGGAAGTGGCAGGCAGACGAACAAGGATAGAAAAAATTTTTTGGTTAACGCACGAGGATCTACCTTTGAATGTGCAGCCATCATAAATTTTCTTTACGATAGAAAAGAAATAGAAAACACATTAAAGACAAAACTCTATTCTGAGTTTGATCAGATTTCAAGAATGCTATATGCCATGATCGATAATATTGAAAAAAGGAGTTAGATTAACCAAAGTTGAAGTGAAAAATATAAGACTTCGAGTTATCATTCTTTAGTCAGTATCCCCTTCATAAAATCTTCAAGCACATACTACACTCTTTCCCTTTCCCTTGCTCTTTCTGATCCTGGAAAGAGAAACAGAAAGAGAAAAGTGGGCATTTGTATTACAAACCCAAATGTGTGTGAAACGCGAAGCACTCTTTCTCTCTCCCTTGCTCTTTCAAAATACAAAGGACTAGAAAGAGAAACAGAAAGAGAAGGGGGGCATTTGTATTACAAACCAAATGAATGTGAAACGCGAAGCACTCTTTCCCTTTCCCTTGCTCTTTCTGATCCTGGAAAGAGAAACAGAAAGAGAAGGGGGACATTTGTATTACAAACAAATTGAGTGTGAAACGCGAAGCACTCTTTCTCTCTCCCTTGCTCTTTCAAAATACAAAGGACTAGAAAGAGAAACAGAAAGAGAAAAGGGGGCATTTGTAGTAAAAACCAATCGAGTGTGAAACGCGACGCACTCTTTCTCTTTCCCTTGCTCTTTCTAAATACAAGGGACTAGAAAGTGAAACAGAAAGAGAAAGGGGAAATTTGTAGTACGAACCAATCGAGTGTGAAACGCGAAGCACTCTTTCTCTTTCCCTTGTTCTTTCTGATCCTAGATACAGAAACAGAAAGAGAAAAGTGGCATCTGTGTTACGAACCATTGAGTGTGAAACGCGAAGCACTCTTTCTCTTTCCCTTGCTCTTTCTAAATACAAGGGACTAGAAAGAGAAACAGAAAGAGAAAGGGGGCATTTGTAGTAAAAACCAATCGAGGGTGAAACGCGAAGCACTCTTTCTCTTTCCCTTGCTCTTTCTCATTTCAACGGGAGACTGAAATAAAATTCTGAACCTTTGCCAGGAACACTCTTCACCCATATTTCACCTTGGTGTCTTTTGATGATCTGGCAGGATATGAATAGCCCGATTCCCAAGCCGGAAATGTGAGGCGATGTGGATTCAACACGGTAGAACCGTTGAAAGATCTTTTCAGTGTTTTCTTCCGGAATGCCTATTCCAAAATCCCTGACCTTAACCAATACATTCAGCTCATCTCTCCAATAGCTTACCTCCACACGATCAGACAGAGGTGAATATTTTATCGCGTTGGTGAGAAAATTAATAATGACCTGTTCAACGCGGTTCTGGTCGGCTTTAATTCTATTATCTTCGCCATTGCCTGTGATCATGATCTGGTGCGTGGATGTCGTGTGCTGAACGCTTTCTACTGCATTCTCGACGATCTCCCTGATTGAACATTCCCGGATATTCAGCTGCAGTCTTCCCGCCTGGATCTTTGATACATCGAGAAGATCAGAAACGAGCTCTTCAAGCTTTCCAACAAACAGTAGCGTTTTGGATACATACAGCTTGTGCTTTGAATCTGTCACTGTTCTTTCCAGCAGCTGGAGATAAGCCTTAATGCTTGTAAGTGGTGTCTTTAGCTCATGACTTGCAATCCCTATGAACTGATCCTTGGACTGATTCAGCTCCTCAAGCTTTTTTGTTTGTTCCTGCAGCTGTGATTTATATTCAATTCGGTCGGATATATCCCTGAGTATCTTTGATGCTCCGATGATCTTTCCATTTAACACAATGGGGGATACTGTAATGGATGCGTGGATCAGTGTACCATCCTTTCTCTTGCGGATGGTTTCGAAATGTTCGACACGCTCACCTCTCCTGATCCTGGAAATGATCTCTTCTTCTTCCTGCTTACGGTCTTCCGGAATGAGCATGGTGATGTGTTGTCCGATGGCATCTTTTTCAGTATAGCCAAGGATGGTTTCAGCTCCATGATTCCAGGATGTGATGATGCCATTGAGGGTTTTGCTGATGATTGCATCAACGGATGAATCGATGATCGCGGCAAGCATGGCTTTTTTCTTTTCTGATTCAACCTGAATGAGCTGATCACGAGCAATCACGGAAGCTCCAACAATTCGGGTAAACTTATCCCGTATTGGGGAAATACTTAACACAACGGCGAGCTTGGTTCCATCTTTTTTAAGACGAAAGGTTTCGTAATGAAGGATCCTGGCTCCTCGTTTTATTTGCTCAATAATACTGGTCTCTTCAGCTTCCAGTTCATCCGGAGTGATGACTGAAATATTCTTTCCTATGATTTCTTCTGCAGTGTATCCGAACATGAGCGTAGCAGCCATGTTCCAGCTCTGGATCGTCCCTTCTAATGTCTTACTGAATATCGGATCCTCCGATGACTCAACAATGGATGAGAGCCAGGAATTCATATCCAGCCTGTTCGAATCAGTCATAAGTTAATTGCCCTGCATGTTATCCAATATCGTGCTAGAAATACTGAGATATTCTCTTCGGGCCGATTCTTTCAACTCAGTTTTCCTGAGCACATGGCAGCTGGTCCTTTTGCAGAGGTGTGTCATGCTTCTTTTGAAAATTGGTCCCTGGGCCCGGAGGAAAAACTTTTAACCAGAAGATCCTCGACCATTTAAAATTTTTGAATGAGATCAGAAGTATCACCGTCATGATGATCGTGACGATGAGTTCAAATGATTCGATCTTCAGAAGAAAGCGGCAAATTACAAATGTTAGTATGCCGGCAAAAACCGCAATACCATAGCTTACATACATGGCACCGAAGAAATATCCTGGTTCACCAATAAGGTCTTTACCACATGAAGGACAGTTGGAGTTCATTTCAGGAAGCTTCAGGATTGATGTCTTTTCTTTATACACATTGCCCTTTTCACAATAGGGACATTTTTCTTTGATAATAACAGTTAACAGATTGCTCATGGCAGTAAGAATCTCTTTTGCGAATGCTTCATACAAAGAACGGAAGCTCAAGAGGATTCATGGTTCACGATTGGTGCATGTTATAGGACATAACGGACATTCTTGTATCTTGTTGAAATGGCTGAGCTACCTGTATTAAACATCAATGAGTTTCTTCCTGTCTCTGGTGAGTTTTATATCAATGATCTTTTAACGCACCTGAAGGAGCATCATTTTATTCATCATCCGCACAAGCATGATTTTTATTTGTGTGTTGTCTTTTTAAAGGGAAAAGGAATACATGAAGTTGACTTCAGACGTTACCGTGTAAAGCCAGGTTGCATATTTTTTTTAAAGCCCGGGCAAGTGCATAACTGGAAGCTGAGCCCCGAGACAGATGGCTTTATCTTCTTTCATTCAAGGTCTTTTTATGATCTGCACTTCCAGAGCAGGCATATTGATGATCTTCCTTTTTATAACTCACATTACAATGTACCTGTGATCAGTGCCTCACCAAAAAAGCTTGAGGAAATCGGTATGCTCCTGACAATGATGATGAAAGAATTCAGAGCTGTGGAGAATGTAAGTATGACAAAGCTTTGTTCCCTGATGGATGCAGTATATACAGACCTTTCCCGGTTGTATGTAGCAGGTCATAAGAAGGAAGAGATGAATACAGGATATCTTCTGAAATTGCGAAAGCTGGAGAAGCTGATCGATCTTCATTATCGGGAGATCAAATCACCGGCTGAATATGCATCGATGCTGAGCATATCAGGAAAGCACCTGAACCGGATCGTAAAGGAATCATTGAACAAGACAGTGACTGAAATGATTGCTGACAGGATACTTCTGGAAGCAAAGAGAAGGCTGGTTCATAGGGAACAAACAGTTTCACAGATCGCCGACTGGCTGGGGTATTCGGATCATGCCTACTTCAACCGGTTGTTCAGGAAGCATGTTGGGATGACGCCATTACAGTTCGTAGAAGATTATCTGACAACCTAGAAGGAGGTCATTTTGAGTCTTTTATGAGAGTCAGTTTTATGATGGAAGTGTCTGTAGAAATATCGGGGTACATTATTTGAATTACCAGAATGCTTACAGATTAACCTGGAAACAATTCCTATTCACAATAGAGCTATTCATATGAGAAATGAAGCTAAACAGATAAAAGATCTTACAGAAGACAATGACATTCTTGAAAACTATTTTCGCAATACGATCATACCTCAACTGTTTGTAGACGGGGACCTAAAGCTTCGGAAGTTCACTCCACCTGCAATGAAGCAATTCAATCTCACGACGAAAGATATTGGAAGATCTGTGCTGGATATTAAAGATAATTTCCGTTTTCCAAGTATTGTCGAAAACATACATTGGGTAATCAACAACATGGAGATTCTTGAGAAGGAGGTCCAGACAACAGATATGCGATGGTACCAGATGAACATCCTGCCATATATCGTTCACCGTACCAATAGGTCAAATGGGGTCATAATAACTTTCGTCGATATTACAGATCGCATCAGAGATCTGAAAGAATTAGAAAGCTTAATTTCTGAACATGAGATTTTATTGGACACCATAACGCACGACATTAAAAATCCTTTGACGAGTTTATCACTCACGGTTGAATTAATGAATAAGCCAGAAAAAGCTGGGGAAAAAGAATTCAGGACGTATTTAAAGACCCTTGGTAATTCGGTTGTGACACTCCTGAATGTAGTCGAAGGGCTCACAGATAGCAGGAAGAGGGAATATAAGTATAGATCAGAGATCGAGTTGCTGTATTTTGAAAATGTATTGGAAGACGTTCGATTATCTATCGCTGACGGAGTTCATAAAACAGGTGCTATAATTGAAACTGAGATCAACGTTTCACAAATATGCTTTTCGAGACCAAAATTAAGGAGCATTGTTTATAACCTTGTATGTAACGCAATAAAGTACAAATCTCCTGACCGTAAGCCAAAAATTATTGTCAGTACAGAGAAGCAGAAAGGTTTCATTGTGATCAGTGTCAAGGATAACGGGCTTGGAATTGAGTCAGAAAATAAAGAGAAGATCTTCTCAAAATATTATAGAGTGGAGGACTCGGTTGAGGGCACAGGTGTGGGATTGTTTCTTGTAAAAGAAATTGTTTCTCAGGCAGGAGGAAGGATTGAAGTTGAAAGCGAACCTGGTAAAGGTTCTGAATTCAGAGTTTATCTTAAAGAACTTATGAAGTAAATCAGAAATTCGTTATTCGCTGGAATATGATGGTAAATCACAGTTTACAACTAATAACCGCAGGGAAACTATAGGCAATGGTTCTGGCTGGTGTGGTGATTTTTTAGAAACATCTGGAATTAAAATTCTTTGGAAATGGCTGCATTCTTTGAGTAATGGATATAATAGCAGGTCGGTTTACTGAATATTATTAATCACAGACATGTTTTATTTTAGCTCGTGTATTAATTCTTCTAATTATATAGTGAAACAGGTCTATCCGCTAGGTTGCTTTTTGAGTTGTTCAGAATGATATAAGAGATGCCTGGTCTCCCTTTTACCGATATGTTACGGACTTTTAAATAAAAACAAACGTTGGAGAGAAATGATGATATCATACTGATTGTAGGTGCTGGTATCACGGGTCTTTATACTGCTTATGAACTGAAGAAAGCAGGCATTAAAGTAAAAGTCATTGAAGCGAGGAACCGCGTAGGAGGCAGGATCCATACATTGCATGATACATTCTCGTTGCCCGTTGACCTGGGAGCTGAATTCGTTCATGGTGAGCTCGAAGACAGTCTGCGCTTATTAGATTTGGCAGATGCTGATGTCTGTGAGAAAGAAGGAGATTCTTACATCTTCGATGATAAAGGGTTCAGAAAGACTGATCATGCCATAGAGAATCTTGAAACCGTTTTAGCAAAGCTGAGATCGTTGAAAGAAGACATGCCATTATCACGATTCATCGAGAATAATTTGTCAGATGAATGTGCTCAGCGATCACTCATTCGGTTCGCAGCGAATTTTGATCTAGCAGATCCTAGGGAGCTAAGTTCATTTGCTTTGTGTGATGAGTTAAGCAGTGGAGGGATCATAAGGCCATATCAGGTTAATGGAAGGTATCAGCGGCTAATTGATTATTTGATCAAGGAACTTCATTCTATAAAGACAGAGATCAGCTTATCAGAGACAGTGAAAAAAATTGAATGGAGTCGGGATAATGTGAGCCTGGTATGTTCATCAGGAGAAGTGCATACAGGAAGCAAGGTGATCATCACAGTTCCTGTGGGTGTTTTATGTTCGGCCCCAGATGTAGAGTCAGCAATAACATTCAGTCCCGGGATACACCCACAACTGGAAGCATTTAAGAAGATCGGATATGGTGCTGTGGTTAAAGTGATTTTGGAATTCAACCGGGCTTTTTGGGAATCGTTAATGAAAGATGTTTCGGCGATGGGCCAGCTCAATTTCCTTTTTTCCGAGAGCACCTTTTCAGTATGGTGGACACAGGATGCATCCGGGACACCAATATTGACAGCCTGGAGCGGAGGGTTAAAGGCAGAGGGAATGAAGCACTGTTCGGATGAATTGATTGTTCAAATGGTACTCAAAGAATTGAGTGAAATAGTAAAGAGATCTACATCAGAATTTGAAAAGAATCTTGTTGCATCGGCAGTTGGAAATTGGACTGCTGATATCTTTTCACGAGGAGGATATTCTTATAAAACCTTACAGACCTCAGAGGCCAGGAAGTTTCTGTCGATTCCAGTGGAGGATACATTGTATTTCGCTGGAGAAGGCGTGTTTGAAGGAGATTCTATTGGAACAGTGGAGGCGGCGCTGCAGAGTTCGAAGCAGGTAGTAAGGAAGGTGTTAGGTTCTTTGAAGAGGAAATAATTTTAAGTTGAGTGGAACATGGGTTCTTGGACTTGAACGACTGAGCGTTCTTCAAACACCATTGGCATTATGATCATAGGAAATTTAATGTTCAAATTCCTAATGAGTGGCCTACTGCTCTATACTACTTCTTCCTATAGTTATATTGATTAAGAATTTCCAATAGTTCAGGTTTTATGTTCATTGGTTTCAGGGCTGAAACATTGGATCCACCGGTGTTGCCTAACGGAATTTTTCCAACAAACGATTTTACGCCTCCAATGAATAATCTTGGGATCTGTCCAATAACCTCTTTAACACTCTTTATTTTAAAGCCAAACTTTAGCATGAGCCAATGTACCCTTGTGTGTTCATTAGGATAAGATTGACCAAGTACATGCGCATTTTCAAGATGCCTCCAGGCAGTATCCATATCTCCCTT
Source organism: Bacteroidota bacterium (assembly GCA_036675075.1). Lineage (GTDB taxonomy): Bacteria > Bacteroidota > Bacteroidia > JAKFFM01 > JAKFFM01 > JAKFFM01. The sequence goes on from JAKFFM010000040.1 coordinate 62,318, forward strand.
TTTAAAAGCCCAGGCATAGGCATCCAGCTCTTTCTGATAATAGACTTTTAATCCATCAGGGATTTTATAATTAAACTTCAAAGGATTATTTCTTTAAGCAGCAATCATCAAGTTTTGCGACACCTTTTGGATCAGCTTTAACACCATCAGCATCATATCCGGCCTTTGCAATTGTTTCCCTTACTTCTTGCTCGTTTGTTTTCTTTGAATTGAATTTCACCGTTACAGTCTTGTTTTGGCTGTCAGTCTTTACTCCCTTTATTCCCTTTGAGTAGATCAACTCCTTTTCAAGTCTTGATTTACCTGTTTCACATTCTTCAAAATGGTCGCAATGCGCTCCGATTTTTATAGTCACTTCTTTTGTTTGAGCCTGAGCGGAGAACACGAATACAAATGATATGATAATCAGAAATGAAGTTATAACTGCGTTTTTCATAGTGTTTTTTTATCCAAAGCAAAAAGTGAAAGCGGTTTTAACAAAATCAAAAGTTTCAGCTTAAAATGAAAAGGGGACTAAATAAGGTTTTAACTTATTAGTCCCCTTGGGTGCCCACGGGGAGACTCGAACTCCCAAGGAAATTACTCCAACGGCTTCTGAGACCGCAACGTTTACCAATTTCGCCACGTGGGCAGGTGATGCAAAGGTATAGAATCACTTTGAAATATCATTGCTGCTTTAAATCCACAGATAATAATTATCTGGTTTAAAGTTTTCTGATGTGCTGCGGCTACGCGTTCTGTAGTATGGGAAAGACATCAAATGCATTGGATTTTTGAAGCCTTGAATATGAAATCCCTTTCGTATATCAGGTAACTTTCAATGATCTACATTATTTGAACATTTTAACTATAATGAAAAAGGGCCGCCTCACTTTTGAGACAGCCCTTTTTGTACCATTTACCTTTAACGATCACTCCTTAATAAACTGCATGGATGAATGGCCCTGCTCTGAAAACAGGTTTATAATATACATTCCATCTGCAAATGACTCCACGTTAATTAAGACAGATGATCCGGATGTTCCTTCTGACTTCCAAACTGACCGGCCAGCGAGGTCCGTGATCTCAATTGATACCTTTTCAAGGCTACCATTGTAGTCGATGATCAGCTTATCATGTGAAGGATTGGGATAGAAGTTGAGCGCAGACATACTGTTTTCAGCCTGAGCTGTAATTATAATGTTCACAGATTTGCAAACTGAATCAGATATACCGCATTGGTCAGTCACTGTTAGACACACGGTATATGTGCCTCCAGTTAAATAGGAGTGAGAATCGTTCTGTGTGGTTCCTGTTGATCCGTCACCGAAATCCCAGAGCCAGTTTGTGACAGAGTTCAGTGTAGTGTCCATGACAGTCACCGTGTTTTCATTTGATGAAAAGTTGAAGCCTGCGACCAGAGCATCGCAAACAGTGATCGTATTGCAGATGGTATCCTTCATTCCACAACTGTTCATGGTTATCAGGCATACATTATATGATCCACCTGTTGAATATGTATGGGAAGGATTTTGCTGTGTGCTTAAATTGCCGTCCCCGAAGTCCCAGGACCAGCTATCGACTGTTCCTGTTGAAGCATCCGTGAATGCAACAGCCAGGTTGTTATCGGATGAAGAATATGCAGCAACAGGAACATCGCATACAGTTACAGTTTTGCAAACCTGGGCAGAAGAGCAGGGATTTGTTGTTGTTAAACAAACTGTATATGTTCCTGCAGCAGCGTATGTATGTACCGGGTTCTTTGATACACTTGTTGATGCATCACCAAAATCCCACATATAGGAGTTACCCGGGCCGTAAGAAGTATCTGTGAAAGCAACATTGAGCAATGCAGCTGAACTTTGATATCCTGCCAGCGGTGCTCCTGAGAAGTTATTGATAGATGCTCTTATGAGAATGTCTTTGCTGGTGTTATCACGGTAAGACGCCCATGCATTGTCAAGAATCTCATAGTTCTGGTATGATAGAGGTTCGGTGTTTTCTGTTCCAAGAAAAATGGTTGTACCCCCTTGTATCCATACGACATAGAAGCCTCCTTCATTTAAAGTAACCGTTGAAGAAAGTGTCACCGTATTCCAGGCATTCGGAGTTACAGAGGTACCTGGAACTGTCTGATTATATAACAGTGTTCCGGGAGCACCGTTCATTCCGTTATCGTCATAGATCTGGGCAATGAATCCATCTGAAACATTTGATGAAATAAAATATTGAACATCAGAAATTGTATATGGATAAACGATCGGCTTAAAATAAACTGCTGCGCCATCATCGTTTGCTCCTCCGTTCCAGTTTAGAGATCCATTTGATGGCGCGCCTGTAACATAGGATAACTGCATTGAGCTGCCACATGTATTCACAACATCAAGCTCCGTCTTGGTGGTGTTATTGGATGAGTTAATATCCTGGGAATTGACGAGGGAAGTAACATAAGAAAACTGACCTGAGGTTAAGGGAATCCAGTTAGGATAATTAATAATCGTATCAGCGCCGGCAGCGAGTGAGGAAATTGAAGCGGTTGCATTATGCACAGTTGCGCCTGCAGGATCAAGAACAGTTGCGGTGGTATTAATGACCGTAGAAACAGCAGTGTTTCCGGAATTTCTATAATCAGTCGTTAATGTGAAGGCAGCATTCATCGGAATAAATTCTGCTTTGTTTTCTGTATTTACATTCCACAATGGAAGTGGATCCTGAATACTGAGAAGAACTACCGCAGGATATTCAAAACGTATTACGGAATTGGAAGGAGGTATGGCATCTGAATGCACTTGTAATCCTATTAAGCCTGTACTGTTCTCTATTCCTACTGTCATGTCATTGCAAGCTGCATTTGTTGATAGCGCACTTAAGGAACCATATTGAAATGTGATAGAAGAATCGGACTTTGAAAGAATGACCTGGAATGTACTCGATCCACTCCAACCAGGAGAATTCACACTCCAGTAAGGCACATTGATATAAGAAATCACGAAGCTATCAAGCGCATTTGTCCAGTATTTCACTTGCCCCGGATTCCCAACACCTGTAAAATTCAGATCTCCCATAAGAGCGGCAAGCAGGTTGTCACCGGCACCTCCGGCTGTTGGTATTGTCGGAAAGCACGAAGCAATGTTAGAAACATTATTAAAGCTAAGCCATCCATTTGATCCTACTTTTAATGAAGGATAATCACTCCAGTAATAATGAAAATTAAAGCCAAGATTTATCATTGTTGGAGCTGAATTATCATCAGCAAGTCCGGCTACAGTTTGAACGCCCGGACGTGAAGTAATATCAATCCAATTGAAGGCAGGTCCTCCGGGATCAGAAGAAGTAATCCAGGTGTAGCCATAAGAATCCGGTCCACCGGAAGCAAATCCTTTGTCACTGAATAAACATATGACAGCCAGGAGGATGAGATTGAATAGTTTTTTCAAGTTGATGTGTTTTTTGGTAAAGTCAAAAGTAAACAATCCAGAATAAGTGAACCAAATTACCCCTGATCCGGTATCTTGAGCTATGCTGTTATCATCAACTTGTCGTAGCTTGAGCTAAGGCTGTAAATGTCATGTAACAGGATTTATTCTAGATTCATTTTAATCATTCAATTCATATCCTTGAGCTTTTAGCTACCTTAAAAGTCAAGAACATTGAGTTGAATGAAAAACAGTAAGAGAAGGAGTAAAAAAACTAAAAGCGGGAATCAGTCGCATTCTCTGTCATTCTTGCTCTTCACGGAAAACAACATTAAGAGAAACAGTGCGGAGAAAGAGTTCGCGGATTCTGTCCGTTCTCGCCGCTCACCGAACTCCGCTCTACAAAATCAAAAAAGCCACCTAAAAGTGGCTTTTTGATTTTGTGCTCCCCCTCTTGGGCTCGAACCAAGGACCCCATGATTAACAGTCATGTTGAACTTGTTGTAGTCTCGTGGAGGGGTAAGGTATTCAGCCATTATGTTATCTTATTTGCGTGTCATTTGCAAGTGAAAGCTTAGGTAAATTGATTATCTGATTTAGTTTAATATTGTAATGTTCGCTAAGATGCCTATAAATAGTGGCTTCAATAAGAAACTACTAACATAAAGTATTAGTTATTTTGTGTGTAGTTTATTCTTCAGCTTTACATAGATTGAGATTGTATTTAATAATGAGTAGAAAATCCATTCTAGCTGTTCTTTGTGTATTAACTGCTTTGTGTGTGGTTTGTTATGTCTAATGTCAAAGTCATTTACAATCTGGAAGAATGCATTCACATCAGGATTGCTGAAGAATTGTTGAAGGTCTTTTCTCAACGGTTCAAGAACAAAACATAGTGTTTCACAGCCATTTCGCATGTTTTCCATGTTTTCAGGGATAACAAAGAAGAGTTTTTTCGCCTGTTCTATCTTCTCATCTATCTTCACGTTTCCGGTTGTAATTTGCTGAGTCACCAGACTTGTCATTGGAGATTGAGGCATAGATTTTTTAATCTCACCCCTTCCTGCCTTTGTTAGTCGTATTCCAGTAACTGTTCTAATTCCACCTCTTAAAATTCTGCTGTGATCCCAGTCTATCAATCCCTCTTCCTTAATAGAATCTAGAACGTGATCGAACTCTGCTTCATTAACTGAGAAAGTTATAGGGTAGTCAATATTATTCTGTATGAAAATTCGTTTTGTATTACCTTCTGACTTTCTGTTTATGTGATTCAACAGTAGTAGTTGCTTTTCTTCTAGATCAGCAGGGATGCTAAATTCCTTAAGATCATTTTTCCAGGTTGTAGATTCTATTACAAAGTTCTTTTCACCAGATTCATATTTGTTCCTACTGATCCCTGCTAATTTTCTTCTCAAATCAGTAGGTAGGTTTCTTAAGACTGCTAGAGCTTGTAATGTAATCTTTACCTCTCCAATCGGATGAAACCTATAATGAAATACAGGACTATTAACATCAGTAAAGAACTGAGCTTGGTCTTGAAACCGAATATCTGTTAATGGACAATGAAACATACTATGAAATTACAATATACTTTATCTTAGTAAAAATAGTCAAACACCTTGGTTTTCTAGGGTTACCTCATATAAAACCTTCATCAGCAAAGCTTGTATATCCTTCTGAACCTAATATTAAATGGTCAAGTAACTGGATTTCCATAAACGTTCCTGCCTCCTTTAGCTTTTTTGTAAGTTGTAGGTCAGAATCACTTGGCTTCAAATTACCCGAAGGGTGATTATGAGCTATGATAATGGCGTGGGCATTGCATTTTAATGCAGTCTGGAACACAATCTTGGTGTCAATGACTGTTCCTGTCGTTCCTCCCTGAGAGAGTCTTATATAGCCCAAAACACGGTTTGCTCTGTTCAGGAGTAACATGTATCCTTCTTCCAGAAATTCTATTGTATCTGACCATACATATCTAAGATAGTCTGCTGCATCCTTTGAGCAGGTGACCTGTAACCGATCAGATGCCTTTACTTTTGATCTGTAATTAATTGTTACTTCTGCAAGTTTGATATTTTCCATGGTATAATAAATGGGGTTATAGCTCTGACCACAGCTCATAAAGAGCTATATTATATAATGTGATCAAGCTGGTTAATTACTGAGATTGCTAAATATCCACCGGGTAGGAGGACTCTCGCATTTACTTCTTTTTTGGGTCTAATAAGGCAAAGCTGCTATGATAGTAGCCTTGACCTTGGATTTCGTATACGATTCTTAGGGCTTTAGAGACATTGACCTTCTCCACAAGTACAATATCACCTTCAGAATAATTAGCTATTCGTCTTATGCAAACGACCTTAAAAGGAGTGTAAACACGAAAGATCCCCCTTCTCCCAATGAATAGGCAGCTGTTGAAGCTGTATATATGGAGTTTAGTGGACAAGTGGTTAATGGTTTATTAATAAAGAAAAAAGGCAGCCTGTTAAGACTGCCTTTCTGATGGGTTGCCAATGCCTGATTAACTCAGGACTTCTTCAAACACATTCTCCTCTATCGAGGTAGGTGCTTCATTGATGTGATTTAAGATAGCTGAATTCATCTTGTCGATGTATCCAAGATCAAAAGCCTCCAAATATATTCCAGTCACTCGGTTACCGTAACTGTGACCTAATGCTTCACTGATAAGATCCTTTGAGTAACCTAGCTGCTTTGCAATGTTTGCCACACTGTATCTGAAACAATATCCAGTAAGCTTCTGATTGAGGTTTATCATCTTACCCAACTTGTCAAGGTGACTGTTAAATACCTTGTTAGCCTGATGAGCTTTAAATGGGAGTGTTTCCTTCTTCAATAGCTCTTCATCTTTCAGCTTACCTATTAATGTCACTTGACTTCTGTCATTGAAGTATCTCAAGATCTCTTCTGCCTCAGCAAGTAACTTTATTGAATACTGACGCTTAGTTTTACTCCTGGAGTAAATAAGCCTTCCATTCACAACCTGTGATTTTCTAATGGTTATTAAATCTCTGAAATTGATACCCAACAGCATGAACATCAGTTTTCCTAGTAGCCAGGAATCATAATAGGTTGAATCAGTTGGGAGGTTAAGGGTGAAGTATCTCCTTAGTTCTTCAACTGTAAGAGGTCTTGGAATTGTAGCTTCCCTTTTGATCTTGAACCTTCTGAATGGGTAGTTCTGGTAGCCTACCAGCCCCTCATCTATTGCACGGTTGTATATCGCTCTGAAAGTTCTGAAGTATACACCTACTGAATTAACTTTTAGTCCTCTGGATAGTAATTCTGCTTCAAGATGTTTAATGAATCCAATGTCAACAATGTCAAAGGAGATTCTTAGACTGACAGCCTTATCAAGGACAGATAGTGCTTGAGAATAAACTCTTGCACCTCCTGATCTTCCAGCCTTTTGAAGTAGTTGTATTTCTTCTTTCCAGAAACTATAAACCGTTTTTGCAGCTGTATTGGTACTCAACATCCACTGTTTGATTTCCTGCGCTCCTAGAGCCTTATTTGACTTTCTTTCAAGCTCAATTAACCTGGATAAGTATTCGGCCTCCAGTTCTTGTAATCGTGGATTAATGCTTTCATATGAAGGATGGTTTTTTCTTAGCTGTCTTGATTGATGATGAAATTGATTTTCTTTTGAATGAAAACCAGTAGCTATATCTCTTGCTTTACCTTCAGCGGTGATCCTGAATACAAGTGGGTAATTACCATCCTCTAGTTGCCTACGTTTGTCTAATGTGAGTTTAATGTTTGCCATTGCTACTGTTTTAGTAGCTTCCACAGGCTAAATGATTTGCGTGTAATTTGCGTGTCTGAGGGTTAAGTTTGGTTATTCTTAACCCTAGACATGCCTTAGGTCTAGAAACCAAAAGCCCCATCAATCCTTAGACTGATAGGGCTTCTTTCAGCTCCCCCTCTTGGGCTCGAACCAAGGACCCCATGATTAACAGTCATGTGCTCTAACCAGCTGAGCTAAGGAGGAATTCCGCTTTCTTGAAAAGCAGGGGCAAAATTAGCATTTGGAGCAGTAACTTCCAAACCATTTTTTGACTTCCTTTCTTTTTTATTGAAAATACCGACTCAGGTACTCGTAAAAGTTAAAGCCTTCTTTCTGCATCGCTTCTGCCAATTCAACTTCCAGCTGCTGTCTCGATATCCCCTTCATTCGCTGATTCTGAATGAGTTTCCATGATTTCTCGAGTAACAGATGCATCCGCTTGCTCTCTGGCTTTTCCCTAAATGCCTGTTCGATCGCCCCGGCAAGTTCTTCTGTCCCTTCTTCTTTACTGGCCACACTTTTCACGATTGATGGCTTTTTCTGTCCATGTCCTTTCTCTTTCACCAGCATCTTCAGGTTCTTTACAAAGGTGTCTGCGCCTGGCCTGTCTGACTTATTCACCACAAACACATCGGCAATCTCCATGATCCCGGATTTGATCGTCTGTACTTCATCTCCTGCTTCGGGAACCAATACAAGCACGCACACATCTGCCAGGCCGGCTATTTCCACTTCCGACTGTCCAACGCCCACCGTTTCCACAAGAATGTAATCGAACCCTGCTGCTCTGTAAAGGTCACAGATCTCAATGGTCTTGGCTGACATGCCTCCTAATGAACCTCTTGTTGCCAGCGAACGGATAAATACATTCGGGTCGTTAAAGTGCTCTTCCATCCGGATGCGGTCTCCGAGTATCGATCCATAATTAAATGGCGAGGTAGGGTCGATCGCGATCACGCCAACTTTCTTCCCTGATTTCGTTAAATGCCTGATGTAGCTGTTCACCAGCGTGCTTTTACCTGCCCCGGGCGGGCCTGTAAATCCTATGACCGGAACATCCTGGTCTATTGGTAACCTGGAAAGCAGGTCAAGATGTCCTTCAAGCTCATTCTCGACGATCGTGATGGCACGCGCGAAACTTCTGAGGTCGTGTGTTGCAATTCCTTTCAACAGGTCTTCTGAGCGGCTCATAACGCCCCGAAGTTACTCTTTACCTCTCTTTTGAACCAGCGTATTGTAATGAAATATCAGAAAGCTGTTGATGAATGCATAAAGTGTTACTCCCTGCTGTGTTTCTATTGTATCCTCGGTAAGCATGGATAAAACAACCGTTGTAAAGAATGCACCATAAAGAACACTTCTGTCATTCAGCAGAGGATAGAGAAGCACTGCTAAAAACCAGGTCAATCCAATAAGCCCGAAGGTGACAGTGAATGTCAGGTACTGATTGTGCGGCCGCAGCCTCCATCGCTCCTGCAGTGAACTGTGCCGGGCCTCGTACTTTTCATTCAGGGCCATTTTTACATCACCTGTTCCTACACCAGTCAATGGTGAATCTTCCACAACGGCCAACCCATTTTTCCAGAACTCCAGCCGCATGGAAACGGAGTGCCCGCTGGGATCATTGCCTCGAATGTAATGATCGAGCTCCCACAACACCTGGTGGATCCGTGCTCTTATCCCGAAATTTTTATACAATGGATTAGTGATTCCTGCTTCTACGTTCTTGATATCTTCATCACTGAGCTTGTCCAGGCCTTCTTTATCTTTCCTTAAACCTACAGCTGTCATGTAACGAACGAGCGTATATTTCAGCTCCTGGCCTTTCCTGTCTTTCCCATGAAAGTCAATACCGCTCCTGTTCACCCAGCCATCTTCGAGCTCTTCCCAGCTGATGTATAAATAAACCCGTCGCCCTTCTTCCCGGTCATCATTGTCAAGGTAATGTGTATAGGCATGTCCATGGATGGTATGTGTGTCAAGCTCATCCGTACGTTCGTCCTCAAAGTAATAGAATGTTTTTACTTCTTTAAACACAACTGCTGCTGCGAAGATCATGATCACTGTTATGCTTCCCAGGATCAATGCTTTTGGAACAACCTGGAGCTTCAAGGTTGCTTTAATCCCCAGTATCACGATGAGTACAGCTAGTATGGCCATACCTGTCATTGATCCTGTTAATGCAAGGAAGAAAAGGCCTGATGCAATACTCATCATCCTGTAGATTTTCCAGGCACCTGTATCACCTGAAAACCTTGTCAGATGAAACACTGCTGCGATGCATATCATCAGCGATAACCTGATGTGCGATACAAACAATGAGATATCCCGGATGTCGTGAACTTCACGTTTAATTATCCCCAGATACACCGCGAAGCCTGTAAGCACACTGATTGTTACAGCACCTGCAAAAACTTCTAAGATCAAAAAGACCTGCTTTTTCGATAGGGAAGGCCCTGATGCAAGAAAGAGCGGGAACAGCAGGATCGGTAGCTTCACACGCAGATCGTTTCCTGCCGGGCGAAAATCGGATGTCCACAGGAGGCCGATGATATGAAGTAGATAGAATGAACTTAAAACAAGTGCCGTTCTGTTGGAAAGAAATGCGATGAACCGTTGCCGGAGGTTGTCCTGTAACAACCAGGCCGCTGCCATCAGGAACAATGAATTGCTGATAAGTACCTTGCTTAAAGGCAGGCCTGCTACGCAAATGATGCATGCAAAGAAAAAAAGTGAATCGCTAAACTGCTTTCTTGTAAGAGGCACGGGAAAAAATAAACCCCGGCATGTGTTACCGGGGTTCTGTGAATTTAGTTCTTTTTAGAATTATCCATGCTCGTGTCATCTTTGTATGAACCTGAAAGCACTGCAGTGTACTTCTCTTTCTGATTCAAAACATCAAGGGCTTTCTTCACTTCCCTGTCCATGGCAAGTGTAGATTTTAACCTTCCCTTCTGAAAATAATAGCGTGCTGAGATCTCTGCAGTCAGAAGGTCTTTCAGCTCTTCCTTGAATTTCAGAAGATCCGCTTTTTTGTCGTGGATCATTTTTGTCTTCAGAGCTTCATATTCAGCTTTCGCGCTTTCCATGTACTTTTCAGCTTCTGCGGCTTCTTTCAGGTCATTCAGAAGTTTTTCACTTTTTGTGATGTAGTCATATTCTTTACCTGAAAGGAACTTTACGAATTCATCATACTCTGCATCTGTTATTCTGAAGTTTTCAGCGGATGCGATGGTAGGATGTGTGTTCTTGTACTGTGTTGCGAAATCGAAAATGTGCATCTTGTTCAGAAGGCTTACTGAAAGCTTGCTCAGCTGACCATTGTCTGCAGTAACATCAGGCTTGATGCCTCCGCCGTCAAGAACAGTTCTTCCGTTTTTCGTTTTAAATGGATGCATCAGTGAATCAGGGATCTTTGCAACACTGCCGTCTTCATTACGCTGTGCATAGTCGATCGCCTGGATACATCTTCCGCTTGGTATATAATATTTCGCTGTGGTTACTTTGAGCTTCGCATTATAGCTGAGTGGGCGTGTGGTCTGCACAAGGCCTTTACCGAATGTACGTGTTCCCAGTACAACAGCTCTGTCAAGATCCTGCAGCGCACCTGCCACAATTTCGGATGCAGATGCAGATCCGCTGTTTACAAGCACCACGATCGGGATGTTCACATCCACGGGTGAATAAACAGCTTTGTATGTTTTCTTCCACTCTTCAACACGTCCTTTTGTGCTTACAACTTCCTGGTCTTTTTCAACAAACAGGTTCACAATGTTCACTGCTTCATTCAGTAAGCCTCCCGGATTTCCGCGCAGGTCAAGGACAAGCGAGCTCATATTAGGATTTTCCTTTAGCTTAAGCAAGGCGGCTTTCACTTCTCTTGATGCACTTTCAGTGAATGATGAGAGATTGATATATCCTGTATTTGAATTCAGCATCCCGTAATATGGGACTGCATCAATTTTAATTTCTTCACGTGTGAGTGATTTTTCAATGGGGTTTTTTTCACCTTCCCGCTGAAGACTTACTTTAACAGTTGTTCCGGGAGATCCTTTAAGAAGCTTGGTCACATCATCGGTGTTCTTCCCTTTCATGGATTTTCCATCAACAGACAGAATAAGATCACCGGCACGAAGGTCATTCTTCTGTGCAGCAAAGCCTTCATATGGATCAGCGATCACAACATAGTCGCCTTTCTTTCGGATGGATGCGCCGATCCCTCCATATTGCCCGGTTGTCATGAACCTGTAATCTTCGATCTCTGATTCAGGGATGTAGTTGGTGTATGGATCAAGGGATTCAAGCATGGAGTCGATCCCTTTTTTCATCAGGTCGCCAGGCTTTGTTTCATCTACATAATAGATGTTAAGTTCCTTGTAGAGGCTGGCAAAAATGTCCAGGTTCTTGCTGACCTCGAAATAGTTGTCTACAAATCCCGTGGATACAAATGACAGGGAACCCAGTCCGATGACAAGGATCCATACGCGGGTTTTTTTGAATAGATTTTTAAATCTTTCCATGGCTTTTTGGTTTAGGGTACGGGATCATAACCGTGGCCACCCCAGGGATGACAACTGCAGATCCTTTTAAGTGAAAGGTAACCTCCTTTAAGTGGTCCATGCTTCCTGATGGCCTCTACCCCATAGGAGGAGCAAGTGGGATAGTACCGGCAGGTGGGCGAATAAAGAGGGCTAATGACTCTTTGATATATCCTTAGAAGGAATATCAGGATGGCGCTTAGTAACCTCTTCATGTTCTTTTTGTAAACGCTGTAAAATTAGAATTATTTTATCTTGAACGTCACTGAATTCGGGCAGTTTGCGATCAAGGAATATCAGTATTAAACGGCAATTTTTTCCTGAGGTTGTCAAATAATCATAAAATGTACCCTTATTCAAACGAAAGGCTTCACGCATCAATCGTTTGATCCGGTTGCGGTCTTTTGCCTTCTTGAAATTTCGTTTGCTTACTGAAAATGCGGTCTGACAGAATGGTGTAGCAACCGAATTCTGCTCGAAATGAAAGATCGCTTTTACAGGATAGGAGGTAAAGCTCTTTCCTTTTGTGAATAATGCTGAAAATTCTTTTGTGCTTTTTAGCTTTTCACGGAATGATAAAGAGTATTCAGACAAGACTATTTGCCCTTATTTACTTTTTTGATGTATTGCTCGAGTGCCATGGTCATGGACGGAGCTTGTGGAGTAGGAGCCTGGATGTCGAGGTGAAGCCCGGCTTCTTCAACAGCTTTGGTGGTGGTTGGTCCAAACGCGGCGATCCGTGTCTTGTTCTGCTTGAACTTTGGAAAGTTCTGGAACAGTGATTTGATCCCTGACGGACTGAAGAATACCAGGATATCATAGTTCACATTGGCAAGGTCGGAAAGGTCGCTGCAAACTGTCCTGTAAATAACTGCCTTTGTGTATTTTATTTTTTGCTGATCCAGGATCTCCGGCACTTCATCCACTGAGCTCTCGGAGCTTGGGAGAAGGAAGGTTTCTTCTTTATGCTTTTTGATCACATCGATCAGGTCAGAGAATGTCTGCTTGCCATGGAAGATCTTACGTTTCCTGTAAACAACATACTTCTGAAGGTAATATGCGGTGGATTCTGAGATGCAGAAATACTTCATGGTTTCAGGAACGGTAACACGCATTTCCTGGCAGATCCTGAAGAAATGATCGACGGCGTTACGGCTCGTTAGGATGACAGCGGTATGATCTGCGATATTCACCCTGTCTTTACGGAAGTCAGCGGCAGGTATTCCTTCGACATGAATGAATGGCCTGAAATCAATCTTGACATTGCATTTTTTTGCAAGATCAAAATAGGGTGACTTATCACCTTCCGGTTTCGGCTGCGAAACAAGGATGGTTTTAACCTTCAGATCAGCTGCTGCGGGAGCGGCTTTTTTGGAGGCTGCTGTTTTTTTTACGACTTTGCTCAATGCCTACGAATCTATAGAAATTGGTCTCCAAATAATTTCAAAATGACGACCAATGGCAAAATTTCAAGGGTGCAAAGATATAAAAATAAATAGAATTTACTAATGAGGGGATTGGAAACTGCCATCACATACCCTCTTCCGATCCTGAACAACAGCGCGCATAAGATAAACACGCAGCCTGCTTTAACCAGCATTTCAACCTGTATGTCAGGCGTGAAGGCGATCATTACCACCAAAGGGAACAATCCGAAGGATAAGATGTTGAGGTACAGGAGGATGTTGTTGGTATAATCAAGATTTTCTTTTTCAGTCTTAAAAATGTACCCCATAAGACGCACAAGAAGGATCTTTCCGATGTATGTGAAGAATACAATGAACAGGATCACGGAAAAGTATTGAAAGCCTGTGAGCTTTGGTGGTTTCGCATTGTAAATGACTCCAGCCTGGTAAAAGAATGAAGCAGTGATCAATGAAAAAAGCAGGAACAGCAGCACCTTCAATCGCTGGGCAAAGATGTTTTCATCCCGCATAGCCTGACTTCCTGATCGTTTAAACAGACTTAACAGAAAGGCCTTGAACTTTTTCTGATAGAACATGTTGATCAGGGAAAAAAGAAAGACGATAAAGACGGTGAGGATTGGAAACCAGTCTTCATGCCTCATCGGACGGATCACCGGCTTTAATGATTCCACAGTGAGCTCATGTCCCTTGAAAAGATCATAAGCCGGAACCGGAACCGGCTTAACAGGTTGCTTCGCTTTCTCTGCAGGTCTTTGAACAGGGATCGTCTCAGCCGATTTTTTCTCAGCAGGCACTTGTTCGCTCTTCTTTTTTGATGTTTTCTCCCGGGAAGCTTTCTTCTTCGAATTCTTCTTTTTCTTGTCTGACTTCTTTACCGGCTCCTGCAGCAGAACAACTGATCCCATCTCGCTTTCCTTTATTTCTTGTATGGAACCAGGGTTAATTTCATTTTAACAAGGATCTTTTCAGAGATGTTCTGGAAGACAACCTTCGGGATCTCTATGCCATGATCCTTTGTGCTTATCCAGAATTCACTGCTTACAGTGATCTCATTCCTGCCAACCTTCAATGTTGCTTCAAGCGTTCTTTCTTTTGATATGCCATGGATGTCGAGCATGCCTTTGATCGCGACCTTATGGATCCCTTCCGTGGTAAAATCGACAGTATCGATGATCCGGCCTTTAAAAGTGGCGTTCGGATACTTGTCGCTCTCCATGTAATTCTCATTGAAATGTTCCTGCATCAGGTCTTTTTCAAAGGTGAAGCCTTTGATAGGAACACGCATGGCCACTTCATTGTTGGCTGTGTTAAGAATAGGCCTGGCTGTAGTGTTTGTAGCTTCGATATTCTCAAGTGGTGCCTCTGAAAAAAAGCTCACTGTGGACGAGGTTGCCACGAATATCTGCGCATGAAGAACATGTCCGGAGATCAAAAACAGCAGGAAGACAAAGCGTGATCTCATGGTACCTGAACTTTCTGCAAAATTATAAAATTGGAAGGGCGTTTAGATAAATTCACATTCTCTCACGCTAAATTATTTACATTTGCACATTAAGAAGGATTTTTATTTTATGAAAGATTCAAACATTATTCTTGTTCCAACCGATTTTTCAACGGTTGCAGAGTGCGCTACCAATCATGCTATCAAGATCGCAGCTACATTAAAAGGAAGTATCGCGCTATTGCATGTGGTTGCTAAACAAAAGGATGTCGATTTCACTCGTGAAAGGCTCGGGAAGATCTCTGATGAGATCCAGGGCAAGCACAACATCAAAGTGAATCCTATCGTACGTATTGGCAATATCTTCGAAGACATCGGTGAAGTGGCAAGTGAGATCGGTGCCAAGCTGATCATCATGGGTACTCACGGTATGAAAGGTCTTCAATACCTCACCGGAAGCCATGCACTTAAAGTGATCACCAGCTCTCAGGTTCCTTTCATCGTTGTTCAGGAAAAACCGATCAAGCATGGTTATTCTGACATCGTTCTTCCGCTTGATCTTGGAAAAGACACCAAGCAGAAGCTCGCACTGACAGTCATGATGGCAAAGAATTTTAAATCAACGATCCATATCATCATCCCGAATGAGGACGATGAGTTCCTGTTGAACACCATCAACCGTAACCTTACATTTGCTAAGAAGAACCTGGAGGAAAACCAGATCAACTATACAGTTAAGAAAGCTGAAGGAGGAAACTTTCCTAAGCAGATCATTAAATATGCAGTGACCATCGAAGCGGATCTTATCGCGATCATGAATGAAGAAGCTGGCTCAGACGAGCAGGCGATCATCGCCAATGATCCTCAGATCCCGGTGCTTTGCATGAACCCTGCAACTGTTACAATTTCAAGAGGTGTTTTCGCAAGCTGATCACTGACTTGAATGAAATAAAAAAAGGAGCTTTAAAGGCTCCTTTTTTATTTAGATATATCTGCATTCATCATGCATGCTGGTAGTTGTCTTCGGCCAGCCTTTTCTTTACCTCTTCGATATGAAGCGCCTTTTTAGGCGCACGGTACTTTTTCGCGGAGGCTGTGAAATATTTATGCTGCTCCAGGAAATGAACCTGGATCTTGTCCCATTCCTTGTCACTCGCGATCTTGCCGAATGCCATCAGCTCCTGCTTCAGAGTATCGGCGATCGGGTGAAAGTCATCTCTTCCCAGGTAGTCAAGATCCGCGTCGCAGATGATCTGCTGAAGATGCGTCTCCGGCCTCTGTGGAACCCGGGTTGATAGAATGAGCCCTTCTATGATTTCCACCTGTTTATCACTGTATCCAAACTGAGGGAGGATCTCTTTAGACATCTCCACTCCAATAGGTTCATTCGCTGAATATTCGCGTGTGAAGCCTGCATCATGGAACAGTGCCGCTGTCTTCAGAAGGAACACATCCTCACCTTCAATACCTTCCAGGAAGGCAAGCTTTTCAGCAGCATCGCACACATCAAGGGTATGATGCAATCCGTGATAGAACAATCCCTCAGGCAGCTGTTCGGAAAGCAGCTTCAGAATGAACTGTTCAGCTTTCTTGTATTGGATCTTGCTGTAAAGGATATGTGCCATCTTGCGCTGGAATGTATCATTCGGTACAATTCCTTCTCCATTCACAGACAATTCAGGACGGATCTTTTCAACGAAATACATATCGATTTCGCCTTTGTTTTTCGCCTTAACCTTGCCACGGTAATGACAGGTAAAGAATTCAGAAGCCATTTCAAACGTAGTTCCTGAAATGTTCACTTTACCTACTTCTCCGCCTGCTTCCATGCGATTGGCGATGTTCACAGTATCTCCCCAGATATCGTATGCAAATCGTTTTGTTCCAACAACCCCTGCGATCAGCTCTCCTGTATGTATCCCGATCCTGAGCTGCCAGAAGACTTCATTGGTCTTCTTTTTTTCCTCGATGTCATGTTCCATGAACCGCTGGATCTCCAGGCCTGCAAGGATAATATCGATCGGGTTGCTTTTATTCCTGATCGGTAAACCTCCTGCACACATATAGGCATCACCAATCGTCTTGATCTTTTCAATGCCGTAACGTTCGATGATCTCATCAAACTTTACAAAGTA
>JAKFFM010000041.1:0-78609 GCA_036675075.1 Bacteroidota bacterium
TGATTGAGATATCTTAGGCTTTCAGTGTGATAAATTGATCATTTCAAAATGAGATCCCTGTTATTCCTTTTCTTCTTTAACGTTTTCAATTGTTTTAGCCAGAACCTTCTGATAAACGGGAATTTTGAAAGCTATACTAGTTGTCCTTCTACTCAAGGTCAGTTGAATAGGGCTTCACCATGGTATAACCCAACTACAAACTCTCCGGATTATTTTAATGAATGTAGTACTGGTTCGGTTGATGTTCCTCAAAACATGTGGGGAAATCATTTAGCCCGATCAGGTATTGGTTATGCTGGAGTTGCATCTTATTATTTTTCAGCGAACGGTAGAGAATATATTTCACAACAATTAAACAGCCCGTTAGTTTCAGGCATAAACTACTACTTAGAGTTTTATGTTTCTTTGTCCGACACTTCAAGCGATGCCACTGATGGCATGGGCGCATATATTTCACAGGATGCAGTTGATAACCCTGAAAACTTTTACTTGCCTTATATTCCACAAATAAGACAACCCGATGGAATAGCCATTACCGACAAATTAGGCTGGACCAAGATTTCCGGGTTCTATTCAGCTTCAGGAGGAGAGAAGTACATCACCATTGGAAACTTTTATCCAGACAGCTTAACCACCATTGTTCCTTCTGATCCTACTGGACAATGGACAGCTTATTACTACATCGATGATGTCTTCTCATTCCTGATTCCTTGGTTTCCGTCTATAAAGATGTAAGAGCTCATCCAGTTATTTTGCAGGAAGGAAAGCAACTGTCAATACGCCTTCAAAAATCAACGGTAGGGCATCTTAAAATTTATCAGCTTGATGGAAAGCTGATCCGTGAAGAGGAAATTAATGGAAGTGGAACTGTTAATCTCGAATCCTATTCAACAGGCATCTATTTTATGGTTGTCGAAAGTGCTGGTGAATCGTTTACCAGGAAGGTTTTTATTGATTGATTGAGATATCTTAGGCTTTCAGTGTGATAAATTGATCATTTCAAAATGAGATCCCTGTTATTCCTTTTCTTCTTTAACGTTTTCAATTGTTTTTGCCAGAACCTTCTGATAAACGGGAATTTTGAAAGCTATACTAGTTGTCCTTCTACTCAAGCTCAGTTGAATAGGGCTTCTCCTTGGTATAATCCAACTACAAATACTCCTGATTATTTTAATGAATGTAGTACTGGTTCTATTGATATGGTGGATGTTCCTCAAAACATGTGGGGAAATCAATTAGCCCGATCAGGTATCGGTTATGCAGGGGTTGCATCCTATTATTTTTCAGCGAACGGTAGAGAATATATTTCACAGCAATTAAACAGCCCTTTAGTTTCCGGGATAAATTATTACTTAGAGTTTTATGTTTCTTTAGCTGACACTTCAAGCGATGCGACCGATGGCATGGGTGCATATATTTCACAGAATGCAGTTGATAACCCTGAAAACTTTTACTTGCCTTATATTCCACAAATAAGACAACCTGATGGAGTAGCCATTACCGACAAAATTGGCTGGACCAAGATTTCCGGATTTTATTCAGCTTCAGGAGGAGAGAAGTATATCACCATTGGAAACTTTTATCCAGACAGCTTAACCACCATTGTTCCTTCTGATCCTACTGGACAATGGACAGCTTATTACTACATCGATGATGTCCTTCTCATTCCTGATTCCTTGGTTTCCGTCTATAAAGATGTAAGAGCTCATCCAGTTATTTTGCAGGAAGGAAAGCAACTGTCAATACGCCTTCAAAAATCAACGATAGGACATCTTAAAATTTATCAGCTTGATGGAAAGCTGATCCGTGAAGAGGAAATTAATGGAAGTGGAAATGTTCATCTTGAATACTATTCAACAGGCATCTAATTTCTGGTTGTAGAAAGTGCTGGCGAAATGTTTACCAGGAAGGTTTTTCTCTATTGATAGAAACAGCTTAGACCTTTGAATATCTTATAGCTGAATGTCTTTCGAACAAGTAAGTGATGGATCTTCAACTGGCAGATAAAAGTTGCCTGGTACAATAGACAACCAACTTACACTCAGGCCACGTCATTCGAATGCTTTGACTCCGAAGCCACCAACCCTCAACCAGGTTTAAAGTTCGATCACTCCGTCGTCAGGATCTTGAACTCAACTCTCCGGTTCATCTGCATGCCGGCAGGATCAGGCTTGCCATTAGGGAGTGTGTTGGATACAAGTGGCTGGGTCTGTCCGTAACCGATCGACTTGATGCGCTTACGGTCAATGCCTTTCTTGATCAAATAATTCGATACAGCTGTAGCCCTCTGCTTGGAAAGGTTCAGATTGGATTTAGGATTTCCCTTGTTATCTGTATGTCCTGAAACTTCAATCGTCATCATCGGCTGATCCGTCAACAGCTTATAAAGTTTCTCCAGCTCCAGCTTGGATTCTTTCCTCAGATTCGATTTTCCTGAATCAAAGAAGATGTTGTTCAGTACAACCTTCGCTCCGGCTTTGATAGGCTCCAGCACCACGTTCCTGGTGATGTCAGAAAACCCGGGATTTTTTGGAACATTGACATTCTCTGAATGAAACAGATAGCCTTCCGCTTCAAAGCTTACATTGTAATTCTTTCCTTTATGTACAACAAGGTAATAGCTGTTGTCTGCCGCTGGCTTCAGTGTCGAAATCAATTCGCCTGACTGGTTATCCTTGATGATAATGGTTGCATTCTTCACTCCATTGCCTGAAGGATCTGTCACCGTTCCCGTGAGCGCCACTGTACCTGATGTCTTGCTGACAAGATTAACAAGCTTTAAGCGAAGTTCATTATTGATGTTTTGATAGGCCATTTCTCCTGAAAGAACCACGGTATCGATCACAGTTTTAAAGGTGTCTGCTGAATAGGTGAACAGGTAACTCTTTTTTGTCTTTCCAGGATTCAGGATCATGATATAGCTTCCTGTTTTGGCTCTTGGCTTGAAATCTCCAACCAGTGTTCCGCTTTCAAGATCTGTTACCTGGATATTGGCTGTTGGCGGTACATCATACGTTCCATCAAATGTCACAACACCCTTAAGTAAGGCCATCTTTTCTACGATCACATCCGGCAGGGTGATCATGTAAATATCCTTCTCTCCTAATCCCCCTCCTTTTCCTGAAGAATAATAAGCACGCTTTCCATCTAACGAGGTAACATAGAATACATCATCATCTGTGGTGTTGATCGGATAGCCCATGTTGTTCGGCACAGACCATTTATTTTCTTCATCTTTTATTGAATAAAGAATGTCGTAGCCTCCAAGACTCTGATGTCCTTTAGAGCTGAAGAACAGGGTGACGTTATCAGGGTGAATGAAAGGTCCATCTTCATCCTGTGCTGTGTTAATGATCGGTCCAAGGTTCTGTGCAAGGCTCCATTGACCGTTCGGAAGCTTCACCACTCTGTAAATATCCGTTCCTCCATAGCCTCCTGGCCTGTCGCTCACAAAATAGATCGTATTTCCATCTGCAGAAAAACATGCACTCGGCTCCCATGATTTTGTATTGATGTCGGAACCAAGCTTGACCGGATATGACCACACATCACCATCCAGTGTGCTGATGTACAGGTTACCATCTCCAGCATCATCACGGTATATCAGCAATTGCTGGCCATCCGCAGATAGCGCTACTGAAGCCTCATTCCCGTTCGAGTTGATGTTTGTACCGATAGGTTTCGCTTTTGACCATTGATCATCATCGTTCTTGGTAGAGAAGTAGATGTCTTCGAATGGCAGACCATCATCACTTAGAGCATCGCCTGTTGATCCTTCACGGCGTGATGTGAAGATGATCATGGATTCATCTGCAGTGATCATTGGTGAGTACTCAGGAAAACGGGTGTTGATGCTATCTCCCAGGTTCTGAATCTCTGTTCTCACCGGATGCTTCACCATGTTTTTGGCAAACAACGCCCATGCAATCTCACGGTCAACCTGCGCAATATCTTCTTTTTTCGCATTCTTTTCCCTGTATTTGCTTAACATCTCGATCGCTTCGTCAAATCGCATATCGAGGTGATAAGCCTGACCAAGGTGATAGAATGCTTTGTTCGGAGCCTTGGTGATCGATGGCTCGATATCCAGGTATTTATTGGTCGTCTTGGTGATCGCCTGCTCCAGGTAAGGAATGGCTTTGCTTTTTTCTCCTGATGTTTTCAGGTAGCAAAGACCAAGGTTGTAGTTGACATTGGCATTCGTCGGATCAGTCGAGTACAGTTCAAGCCATAACGGCAAAGCCAGCGTATATCTTCCTTCATCAACATAGCTTGCTGCCGCAATGAATTTCTGTTCAAACTCATCGCTCTGCGCAAAGCCTGGCTTTAGGCCAAGGCAGATAATAAATAAGAGGATACTAATTTTTCTGACCATAAAAGCAACTTAAATTCCCGTTCCCTAATATAGAAAAACGGCAATAATGATTTGTTGTTTAGAAAAACCAACCGCACTTATCTGCCTTTGGGCAAGATACTCAGATCTGTGTATTCATGTCGAAATTCTCGAGGTAATCGGCCACTCTTCGAACAAAGCTGCCTCCCAGCGCACCATCAACAACACGGTGATCGTATGAATGCGAAAGGAACATCATGTGCCTGATGCCAATGGTATCTCCCTGTGGTGTTTCAATGACCGCTGGCTTCTTCCTGATCGCGCCAACAGCCAGAATTGCAACCTGTGGCTGTGGAATGATCGGTGTTCCCATGACATTGCCAAAGGTTCCAACATTGGAAATTGTATAGGTTCCTCCCTGGATATCATCAGGAGTAAGTTTGTTTGTTCGTGCACGGTTTGCCAGGTCATTCACCGTCTTGGTCAGCCCAAGAAGATTCATTCTGTCTGCATTTCTGATCACAGGAACGATCAGGTTACCTGAAGGTAGCGCAGCAGCCATCCCGATATTGATATTCTTTCTCACAATGATCTTTGAAGCATCCACCGAAATATTGATCATCGGGAAATCCTTGATGGCTTTTACAATGGCTTCGATGAAAAGCGGTGTGAAGGTGAGCTTTTCATTTTCACGTTTCTCAAACTGCTTTTTGATCTTGTCTCTCCACATCACCAGGTTCGTTACATCTGCTTCAACAAAAGATGTTACGTGTGGTGATGTATGCTTTGACATGACCATGTTTTCAGCGATCATTTTGCGCATGCGGTCCATCTCGATGATCTCATCATTTGGTCCCATCCACACGGCTGGTTTGGTTTGTCCGTTTGAAGGTGCAGGTGCCGATGCAGGTGCCGCTGCCTGCTTAACAGATGGTTCTGCCACAGCAACTTTAGCTTCCTCTTTTCCTCTGTTTGGAAGGTAAGAAAGGATGTCGTTTTTTGTCACTCTGCCCTGTGAGCCTGTACCAGGTATGGTTTCAAGCTCTGCAACAGGAATGCCTTCCTGCTTTGCGATATTGCGTACAAGGGGCGAATAGAATCTTCCTGAATCTCCTGATTTTGGTATATCTGTATGAACTGCTGTTGCAGCAGGTGCAGATGATGAAGCCTTTTGAACAGGAGCTTCTGCTGCTTGTGCTGGCTGAGCCGGAGCTTTTGAATCACCTGATCCGATGATGGCGATTGCTTTTCCAACCTGCACAACATCTCCTTCATTAAATAATCTCTTGATTAAAATTCCTGCTGATGGAGCAGGGATCTCTGAATCAACTTTGTCTGTCGCGATCTCAAGTACTGGCTCGTCTGCCTCGATCTTATCACCTTCCTTCTTAAGCCATTTAATGATAGTTGCCTCAGCAACGCTTTCTCCCATTTTCGGAAGCAGCATTTCAATGTCAGCCATAAATTTCCACTGGTTTAGGACGACAAAAATAGCTTAATATTTACAAAAACCAACGTCTAGGCGTTTGTTAAGACCTTGTGACGTCCTGTATTACGAATGTTCCGGATGACAATGAAAAAGTCTTTGCTGACTTTGTAATCCCGTGCATAGAGGAGGTTGAGCTTTTCGATGGTGTCGTTGCTTGAGGGCTGCTGCTCCAGGATATCCGAAGGATTCAACACTCCTTTTTTAATTGATGGGAGTCGTTTGTCATGGTGTGTTCCCGATGCCGGAAAATAGCCAACCCAGCTTTTTCTTCCTATCAGCACCAGCAGGCAGTTTCTTATAAATCCAATCCGCTCTTTCACTGTGATCAGTGCAATAGGAAACAACAGAAGAAATCCGAAAGTGATCATCAGGTCGAAAAGCCGCTTGTTCCTTTTATTGGTGCTCCGGCTGATCGCATTGATGTTGATTCCGTACAGTTCGCCATTGGTATGAATCGAATTGCTTCCGATCACGAACAGGCTTTCTGGTGGCGCGATCTTGTAATCTGTCGCGTTCGACCATGAGCGTGACATCAGCCCGATGATCTGGTTAGAGGTAAGATCTTTTCCACAGAAGATCATTTCATTGATCCCATAAATGCGACTGATGTCATCGATCTGGGAAAGATTGCCTGTAAAGAAATCATCCTTCTCTTCAATGGCTGAAGGGTTCACAAATCCAACAAATTCCGGCTGACCCATGGTTTCTTTTAACAGGTCATAAACACGCTTGCTTTCCTGCCGGCTGCCGATGATCAGGAATTTCTTTTCATTTTTTGTTTCGAGCCTGAATTCTTTATTGCCTGTGAAATGCAGCAGAAGTCGTGCGATCACAACCGATAACAATGCCCAGATCGCTCCAAGTAAGATCAATGCACGCGAGAACCTGTATGATTCAGGAAGCAGGGCATAAGCGATCAGGATCACAGCCGTTCCTGTTAATATTCCCTTTGGTGGCTTAAGCAGATTATAGGGTTTGTCATAGCCACCTGCCAGATAAATGGCGCCGAGCCAGGCACTGATGTAAAGTGGCATGACGATCAGGGTAAACATCTCAGGATAGATCACGCCCTGGCTGATCATGATGTTGTCCTGCCAATAATTCTTTAAAAACCAAAAGCCGCTGAACATCAGCAAAGCGTCCAGTACAGGAAGCAGGATCTTCTTTAACACCCTGTTCATGATGGCTACCGAAGCTCTCAGATAGATCGCGAAGTTGATCAGGACAGAAAAGGTATCCGCATTCTTCTGTGAAAAATGTTTCCTTGCGAAAATGATCATCGCATTATAAAACACGAAGACATAATTCACAGTCCCTTTCTTGGTGCTTTCGCCTTTATAATGAATGATGCGTGTTTCAGGGAAGTAATAGTTTTTGTACCCTCCTTTTAAAAGCCTGTATGAAAGGTCAATGTCTTCTCCATACATGAAGAAGTCTTCATCAAGCAAACCGATTTTATCGAGTGCTTTGCGCCGAAGCATCATGAATGCTCCGCTTAGTACATCAACCTCATGGACTTTATCTGCATCCAGAAAGCCTAAATGATACCGTCCGAATGTACGGGAGCGCGGAAAGATCCTGCTTAATCCAAAGATCTTGTAGAATGCAACAGATGGAGTAGGGAGTCCGCGTTTGGATTCCGGAAGAAAGTTCCCTTTACCATCAAGCATCTTAACGCCAAGGCCACCGGATAGCGGGGTCTTGTCCATGAAGCTCACACATTTCTCGAGGGTGGATTCTTCAACGACTGTGTCGGGATTTAAAAGCAGGACATATTCACCGGTAGATGCAAGGATCCCCTGGTTGTTTGCTTTTGAAAAACCTGTGTTTTCTTTATTGGCGATCAGGGTGACTTCAGGGAAGCGCTCACGGATCATCAGGAGTGAACCATCAACCGAATTATTGTCAACAACGATGATCTCTGAATCTACCGATTTGCAGGCCTTCCGTAACGACAGGAGGCACTGCTCAAGAAAATGTTCAACGTTGTAGTTTACAATAATGATCGAAAGCTTCATTCCTTTCAGGGCTAGGAAATCAGCTGGCCAACATGTTTAATAGTGCGCTCAGCTTTGCCTTTAGCTCTTTCCTGTTAACGATCAAATCCAGGAAACCGTGTTCAAGTACGAATTCTGATGTCTGAAATCCTTTAGGAAGCTCTTTACCGATGGTTTCTTTTACGACCCTCGGACCGGCGAAACCGATCAATGCTCCCGGTTCAGCAATGTTCAAATCACCAAGCATGGCGAAAGAAGCAGTGACACCTCCGGTTGTTGGATCAGTAAGCAATGAGATATAAGGAATCTTTTCTTTTGCAAGGATAGACAGCTTGACAGATGTTTTAGCCATCTGCATCAGCGAGAAGGCCGCTTCCATCATACGTGCTCCGCCTGATTTAGAAATGATCAGCAGGGGCTTACGGTGCTCCAGGCAATGATCGATGGCGCGGGAGATCTTTTCTCCAACCACTGAACCCATGGATCCACCGATAAAGTTGAAATCCATACAGGCAACGACGATATCCTGGCCTTCAATTTTTCCGTATCCTGTGCGGATAGCGTCTGTTAGGCCTGACTTTTTGTACGTGTCACCCAGACGATCCACATATTTCTTTGTATCAACGAAATTCAGAGGATCTCCTGAGGTCAGGTCTTTATCAAGCTCAGTGAACTCGTTGTTGTCGAAAATGATCTGAAAGTACTCCTCCGACCCGATACGCTGATGGTACTGGCAGTTCGAGCAAACGTACAGGTTTGCCACATGGTCGAGGGTAGGGGTGATGTGCTTGCAGGTAGGACATTTGTACCAGAGACCTTCAGGGGTTTCCTTTTTTTCTTTGGTGGATGTGGTAATACCTTCCTTTATTCTTTTGAACCAACTCATTTAATCACACATTTAGAAAGGACATTGAGCATTACCTAAGTTACTCAATTTCCGGGTTAAAAGATCACGCTATGGTGATCTCTTTTGATAAATAAACATCCTGGATGGCATTCAGAAGCTCAACACCTTCTTTCATCGGTTTCTGGAATGCTTTACGGCCCGAGATCAGCCCTTGTCCGCCGGCTCTCTTGTTGATCACTGCTGTTGCAACTGCGTCTGCCAGATCCGTAGCACCTTTTGACTCTCCTCCTGAATTGATAAGACCTGCTCTTCCCATGTAGCAATTTGCCACCTGGTAACGGCACAGGTCAATCGGATGATCAGAGCTCAGCTGGGTATAAACCTTGTCATGGGTCTTTCCAAAATTAAGCGCTGTGTATCCTCCATTGTTTGTTGGAAGCTTTTGCTTGATGATATCAGCCTGGATCGTCACGCCAAGGTGGTTTGCCTGTGCCGTGATGTCTGTAGCTGTATGATAATCTTTTGCAGCTGTTTTAAATGCCGGGTTTCTTAGGTAGCACCAAAGGATTGTAGCCATTCCAAGTTCATGGGCAAGTTCAAATGCTTCCGCGATCTCTACAAGCTGTCTTCCTGATTCTTCTGAACCAAAATAGATGGTTGCTCCAACGGCTGCAGCTCCCATGTTCCATGCTTCCTGAACGCTTCCGAACATGATCTGGTCATATTTGTTAGGATAGCTAAGGAATTCGTTATGATTGATCTTTACGATGAATGGGATCTTGTGTGCATACTTTCTTGAGCAGGATGCAAGTACGCCGAATGTGCTGGCTACTCCGTTACATCCGCCTTCAATGGCAAGCTTCACAATGTTCTCAGGATCGAAATATGCCGGGTTTGGTGCAAATGAAGCACCTGCTGAATGTTCAATTCCCTGATCCACCGGAAGGATCGAAACATAGCCTGTTCCAGCAAGGCGTCCTGTATTGTATAGCCAATTCAGGCTTTTCAGAACCTGTGGATTCCTGTTTGTCTGGGCAAAGATCCTGTCAACAAAATCAGCCCCGGGAAGGTGTAGCTGATCTTTTGAAATGGTTTTACACTCATGCTTCAATAACTGGTCTGCCGATGATCCAAGTAACTCAACGATCTTGCTGTAAGCCATAAAATTTTTTTAAGAGGTCACAAAACTAAAAAAAAAGATGAAAAGCGTCAGAATGGATATCCAATACCAAGGTTTAAAACGACATCTCGTGGCTGAAGCTTTAAAACCCTCACCCGATTTCCAAGGTCATAGGCTGGGTCATGCAAGGGAACTCCGGTATCGATCCTGATGATAAAAAAGCTGAAATCGAATCGCAAACCAAGACCTGCTCCCATCGCAAGCTCTTTGTAAAACCTGTTCACCTCAAACTTGCCTCCGGGTCTGTTCGGGTCTTCTTTCAATAGCCAGATGTTTCCGACATCATAGAATAGGGCGGCTTTCAGGTATTTATAAATGTCAAACCTGTATTCCACATTTCCGGTGATTTTCACATCTCCGGTCTGTTCAATCCGTCCGCGCATGGAGTCTGGCAGTGAGCCCGGACCAAGTTCACGGATCCTCCAGGCCCTGATGTCCGATGATCCTCCCGCATAAAAGCTTCTCACAAAAGGCATGGAAGCTCCTGAATTACCGTAAGGTTTACCAATCCCTACCGCTCCACGGATCACCAGGTTACTGAAGTAATTCAGGTTCAGATACCTGCGGTAATCATAATCTGTCCTGACATACTGCGCAAACCGGATGTTCAGGAACCTCAGTTTGTCTTCTTCATCCCTGGTATAAGGAAGAACACCATTCAGCGCTGCCATAAGGTTACCCGCAACTTCTATGTTCGCCCTGAAATAGGTATAGTTCTTCCGGCCCTCTTTTCCCTGGTCATTGAAGGTGTAACTGTATCGTGTTGATGGAATGAGCTGATCCTTATAGCTGTTCCTGATGAGCAGGTCTCCGGTGTTCAGCAGATACCTTTCAAACGCGGGACTCCTGAATACCTTCACCAGATTAAGATCCGCAACCGTGATCTGGTGCTTCTTGTAGATCGTTTCATTCCAGTTGTAACCGAAAGTGAAATTCAGGATCGTCCGGGTGTAATCTGTTCGCTTCTGAAAATTATAGGCCGCTGTAAAGCTCGTAAGAGGATTTGCAATGCGTGACTGCCTCTTTATTTTGAACGGAAGCATAAAACGCGGTACATTGAAGGTAAGTTCAGGACCGATCTCAATGGTGTTAAATGGTACTACCTGGTCAACAAGCCCATTAGATTCATCTTTTGCAAGAAGCTTCTGCGCTTCAATCGATCCTTTCAGCCTGATTAGGATCTGTTCTGCTCCTCTGAAAGCATTCCTGTTCTGGTACGACAGGTTACCTTCAATACCCAGCGCAACTTCCGATTGCGTTCCACGTGGCTCAAGTGAGAACGATTGCCTTGGCGCTGTTGAAAGCGTGATGGTGCAATTCAATTCATTATATGGCAGGTCATTGGTTTCAGGATCAAACTGAATATTGATGAACCTGAAGACCTTCAATCCATTCAGCTTGCGGTAAGTGTCCTCAGCGTCGCCGATGTTATACACTTCGTTCTCTTCAATAAAGATCTTGCTGCGTAACACAGAGGGCAGAACTTTCATCGTGTTGTTGAAAAGGAAGGTCACGCCACTGTATGTCACAGAGTCTTTAAACTCTTCATTTTCCATTCCCCTGCTCATCTTCACACGGATCTTGTTGATGATGAATTTCGGATGATCTTTCTCGATCATTTCTCCGGTAAGACTATCAATACCTTTAGCCTGCCTGATCCCAAGTGTTAAGGCAACTTTGTTCTTCCGGTTCAGCGTATCTGCTTCGAAATAGATATAGTCTTTGAAGAAATTGTAATAGCCGTTATGCTTGAAGAGTGTTGTGAGCTGGTCTCTCTGAAGGTCCAGCTTTTCCTGGTCATAGATGTCTCCCGGTTTCATCAGGGATCTTACACTGTCAAGCCTTGCAAGGGTGAGTAAAAATGTGTCTTTTATATTGAATGTGATGTTGTCGATCCTGCTTGGTGCGCCATGGTCCAGGTTGTAGGTAACGTATGCTTTCTTCCTTGAATAGATGGTGGTGTCCTGAACCTTCGCTTCAAAAAATCCTTTTGAATGGAGGTATGCTTCAAGCTGTTCGCGACTCTTTTCAGTTAGGATCGGATCTACCAGCACAGGCTCTTCTCCCACTGTGTATTTCAGCCACCTGGTGACTCTGTTGTCTTTGAAAAGTGAGCCGAAATTGTACACATTCAGGTAAAATCTCCAGACTGCAAGCAGACGCCTGTTTGGTTTTTGTCTGATGACTTTTTTTAGCTCATCGGATTCCAGCCCACCGGGAACATTCTTTAATTCAGCAGATTCCAGGAGGTGCTTTCCCTTAGGCACAGTGCGGGTAGCCTTACAGGAATGCAATGCGATGGTGACCAGGCAAAGCAGTGAAAAAAGATAGAAGGTGCGGCGGGTAAACAAATTGATAAATTTGCTGGTCTGCAAAGTAACGGAATTTATGCTATCTAGAGCTGAAGTGAGGCTATTACAAAGCCTGCAAAACAAGAAAGACAGAAAGGAGCTGGGATTATTTATCGCCGAAGGTGAGAAGATCGTCGGAGAGCTCCTTGATCATAAGTATCCCGTGAAAAGGATCTATGCAACTTCCGACTGGCATGGGCATACAGAGCATCCATTGACAGTCATTTCGGATAATGAGCTGAAAAAGATCAGCACATTATCAACTCCAAACAAGGTGCTTGCCCTGTGTGAGCAGAAAAAGACCGGGCAGGATGAAATTTCGAAAGGCAGCTGGGTATTTGCATTTGATGAGCTGCAGGATCCGGGCAATCTCGGAACGATCATCCGGATCGCCGACTGGTTCGGAATCCGCTCAGTGGTTTGTACAACGAATTCAGTGGATCTGTACAATCCTAAAGTGATCCAGGCGACTATGGGTTCATTCATCGGTATAGATGTGATTTACACAGACCTGGCATCATTCCTTGAAAAAGTAAAAGAAAACGGAATTCCTGTCTATGGTACCACGCTGCAGGGGAAGTCAATCTATGAAGCTTTACTTAAGCCAGGGATTATCGTTTTTGGTAACGAATCTTCAGGGATTTCAGATAAAATAAAGCAAAGCCTGGATGCCGAACTTTTAATCCCTTCGGCCGGAAAACCAATTGCTGAATCATTGAATGTGGCAGTAAGTGCAGCTGCTGTCGCCTCGCTCATCAGTAATCTCCGTTAAACTGAGTAATTGATGCCATCAAATAAAAAAATCTCGTGTTTTATGGTTTTCAACTTGCTGATTTGCAGAGTGTTTAAACATAAATTAAGGCACGGATTTTCTTATATCTTTTATAGATTAACTGGAGGAATTGTGAAGAAGGATAATGAGAAAATGATCCTCATCTATGATGATGACGAGTCGGTATTGGAAGTAACAAAAACGATTTTGGAGATGAAAGGCTATTCGGTGGTAACGATGAATAGTTGTGATCATGTCGTTGAAAAAGTCGAAGAGATGCAGCCCAAACTGATCCTGATGGATCTGGGTATTCCGCCACGGGGGGGAAGAAACGCGACAGAAGAATTAAAGCATGATCCTCATACCAAAGAAATTCCGGTGATCCTTTTCTCAGCAGCTGCAGACCTTAGTGAGCTTTCTTCAGATACGGAAGCGGATGATTACCTGCACAAGCCTTTTAATATCACTGACCTGGAAGACAAGGTTGAAAAGTACCTGAAAGCTAGCTGATCTGCTTGCGTAGATGCACCATTTTTATGGCGGTAATGGCAGCTTCAACACCTTTGTTCCCATGGCGGCCACCTGCGCGGTCCTGGGCCTGTGCCTGGTCGTTCGTAGTAAGCACACCAAAAACAACAGGCTGATTGTATTTCAATGATACTTTCATGATCCCGTTGGCAGCAGCATCACATATAAAATCAAAGTGACGGGTTTCTCCCTGGATCACACATCCAAGACAGATCACAGCATCGACCTCGGTGAATTCCAGAAGGTATTGTGCACCAAGAGGAAGCTCAAATGTTCCGGGAACAGGATGCCTGAAGATGTTTTCGATATGGGCACCCGCCTTGATAAGAGTCTCTGTAACTCCCTGGAAAAGGGCATTGGTGATCCCGGAGTTCCATTCTGAAACGACCACCCCAAAGGTCATCCCTTCGGCAGATGGTACAGGAGTTCCTTCAATCTCAGAAAGTCCGCGGTCTGATGATGACATGAAAAACTAGTTTCCTGAAAGTGTACGTGCGCGGGCAAGGTATTTTTCAACATCCCGGCCTTCTGTGGTTTCAGGGAAATCTTTCTTGATCTGCTCGTAAACCTTTACAGCATTGTTGTAATCTTTCTTATCCTCGTAAGCAAGACCTGCTTTCATCAGGTAGATAGGTGATGTGAATTTATTGTCGTTGCTTTTTGCCGCCTTCAGGTAATGTTCGATGGCATCATCCACCTTTCCCAGTTCCATGTTGGCATCGCCGATCGCGCCAATGGCAATGCTGCTAACGATCATGTCATCGCCATCAAATTCATTCAGCTGCTCGATCGCTTTTTGATATTCACCTTTTTTCAGGTAAGATATTCCAAGGTAATAGTGTGCAAGATTTCCGCTTTTGGTCACGCCATACTCTTCAACGATCTGCTTGAAACCACTGAAGTTGCCGTCACCGTTGATGGCTTTGTCAATAGAATCTCTTTCGAAATACCTTTCAGCCATATACATTTCACGCTGGGCATCTTTTTCTTTAGGCTCAACATAAAGTTTTGCCCAGGCGAAATACCCGACGATCATAAGCAGGATCGCTCCTAAAATAATAGCCAGGCTCTTGCGGTTCTCTTCAAGATACTTCTCCGTGCGGCTATAAACTTCTTCAACATCTACTAATGGTTGATCGGTAGTGTTTTCTGCCATCTTTCTGAAATTTAGGCTGCAAAAATAGTATTTTTTTCAATCTTACCTATTTGGAAGCTTTCGTCGGCCTCCACCTCATTTACAGAATTACCTGAATTCCGATTTTATTGATCGGTGATTGTTACCTCGCTTCAATGGGCTACCTTTGCAGGCCCATGTATTTGAAAAGCCTGTCGTTGCTGAACTTTAAAAATTATCCCTCGCTGGATATTGATTTCTGCAGTGGCATTAACTGCATCACGGGGCTGAATGGTGAAGGAAAGACCAATCTCCTGGATGCCATTCATTACCTCTCTTTCTGCAAAAGCTTTTTAAATTCTTCTGATAATCAGAACATCCATTTCGATGCGCCATTTTTTATGGTGAAAGGTGAATTTGATATTCAGGGTGAGCATCATGTGTTTTCATGCAGCCTGAAACGTGGCGAACGTAAAGTGATGCGCCATAACGACAAAGATTACCAGAAGCTTTCGGAACATATCGGTGTTGTGCCACTGGTGCTGGTTGCTCCTTCGGATGCCGTACTCATTACCGGAGGTAGCGAGGAAAGACGAAGGTTTATCGATTCCGTGATCAGTCAGTTTGACCGGAAATACCTGAATGACCTTATACAGTACAACAGGATCCTTCAGCAAAGGAATGCTTTTCTGAAACAGGCAGCGCTTTCCCGCTACACGGATACCGATATGCTGGAGGTCATGGATGAACAGCTGGTCCTTGCCGGTGAACCTGTCTTTGAAAAACGTGTCGGGTTCCTCGAAAAGTTCATTCCGGTATTTGAACGTCTCTATCATTCCATTTCAGGTGGCAATGAAAAAGCAGGTATCGTTCTGAACAGCCAGCTTCATGGCAGAAAGTTTTCGGATGTGCTGGAATCAGCGCGTAACAAAGATCTTCAGCTTGAATACAGCTCTTCAGGAATACACAAGGATGATCTCGATTTTACCATTAATGACTTCAGTGTAAAGAAGTTCGCTTCCATGGGTCAGCAGAAATCATTGCTGCTCTCCCTGAAGCTGGCTGAACATGTTTTCCTCAGGAAGATAAAAGGTATGGAGCCTATCCTTATTCTCGATGACATCTACGACAGGCTGGATGAACAACGTATGGGGAGGCTGATCAGGCTTCTCGCAACTGAAAAGTCAGGACAAATTTTTATAACAGATACAGGCGC
Organism: Bacteroidota bacterium; assembly: GCA_036675075.1. GTDB lineage: Bacteria > Bacteroidota > Bacteroidia > JAKFFM01 > JAKFFM01 > JAKFFM01. The sequence continues at coordinate 15,828 of JAKFFM010000041.1, forward strand.
AGCCCGGATTTATAGATTATTTTCGGACATCGATCCGGGTATTGAACTTTATAATGTAAAGAATACAGCGGTTGAAAAGATCGTTGACCTTAACTCCCTTCTGAATGCGTAAAACGAATGAACAATCGCTGAAGCAGGTGCTTGAACAGCTTCTCAAAGCCTATAAGCTTGACAAAGGCATCAGTGAACTTCGTATCACCAAAGCCTGGGAACAGCAGCTCGGAATCACCGTAAACAAGCATACGAAAGAGCTTGTGCTTCGTGATGGCATTCTGTACGTTCATCTTGATTCATCTGTCGTTCGTGAAGAGCTGACATACGCGAAAACGAAACTGAAGGAAATGCTGAACAGGGAAGTGGGTGGTGAACTTGTAAAAGATATCATATTCAGATGATCAGATCCATTCTCCTACTTCTTGCATTTTGTCCGCTTTTTACTGTTGCACAAACGGATTCAATAGCGATCAGAAAAATATTTACAACTGCATTAACACAGGGAGATTGTTATGAGAACCTCAGGCAACTTACTAAAATAAGCGGCCGAATCAGCGGTTCATCACAGGCTGAAAAAGCTGTGCAATGGGCAAAGCAGCGCATGACCGATCTTGGATTCGATTCTGTTTACCTGCAGGAATGTATGGTTCCTAAGTGGGTTCGTGGTGAAAAAGAGGTGGCCTCTATCTATGTAAATGGAAAGAAAACAGCTGTTCCTGTCTGCGCCCTGGGAGGATCAATAGGAACCGGTACCAAAGGAATTGAAGCGCAGGTAGTGGAAGTAAAGAACTTCAGTGAGCTAGAGGCTCTTGGTGAGGCAAAGCTTAAGGGCAGGATCGTTTTTTATAACCGTCCGATGGATGATAACGACATTTATCCATTTGAATCATATGGTAAGGCAGTCGATCAACGCTGGGCAGGCGCTTCAGAAGCCGCGAAATACGGTGCATCAGGAGTTATTGTAAGGTCGATGACCCATGCACGTGACGATCATCCGCATACCGGGGCAATGGAATATGCTGACCCTGCAAGGATGATCCCTGCAGTGGCGATCTCCACGAACGGGGCAGACCTGCTTTCCGCTCAACTGAAGAAAGACCCTTCCACTAAAGCATACTTCAGAACAACTTGTGAGACACTCCCCGATGTTAAATCCTATAATGTGATCGGTGAGATCCATGGAACTTCGGATAGAAAAAAAGTGATCGTTGTCGGCGGACACCTTGATGCATGGGATAATGGAGAAGGTGCACATGATGATGGTGCCGGATGCGTACAGGCTATGGAGGTGCTTTCGATTTTTAAAAAGGCAGGAATAAAGCCAGCTCATACCATACGTGCAGTCATGTTCATGAACGAAGAGAGCCTGGGACGAGGAGCTGAGAAGTATGCTGAAGAAGTGAAGCGAACAAATGAAAAGCACCTGGCTGCCATTGAAAGTGATGCAGGCGGGTTTTCTCCAAGGGGATTCGCTATGGAAGGCCCGGAAATGCACTGTGCAAAAGTCAGATCATGGAAGCCATTGTTCGAACCTTATGGTGTATATGATTTTGGACGAAGAGGTGCAGGAGCTGATGTTGAACCACTGACAAAGCAAAACATCCTGGCAATGGAACTTATTCCTGACGGCCAGAGGTATTTTGATTATCATCATGCTGCAACTGATGTGTTTGCAAACATCAATAAAAGAGAACTTGAAATGGGTGCCGCTGCAATGGCTTCTCTTGTATTCATGATCGACAGTCATCCTTTTGAATAACACATCCGTCAATAAAATAAACTATAAATGAACTGGGCATTGCTGATCATCGCTGGATTGTTTGAAGTGGGCTTTGCTTCATGCCTCGGCAAGGCGAAGTATGCGACCGGCATTATGGCAACATTCTGGTATATCGGCTTTTTTATTTGCCTTTCATGCAGCATGTACCTGCTTTACCTTGCAACCAAAACGATCCCTATCGGCACTGCCTATGCTGTGTGGACAGGTATCGGCGCGGTCGGCACTGCCATTGTCGGCATTGTTTTCTTCAATGAACCTTCTGATCTAAAAAGGATCTTTTTCATCGTGACGCTAATCGGTTCGATCATAGGTTTAAAGTATGTTTCGAATTAACGTGAGACTTCTCAGCTACCTGAAAAATTTGAATGCATTATGTGTGGCATAGCAGGGATTTTCGCATTTACAGAAACCGGAAAACGAACACTGCCTCTTGCCGGAAATGCGGTTTCTCCGTTAAAGAGACGAGGCCCTGATGCAGATGGCATTTACATGTCAGAAACTGCATGCCTCGTGCATACCCGTTTGTCCATCATCGATACAAGTGAATCAGGTAGCCAGCCATTCACTGATGATTCAGGCAGGTACACGCTCATCTTCAATGGTGAATTCTTTAATTACGAAGAATATCGGGATAAACTGCTGACTGAAGGTGTGCAGCTGCATTCCCAGTCAGACACCGAGGTGCTTCTTCATCTGCTGATCAGGCATGGTGAAAAAGCGATTCCAATGATCAATGGTTTTTTCAGCTTTGCGTTTTTCGATAAAGCTGCTGAAACAATGATCGTTGCAAGAGACCGGTTCGGAATAAAGCCATTATACTACTATTGCGACCACGATCGTTTCTGCTTTGCCTCAGAGTTAAAAGGACTCAAAGAGTTTGATATTCCAACCCAGCCGGATCATGCATCACTCAGAATCTTTTTTCATCTGAATTATATTCCCGATCCATGGACAGCCTACGAAGGCGTTAAAAAGCTGGATCCGGGAACCTATTTTAAAATAAGTGTACCACAGACTGTTCAGGAGTCGTATTACACACCAAATTCAGATGGACGATGGATCGGGGATTACCGCGAGGCCTCGGATTCACTCGCCAGTGTGCTGGAAGATTCCGTGAAGCTGCGCCTGGTTTCAGATGTTCCGCTCGGCTGTTTTTTGAGTGGTGGGATCGATTCTTCGGTGATCGCTGCACTGGCATCAAAGCATACTTCTCATCTGAAGACATTTTCGATAGGCTTCGCAGATGAACCTTATTTCGACGAGACGAAATACGCCAGACTATTAGCTAAAAAGCATCACACAGACCATACGGAATTCTCGCTCCGGACAAAAGACCTGCTTGGTGTGCTCGATGAGGTGCTTGAATATCCTGATGAGCCATTCGCTGATTCTTCTGCACTTGCTGTTTACATACTGTCACGCGAAACCAGGAAGCATGTCACCGTTGCCCTTTCCGGTGATGGCGCAGATGAACTGTTCGGTGGATACAACAAACATGCGGCAGAGCTTCGTGCATCAGCATACACTTCGTATAGCAAGCTTGCCAAATCATTCCTGCCTGTTCTGGATCTCTTTCCATCAGGAAGAAATTCTTTCATAAGCAATAAGGCTAGGCAGGCTAAGAAGTTTATAAGCGGACTTCAGCTGACAGCGGCCGATCGCTATTGGGATTGGGCAGGCTTCGCAGATGAAAATTCAAACTACCTTGAACCAGGAGCGGAATACATGCATCGACGGAACGAACTGACAAAGACCATCGATTCTTCTGATTTCAACACTGTGCTTAAGGCAGATGTAAGAATGGTGCTGGCAGGTGATATGCTTACAAAAGTTGACCGGATGTCTATGGCCAACAGCCTGGAAGTTCGTTGTCCTTTTCTTGATTACCGTGTAGTGGATCTTGCTTTTTCAATGCCATCCAGTTTCAAGATTGATTCACAGAACCGCAAAAAGATCGTTAAAGATACGTTCGCTTCATTGTTGCCTGCAGAGCTACTGAATCGCAGGAAGCAGGGGTTTGAAGTTCCATTATTAAAATGGTTCAGAGCTGACCTGAAGAACAGGCTCGATCATGAAGTTTTCAATGAGAAAATGATCAGAGATCAGGGAATACTTGATGCTGATAAAGTGCTGAACGTGAAGAAACAGCTATATTCATCCAATCCGGGTGATGCTGCAGCACGTACATATGCATTGTTGTCTTTTCAGTCCTGGTACAAATCAAATTTTCACTGATGATACGTGTTCTGAGGATCATTAACAGGTTCAACCTTGGCGGACCGACCTATAATGTTGCCTACCTGAGCAGGTATATGTCTATGGAGTTTGAAACACTGCTGGCTGGTGGTGTCAGGGAAGAATCTGAAAACAGCTCGGAATTTATTGTGGAAGACCTCGGACTCAGGCCACATGTCATTCAGAAAATGAAACGGAGCATCAATCCGCTGAATGACCTTGCCGCATACAAAGAGATCCATAAGCTCATTAAGGAATTCAAGCCGCACATTGTTCATACGCATGCTTCAAAAGCAGGAGCATTGGGAAGGCTTGCTGCAATACGTGAGAAAGTCCCTGTGATCGTTCATACATTTCACGGACATGTTTTTCATTCTTATTTCAATCCTGTAAAGACGGGAATCTATAAGAACATCGAACGCTATCTGGCCAGGAGATCAGATTGCATCATTGCCATCAGTGACCGGCAGAAGTACGAGCTATCAGTGGAACACAGGATCTGTCCGGCAGATAAAATAAAGGTTATTCCGCTTGGCTTCGACCTTACAAGGTTTATGACAGATAAGGAGATCAAGAGGAAGCAGTTCAGAAATGAATTGAAGATTGAAGATGATACACTGGTGATCTCGATCATCGGAAGAATGGTGCCTGTAAAGAACCATCAGCTGTTCATAAAAGCGATCAGGCATGTTGCGGAACATACATCAAAAAAGATTCGTGCAGTGATTGTAGGAGATGGAACAGAGCGGGCACCGATGGAAGCGTTATGCAATCAGCTGGGCCTGAAATATTCAACAGTAGAGCAGGGGTACAATGACTGCCTGGTCACTTTCACATCATGGATTACCAAGGCTGATGTGGTGTGTGCAGCATCCGATATAATTTGCCTGACCTCATTCAATGAAGGAACACCTGTGAGCCTGATTGAAGCGCAGGCAGCCAATGTCCCTGTTGTTTCAACAAAAGCCGGCGGTGTTGAAAACATAGTTAGCTCTGAAACAGCTTTGCTGACTGATGTAGAAGATGAAAAAGGATTTTGTGAAAATGTTCTAAAGCTGGTGAATGATGATACCTTGCGTGAATCCATGTCACAAAAAGGCTGGGAGCTTGTCGGCAAGAAATTCCATTACACCCGGCTCGTGAACGATATGGAAGTTTTATACAGGGAGCTTCTTGAGAGGAAGGGTGTGGGCAGTGGGCAGTAGGCAGTGGACAGTAGGCAGTTGCCAGTTGGCAAGGGCAGAGTACTAAACTTGCGGCATTTCGGTCGTCACTGTAAACTTTGAACATTCAACACAATTAGTTGCCAGTTGGCAAGGGCAGAGTACTAAACCTGCGGCATTTCGATCGTCAATTTAAACTTTAAACATTTAACACAATTAGTTGAGTTGCCAGTTGCCCAGTTGCCAAGGACAGAGTACTAAACCTGGGCCTTTCGGTCGTCACTTTAAACTTTAAACTTTGAACATTTAACACAATTAGTTGCCAGTTGCCATGGGCAGAGTACTAAACCACGAGATTTCGGCCGTCACTTTAAACATTAAACTTTGAACATTAAACTTAAATTGAGTACTAAACTCGCGTCAACGCGAATCCCCCTTTAAACTTTTAAACCTTAAACTTTTAACTTTCCTAGCTAAAATACCCTTCAAGCAGCTCTCTCAGGTCATCGGGTGAAAGGTTACTTCTCAGGTTTCCGCCGGTGGCAAGTGAGATCTCCCCGGTTTGCTCTGATACCGCTACCGCGATCGCATCAGAAGTTTCTGTGATACCCACAGCAGCTCTGTGACGCATTCCCAGCTGTGAGGGGAAATCAGGATTTTCAGTGACAGGAAGCACACACCTCGCTGCCTTGATCCTGTTGTCATGGATAATGATCGCGCCATCATGCAAGGGATTGTTCTTGTAAAAGATGCTTTCAATTAACTTCTGTGACACTTTGGCCTGAATGGCTTCTCCCGTATTCGAATAAAATTTAAGATCTGCTCCTGTAGACAAAACGATGATCGCTCCGGTCTTGGAATCAGACATGCTCTTGCATGCTCTGACAATCGACCCAATATCGAGGTTGTAGTTTTTCTTTGATGAGAAACGGAAGAACTTTTTCGCAAATGTCGGTGTATTGAAAAAGCCTGTGGTTCCTACCATGACCAGGAATCTTCTAAGCTCCTGCTGGAAGACGATGATCACGGCAATGACACCAACGCCGATGAACTGGCCAAGGATCTTCCCAAGCAGCTGCATGTTCAACGCTTTCACCACCAGCCAGAGCAGGTATATCGATATAATTGCAATGAATATGTTGATCGCCACTGAACCTTTCAGCAGCCTGTACAGCTGAAAAAGCAAAAATGACACAAGCAGAATATCCACCAGGTCAAGCCATCCCATCTTGATAAAAAATCCAAAAACCATTAATTCAAATTTCTTAAAATTCTCACAGCATCCATAGCAGGCTTCGCATCATGAACTCGTATGATCGATGCTCCTTTCAGTAAAGCTACGGTATTTGCAACAGTAGTGCCATCTCCCGAACCAGCGGCATTAATGTCAAGTGCTTTCTGGATCATGCCTTTCCTCGATAATCCGGCCATCACAGGAAAACCAAGCCTTGTGAAGTGATCGAGGTTGTTCAGGATCCTGTAATTATCACTGAATGATTTTGCGAATCCAAAACCAGGATCAAGGATGATGTCTTTTACTCCGGCATCCCTGAGCGTCTCTGCTTTCACGGTAAAGTATTGAGCGACTTCGGTAAGCACGTTGTTGTATTCCGTATGAAGATGCATCGTTTCCGGGGTTCCTCTGATATGTGAAAGCACATAAGGTACTCCCGATCTTCCTGCAACAGTCAGCATGTTCGGATCGATCGTCCAGCCGCTGATATCATTAATAAGATCTGCTCCTTCTTTCACAGCCTCTTCCGCAATAACACTACGGTAGGTGTCGATCGAGATAAGAGCTTCCGGAAAATGTTTTCTCACCAAAGTCAGCAATGGAAACACCCGCCCTCGCTCTTCTTTTTCTGAAGGCTGTTCGGAACCAGGGCGTGTCGAGCATCCGCCGAGATCAAGGATTTTAGCGCCTTCTTCAAGGTGCTTTTCGCAAAGCTTCAATACATCCGTTTCTACCATGGCGCGGCTCGATGTGTAGAAGGAGTCTGGAGTAAGGTTCACAATTCCCATGACAGCAGGCTCATTAAATTCGATCAGACGCCCTCGGCAGTTCAGGGAAAATGTGCTGCAAAAAAATGTATCTTTAGCTTTCATTTTTTGAGGAATGACCCTGGTGATGAACAAGACTTCAGTGCAGTTTGATGCAGTCATCAAAGATTGCAAAGATATATTTATAAAAAAGATGCAGGACTATGGCACAGCCTGGCGTATCCTGCGTTTGAGTTCGATTACCGATCAGATCTTTATTAAAGCCCAGAGGATCCGCAGCATTGAGGACAAGGGCACGATGAAGGTTGATGAAAATATCCGGAGCGAATACATCGGCATCGTCAATTATTCAGTGATCGCACTCATCCAGCTTGAGCTTGGTTCATCTACGGATATTGAACTTCAGAAAGATAAAGCTGCAAAGCTCTATGAAAAGTACATCACGATGGCAAAATCGTTAATGGAAAACAAGAACCATGATTACGATGAAGCCTGGAGAGACATGCGTGTAAGCTCACTCACGGATCTTATTCTGATGAAGCTTATGAGAATTAAACAGATTGAAGATAATCAGGGTAAAACCATCATCTCCGAAGGAATCGACGCGAATTACCTGGATCTGATCAATTACGCGATATTCGCATTGATCCGGTTGGAAGAATCAGGCAGCTGATACCTGTAATCCCGGCAGTTAATCGTTCCCGTGGCAATATTCATAGAAAATAATTCCTAAACTATTGGTTAATAATTATCTTCAGCTTTCAATATGAGAATTCTTACACTTTTAAGCAGGATCCTCGTTGGTGTGCTCTTCATCATCTCGGGGATGATAAAGGCCAATGACCCGGTTGGGTTTTCAATAAAACTTCAGGAATACTTTACCGTTTTCGGAACTGAATGGCTTAACAGCTTTGCACTTCCTCTCGCCGTTTTTATCTGTGTGTTTGAAGTGGTGCTTGGTGTCGCGACACTCACCGGTTCTAAAATGAAGCTCGTTTCATGGAGTCTGCTGCTCATGATCATCTTCTTTACTTTCCTGACATTCTATAGTGCTTATTTCAATAAGGTTACCGACTGCGGTTGCTTTGGTGATGCAGTGAAGCTTACACCATGGCAGTCGTTTATAAAAGACCTAATACTTCTGTTCTTTATTCTCATCATCTTTATTTCACGGAATCGCATTCAGTCAAGCCTCTCGCCAATCGGTGACTGGACTGTGCTGGGAGTTTCAACTGTTTTGGTTACATGGTTCTCGATCCATTGCATCAACCATCTTCCTGTGATCGACTTCCGCCCTTATGCGATTGGAAAAAACCTTCCTGAACAGATGGCAATACCTCCGGGTGCTCCGCAGGATAAGTTTGAAACATTCCTTTATTACAGGAACATGAAGACCGGTGAGGTCAAGGAATTCACACTTGAAAATTATCCGTGGGAAGATACGCTCACCTGGACCTGGGACACGACGGTGACAAAGCTTGTAAGCGAAGGTTATCACCCGCCGATCCATGACTTCAAGATCACCAGTCTTGATGGTAGCACGGATGTTACAGAAGATGTCCTGAGCAATCCGGAATTCAACTTCCTTGTGGTTGCATATGATCTTACCAAAACTCATAAAGAAAGCCAGGATCATTTGAATAAATTCGCGGATGAATGTGCGAAGCGAAATATCAATTTTATAGCGCTCACTGCATCACCATATAAGGTGGTCGATGATTACAGGCATGAATTCAATATCATGTATGAGTTTTATAATACCGATGAAACTGCTCTGAAAACGATGATCCGTTCCAATCCAGGTCTTATCCTGCTGAAGAAAGGTGTTGTTATTGACATGTGGCATTACAACGACTTTCCGGAATTCGGAGAGTTTAAACAGAACTATTTAAACGGCAGGTAAAGCGTGGTAAGATTTGTACTAAAGAGATTATTTTACGGATTTCTTGTTCTTCTCGGTGTTGTAACGGTTGTCTTCCTTTTATTCAATGTGCTTCCTGGTGACCCTGCTCGAATGATGATGGGCCAGCGTGCGGATGTTACATCGATTGAAACGATCAACAGGGATTTAGGGCGCGACAAACCGCTCACCACTCAGTTCCTGATGTACCTGAATGATCTCAGTCCGTTATCTGTGCACAACCCGGTAGACCCCGAAAGCTATATCTACCTCAACCCTGAAAAATATCCATCCGCCACAAGGCTGTTTACAATAGGCGAGAAGACAGTGGTTGTGAAGTATCCTTACCTGAGAAGATCTTACCAGACCAAAAGAAAAGTATCTGAGATCATCCTTGAATCTTTGCCTGAGACATTCATCCTTGCAGTAGCCTCGATGGTTTTCGCAACTATTTTCGGGATCATCCTCGGAATTATTTCAGCCATAAAAAAGAATACCTGGTTCGATAATTCATCGTTAGTGCTTGCTGTGCTAGGGATGTCGGGGCCTTCCTTTTTTATCGGGATCATCATTGCATGGCTCTTCGGATATATTCTGAGCGATGTGACTGGACTGAATATGACGGGAAGTTTGTACACCATCGATCCTTTTGAAGGTGAAACACTGGATCTTAAAAACCTGATCCTTCCTACCATTACGCTTGGTATGCGTCCTCTGGCGATCATCGTCCAGCTTACCAGGAGTTCACTGCTTGATGTTCTCACACAGGATTATATCCGGACAGCCACGGCTAAAGGTCTGAGCTTCTACCGGGTCATTATCAAGCATGCGCTCAAGAACGCGCTTTCACCTGTTGTAACTGCTGTTTCCGGCTGGTTTGCAGGCTTGATGGCTGGTGCTGTGTTCGTTGAATTTGTGTTTGGATGGAAAGGAATAGGCGCAGAAATTGTGAGTGCTTTAGAAAAATATGATTTCCCGGTTGTTATGGGATCCGTGCTTGTCGTGGCTATAGTGTTTGTTCTTGTAAACATCATTGTTGACATCTTCTACGGCCTGCTCGATCCAAGAGTCCGGGTTCAATAGCCTATGAGAAAAAAGATCGTAGCGGGTAACTGGAAGATGAACAAAAGTTATCCGGAAGCCATCAGCCTTGCACTGGACATCACGAAAGAGCTTTCGCACAAGATCGTTCCTGCACATTTCGAAGCCGTGCTGTTTCCTCCATTTCCTTTTCTTCGTCCGGTTTCCGAGATCACCTTTGCTGCTCCCCATATGCAGACAGGTGCTCAGAACTGTGCGTCTGAACGTTCAGGTGCATACACGGGCGAAGTGTCTGCAGAAATGATCACATCCTGCGGTGCGACCTACGTGATCATCGGGCATTCTGAACGACGTGCCTTATATAAGGAAGATTGTCATATCATCCGCAAGAAGATCAATGAGGCGATCAGTGCTGGACTCACTGCAATTGTATGTGTCGGTGAACAGCTTGAACAAAGGAAGAACGGAACGTTCAGGGATGTGATCGATACCCAGCTTCATGAGATCTTCGAAGTTGTTCCTTCAGGAAAGATCGCGCACCTGGTGATAGCGTACGAGCCTGTATGGGCAATAGGCACCGGTGAAACGGCAAGCCCACAGCAGGCAGAAGAAGTGCATTTCTTCATAAGGGAAAAACTCATTGCCAATTACGGCCAGGATGGCGCATCTGTCTCTCTTCTATATGGTGGAAGCTGCAATCCTTCCAACGCATCCAAACTTTTTGCATGTGAAAATATTGACGGTGGTCTGATTGGCGGCGCTTCTCTGAATGCTGAACAATTCATTGCCATCTTTGATTCCCTCCCGCAGTAATGGATTACATTGAACTGAGCATTGAGCTTAACGAGCCCGATGAGCTTAGAGATATCGTCATTGCAGAACTTGCCGATCTTGGGTTTGAAAGCTTCGTAGAGAATGAAGCCGGATTACTGGCATACATTAAAGCGACTGATTTTTTGAAGAATCTTCTGGATAGCTCTGAATTCTTTAGGCAGAACCGTGATAGGATCAGGATCGCTGAAACACTGATTGAGTGGCGAAACTGGAATGCCGAATGGGAAAGCTCATTTCAGCCTGTCAACATTGAAGACAGATGCATCGTGCGGGCATCCTTTCATGAAAAGCCGGATCAGATAGAATATGATGTGATCATCGATCCGAACATGTCGTTTGGAACTGGTCATCATGAAACAACCTGGCTGATGGTGAAGGAATGCCTCGACATGGATTTCACCGGTAAGTCTGTGCTGGACATGGGTTGCGGTACGGCAGTGCTGGCAATACTCGCAGCAAAAAAGAATGCCCGTGAAGTACTCGCTATAGACATTGAAGAAGTTGCTGTAGAGAACGCACAGGAGAACATCAGGCTGAATGATGTTAACAACATTCCCATTACTGTGAAAAAGGGTGATTCAGCTCTTTTGGCAGATAGGCATTTTCATATTATTTTAGCTAACATCAATAAAAACGTGTTGCTGGCCGATATTCCACGTTATAGTCAGAGCCTGACGAGTGGAGGTGAGTTGTTGATGAGTGGATTTTTTGAAACAGATACCTCTTCAATTACAGAAAAAGCTGCTGCCGCAGGATTGACCCTAATTAGACAGAACCTCAGGAACCAATGGTGTTTGCTTCATTTCGTAAAAGATCATCCGCATACCTTTACCTCGCGTTAGCGCTGCTGCTTTTCAGCACATCCGCATTCAGCCAGGGGCAAAAGACATTTTCAAGCGACCACGTCAAGTTCATCGAAGAACTCACCGATTTCTTCGAGAGCGCTGATAAAAAGCCAGGACGTGAATTCATGGAGCAGTTCCTGCTTACCTGGAATGGTGGCAAGCTGGGCAACACCGAAAAGGAAACCATCATAAAAACCAGCAACCTCATGCTTAAAAAGAGGTTAAAGGCTTTTCCTGATTTCAAAAATTACCTGGGTTCCATTGTGAACTTTGTAAACTCTCCAACACAGAATTCCAAAAGCTTCGCGGCATGGCAAACAATCATTGATAAGATCCTAAATGGAAAATCAACCAAGAACTTCACGGATTTCCTGTTCATGAGCGACAATCTATTCGCGACCAACACATTTTACAAATCACCGTCCACGGAATGGCGTTCAAGCAATACCAATTATTCATTTGAATACGATTCAGTCCCTAAAGTGATCTTCTCAAAGATGGATCTGAAATGTTATTCTAAAGGTGACAGCGCGATCATCCAGAACACTGTCGGAGTTTACTACCCTTCCATCCAGCGTTTTTTCGGAACAGGAGGAAAAGTGAACTGGATCAGAGCCAATATCCCGGAAAACGAATCATGGGCTGAGCTTAAACGATATACCATTGCTGTAAAGTCAACGGAATATGTCGCCGATTCTGTAACATACTACAACAAGAAATATTTTACGAGTCCTCTACTGGGAGTACTGCATGAAAAAGTGCTTGCAGATATGCAGGGTGATAAAGCAACTTATCCACGATTTGATTCCTATACCAAGAAATTCAAGCTGAACAACCTGGCTCCGGGAGTGGATTACAGCGGCGGTATCAGTATCGTGGGTGCACGACTCCAGGGGAGTGGATCAAAGGAAGAAGCGGCAATGCTAACCTTCAAACGAAACGACAAGATCTTCCTGAAAGCGATGGCAAACACCTTCCTTATCAGGCCTGAAAGAATTGCGAGTGACCGTGCAGCAATCGTATGCTATCTTGACAAAGATTCCATCTACCATCCAGGCTTGCAGCTGAAATTAAACATTAAAGAAAAGTTCCTGGAATTATATCGTGATGAGCAGGGGATCTCGAAGAGCCCTTACTATAACAACTATCACAACATCGATATGTACTTCGAAGATCTTTACTGGAAGCTTGATACACCCAAGATCGATCTTAAAATGCTGATCGGATCAAGCCTTGGTAGCGCTACATTTGAATCATCCAACTATTACAGGGAAATCCGTTATGCTCGTCTTCAGGGACTGGATGATGTGCATCCGCTTGTCAAGATCAGGAACTTTTCAAGAAGCTTCGGCTCTGAAAGCTTTCCTGTAGAAGATCTCTCCCGATACATGAGGCTCTCTCCAGATCAGGTGAGACCATTGCTTCTAAAGCTCGCGACCGGCGGGTTTCTCGTCTTTGACATTGATGCAGATAAAGTGACCATCAAAGACAGGCTGAATACGTACATCATGGCCAAAGGCGGAAAGATGGATTATGATGTGATCGAGTTTAAGTCAAGCACCTCGGGTCAGACTGCCAACGCAAGCATCAACCTGTTGAATTACGACATGACCATTCGAGGTGTTAATGAGATCTTCCTGAGTGACTCGCAGAATGTGTATGTATATCCAAGGAATCAGACCATTATCCTGAAGAAGAACAGGAATTTTACGTTTTCGGGCCTTGTGAATGCAGGAAGATTCGAGTTTTTCGGAAAAGAATTTTCATTTGAATATGATCGCTTTAAACTCAACCTGACCAACATCGATTCCATGAGGATGTTCGTCCGTTCACGGGAAAAAAATGATTATGGTGAATATCCGCTTGTGCGAGTGAGAACGGTGATCGAGAACATGAACGGGGAGCTCCTGATTGATAACTTCAATAACAAATCAGGAGTACAGAGCTTTCCACAGTATCCGACATTTATCAGCAAGAAAGCATCGTTTGTTTACTACGACAGGAAATCGATACAGAAAGGGGTTTACAACCGTGACAAGTTTTACTTCAAGCTGGAGCCGTTTACTTTCGATTCACTCAAACGATTCACAAATGAAGCACTTTCCTTCGACGGAACATTTTCATCAGCGAGCATCTTTCCTGACTTTGAAGAGAAGCTGACACTTCAGCCTGACTACTCGCTTGGTTTTGTGCGATCGACACCACCTGGAGGAATGCCTCTCTATGGAAACAAGGGTAAGTTCAACGACAAGATCAAGCTTTCAAATGAAGGATTAAAGGGAGATGGAACCTTGAATTATGTGACATCAACATCCCGTTCGGATAACTTTATTTTCTATCCTGATTCCATGAATGCTGTAGTGCAGAGTTATGAAGTCGCGCAGCAGGTGGGCAAGGTGGAATTCCCTCCGGTGAAAGGCGAGAATGTATACACACACTGGGTGCCGAAAAAGGATGTCATGAGCACCTCGAAGATCGACAAGAACATGATGTTCTATGATGGTCAGGCAGAAATGGCCGGTACTGTGCATCTGCGACCTGAAGGTCTGAGTGGAAACGGTGTGATGAGCTTTGCAAAATCTGAGCTTGCCTCAAGCCTGATGAAATACAAGAACAAGACTTTCTCTGCCGATACAGCATCATTTAAAATGGCCAGCGAGGAGATGTCTGAACTTGCCTTCGCAACAGATAATGTAAAGGCAGTTATTGACTTTGAAAAACGAGTGGGAGATTTCCGTTCCAATGGTGGCGGTACCTTTGTGAAGTTCCCGGTGAACCAGTACATCAGCTTCATGGATCAGTTCAAATGGTTCATGGACCAGGGTTCGATCGAGCTAAGTGCTGAAGGAAAAAAGGCGCTGAACCCATCTGAAGAATCCGATATCGATTTAACGGGTGCCGAGTTTATATCAACACATCCTCAACAGGATTCATTACGCTTCTTCTCACCAAGAGCAAAGTATGACTCAAGGAAGAATATCATCTATGCTAAAGAGGTGAAGTATGTGAATGTAGCTGATGCACGTGTATATCCTGACAGCGGCAATATCGTGATCTATAAAAAAGCACGGATCGAAACGCTCAACAATGCGAAGATCCTGGCAAACACAGTGACCAAGTATCACAACATGTACAATGGAACACTGAACCTGTATGGAAGAAAGAGCTATTCCGGAAGTGCAGATTATGACTTCGTTGATGAGATTAAAAAAACACAGAAAATCCATTTCACAAACCTGTTTGCTGATACTACCGGACAAACAACTGCAGAGGGAGAGATCCTTGATTCAGCACAATTTACATTAAGTCCGAACTTTGGATACTTTGGTAAAGTGAACCTCTTTGCCAGCAAGCAGTTCCTGGTGTTTACCGGATCAACCCGCATTGAACACAACTGTTCACTACTTGCAAAGAACTGGTTCAGATTCTCTGCAGAAGTTGATCCTGAGAACATTTTTATTCCTGTCGGTAAAGAACCTGTGGATAATAGGGGTGATAAGATCGCAGCAGGTGTGCTTCTTACAAATGATTCAACGCATGTGTATTCCGCGTTCCTTTCACGCAAGGAAAATTACAGCGACAATGAGGTGCTCACTTCTGATGGCTTCCTGCATTACGATAAGGCTGCCAAGGAATACAAAATCTCGAACAAGGAAAAGATCCGGGAGATCTCATTGCCTGGTCAGTACCTGAGCCTGAATACAGACAACTGCATCATGTACGGCGATGGAAAGATCAACCTGGGCACAAACCTCGGCCAGATAAAATCAGAATCTTTCGGTAATGTGAATCATAACCTAAATACCGATGATGTCACCTTTGATCTTCTGATGTCACTTGATTTCTTCTTTGATGAGTCGTTGATCAAATCCATCTCCGAGAACATTGAAAAGTCAAGCAATGCATCAGTGAACCTGAGCAGGCTGACCTATGAAAAAGGCTTGCGTGAGCTACTTGGTAAAGCAGAAGCTGACAAGCTGATTTCCCAGATCAGTTTATATGGGTCGTTTAAACGATTCCCTTCAGAGCTCGAGCATACATTCTGGTTCAATGATGTGAAGATGAAATGGAATACAGCCACTCGTTCGTATGTCAGTGACGGTCCGATCGGTGTTGGAAGCATCTACAAAAATCAGCTGAACAAATATGTAAAGGGAAGGATCGAGCTTGTAAAGAAAAGAAGCGGTGACATTCTGAATATGTATATTGAGGTCGATAATTCTACATGGTACTTCTTTAATTACCAGTCAGGATTACTGCAGGCCATCAGCTCTGACGAGAAATTCAATACCACAATCAAAGAGCTTAAGCCAGACAAGAGAAAAGCGAAAGAGGAAAAGGGACAGCCTGCTTTCCAGTTTATCCTGTCCACTGCAAGAAAGAAAGCTGATTTTCTCAAGAAGTTTGATGCTCCCGAGTAATATATGATCACTCCTGTAAACATATTGCTTCTTGTCATCGGGTACCTGCTTGGTTCCATACCCTCTGCGGTGTGGGTAGGGCAGCTGTTCTATGGCATCGATGTACGTGAATATGGGAGTGGAAATGCAGGAGCGACAAATACCTTCAGGGTTCTCGGTAAAAAGGCTGGTATCCCGGTGCTTTTGCTGGATATTCTGAAAGGCTGGTCTGCGGTAAACCTTGCATTATGGTTCACTGGCTTTAATGCCGGTTCCGAGGAGCTGATCAACCTTCAGCTTGCCCTGGCCATAGCTGCCTTGCTTGGACACGTTTTCCCTGTGTTTGTTGGCTTTCGTGGAGGCAAAGGGGTTGCTACCCTTCTGGGTGTTGTGATCGCCGTTCACCTTTATGCGGCATTGATCGCAATAGCCGTGTTTGTAGTCGTGCTGCTGATCACAAACTATGTGTCGCTCAGCTCGATCTGCGCTGCTCTGAGTTTTCCCATTGCGGTTACGGTTGTATTTAAAGTCCAGGTACCATCCCTTGTGATCTTTTCTTTTTTTATCTCCGTGCTGCTCATCATCACCCATCAGAAAAACATTGAAAGGCTCATGCGGAAAAGTGAAAGCCGCGTTTCGCTCTTCCGTAAGAAGAAGCCTGCCGATCCTTAGGACCTCAAGCCTGTTAAAACATGTTAAGCCTTCAGAGGCTGGGATTTTAGCTGATTTGGGGCTTAGACCTAAAGTGTTACTTTTGCGTTTCACCTTTTAGGTAAGTTCAAATCATCTTATGAAAAAGATATCACTATCTCTTGCATTTTTTCTGGCTGGCTTTTCTGCCTTTGCTCAACAAAAAGATGCGGTACTTTTAAATGTCGGCGGTAAGGAAGTCACTAAAAGTGAATTTGAATCCATCTACCATAAGAACAATACAAAAGCTACCGGTGACAGAAAGTCGATCGAGGAATACCTTGAGCTTTTTATCAATTTCAAGCTGAAGGTTAGAGAAGCGGAAGCACAAGGTCTTGATACCACCGCGGCATTCAAAAATGAACTTGAAGGTTATCGCAAGCAGCTTGCACAGCCTTACCTGGTGGATAATGAAGTGAACGAAAAGCTTCTCAGAGAGGCTTACGACAGGATGAAGACCGATGTGCGTGCAAGCCATATTCTGATAAAAGTGGATCAGGATGCGCTGCCAAAAGATACGCTGGCTGCATTCAATAAAGCAATGGCCATTCGTGAACGCATTCTTAAAGGCGAAGATTTTGGCAAGCTTGCCCGGGAACTTTCTGAAGATCCATCGGCAAAAGAAAATAACGGTGACCTTGGATTCTTTACCTCCATGCAGATGGTTTATCCATTCGAAAGCGCTGCCTATGGCCTGAAAGAGAATGAAGTGTCCATGCCGGTAAGAACAAGGTTCGGATACCATATCCTGAAAGCGACTGATCGTCGTGAAGCACAGGGACAGATTCAGGTAGGGCATATCATGGTGAAGTCACCCAAGACAGCAACACCTGAAGAAGCTGACAAAGCCAAAGCAAAGATCGATGAGATCTACCAGCAACTAAAAGACGGAAAAGATTTTGCAGAGCTGGCACGTGAATTTTCAGAAGATAAAGGATCTGCAAAAAAAGGCGGGGAACTGCCATGGTTCGGAACAGGCAGGATGGTTCCAGAGTTTGAAATGGCCGCGTTCAAACTGAAAAATAAAGGTGATTATTCAGAGCCGGTTAAAACACAATATGGATGGCATATCATAAAAAAGCTTGACCAGAAGCCTATACCTTCTTATGATGAAGCAAAGGCTGATCTGAAAGCCAGGATCCAGAAGGATTCAAGGTCGCAAAAGAGCCGTGAGTCTATGATCGCCAAGCTTAAGAAAGAATATAAATTCAAGGAAAATCCTAAAGCGAAAGAGGAGATCTATAAGGCGATCGATACTACATTCTTTAATGGAAAATGGTCTGCGGAAGGACGAAAGCTTGACAAGGTCATGTTCACCCTTGACAAAGAAAAGGTAACTCAGAAAGATTTCGCCAAGTACCTTGAATTACATCAGATCGCGCGCAACAAAACAGAAGTTAAGCCTTTGATCGATCAGCTGTACAATCAGTTCGTGGAAGAAAAAGTGCTTGCTTATGAAGAGCAGCGACTTGCCAGTAAATATCCGGAATACAAGGCTCTTCTGCAGGAATACAGAGATGGTATCCTTCTGTTCGATCTGATGGATAAAATGGTATGGTCGAAAGCAGTGAAAGATACTGCAGGTCTGAAGGAGTTCTATGAAAAGAACAAGCAGAAGTTCATGTGGGGCGAACGTACGGAAGCAACGATCTTTACAGCCGCAAACGAAGAAGTTGGGAAGAAACTTCGTGCCATGCTGACAGACAAGAAGAAGAAGTATACCGATGAAGAACTTCTAACGGCATTGAACAAAGACAGCCAGCTGAACCTGAAGATTGAAAGCGGAAAATTCGGCAAAGGAGAAAATGAATTTGTTGATCAGGCAGGCACCAGCATCGGATTAAGCAATGACATTAAAAAAGATGGCAAAGTGGTGATCGTGGATGTAAAACGAACCATCGCTCCGGAACCAAAATCACTGAATGAAGCGAAAGGTCTCATCACCGCTGAATATCAGAACCAGCTTGAAAAAGAATGGATCCAGCAGCTCCGTGCAAAGTACCCTGTCACGGTAAACAAGCAGGTGCTTGAAACTGTAAAGTGATTCATTATAGATGAGGATCGCCCTGCTACTTTGTCCTTTGCTGGTATTGCTGTTCTCCTGCGGGAGAAAAAGCAATGAAAGCGATGATACGCTTGTGGCACGGGTCAATGAGAAAGAACTTCATCTTTCTGATCTCGATGGAATTGTACCTTCGAAAGCATCCGCGGAAGACAGCATAAGGCTGGTTAAAGCTTACATAAACAATTGGGTTCGGACTAATCTGATCATTGATAAAGCCGAAGCGAACCTGAGCGATGAGCAGAAAGATGTGGAACAGCAGCTCGAGGATTACCGCAATAGCCTTATTATCTATAGCTACGAAAAAGAGATCGTCAGACAGAACCTCGATACCGTCGTTAGTGAAAAGGAGATCGAAGAGTATTACAACACGAATCAGAAGGATTTCGAGCTGAAGGATAATATTGTCAAGGTGAATTATGTGAAGCTCGAAAAAAACAGCAAAGCCCTTCAGAAGATTAAAAAGGTGTTTTATTCTGAAAAGCCTGAAGACAGGGAAACCCTCGAGCAGCTTTGCAGAGAGAATGCGGTGAATTATTATTTGGATGACCAGTCATGGCTGTTGTTTAACGACCTTCTCAAGGAGATTCCAATTAAGACCTACAACGAGGAACAATTCCTTCAGAACAACAGAGCTGTGGAGATCCAGGACAGCGCTTTTATTTACATGGTCAACTTTCTCAAGTTCAGAATTAAAGATGGTGTTTCGCCGATTGGATTTGAACGTGTGAACATCAGGAATATCATCCTGAATAAAAGAAAGCTAAATTTGATCAGCAAAATGAAAGACGATCTTTATAATGAGGCGTTGGTAAAAAAGCAAATAGAAGTGTTAAAGTGATGATGAAGAAACCGGTTTTCGTTTTTGTAATGTGCATGCTGGGCTGTCTGGCAGGAATCGCTCAACCCAAACTTGTTGATAAGGTGATTGCCGTGGTAGGGAATGAGATCGTTCTGCTTTCAGACCTGGAAAATCAATACCTCCAGTCTGGTGGAAGCCAGGGATCCAATCCACGTGAAATGAAATGCGCAATCCTTGAAGATATCCTTCTTCACAAACTATTAGTAAACCAGGCCGAGATTGACAGCATTGAAGTTTCGGAATCCCAGGTGGAAGGAGAGCTGAACAAAAGGATGCGTTATTTTATTGCGCAGCTTGGTTCTGAACAGAAGCTCGAAGAATATCTTGGTAAATCAATTATACAGATCAAGGCAGATTATAAAGATGACGTAAGGGAAATGCTGCTTGCGCAAAGTATGCAGCAGAAGATCACATCAGGCCTATCCGTAAGTCCTGCCGAGGTGAAAGAATTCTATAATTCGATCCCTAAAGACAGCCTTCCGCTAATTAGCTCCGAAGTGGAAATTGGTCAGATCGTTAAGACCCCGCCAGTCAGTGACAGTGAGAAAAAATCAGTGAGAGATAAGCTTGAAAAAATCCGTGAACGAATTCTTGGGGGAGAAGACTTTGCAACGCTTGCTGTGCTTTATTCAGAAGATCCGGGAAGCGCAAAGCAGGGCGGGGAGCTCGGGTTTGTTGACAGAAGCGAACTCGTACCTGAATTTTCAGCAGTGGCATTTAACCTGAAAGGTTCCGAAGTCTCAAAGATCGTGGAATCACCATATGGTTATCACATCATTCAGCTGATCGAACGTCGTGGTGAACAGATCAATGTAAGGCATATCCTTCTGGCTCCTAAAACACTCTATTCAGACCTTGCGAAAGCGGAGTCCTATCTTGATTCAGTATACAACCTGATTAAGACCATTGATACACTGACCTTCGCCAAAGCTGCTGAAAAGTTCTCTGATGATACAGATACAAAGTTCAACGGTGGCCTTATGGTAAATCCTCAGACAGGCTCCACACGGTTTACAACAGAAGAGCTTGAGCAAACGCTGTTCTTTACCATCGATAAGCTGAAAGTTGGTGAAGTATCAACGCCAGTCAAGTTTCAGACACGGGATGGGAAAGCTGCATACCGGCTCATCTACCTTAAAACAAGGACAGAACCTCACAAGGCAAATCTGAAAGAAGATTACCAAAGCCTGCAGGCAGCGGCACTTTCAAAAAAGCAGGCAAAAACAATATCAGACTGGATCAGAAAGAAAAAAATGTCAACGTATGTGAAGGTTGATCAGTCATTTAATAATTGTAAATTCCAGCATAACTGGTTCTAAATTTCGGTCATGGGCTATAATACAGACGTCGAGGCTGCCAATGCCTTTCGTGAGACAAACATCAGGCTGAAGGAAGAGATCGGAAAGGTGATCGTCGGACAACACGATACCGTGAAAGATGTGCTTATTTCGATCTTCAGCGGAGGTCACTGTTTGCTTGTCGGCGTTCCCGGACTTGCGAAAACACTGCTGGTAAATACCATTTCGGATGTGCTTGGTCTGGATTTTTCAAGGATACAGTTCACACCCGACCTGATGCCATCAGATATTATTGGTGCGGAGATTCTTGATGAAAGCAGGCATTTCAGGTTTGTACCTGGCCCATTGTTTTCAAATGTAGTGCTTGCTGATGAGATCAACAGGACACCACCAAAGACACAGGCAGCACTGCTGGAAGCGATGCAGGAAAAAGCCGTAACTGCAGCAGGAAAGCGTTATCCGCTTGGTACACCTTTCTTTGTCCTTGCCACACAAAATCCGATCGAGCAGGAGGGAACATACCCTTTGCCTGAAGCACAGCTTGATCGTTTTATGTTCAATGTAACTTTGGATTACCCATCATATCAGGAAGAGCTGATGGTTGTGAAGAATACCACATCCGATCTGAAGCCACAATTATCTAAAATCCTGAATGCACAGGAGATCGTTGACTTTCAAAAACTCGTACGACGTGTGCCTGTTGCAGACAACGTGCTGGATTATGCAGTAAAGCTTTCGATCAAAACAAGGCCAGGATCGGAATTCGCGACTGCTGACATCAATAATTTCCTTTCATGGGGAGCAGGTCCAAGGGCATCACAGTTTCTTGTGATCGGTGCAAAATGCAATGCCCTGATGAATGGTAAATATTCTCCTGATATCGAAGATGTGAAAGCTGTAGCAGCACCGATCCTACGACATCGCATCGTTCGAAATTACAAGGCAGAAGCAGAAGGGCTCAAGACTGACGATATTATCAAAGGCCTCTTAAACTAAAAAGTATATACGTTTTTTATGAATATTGATTTCAACCGCAATGAGGATGTCATGAAGCTCATGATCTCCAACATGGAGAAAAAGCTTGAAAAAATTTACCTGGGAGGCGGAAAGAAAAGAATTGAAGATACACATGCAAAAGGCAAGCTGACCGCGCGTGAACGTGTCGAATACCTTATCGATAAAGGAAGCAAGACAATAGAAATTGGCGCCTTTGCAGGTGAAGATATGTATCCGGAACACGGAGGATGTCCTTCAGGCGGTGTTGTTGTCGTAATAGGCTACGTTAAAGGCAGGCAGTGCATTATTGTTGCGAATGACGCCACTGTTAAAGCAGGCGCCTGGTTTCCGATCACAGGGAAGAAAAACCTGAGAGCCCAGGAAATCGCAATGGAGAACAGACTTCCGATCATCTACCTTGTTGACAGTGCAGGAGTTTATCTGCCGATGCAGGATGAGATCTTCCCTGATAAAGAACACTTCGGCAGGATCTTCAGGAACAATGCCGTGATGTCGTCAATGGGAATTCTACAGGTTGCCGCGATCATGGGAAGCTGTGTTGCCGGTGGAGCATACCTTCCGATCATGAGCGATGAAGCATTGATCGTGGATAAAACAGGCTCGATCTTCCTTGCAGGATCATACCTCGTGAAAGCCGCGATAGGAGAGGATATCGATAATGAAACTCTTGGTGGTGCAACAACGCATTGTGAGATCTCGGGAGTGACGGATTACAAATGCAAAGATGACAAAGACTGCCTCGACAGGATCCGTACCATCATGGACAAAGTTGGTTCTTCGGAGAAGGCAGGATATGATCGTAAAGAAAGCGTTGAGCCTGCAAAAGAGCCGAAAGACATTCTTGGTATCATACCGGATACACGCGACAAGCAATATGACATGCACGAAGTGATCGCTCGCCTGGTCGATAATTCAGAATTTGAAGAATACAAAGAGAAGTACGGACAAAGCATCGTATGCGGTTATGCCCGTGTAGATGGATGGGCAGTAGGAATTGTTGCAAACCAGCGTAAAGTGGTGAAATCGAAAAAAGGTGAGTTGCAGTTTGGAGGAGTGATCTATTCAGATTCAGCAGACAAGGCTGCACGCTTTATCATGAACTGCAACCAGAAGAAGATTCCACTGGTTTTCCTTCAGGATGTTACCGGCTTTATGGTCGGTTCACGCTCTGAACATGGTGGAATTATTAAAGATGGTGCGAAGATGGTCAATGCAATGGCAAATTCAGTTGTCCCAAAGTTTACCATTGTTGTAGGTAACTCATACGGAGCAGGAAACTATGCCATGTGTGGAAAAGCATATGATCCGCGGTTGATCGTTGGATGGCCTTCAGCGCAGCTTGCAGTGATGGGCGGAGCACAGGCTGCCAAAGTTCTCCTTCAGATCCAGGTGGCATCAATGAAGTCGCAAGGCAAGGAAGTAACCAAAGAAGAAGAGAAGACCTTGCTTGACACGATAACACAACGTTATACTGCGCAAACCTCGCCGTATTATGCAGCTTCCCGTTTATGGCTTGATGCGATCATCAATCCACTTGATACACGAAAGTGGATTTCAATGGGTATTGAGATGGCGAATAACAACCCTGTTTCAAAGCCATATAATGTAGGTGTCATCCAAACCTGAGTTCATAAACCTCATCCCCGCACCCCTCGTCATCGCTAGGCCGATAGCGCTCTCCGCTATTCTGCTTCCACTACCTTTTCCGCATAATAATTATTTCCCTCTGCACCTCTGCGTGCACTACCTTTTCCGTGTACTAATTATTCCCCGCGTGCCTCTGCGTTCTCTGCGCCTTTGCGTGCACTACCTTTTCCGCGTACTGATTATTCCCCGCGTGCCTCTGCGTTCTCTGCGCTTTTGCGTGCACTACCTTTTCCGCGTACTGATTATTCCCCACGTGCCTCTGCTTCTCCTGCGACTCTGCGTATACTAACTTTTCCGTTTACTAATTATTCCCTCTGAACCTCTGCGTTCTATGCGCCTCTGCATATACTAACTTTTCCGTTTACTAATTATTCCCTCTGAACCTCTGCGTTCTCTGCGCCTCCGCGTGCATTACCTTTTCCGCATACTGATTATTCCCCGCGTGCCTCTGCGTTATCTGCGCTTTTGGGTGCACTACCTTTTCCGCGTACTGGTTATTCCCTCTGCGCTCTCTGCGTCCTCCAAATATTCTCTTACCCCTTCCCCTCAAACCTATAATCAAATGCCCCCTCCCTCAACCTTATCCCATACTCCAAATACCCCTTCAAACATGCAACAAAATTCGCCCAGCCTTCTGTATTCCCTTTAAGCCAAGAAATCCCTGCATCATTATTCTCCATCCCTTTTTCTGTGATCCGAACA
Source organism: Bacteroidota bacterium (assembly GCA_036675075.1). Lineage (GTDB taxonomy): Bacteria > Bacteroidota > Bacteroidia > JAKFFM01 > JAKFFM01 > JAKFFM01. The sequence continues at coordinate 40,299 of JAKFFM010000041.1, forward strand.
ACCGTTTTATCACCCCGATCTTCAAGGAACATCTCAACCAAAAGATCCTTCCCATCTTCACCTTGCCATGTGTAGGAAATGTAACTGTCCTTTACAACCTTTTCCACTTTCACTGGAACATCAAGATCAAATTCTGGAAAATTCCAAATAAGCCGTGCTCCATCTATCATCCTTCCTGATCCTTTTGAAATAAAATAGTTAGACATCTTTTCAGGATCAACAATTCCTTCAAATACCTCCGACACCGGTTTCAGGATCTGAATAGACACATTGATTTCAAGCTTCTGTGAATTCATAGTACAATGGTTGAAGAATAACTAAATGAAGAGAAAAGTGATTAAGCTGTAATGCGTTGCCTAACAAGTTCAAGACGTTCATACATCTTGTTGAAAAATTCTGAGCTGGTTTCTGCATTGTCACCAAGAAGCTCCGATTTACGCATAAGATTCTGCAGCCAGGTTTCCGTTTCATTACAGAAAGCCACATTGGTCGTGATCATCGCGTTGAAGGTCTGATTGGTAAGGTAAACGCCTTTCACACCATCCATATACACCAGGATACAGTTGTTGCCAATCATCAGGTCGGTGTGATAAAGCTTGAATGTAGACCCTTTCACTGGTTCATTCTTCTTGTTCATCTTGCACCCACATTCTGCCTGCCGCTGGATCCTGCGAACCATTTCTTCCAGTTCATCACAAAGCTGCAGTGCATCTCCTGCCGATCTGATCAGCTGTGTTTCCCAATAATACTCGATCTGTTTAAGTGTACTGTTCAAAGTATCTTCACACCAGATCTCCTGGGATGATATATTGCAATAGCGGTCAAGAATATCTTCGGCAACCTTCAGCATCTGAGGAGGAACGAAACCCGGATCAAACTTCTTTCCCTCAAGCTCAGGGCTGTTCAGGATCGAATTGTTCCAGTAGAATATTTTAAATGCAGTGAGGTAAGGAAAGTAAAAGTGATGGAAGATCGGAATGTCTTCAGCGGCAAAAAGCAATTCCTTTTTATCAAAGCCTTCGATCTTTTTCAGATCTGTAAGCAAATTCTTCAGATACTGCTCAAAGCTCTTCTCATCATTTCCTAAAGGAAGGTAAGTGAACGTAACAGTCCCCGGATTATTGATGTTGAATGAATCGAAGGAGATCCTGTAATGATTGCAAAGCAGGATGATCTCATCCATCGTAAGCGCTGTCTCTCCTCTTATCCTCCTGTAGGCACTGTCATTACTGACTTGTAAAACATCCGCCAGCTCATCGACAAGGTTGTGATGTGCCGGGATCAGCTGCCTGATCTGTTTAACGAAATCTACTTGCGCTTTTTTATTGCGGGACATATATCCGCTTCTATTTTTATGCAAGTTAAAATAATTATCAGTTGTGATGTCATATCAATTGATCATTGCAGATGCGGACATGCAAGTTGTTGATTAATAATTTTTTGTAGTTTCGTTTGCAAACCCAACCTATAAGTTCACTCCCAGTAAATGAAAACCTCTCTACCGAAGTTCGCTGTATTCCTTGTAGCATCTGCTTTTGCAATAGGAATCTCTTCCTGTAATTCTTCATCTGAATCAGAAGACTCTCTTGCTCAGGACACAACCGCGGTGTCGATGCCTGATGAATTAACGGAGGAAGATTCGGTGTCGGTCATACTCCCGTCTCCGTTACAGATCGCCACCTTGTTTAAAAAATCCGGACTGACTTATCTCGATGGCCTGACGAATGAAACATCCAAGGCTTCAAGTTACAGCTCAACGAATAAGCGTGCACTGAATGCAGGAGTTTACATGACGGACCTTGCATATTGCGTCCTGAACAAGCAGACACAAAAGGCGATGGACTATGTGAAAACTGTTCGCTCACTCGGTGCGCAAATGGGTATGTCATCCGTGTTTGATAATAATTCATTTGTTGACAGGTTTGAAAAAAACATCAACAATGAAGACTCCCTGGCGTATGTTGTTGCAGATCTTCAGATGGAAACAGACATGTACCTTGAACAGAATGATATGGTGAAATTATCGCCGATCATGTTCTCTGGTGCCTGGGTTGAAGCTCTCTACATTGGGACAAAAGTTTACGAAGCGAATAAGGAAGAAACGATCAATCATAAGATCACGGAGCAAATGATCATTCTTGACAAGGTGATCTCGCTGCTGGATAAATATTCAGGCAGTGATGAAGAACTGGCTTCTTACACAGCAACGTTAAAGGATATCAGCGCATATTATAATTCAATACCAGCGGTTCAGCAGGCTAAAGCTTCCGAAGAGCAGGCTGAAGTGAAGCTGTCCGATGAAGAATTAAAGCAGCTGTCAGCTAAAATTGTTGAAGCAAGAAAAAAGATCGTCAATGCTTAAGAAAAAGTCCATACTGTCATTGCTTGGCATTTTTTCATTTGCGATCCTTGGAAGCTTCGGCCCTCCAACTGAATGCCCGTCAAAAGATGCTAAAACAAAAGTTAAGACCATGCTGAAGCCATATAAGTATGATTCGGCCAAAACAACAAGGTTCACGTTCAAAGCAAAATCTCAGAAGAAAGAAATTGAAGTTCCGTTGTTCCTGACTGAAAAATACAAGCTGCTGTTCACTGTTGACGGGATGCCTGTACGGCCATCGGTGAAGATCTACAACAAAGACATCAGCACAAAGAACCGTGAATTGCTGTTTAACTCGGATGACCATAAAGATAAAACCGAGTTTGAATATGAAACGAAAAAATGGACACGTAAGGTATTCGTGGATATCGAAGTGCCTGCAGCCAGTGATTCACTTGGGTCAGGATGTGTGTTCTTTATAGTTGGTTATGAATAAAGTTCAGATGAAGCGTATCATTTATAGTCTGTTATTTCTTGCTGTCATGGTTGCCGGCGCATCCATCGCACAGAAGAAAAATGAAAAGAAGCCTGAGAAGTTTAAATGCAATGACAAGGATATTGCAAAGGCATGTAAGCCGAACATGAAGCCATATAAAATGGATGCATGGGCACCAACAGAACTTACGTTCGACAAGAAGCCAAGAAAGGTGGAGGTACAGTTCACGGTATTTGAAGGAAGCGACTACAAGCTTGTATTTTGCAGTTCGGGCTTTCCTGAAAAAGTGAAGCTGAACATCTATGATAAAAGCAAGGCCGTTAAATCGAGAAAGAAGATCTATGACGGAGAAGCTGAAGGGATCGACAGTGACTTCTGGATGTTTCAGCCTGAGAAAACAGGTACCTATTATATCGAATACGACTGTCCGCCTTCACATGACTCCATACAAAGAAAGGCCTGCGTCGTGATGCTGATCGGTTATAAGTAACCCTTTATTTCAGCTCATGAACATCGTTCTGCGAGGTATTTACCTTCGTTGAACTGACAACAAATTTTCTATCTTTGCCCCCTCTAAAATCAATACGTTGATGATCAGGATCACCTTTCCCGATGGTAAAATACGGGAATATGAAAAAGGAACTACAGCGCTAAAAATCGCTGAATCTATTAGTGAAGGGCTTGCACGTAATGTGCTTGCCGCAAAAGTTAATGGCGAGGTGCAGGATGCCACGCGTGGGATAGATTCAGACGCATCAGTGAAGTTCCTTACCTGGGATGATGAAGATGGCAAGAATACCATGTGGCATTCATCTGCACATTTGCTTGCAGAAGCGCTCGAGTCCTTTTATCCGGGAATCAAGTTTGGTATTGGACCTCCCATCGAAAATGGATTTTATTATGATGTTGATCTGGGAGGAAGAACAATCTCTTCTGATGATTTTAAGAAGATCGAAGACAAGATGCTTGAGCTGGCTCAGCAGAAGAATGTCTACAAGAGAGAAGAAGTTTCTAAATCAGATGCCATCAGCTACTTCGAAAAAAAGGGTGATGAGTATAAGCTTGATCTTTTAAAGGACCTTCAGGACGGAACCATTACATTTTACTCTCAGGGAAATTTTACAGACCTGTGCCGTGGTCCACACATTCCAAACACAGGATACATCAAAGCGGTTAAACTTTTGAATATCGCAGGTGCATACTGGAGAGGCAATGAAAAAAATAAGCAGTTAACACGGATTTATGGAATTACATTTCCTAAGCAGAAAGAGCTTACCGATTACCTGACACTTCTTGAAGAAGCAAAGAAACGTGATCATAGAAAGTTAGGAAAAGAGCTTGAACTGTTTACCTTTTCAGAGAAGGTAGGGCTTGGACTTCCGTTATGGCTTCCGAAAGGTGCCGCTCTTCGTGAGAGGCTTGAAAATTTCCTGCGCAAGGCACAGGTTAAAGCTGGCTATCTTCCTGTTGTTACACCGCATATCGGACATAAGAACCTGTATGTGACTTCAGGACACTATGAAAAGTATGGAGCTGATTCATTTCAGCCGATCCGTACGCCACAGGAGGGAGAGGAGTTTTTCCTTAAACCGATGAACTGTCCGCATCACTGCGAGATCTATAAATCCAAACCACATTCATACAAGGATCTTCCTGTTCGTTTTGCTGAGTTTGGTACTGTTTACAGGTATGAGCAGACAGGGGAGCTTCACGGATTAACAAGAGTTCGTGGCTTTACTCAGGATGATGCGCATTTATTCTGCCGCCCCGACCAGGTAAAGGATGAGTTTGAAAAAGTGATCGATCTGGTATTGTATGTGTTTCGGGCGCTGGATTTTCAGGATTATACAGCACAGATATCCCTCAGAGATCCTTCCAATAAGACAAAATACATTGGCACCGATGAAAACTGGAACCGTGCAGAGCAGGCGATCATAGAGGCGGCGCAGGAGAAAGGCCTTAAAACCGTTGTTGAGCTCGGAGAAGCGGCATTCTATGGACCGAAGCTGGATTTCATGGTAAAGGATGCACTTGGAAGAAAGTGGCAGCTGGGAACTATCCAGGTAGATTATAACCTGCCGGAACGGTTTGAGCTGGAATATACAGGCAGCGACAATCAGAAGCACAGGCCGGTGATGATCCACAGGGCACCGTTCGGTTCACTTGAGCGATTTGTGGCTGTGTTGCTTGAGCATTGTGGAGGAAATCTCCCGATGTGGCTTTCCCCGGAGCAGGTCGCGATTCTTCCGATCAGCGAAAAATTCAACGAGGCAGCTGAAAATGTTTTAAAATTGTTGATTAATTCCGATATTCGCGGATTCGTTGACGACCGGAATGAAAAGATCGGTAAAAAGATCAGGGATACTGAATTGAAAAAGATCCCGTTCATGCTGGTTATCGGTGAGAAGGAAGCATTGTCTGGCTCAGTGTCTGTAAGAAGACATGGTGAAGGAGATAAAGGCAGCATGAGCGTTGATGAGTTTATTAAGCTTGTTAAGGATGAGGTGGAATCAAAAGTTCCAGCTTTTAATTAAATAAAAAGGAGGACATACTTATAGCACTGTTTGAGAAAAAACCAGGAACCGGAGGAGATAGCAGGTATTCAAGAAATCCGCGTTTCCAAAGGAAAGAGGAGCTGCACAAGATCAATGAAAAGATCCGTGCACCCCGTGTAAGGGTAGTTGGAGATGATATAGAACCAGGTATCTATTCGATCGAAGAGGCTCTGAAACTGGCGAAAGCAGCAGAGCTTGACCTTGTTGAGATTGCTCCGACCGCTGAACCGCCTGTCTGCAAGATCATTGATTACAAGAAGTTCTTGTATGAGCAGAAGAAAAAGCTGAAGGAACAGAAGGCAAAGACAAGTAAAGTCGTTGTGAAGGAGATCCGTTTTGGACCGAATACAGATGACCATGATTTCAATTTCAAGAAGAATCATGCGATAAAATTCCTTCAGGAAGGCGCTAAAGTGAAGGCTTTTGTGTTCTTTAAAGGGCGTTCAATTCTGTTCAAGGAGCAGGGAGAGATCCTTTTGCTAAAGTTTGCTCAGGAGCTTGAAGAGCATGGTAAAGTGGAAGCTTTACCGCAGCTGGAAGGAAAGAAGATGCAGATGATCATTGCTCCGAAAAAGAAATGATCCTACGCTAAAGCTTCGGATCACGCTGTGCCAAACTTGATCATGCTGTGCTAAACTTGATCACGCTGTGCCCTGGTCACGCAGTGTCAGCTGGATCAGATGGAAGTTAAACCGGTACACGTGATGAACGAAACCGGATTTTTAAAAGAGTATCAATTAAATAAAAATAGGACAGATGCCAAAAATGAAAACCAATTCCAGTGCGAAGAAGAGATTTTCTTTCACAGGATCCGGTAAGATCAAAAGAAAGCATGCTTACAAAAGCCACATCCTGACTAAAAAGTCAATCAAAAGGAAAAGAGCTTTAACGCACGCAACACTTGTCCACAAAGCAGACCTCGGAAACGTTAAGGCAATGCTTTGTGTTGGAAAGTAATTGATTTAAATCGGAAACAGTAATTAATTAATCATTAACCCGGTACTCAGTTTAAAGACTCCAAAGAGCACTGATAACCAAAAAACGTAAAACAAAATGCCTAGATCGGTTAACGTTGTAGCAGCACACCGCAGAAGAAGAAGAATCCTCAAATTGACCAAAGGTTATTGGGGAGCTAGAAAAAATGTCTGGACTATCGCAAAGAACGTCCTTGAAAAAGGTCTTACTTATGCATACCGCGACAGAAAGACAAAGAAAAGAAATTTCCGTGCACTCTGGATCCAGAGAATCAACGCGGGAGTTAGACAGCATGGAATGTCTTATTCAGAATTCATTGGTAAGCTTAGCGCTAAAAATATCGGCCTGAACAGAAAAGTTCTTGCAGATCTTGCTATGAACCATCCTGAAGCGTTCAAAGCTGTTGTTGATGCGGTAAAATAATTCTGTTTCATCAACATATGATTGAAAAAGGGGCCTCTGGCCCCTTTTTTTGTAACTTGATTTTTATGAAACACCTCGCACTGCTTCTCTTTCTCTTCACCTGCTCAAGCTCAACTCTTTTTTCCCAACGCACAAAATATTCCGACTGGAACCTCGCTCTTGCGAACGCTTCCAGTGTCCTTGAGCTTGACCTTGGCTATCATGGGTACACGGAGCTCCCCGCTGATATAGGAAAGTTTATTAACCTTCAGAAGCTTGAACTGAATAACAACAAGCTGAGAACACTCCCTAAGGAAATCGGCCTTCTCAAAAAGCTTAAACGAATCAACCTTTTTCATAACAGGATCGATTCGCTTCCTGATGAAATCGGTGACCTTGCCAGTCTTGAGATCCTGGTGGCAAGCAGCAACAAGCTCACAACAATTCCGGCTACAATCGGCAACCTGAAGATGCTCCAGTCTCTTTCTTTAAAAGACAATGAACTGGTAAGCCTTCCTCCCGAAATTGGTAATGCATCCTCATTGAAGTATCTCTTTCTCGACTGGAACCAGCTCAAAGCGATACCTCCGACACTGGGTAATCTGAAAGACCTGGAGATCCTCAGCCTCAACAGAAACCACATCAGGGTGTTTCCACCTGAAGTATGCAACGCGACCAACCTCAGAATTCTCAACATTGGAAAAAATGAACTGGATTTTCTGCCCAAAGAGATCGGAAACCTGATCAGGTTGAATGAGCTGAATATCGCCTACAGCGGCGTACTCCTGCAGGTGCCTTATGAGATCAGGAGACTCAAACGTCTGGATTATTTATACATCGATGTAAATACAAGACTCCCATTCACTAACTTCCCACGACATACGAGGATCATATTCCAGTAGAACGGCTTTTCGCAGGGTTCGATTTTTGCAAATACTCTTTGCTCACAAATAAAACCTGAAAGGGAAATGAAAAAGCTTCACCTTTTAAATGTCATGGTTGTTGGATCAGCCCTTCTGCTCCTGGTTTCATGCAACAGCCGCAAAGCTCCTGAAAATCCTGGCTTTCCTGAAGGATGGTTGATTGCCGGAAATCAGCATGAGTGCTATGATATAGGAACCGACCACACAAACAGGTTTGATAGCCTTGTTTCCGGTACGATAAGGTCAAGAGAGGAAGTTGAAAACGGATTTGCTACACTGATGCAGATGTGCTCTCCAGTGAAGTACCTCGGCAAGAGGATCAGGATGAGCGGTTACCTTAGAACCTCCAGATTGAAAGAATGGTCTGGATTGTGGCTGAGAGTTGATGTCGACAGCACGTTCGTTGCTTTTGACAATATGCATGATGGTGACATTGACCGATCAGTCAAAGGCGATACAGACTGGAAGAAATATGATATCGTAGTGAATGTTCCGGAGAATGCTTCCCGACTAGCTTACGGAGCCTTGCTCTCCGGAGAAGGTCAGATCTGGTTCGACAGGATCACTTTTGAAGAGGTTGCTAACACCGTTCCTCTGACAGGAATCACCCGTGAAAATTCTTTTGGTATGCCTGCGAAATCATATGGCGGCATGCAGCCTTTCAACCTTAGCTTCGAGCATTAAAAAGCTGCATGGGCTCATTCTTTTGCTAGAGTATGTAGGATTTCCTAACTTTAAACTCTAAACTTTGAACCTTAAACTTTAAACCTTAAACCTTAAACCTTAAACCTTTCCTTGGACTTCCCTTCCAGACTACTAGAACAGGCCGTTAACGAATTTGCATCTCTTCCGGGTATCGGCAAGAAGACAGCATTACGTTTGGTATTGCATCTGCTGAAGAGGGATGTTTCACAGGTTGATAGTTTTGGGAATGCGCTGATCAGGCTGCGTAACGAGATCGGTTACTGTAAAAGCTGCCATAACATTTCCGACAGTGCTCTTTGTCATGTATGTTCAAATCCGCTTCGTGACCATTCGATTGTATGCGTAGTAGAGGATATCCGTGATGTGATGGCCATTGAGAATACCGGCCAATACAAAGGCACATACCATTTGCTTGGAGGCATCATCTCTCCCATGGATGGGGTAGGACCTAAAGATCTGAATATCGATACGCTGATCCAGAAGGTTGAGGCTGGTCAAGTGAAGGAAGTCATCATGGCGCTCAGCACCACCATGGAAGGCGATACAACAAACTTCTTTATTTATAAAAAGCTGAAGGATCACAGCATTTCAATATCGACCATCGCGCGAGGCGTGTCGGTGGGTGATGAGCTTCAATATGCTGATGAAGTAACCCTCGCACGTTCTATCATGAACAGGGTACCTTATGAAAACAGCCTGGCGAGGTAATTAACCTCCCTTGTTTCTTCTGAATAAATTCCTGCATCTTTTCAACACTTAATTCCTTTCTTGTTCTTCACCGTCTGTTACTGAAAGCTGAAATAAGCTTACCGTTCTCACTGATTTTATTTTGAGTTTTTATTTCATCAGCATTAAAACCTGCAAGAGGTATAATGTTTGTTTCATATCTCCGATTAGTGAAAAGGGCTTGACTGATGGGCTTCCCAATGGAATAAAGGCCTGTTAAGCCAGGCAGGTAGTCGGTAATATTTTACCCGATTCATTTAATTCCTTTAATAATTCAAGGTTATTAAACCTGATTAATTTCAATTTAACGGCATCTTAATTTGGTGTGTTAACTTGATTCTGAATGTTTTCCGGGCGCTGGACAATGTGATTAAATGTTCACTTTTCAGAAGCTTATAAACGTTAATTGAATAAACTATGAGCAAAAGACTATTTGTAATTTCTAATCGGCTGCCAGTTAACATCACAGTTTCCAACGGAAGTGCCGATGTCACTGAATCGACTGGCGGGCTTGTCACAGCAATCAGCAGTTTTATTAATAACGCTCAGGTGAATGATGGATTTGAAGAGACCTACTGGGCAGGCGTTCCGGGATGTAATTCATCAACCTGGAAAAAGATCGCTCAACAGCTTGTAAACAAGGAGTTTCACTATGTCCCGGTATTCATCAAAAAAAACATTTATGATAAATATTACAACGGACTGTCAAACTCAACGATATGGCCGATCTTTCATTACTTCCCTTCCTATGCGGAATACAACAGTGATCACTACGAAAAGTATCTCCTTTCAAATGAAGAGTTCTTTAATCAGTTAAAAAGGCAGCTGAAAGCGGATGATACAGTCTGGATACATGACTATCATTTGCTGCCTCTTGCTTCAATGATCCGAAAAGAATTTCCGGAGATCACCATTGGATTCTTTCTTCATATTCCTTTTCCATGTTATGAAGTGTTCAGGATCATCCCCGATAAATGGCAGAAGGATATGCTGGAAGGTATGTTGGGTGCAGATCTCATCGGATTTCATACCATGGACTATGCGTCACACTTCCTGAAATCTGTTCAGCTTGTGCTCGGATATGAAAATGACATGCACATTGTTCAATATAAAAACAGGCTGGTGAAAGTGGATGCGTTTCCTATCAGCATTGATTACACGAAGTTCAGTGAGGCATATGATGATGAGCAGGTTGTTCAGGTCAGAGACACATTGAAGAAGCAGTTTGGAACACAGAAGGTCATCTTTTCAGTGGATCGGCTGGATTACACGAAAGGGGTTCATAACCGGCTCAGAGCGTTTGAAAAATTCATTGAATCAAATCCTCAATACAGGGAACAGGTGATATTCGTTATGGTTGTCGTTCCTTCAAGGGATGCCATTTCAAAATATGCTGAAAGAAAAAAGATGATCGATGAATACATCGGTAACCTGAACAGCAGGATTGGTACCATCAACTGGCAGCCTGTCATCTATCAATACAATACACTGAACTTTCAGGAACTGGTAGCGATGTACACCGCCTGTGACCTTGCATTGATCACACCACTTCGTGATGGAATGAATCTGGTCGCTAAAGAGTTTGTTGCAAGCAGGAAAGATGAACGGGGCGTGCTTGTTCTGAGCGAGATGGCCGGTGCAGCCAAAGAGCTTTCAGAGGCGCTGGCGATCAATCCGAACGACATAGAAGATATTGCGGAAAAGATACGGTATGGCCTTGAAATGGAAGAAACTGAACAGCATCAACGAATGACAAAGATGCGCACTGCGATCAGGTCATATGATGTCGTTGCATGGGCTTCGGATTATTTCGCGCAGCTGAAAAAGATCAGGAACCGCCAGCATGCGTTTAAAATAAAGCTTCTGGATACTGTTTCCCGCAATGAGCTGACAGGATGTTATCAAAATGCGGCATCACGACTGATCCTTCTTGATTACGATGGAACGCTTCGCCCTTTTGTTGCACAGCCTTCACAGGCAAGCCCAGGCGCAGAATTGCTTCATGTGCTTATGGAGCTTGGTGAGAATCCTGAAAATGATGTATTTGTGATCAGTGGAAGGGATAGCAAAACCCTTGAAAAATGGCTGGGACATCTCCCGGTGAATCTGATCTCAGAGCATGGAGCAGGAATAAAATACAAACATGGTGAATGGTATTCTGACGCGCATCCTTCAGTGGAATGGAGAAGCCTGATCTGTTCTATCATGGAACATTATGTACTTCGCTGCTCAGGGTCATTCATTGAGCTCAAGGATTTTTCCGTTGTATGGCATTTCCGGAACTGTGAAGCAGACAAAGGAATGCTGAGAGCTACCGAACTCTATAATGAATTGCTCGACTATACCAACAGCATCGATATACAGGTGATCAAGGGAAACAAGATCATTGAGGTAAGAACAAAGGGAATTAATAAAGGCATCGCGATCAAAAAGATCATTAAAGACAATTATGATTTCATACTTGCCTGTGGTGACGATACCACTGATGAAGACATGTTCCTTCAGCTCTCCGAAAATCCAAAGGCATACACGATCAAAGTTGGAATGAGTGCCTCCTATGCAAAGTATAATGTATATGATCCTGGTTTGATGCTTTCTCTGCTTGGATCGCTCGGGGCGGATGTTTATGAGAGCAGGTGACCTGTTCCAAACTTCATTAGTAATTTAGGCTTATAAAAGTTCGTGGGATAAGAGGTATGAAGTTCAATTTCATCAATGCGTTTGATATAAAGCAAAGCACCGATCAGGAGAATACAGTAAAGGAGATAAGTGAGAATGTATCGCTGAGAGGTTATAATCTATGGATACTTGCCTGTGCAGCCATACTGGCTTCGTTGGGCCTGGATACAAATTCTGTCGCGGTAATCATTGGTGCGATGTTGATCTCTCCTTTGATGTCTCCGATATTGGGTGTCGGCTTATCCCTGGGGATCAATGACCGGGAGCTTTTGTACAAGTCTTTCAGGAACCTTTTGCTGGCTACCTTGCTGAGTCTTTTATGCAGCTTCATCTATTTTTTATTGACGCCATTGGGAGAAGCAACTCCTGAGATACTGGCCAGGACCAGACCTACGCTCCTTGATGTACTGGTCGCGTTTTTTGGTGGTGTCGCAGGGATCGTATCCGGTTCACGGAATTATAAAACAAATGCGATTCCTGGTGTTGCGATCGCCACAGCCTTGATGCCTCCTTTATGTACAGCGGGATTCGGACTGGCAACAGGAGAAATTACCGTGTTCCTTGGAGCATTTTATCTGTTTTTTATCAATGCGGTGTTCATCAGTTTGTCAACTTACCTCATCGTAAAGTATCTTGAGTTTACACCCAAAAGCTATATCGATAAAAACCTTCAGGGAAGGGTCAGAAGGGTCATGGCTTTCCTGTTATTGCTGGTAATTGCACCAAGCATTTACTTTCTGTATAATACCTATGAGGAAACGCAGGATAAAAAAATGATTGAAGCCGGTGTGATCAGTGACCTGAGAAAAAAAGGAAATGAAATTATTAAGTGGGAGATCCAGCCGTCAGATACCACAGGAATGATCAAGGTTTACTATTCGGGAAAGGACATCGATAAAGACAGCCTGATGGCCTATGAGAATTTATTGAAGCAGTATGATCTTACTGATTACCGTTTAAAGCTGATCAGGATAAACCTGTCGAAAGATGAGATCCTGCAGCTTAGTTCCCAGGCTACAAAGGAGATCATGAATAACCTTGAACTCCAGGCGAGTGTTCAGAAACATGAACAACTGGCTTCAGATTCTCTTGTGGAGGAAAGAAGTTATAAAAAGATTGGATCTGAATTGAAGATCATATACCCTGAGTTAAAAAGCCTGTCGATCGGAGAGGTGAACTATTACCTCAAAGACAGCACGTTTACCATTCCTTCGGTGATACTGAATTTTGAAGGAAGACAGAGTCAAAGCAGAATGGAAGAGGTAGAAAAGAAATTGGCGGATCTTTTAAAAGTGAGGTTGGATAAAGATTCAGTCCTGGTCGTGGTAAGAAAGTAATGAGCCTGGGCTGAGAGGAGATACTGGCTTAGAAGATTCTGTGATCATAAGTTCGTGTGATTTTCCGGAAAGTAATTGGGGAAACATGAAAAAGAAGACCGATTGTTTGTTAAATTAGCACCTGTTCAGTGCTTTATCCAACAGACTTTCCAAATTGTCCGCTGTTTTTTTGCACGTTTCGAATAAAAGTTATAGATTTGCCGTTCCAAAAAAAGGAATAGAAGAGATTTATCATGTATTTAACGTCCGAAGTAAAAAAAGGTATTTTTAAGACTCACGGTTCTTCTGAAAAAGATTCAGGATCAATCGAAGGCCAGATCGCGTTGTTCACTCACCGCATCAACCATCTTACAGATCACCTTAAAGCGAATAAAAAAGATTTTGGAACTCAGCGTGCGCTTATCAGCCTTGTTGGTAAGAGAAGAAGCATGCTCGACTACCTGAAAAAGAATGATATTGAAAGATACAGGGCTGTCCTGAAGACGCTTGATATCAGAAAGTAATAATTCCGCATTTGTCGGAATGATCATGAGCATCCCTGTAAACAAGGGATGCTTTTTGTGTTTTTAATAATAGATGTTTTAAGAGAAAAAAAAGAGTATGTCAGCACCAACACCAATTACCCAAACCATTGATCTTGGCGAAGGAAAAACAATCATCCTGGAAACAGGAAAACTTGCCAAACAGGCCGATGGTTCGGTTGTTTTGAGATGTGGAAACACAATGCTTCTTGCAACAGTTGTTTCTAAAAAAGAAGCTGGAGAGAACGTAGATTTTCTTCCGCTATCAGTGGATTACCAGGAAAAATATGCTGCGGCAGGCCGTTTCCCGGGTGGATTTTTCAAGCGTGAAGCAAAGCTTTCTGATTATGAAGTTCTCATCAGCCGTCTGGTTGACCGTGCACTTCGCCCAATGTTCCCGAGTGATTACCATGCCGACACGCAGGTTCTTATCTCGCTGATCTCTGCAGATAAAAATATTTTACCAGATGCGCTTGCCGGCCTTGCTGCTTCTGCAGCGCTTGCAGTATCTGATATTCCTTTCAACGGACCTATCGCTGAAGTGCGTGTTGCCCGTATCGATGGTCAGTTTAAGCTGAACCCTACACGTGCTGAACTTGAAAGAGGTGATATCGATATCATGGTTTCTGGTACCATGAAGGATATCAACATGGTGGAAGGTGAAATGAAAGAATGTTCTGAGAAGGACATGATTGAAGCGATCAAAATCGCACATGATGCCATCAAGAAGATGTGCCAGGCTCAGGTTGAACTTGGACAGAAAGTTGAAAAAGCTAAAACAAAACGTGCATACTCTCATGAGAAGCATGATGCTGAATTGCAGGCAGCGATTGAAAAGTTTGCATTCCAGCGCGTTTACGATGTTGCTAAGTCAGGTAATCCAAACAAGAAAGCAAGAAAAGAAGGTTTCGACGCAATCAAGCAGGAATTCATTGCTACGCTTCCTGAAGAAACACAGAAAGAAAAAGCATTCCTTATCAGCAAGTATTTCCATGATGTGGAATACGATGGCGTTCGTGCTGCTGTATTGAATGAAAGAAAGCGTCTTGACGGACGTGCACTTGATCAGATCCGTCCGATCTGGGCAGAGGTAGATTACCTTCCGATGGCTCACGGTTCAGCAGTATTTACAAGAGGTGAAACTCAGTCATTAACGACTGTCACTTTAGGTACAAAGCTCGACGAACAGATCATCGATCAGCCGATGGTTGAAAGCACTTCGAAATTCCTTCTTCATTATAACTTCCCTCCATTCTCAACAGGAGAGGTAAAGCCAATGAGAGGTACTGGTCGTCGTGAAGTAGGACATGGTAACCTTGCACTTCGTTCACTGAAGCAGGTTCTGCCAACCGAAAATCCGTATACAATTCGTATTGTTTCTGATATTCTTGAATCAAATGGATCTTCATCAATGGCCACTGTATGTGCAGGTACGCTTGCCCTTATGGATGCTGGTGTTAAGATCTCAAGGCCAGTTGCAGGTATTGCAATGGGTCTGATCTCTGATTCAAAGTCAGGTAAATACGCTGTTCTTTCGGATATCCTTGGAGATGAAGATCACCTTGGTGACATGGATTTCAAGGTAACAGGAACAGTTGATGGAATCACAGGCTGCCAGATGGACATCAAGGTTGATGGACTATCTTTCGAGATCCTTGCAGAAGCGTTGGAGCAGGCAAGAAAAGGACGTCTTCATATCCTAAATGAGATGAAGAAGGCCATTGCTGATACAAGAGAAGATTACAAGCCACATGCACCACGCATCGTGAAGCTGTTTATCCCTAAGGAGTTCATCGGAGCGGTGATCGGACCAGGTGGTAAGGTGATCCAGGAAATGGAGCGTGAGACAGGAGCTACGATTGTTATTGAAGAGATCGGAGACCAGGGAGTGATCGACATTTCATCTGATAATAAAGAAGCTATTGACAAGGCTGTTGCACGTGTTAAAGCGATCACAGCGATGCCTGAAGTAGGAGAAGTATATACAGGGAAAGTGAAGTCTATCAAGGACTTCGGAGCTTTCGTTGAATTCCTTCCAGGTAAAGACGGACTGCTTCATATTTCAGAAGTTGAATGGAGAAGACTTGAGTCTATGCAGGGAGTGCTGAAAGAAGGTGAGGTCGTGACTGTGAAGCTGATCGGAGTAGATCCTAAGACAGGCAAGTTCAAGCTTTCAAGAAAGGCGCTGATGCCACGACCAGAGAAGGCAGAAAATGCCGGATCAGATTCAGCTCCCTCAGAAGCTCCATCGAGCAACTAAAACGAGAGGATTAGTTAAAAATGAAGGGCTGCAGACATAATGTCTGCAGCCCTTCATTTTTAACTAAAGTTTCGAGTTGCTAGTTTCGCGTTTCGAGTTTGTGCATTCGTAAATCCGCAAGTTATAGCCAATTTAGAATCCCTCGACAACTTGACCGTGTTACCAAAATTTGGTATATTTAGGTAAAAGAAATTAAAAATGGGCAAAAACACATCCATATCGTTAGGGGACCACTTTGAAAAATTCATCAGTAATGAAATAAAATCGGGGCGTTACGGATCTGCCAGTGAAGTAATTCGGACTGCGCTACGTTTATTGGAGGATGAGGAAATGAAACTTAAACTACTTCGAAAGGCTTTGATTGCCGGTGAGCAGAGTGAATTAAAAAGTGATTTTGACTCAAAAATGCATTTACACGATCTTCGGAATAGGCACAAATGAAAAAGACACCCTATCGTATTTCAGCTGAAGCAATAAGTGACCTGGAAAAAATATGGGAGTACACTTTTCATCGTTGGTCGCCTGAGCAAGCGGAACGATATTATAAATTGATTATCAGTGAAATTGAATTCCTAAGTGTGAATTTGCTGGCTGGTAAACCTGTGGATTACATTCGGAAAGGTTATATGGCGGGTTTAGTCAAATCGCATTTGATTTTTTACCGCATTTCTGAAGATCAAATACTTGAAGTAATCAGAATTCTTCATCATAGCATGGACGTAAATGAAAAATTAGTAAAATAAACTGGCTATAACAGCACCTACCCGCAAGCAGGGTGATACGACTTCGTAGGAAAGATTTTAAGAAAATATATCTGCAGTTCTTCGTAGAAACTTTGTTGGGTTAAACCGTGCCTGCGGGTAGCTGCAAAACGTTTAGTACTCACTAAAAACTGGCAACTGGAAAACTGTTTAAAGTTCAAGGTTTAAAGTTCAAAGAGGCATACGTAAATCCTTACGTTTAGTACTCATTAAGAACTGGCAACTGGAAAACTGTTTAAAGTTCAAGGTTTAAAGTTCAAAGAGGCATACGTAAATCCTTACGTTTAGTACACACTAAAAACTGGCAACTGGAACTGGCAACTGAAAACAGTTTAAAATCCAAGGTTTAAAGTTCAAAGAAGCATACGTAAATCCGCAACTTGATTTAGTTTCGAATTGCTAGTTTCGCGTTTCAAGTTTGAGCATCCATAAATCCGCAAGTTTAGTACTCATTAAAAACTGACAACTGAAAAACAAGTTCAAGGTTTAAAGTGACGACCGAAATTCCGCAAATATAGCAAGTACACTTTGCCAACTGGTAACTGGTACTGGCAACTGGAACTGGCAACTGACCGAAATGCCTCAAGTTTAGTAACTCTTCCATTTACCAACTGCAATTAAAACTGGCAACAGACTAAAAAAAATTAATCTGTTAATAATTTTATTTCATCTGCCTGTAACCTTCATTCATGGGTAACGTTAAACTATATCGGTTCCAAAAAATCCTATCCGTAAAAAATGAGACAACTCAAGATCGTAAAACAGGTAACGAACAGGGAAACAGCTTCACTTGATAAATACCTTCAGGAAATTGGCAAGGTAGATCTGATCACTGCAGAAGAAGAAGTGGATCTGGCAAGAAAGATCAGAAGCGGCGACCCACGTGCCCTCGAAAAACTTACCAAAGCAAACCTTCGATTTGTAGTTTCAGTTTCCAAGCAATATCAGAACCAGGGATTAAGCCTTCCCGATCTTATTAATGAAGGAAACCTCGGTCTGATCAAAGCAGCTCAACGATTCGATGAAACAAGAGGATTTAAATTCATCTCTTATGCTGTATGGTGGATCCGTCAATCCATCCTGCAGGCACTCGCTGAACAGTCTCGTATTGTTCGTCTGCCGTTAAACAAGATCGGATCATTAAACAAGATCAACAAAGCGTTTTCCCAGCTTGAACAGGAATATGAGCGTGAACCATCTACAGAAGAAATTGCACGCGTTCTCGAACTTACTGAGGATGATGTGAAAGACTCTATGAGGAATTCAGGAAGACATGTTTCCATGGATGCTCCGCTGGTTACAGGAGATGAGAACGCCAGCAACATGTATGATGTTATGATCAGCGAATCGAGCCCGAGTCCTGAATCGGAGCTTATGAATGATTCATTGCGCAAGGAGATTGAACGTGCACTATCAACTCTCACAACGCGTGAAGCTGATGTGATCACATCTTACTTCGGATTAAATGGCGAACATCCAATGACACTTGAAGAGATCGGGGAGAAGTTCGACCTTACACGCGAAAGAGTGCGTCAGATAAAAGAAAAAGCCATCAGAAGGCTTAAGCATACTTCAAGGAGCAAAATATTGAAAATGTATTTGGGTTAAATACATACCACCAACGCTCCGGAAGAAAGAGATCGGTTTAAGACTGGTCTCTTTTTTTTTACCCTCTGAGGCCTCGGTAAAGGAGGGTTTAGTCTTCGATTACATTGGTGCATTTAGATCTCCCTAACTTCCATTCCCTAAGCTTGAGCTACGCTTTCTTAAGTTTTAAAAATAGCTCCTGTATATTACAAAAGCCACTGTAGCTGAAAACTACAATCGTAATAGTGTGGCACTCACAGATTATTAAAAACAACGTAATTCAAGCTGCGTTGTTTGAAAGCAATATCGTCCGGTTGTCAATTCCTGTAATCTTCATTTTCCTACCTTTAGGCCTATGATTATTTCACCTTCCTTATTATCAGCAAACTTTGCCAACCTGGGTAGAGATATTGAAATGTTAAACAGCAGTGAAGCAGATTGGATCCATGTTGATGTTATGGATGGCGTGTTCGTGCCGAATATATCTTTCGGATTCCCAGTGATGGCTGCTTTAAAAAAGCACGCAAAAAAGCCTCTGGATGTTCATTTAATGATCTCAGATGCAGACAAGTATATTCCAAAGTTTGCAGAAGATGGGGCTGAAATAATCACCGTTCATTTTGAAGCATGCACGCACCTGCATCGAACAATACAATTGATTAAATCACACCATGTTAAAGCTGGGGTTGCTTTAAATCCGCATACTCCTGTATCCGTGCTCGAGAACATCATTCATGATCTTGACCTTGTCCTGATCATGTCAGTGAACCCAGGATTTGGTGGACAAAAATTTATTGATCATTCTATTGAAAAGATCCAGGCGTTGAACCAGATGATTTCTTCGAAAGGGCTGCAAGTACTCATTGAAGTTGATGGCGGCGTTGATCTTTCAAATGCCGGAAAATTGCGTGAAGCAGGCGCAAAAGCACTTGTCGCAGGAAATGCCGTGTTCTCCACAGCAGATCCTTTAGCTACAATAAGTAAGCTAAAGAATTCTTAACAATCACACCCTTCGAAGTTTAAAATCATGGAAAAGTCTGTTTTCTATTATCTGTTTTTTGGTATTGTTTTAAATGCCTCTTTTGTTTTCGCTCAGTCTCCTGCAAAACAATGGGATCTGGGCCTCGGAGGCAACCAGGGTGATTTTCTTTATTATGGACAGCAAACTTCTGATGGTGGATATTTCGCGGTTGGCAGTACAGATTCAGATGGAGGAACAGGTGATGTATCCGACGTCACCAGAGGTAATACTGATTACTGGGTAATTAAGTTAAACACAAACGGAACTACAGCATGGGATAAACGTTTTGGAGGTGATGGTAATGATGGTCTGCGTTCTGGCAAACAAACATCTGACGGTGGATATGTAATTGGCGGATGGACCTATTCAGGAATTTCAGGTGATAAAACTGAGGATAGCAGAGGTGGTACGGATTACTGGATCATCAGGTTGAACAGCAGCGGGATAAAACAATGGGATTATAGGTTTGGCGGGGAAGAGGACGATTATCTAAGCGACATCATTGTTACTTCTGATGGAGGTTTTCTTCTTGGAGGCAGAAGCAGCTCCAATGCTTTTGGAGACAAAACTGAAGCTAGTCGTGGCTCTTCAGATTACTGGGTTGTAAAAATAAGCAGCACCGGGGTAAAGCAATGGGATAAACGATTTGGTGGTACTTCTGATGATTATTTAACTACGTTAGTTGCCACAGCTGACGGAGGATATCTTTTAGGTGGATATTCAAGTTCTCAGGTGTCAGGAGATAAAACTCAGCCCAGGGTAGGAAGTAATGATTACTGGGTTGTTAAAATCAATAGTGTTGGAACGAAACAATGGGATGCGGTTTATGGTGGTAGCAGCAATGATGTTTTGACAAGTATGAAAAATACCACTGATGGCGGATTCATACTTGGAGGTTATTCAAATTCACCTGTATCAGGATCCAAAACTCAGGCTTCCAAAGGATTGAATGATTACTGGATCTTAAAAGCATCAGGCACTGGTACAGTTCAATGGGATATGACTTTAGGAGGAAACTTAAACGATGACCTGTATTCGCTTGAGCAAACTTCCGATGGAGGCTATCTGGTAGGAGGTTCTTCTGAGTCAGGAATAAACGGTGATAAATCCATTGCCTCTCGAGGTGCTGCAGATTACTGGATCCTGAAATTAAATAGTGTGG
The DNA here is from genome assembly GCA_036675075.1 of Bacteroidota bacterium. Classification (GTDB taxonomy): domain Bacteria; phylum Bacteroidota; class Bacteroidia; order JAKFFM01; family JAKFFM01; genus JAKFFM01. The sequence goes on from JAKFFM010000041.1 coordinate 60,729, forward strand.
GGAGTAAACAATGGGATGTTGCCTTTGGTGGAAGTGATTCAGATTTCCTCAGAACTTTAAAATCAACTTCAGACGGTGGATACGCTTTTTTTGGTTATAGCTGGTCAGGGCTTTCAGGAGATAAAACGCAATCCTCGCGTGGAAGTCTCGATTATTGGATTGTAAAAACAGGTAGTCCGGTAAGTGCATCAATTGCAACCAACAGATTATCACAAACAACTTTCTGTCCTGGAGTTATGATCCCTGTTTCATTTATCACTGCAGGCACATTTGGCTCAGGAAATGTATTTACTGCCCAGTTAAGCAATAGCTCTGGAAGTTTTGCATCACCTGTCAATATAGGTACTCTTTCAGGAATCTACTCAGGAACAATTTCGGCGACCATACCCGCATCTGCAGCAATGGGGAGTGGTTATAAGGTAAGGGTGATTGGAAGTAATCCTGCCATAACCGGAACTCAGAGTACATCAACCATTACGATCTCAACTGCATCAGCACCAGTTATTTCAGTAACTGGAACTACATTAACATCAACGCCTGCTCAGACATACCAATGGATGTTAAATGGAAACACATTAATTGGTGAAAATGGTCAGACTCATGAAGCAACCCAAAATGGCAATTATACTGTTGTAATCACTGATCAATATGGATGCTCTGCCACTTCTACCAGTGTCTATGTAACTGTTTCGTCTTCTCCAACCATCATCACTGATTATGTATCACCAATGTCATTTTGTGCCGGAGATATTGTTCATGTGTTTTATACAGCATCTGGAGCATTTAATCCCGGGAATATATTTACAGCCCAGTTAAGTGACGGTTCAGGAAGTTTTGCAACGCCCATTGCAATAGGAACACTTGCTGATGTAAATTCAGGAACTCTCCAAACCGTAATTCCGGTAACCTCTGCTCAGGGTCTTGCTTACCGAATTAGAGTTATTGCAAGCGATCCTGCAGTAACAGGCGATGATAATGGGATGGATCTTCAATTGTTCACGGCAGCCACACCGATTGTGTCAGTAAATGGAAACATGCTTCAATCCTCTCCAGCGCAATCTTATCAATGGAATCTGAACGGTTCGCAAATTTCCGGAGCAAATTCTTCTTCATATACAGCAACAGTGAATGGAGATTATTCAGTTACAATAACTGATAATGCAGGTTGTAAAGCAACGTCAGCAGTCACAACAATATCAAGTATAACACCTCCTGTAGATCCTTGCGGAGCGAATCCTGACTATGAGTTTTCCCTCGTAAAAGATATTATTCCGTCTTACAACTCATCCTCGTCACGATGCTTTTATAAAGTTGCAGACAACAAGGTGTTTTTCACTGCCAAAGATCCCGGAACTAATTTCGAGAGCCTCTATTTTACTGATGGTACGAGTACAGGAACTGTAATGCTCAAAGCAAAACTGACACCTTTGGATATAGGGAATCCTGTGTATTCATCGCTGTTTTGCACTTTCCAGGGTAAGATGTGTTTTGTTGGAAAGGAAAACCAGATTAACCAGGTTTGGATTTCGGATGGAACTCCGTCAGGAACCTATGCGTTGACTTCATTTACTACATCTTTGACAATCAACCAGCTTACAGTTCACAATCAAAAGCTTTATTTCAAAACTTACGGCGGTGGAACAGGCGCATTGTATGAATCAAACGGGACTGCAAACAGTGCAGTAAACATTGAAACCCTGGTGTTTGCTGAATATCTATCCAAACTTAAAACCTGGAATAACAAACTATACCTGATTACAAATTCTAAGGTCTATGATTACACGAACAATTCACGGGTTTTGATCTTTGATTATTTCATTGATCATGTTGGATGTATTGCAGGATGCGAGATTGTGAATGGAAAACTGATTTATCAGTCTGATGTAAATTGCACGGGTTCAGGTGCTGAATATCGTGACATATATGAAGTTGATCTTCAGGCAGGTTCTGAACGTTCACTCTCATCTTCTGTTACCTTCAGCAATCCTGTAGATTATTTTAGAAAAGCGATTGTTTTTAAAAATGCGGTCTATTTCTATTATAATGATTATTCGATTCCAAATGAAGTAAATGACGTTGCTTTTATTTATAAATATGATGGCAATACCCTGGATCTTATTCATTCGAATGCGATCGATAGTTCAGATATCTCCTTCTCCGGATTTGTAACTAATGGAGACAGGCTTCTTTATCAGATAGCTGTTCAATCGAGTAAAGCGAATACGGTACCAGCTGGCTGGTCTGTGTTGTATGAGACGGACGGAACATCTTCCAGCTTAAATAAAATATTTGATAAAACATCAAACACCTTTTTGAATAACAACATGTATTCTCCAAATCATGTGGTGGTGCATGGCAACAAAGTTTTCTTTTATGCTGATTCATTGCCTTATTCCAGCTATCCTGTTTCGAGGTTGTTTTATCACGACGGAATCAGTGCAAAAAAGATCTTTGCAAATTCAAATGATAAATCATTCAATGGACTTGAAATGGTTTCTTTAAATCAGGATGAGATCTTAATCTCTGCATACATGAGTCCCCGTACAGGTTTAGGTTTCGGAACTGAACCATGGATACTTACATGCGGTACAACCGGGATCGATGAAACAGTGTCTATGAACAGGCTGGTAGTTTATCCTAACCCAACAAATGGAATAGTCACTGTGAATTCTGAGGATAAGATTCTAAATAGAATCAATGTCTTAAACCTTGTTGGAGAATTGATCCTTACTTCAGTTAACAAGAAGACAATTGATTTATCTCAATTCCCTTCAGGAGTTTATATTCTTGAAATTGAATATGAGTCAAAAATCGAAAAACATAAGATTGTGCTTTCTGGCAGATAGTACTTTACAATGCGTTAAGCAAAAGAAAGGAATTTCCATGCTAATGTGTGAAACCTAATATCCGTTGATTCTTTGAGCCAGGATTTTAGATTAATCTTTCGCGTAATCCTCCAGATACCTGAACCGTTCTGTCAAAGCACCATCTCTGGCGATCGATCCTCTTTCAATCAGTCCGTCCTGGTCTTTTACCAGCAGGGAAGGAAGTACTTTGTCGATGAGCTCTTTTCCAAAATCTTCGGAAGCATCGCGAGGAAGTTCACATGGAAGGTTATCCACCGCCATCACCGTGATCGTATCGTGTGTGAATGGTTCTTCAACCTGCTCTGTCTTCGCGTTGTATCCATAAAATGGATCTTCAATAGTTGACGGCTTCACTGTTGAAGGAATGGAACCATTGATGTCACAGGTAACATCGGCGATCACACTGACTCTGAAGTCGGGTGAGCGCATATCAGTCTTTGAAAACAACTTTGGTGCTCGTGGATCCCAGAATGAACAGTGTACTAACAGATCACAGAACCTGGTGAACTTTCCAAATGTAGAACGGTAATTGGCAGGGTGTGTATAAAAGTCTGTTACATTGAAGATCTCTCCGTTTAGCGGTTCATTGTAATCTGCCGAATGCAGCTGTACGTAAGTTGCTTCCCTGAATGAATAATGTGTGAATTCGTATGGTGTGATCCTTCTGATCTGTAGCGCTCCGAGTAGCTCGATCGCTCCATTCGCTACCCGTCCGTTTCCTGTTACAATGATCTTGATATTGGGAAGTCTTACTTTCTTATACTCTTCTCTGAGTTCAAAACGGTCTTTGCATTGATGCGCAGGCTTCAGCTGAAAGAGGTTGTATTTCAAACCGTAACCCCTGATGCCGTTGTAGGTACCAACGATCCCGGCATAATGGCCAAAGCCAATGACTCTGTTCATATGAGGATCGGTGAGGCATTCATAGTCGATCAGCTGGATCTTTCGCTCAAGTACTGTCTGAAGCAACTTTTTATTATGTGGCTGCTTCTTGATGGTATGTGAAAAGAACAGGTACTTTTTACCTGGATGTAATTGCTCCAGTGGTACTTCCTTGATGCCCATCAGAATGTCACAGTCACTGATGTCCTCTGAAACATTGATTCCCTGGGCCAGGTACTCTTTGTCGGAATAAGACCTGAACTCACTCGGCTGAACAACGATGTTGGTTCCCGGAAAGTTGTTCAGGATAGTCCGGCATTGCTCGGGTGTGAATGGAACTCTGCGGTCGTGAGGAATTTTACCTTCTCTGAGGATACCGATCTTTGTCATAACATATACTGATATGACTGCAAAGGTAAGATAAGTTTAATGAGTCTTCCTGGCTGCCCATGGATCGGGCAATGCCAGCAGGATCATTCAAAAATTTCCGCGTTCAGTGGCAGCTTGAAATGAAATGTTGATCCTTTTCCGGGCTCACTTTCAACCCAGGTCTGACCAGCATGTTTCTTAATGATCTCAGAGGAGATGTAAAGTCCGATCCCAAGCCCGGTGAATTTGTTCGCTGAAGATTGTACCCTGTAATATCGTTCAAAGATCTTTTGTGCCTGCTCTTTCGCGATGCCGATACCAAAATCTTTTACCGCGACATGTACATAGTCATTGTCACTTTTCAGCTCAACGATCACATCCTTTGATTCCGGAGAATACTTGATCGCATTGGAAACATAATTCACAATCACCTGCTCAAGCCGCTCTTTATCTCCTTTCACTTTGGTGTTGGTCTGGCCGCTAAGCTGGATGTTGTAATTGTTCGCGACAAGCCTGATGTTCTCTACCGTGTCATTTACAAGTTCATCAAAGTCGAATTCTGAAATGCAGTATTGCATCTTGCCTGCCTGGATCTTCGATACATTCAGCAGGTCTTCGATCAGGTTGTTCAGCTTGGATATGTATGCCTCGCTTTTCTTAGCGAACTTCTTTACATTCTCAATGTCATTGTTTTCAAGGTACCGGTTGATGAGCTGATTGTATGCCTTGATGCTTGTGAGCGGCGTTTTCAGCTCGTGGCTTGCGATGCTTATGAATTCATCTTTCTGCCTGAGCTGATTCTGTGTATCCTTCAGATCAGTGATGTCAAGTATGATCCCGAGTATCCGTGATTCTCCTGAGTGCTCGTCCGTAATGATCCTTCCCTTTGCAAGCACATAGCGTACTTCCTGGTTCACGGTGATGATCCTGTGCTCCATGGCGAATGGCTCCTTGTGGGCATAGCTTACCCTGAGCACCATTGACACTCGTTCAAGATCATCGGGATGCATGTGGTTCAGGAAGGATTTGAAGTTCACCTGGACCTGGTTGGGCTCATATCCGAAGATGCGGAACAGCTCTTCCGACCAGACGAAATAGTTGTTGGATGTATTCCATTCCCAGCTGCCGAGGTGTGTGATCTTTTGTGCTTCGGAAAGCAGCGCCTCGCTTTTCATGCGCTCCCTGACTTCCTTTTCAAGACTGATATTGATTGTCTTGAGCTTAGCTTCCTGAGCAAGCAGCTTATGGTTTTTCCTGTAAAGCTCGATAAACACAGTTACCTTGGCTTTCAGAAGCTCGGTGTTGATCGGCTTGTAGATGTAATCCACCGCACCTGTCTTGTAGCCTTTGTAAACATGTTCATCTCCCTGGTCATGAGCGGTAATGAAAATGATCGGGATATGCTTGAGCTTTTCCCGCTGGTAAATCATTGCCGCTGTCTCTATCCCGCTAAGTTCAGGCATCTGCACATCCATCAGGATCAGCGTGAAGTTCTGATCTTTCAGAAGGATCTTCAATGCTTCCTTTCCTGAATTCGCACGCACGAACTCATAGCCGTCATTTCTCAGGATCACCTCAATGGAGAGCAGGTTGTCTTCCCGGTCATCAACCAATAGTATCTTTATCTTGTCAGAATTCATCTCTTCCATTATTTATAAAACCAAACCCTCATTAACGATAATAGCTGATCTACTTTCACTGGTTTGGTGATATAGTCACTTGCGCCGGCATCGATACATTTCTGTCTGTCGCCTTTCATCGCTTTAGCTGTTACAGCAATTATAGGCAGGTTACTGTTCTTGTTTTCTCTCCTGATCTTCATGGTTGTTTCATAGCCATCCATTTCAGGCATCATGATATCCATCAGCACCATATCAATGTCATTCTGTTCGTTCAGGAGATTGATCGCTTCCTGACCGCTTTCTGCAGTGATTGTATTGATGTTGTATTTCTCAAATGCTGTAGTAAGTGCGAACAGGTTTCGTACATCGTCATCCACGATCAGGATGTTCTTGTTCTTGAGAATGTCTTCATTTCTGTGAATGTTCTCAATGATCTTCCGCTTGGCTGGCTGAAGGTCTTTATGGTTGATGTGAAGCAGCATGACAGTTTCTTCCAGCAGCTTTTCAACCGAGTTCACATCCTTCAGCAGCACCGAGTTTGAGAACTGGTTCAGCTGAAGCATCTCGTCACGTGTGAAGTCTTTCGCTGAATACACAATGATCGGTGTGTGTTTGCCCTTGATCGAGTCGATCTCCCTGATAAGCTCAAGTCCAGAGATATCAGGAAGCGTGAAATCAACTATAATGCATTCAAACTGTTCTGCCCTGATCATCTCCAACGCCTCCTTTCCAGTAGTTACGATAAATGGCTTGATGTATTTATCTTCTATGAATTTAACAATTTGCGATGAATCCAGCTCATTGTCTTCGATGATTAATACACGTTTTTCCTGGACTGCATTGACTTTCAGTATGTCTTCAAACAGATCGTTCAATGAATCAGATGACAGAGGCTTGAGGTGGAATCCTCTTGCTCCGCGTTTCTGGGCGAGGACCCTGTTCTCTTCTCCTGATATCAGGTGAATTGGTATGTGCCTGTAATTCAGGTCACTCTTGAGCAGGTCAAGGATCTTCCATCCGCTGGTGTCAGGCAACTTTACGTCAAGTGTTATCGCATCTGGCTTGTACCTGTTAAGGAAATCGAATACCTCGATGTAGTTTGTTGCGATGAGCGCTTTGAGGTCGTGCTCGTGTGCGCGATCCATGATGATCTTTCCAAAGCGGATGTCGTCTTCAACAATAAGAAGCACTTTGTCTGTGGAACTGATCATGTTCCTGTCATCACCCGTTTCATTGATCAGCTCATCCACTTCATCAAATCGCGGCTCATAGCCAGTTGCAGTAAGCAGATTTTTTTCAATGTTCTCTTTAATGCCTGATTCGTTCACCACTTTTTTCTGGCTGACAGGGATCGGAATGTAGTCGAGTGGGAGGTAGAGTGTGAATGTACTTCCGGTGCCGACTTCACTTTCTAGCTCAATGATTCCGCCGAGCAGTTCTGCAAGTCCCCTGGAGATTGAAAGACCAAGTCCTGTTCCTCCATACTTTCGGCTTGTAGAACCTTCAGCCTGCTGGAACGCTTCAAAGATGATTGTCTGCTTGTCTTTCGAAATTCCGATACCGCTGTCGATGATTGAGAATCCAATGACAGCTCTGGCTTTGTCAAGGTTGACGTTATTCTGTTTCCATCCACCTTTTGCGTGGAAGATCTTCAGCTTCACCTCACCTTTTTCGGTAAACTTGAATGAATTTGAAAGCAGGTTTTTAAGGATCTGGTTCAGACGCTGGATATCGGTGTCGATCTTCTCCGGAAGCTCACCATCGAATTCAATGTTAAACTTCAGATTCTTGGTTTCAGAGATCGGCTTGAAGGTCGTTTCAACAAACGATGTGATCTCATGGATCCTGATCCTGGAGAAGTTCGCAGTGATGAATCCTGATTCGATCTTCGAAAGATCCAGGATGTCATTGATCAGCTGGATAAGGTCATCACCACAGCTGTGGATCGTTTTCGCGTAATGCACCTGCTTCTCTGTAAGATTTCCTTCAGCATTCTCATACAGCTGCTGTGCTAGGATAAGCAGCGAGTTAAGCGGTGTACGAAGCTCATGCGACATGTTCGCAAGGAACTCTGATTTATACTTGGATGTAAGCGTAAGCTGCTCGGCTTTCTCTTCGAGTGACAGACGGGCTTCTTCAACTTCCAGGTTTTTCGCTTCCACTTCATCTTTCTGCTTGACAAGAAGGATCGCTTTTTCTTCAAGCTCTTCGTTCGTTCTTCTAAGCTCTTCCTGCTGGATCTTAAGCTCTTCCGCAAGAGACTGCGACTGTGCAAGTAGTCCTTCGGTACGTGAGTTCGTTTCAATGTTGTTGAGTACGATACCAATTGACTCGGTAAGCTGGTTCAGGAAGTCCAGGTGGATCTCCGAGAAGAGGTCGAAGGATGCGAGTTCGATCACTGCTTTCACCTTGTTCTCAAACAATACAGGAAGTACGATGAGGTTATGCGGAGTACCTGCGCCAAGGCCTGAATTGATCTTCACATAATTGGAAGGAATGTTATTGATGATGATTCTTTCCTTTTCATGCGCGCACTGTCCGACAAGACCTTCTCCTACAGCAAATTCCTTAGGCACATGCTTGTTGTCTTTATAGGCGTATCCTGCAAACCATTTCAGTTTTCCTGTTTCATCGTCATTCTGCTCAAGGATATAGAATGCTCCATGATTTGCTGATACAACCTGGGCAAGCTCTGAAAGGATCCTCTTGGTTACCGTGTTCAGGTCACGTTGTCCCTGAAGCATCTGAGTGAATTTGGCTAGGTTAGACTTCAGCCAATCCTGCTCCTGGTTACGTAAAGTTGTTTCTTTCAGGTTGGCGATCATCTGGTTGATGGTGTCTTTCAAGGCTTCCACCTCACCTTTTGCTTCCACACGGATGGTTCTTGTTAAGTCACCCTTGGTAACGGCTGATGCCACTTCAGATATCGCACGAACCTGCGTTGTGAGGTTCTGGGCGAGCTGGTTTACGTTTTCGGTAAGATCTTTCCAGGTTCCTGATGCACCCGGTACAGAAGCCTGTCCTCCAAGTTTTCCATCAACACCTACTTCTCTTGCCACTGTAGTCACCTGGTCGGCGAATACGGCGAGGGTATCAATCATTTCGTTAATGGTTTCAGTAAGCTGCGCCACTTCACCAAGCGCGTTGATCGATAGCTTCTGCTTCAGGTTTCCTTTTGCTACAGATGTTACCACCTTCGCGATGCCACGCACCTGGTTTGTCAGGTTGGATGCCATCAGGTTCACTGAGTCGGTAAGGTCTTTCCATGTTCCGGCCACTCCTGGTACAAAGGCCTGTCCACCCAACTTACCTTCGATACCCACTTCTCTTGCCACACGCGTTACTTCGGATGCGAAGGAGTTCAGCTGCTCCACCATGGTATTGATGGTGTTCTTAAGATCCAGGATTTCACCTTTCACATCCACCGTGATCTGCTTAGACAAGTCACCGGAGGCAACTGCTTTTGTTACTTCAGCGATGTTTCGAACCTGTGCTGTGAGGTTACCCGACATCTGGTTCACCGAGTCGGTGAGATCTTTCCAGAATCCTGCTACACCTGGCACGAAGGCCTGTCCTCCTAATTTACCATCTGTTCCAACTTCTCGTGCAACACGGGTTACTTCGGATGCAAAAGCTCTCAGCTGATCCACCATCGTATTGATCGTTTCTTTCAACTGAAGGATCTCTCCACGAACATCCACAGTGATCTTTTTGGACATATCGCCATTCGCTACGGCAATAGCCACTTCAGCAATGTTTCGTACCTGGGCGGTAAGGTTACCTGCCATCTGGTTCACAGAATCGGTAAGATCTTTCCATGTACCGGCAACACCCTGTACATTAGCCTGTCCTCCAAGCTTTCCTTCTGTACCAACTTCTCTGGCCACACGGGTCACTTCTGAAGCGAACCCTCGCAGCTGATCAACCATCGTGTTGATTGTATTCTTTAATTCAAGGATCTCTCCTTTAACATCTACTTCAATTTTTCTTGATAAGTCACCATTGGCCACCGCAGTTGTTACTTCAGCGATGTTACGTACCTGTGCGGTCAGGTTCGATGCCATGATGTTCACTGAATCGGTAAGATCTTTCCAGGTTCCTCCAACACCCGGTACGTTGGCCTGTCCGCCGAGCTTTCCTTCAGAACCTACTTCACGTGCAACCCTTGTCACTTCTGATCCGAATGAATTCAGCTGATCCACCATGGTGTTGATGGTATTCTTTAATTCAAGGATCTCTCCTTTAACATCTACGGTGATTTTTCTTGATAAGTCACCTTTTGCTACAGCTGTTGTTACTTCCGCGATGTTACGTACCTGAGCTGTCAGGTTGGATCCCATCTGGTTTACGGAATCGGTAAGGTCTTTCCATACACCGCCGACACCTTTTACTTTAGCCTGTCCGCCGAGCTTACCTTCGGTACCTACTTCCAGCGCCACACGGGTCACTTCGGATGCGAAGGAGTTCAGCTGATCCACCATGGTGTTGATGGTCTTCTTCAATTCAAGGATCTCGCCTTCAACTGATACCGTGATCTTCTTGGATAAGTCGCCATTCGCTACGGCTGTAGTTACTTCAGCGATGTTACGCACCTGTGCTGTCAGGTTGGATCCCATCTGGTTCACAGAATCCGTAAGGTCTTTCCATACACCGCCAACACCTTTCACTTTTGCCTGTCCGCCGAGCTTTCCTTCAGTACCTACTTCAAGCGCCACACGGGTCACTTCAGATGCGAAGGAGTTCAGCTGATCCACCATGGTGTTGATGGTATTCTTTAATTCAAGGATCTCTCCTTTAACATCCACCGTGATCTTTCTTGATAAATCACCATTTGCCACGGCAGTGGTTACTTCTGCGATGTTACGTACCTGTGCTGTCAGGTTTGATCCCATCTGGTTTACTGAATCGGTCAGGTCTTTCCATACACCGCCGACACCTTTCACCTTGGCCTGTCCGCCCAGCTTTCCTTCAGTACCCACTTCAAGCGCTACACGGGTAACTTCGGAAGCGAAGGAGTTCAGCTGATCCACCATAGTATTGATGGTGTTCTTTAATTCAAGGATCTCTCCTTTAACATCTACAGTGATCTTTCTTGATAAGTCACCATTTGCCACAGCTGTAGTTACTTCGGCGATGTTACGTACCTGGGCTGTCAGGTTTGAACCCATCTGGTTCACAGAGTCTGTAAGGTCTTTCCATACACCACCGACACCTTTTACAGTTGCCTGTCCGCCAAGCTTTCCTTCGGATCCCACTTCCCTTGCCACACGTGTTACTTCTGAACCAAAGGAGTTCAGCTGATCCACCATGGTGTTGATGGTGTTCTTTAATTCAAGGATCTCTCCTTTAACATCTACGGTAATTTTTCTTGATAAGTCACCTTTTGCAACAGCGGTCGTTACTTCGGCAATGTTACGTACCTGTGCTGTCAGGTTTGATCCCATCTGGTTCACAGAGTCTGTAAGATCTTTCCAAACACCACCTACACCTTTCACCGTAGCCTGTCCGCCGAGCTTTCCTTCTGTACCTACTTCAAGTGCCACTCGGGTCACCTCTGAAGAGAAGGAGTTCAGCTGATCCACCATGGTATTGATGGTATTCTTCAATTCAAGGATCTCTCCTTTTACGTCCACCGTGATCTTCTTCGAGAGATCTCCTTTTGCTACAGCAGTGGTTACTTCAGCAATGTTACGTACCTGTGCTGTCAGGTTGGAACCCATCTGGTTCACTGAATCGGTAAGGTCTTTCCATACACCTGCGACACCTTTCACTTTAGCCTGTCCTCCAAGCTTTCCTTCAGAACCTACTTCCCTTGCCACACGGGTAACCTCCATTGAGAAGAGGTTCAGCTGTCGCACCATGTCGTTCACTTCCCTGGCAATACGAAGGAATTCACCTTGAAGCTGATGACCCTGGATCTCCATAGGCATCTGTTCAGAGAGGTTCCCTTTCGCCACGGAGCTGATCACATAGGCAATCTGTGTGGTCGGCTGGATAAGATCCGACATCAGGGAATTCAGCGCTTCGACACCTTTATTCCAGGAACCTTTGGCTTTGGGAATATGAAGCCTGTGGGTAAGCTTTCCCTGTTTTCCGATGATCGTTCCTGCCTTAACGAACTCATTCATCATAAGATCGTTCATGTCGATGATCTCATTCAGAACGTCGCACACTTTGCCTTTCAGACCTGTTTCATCCAAAGGCATCCTCACATTGAAATTCCCGTTCTTCACTTCAAGCAGAACGGATAATAGCCCTTTTAGGTCAATCTTTTCCGACGTTTCAAGTCGTTCCGATGCAGCATCCTGACTTGTTTTTTTAAGTCCGCTTCCTGCTTTCCTGATTTTTACCTGTGTCATAGTTATGTTAATCCTTGTGAAAAAAAAGTTAAAGTCTGTTCAGTAAAAATCCCTTTTGAGAAAACTCTTGCTCAAACTAATATCAAGCCGTTTCCCCTGATACTAGTGGTTAAAATACTTATTTATCATGTTTCAGCCCCGGTATCTGCAGGGAACGGCCAGCGATGGAATTTAACCTTTGGAAAATCAGGGAGTTTCAATTCCGGTTCTGAAAAGAATTAGTGAAATCTACTCTTAAAGGGAGCAAATTTTTAAATGAGAAATGACCTGATCTGGGGTGGGATATCCCTTGTTTACTACTCATGTTGGGTAATTTAATGCCAGCTTATGACAACAATCATATTTTGGTCAGGATCGTATTTCAAAGTATCAAAAGAGAATGAATATCCTGATTCTGCGTTATATAAGGCTTTCTCATCGGGCTCTGCATATTATTTGTGAAAAACATGATTAGCGGCAAGAAGAATTTGCTTTGTATATTTGTCGGCCGTTGGAAAGAAGAGTAGGAATTTAAATCATTAGAATGTCAAAAGTTATTTTCAGCAGGGAGAATATATCGTTCTCCAAGACCCTTAAGCAAAGAGTTGATGAGTATTTCAAATCGAACTCTTTAAAATTCTCCGGGAATTCATCGCTTTATTCAAAAACGATCATACTTGTCTCCGTTGCAGTAGCAATCTATACAGCAGCTGTATTTGGAGGCCTTCCAACACCGGTGAATATTTTATTGTGCATCCTGATGGGGTTTACACTTGCAGCGATCGGTTTTAATATCATGCATGATGGAGGGCATGGGAGCTATTCTTCCAAGCCATGGATCAATGAAATGATGGTGCTTTCCCTGAACCTCATGGGTGGCAATGCTTACCTGTGGAAACAGAAGCACAATGTGGCTCATCATAACTTCACGAATATAGAAGGTCTTGATGATGACATCGACCTGGAGCCATTGTTAAGGGTTCATGATCACAATCCTTTGAAAGGGTATCATAAGTTTCAGCATATCTATTCGTGGCTTCTTTATGCCTTTACTTACCTGGCCTGGATATTCTTTCTGGACTTTAAAAAGTACTTCACAGGAAAGATCGCTACCATGACCTTTAAAAAAATGGATCGCAAGGAGCATATCATCTTCTGGGTGAGCAAAGCCTTGTATATCTATATGTTCATTGTGGTTCCGATCCAGATGCTTGGATGGGTGAATGCACTTGTTGGTTACGCGATTGTGAGCGGTGTGACAGGAATTGTAATCAGCGTGGTATTCCAGCTGGCGCACATTGTTGAACATTCCAGCTTTCCAATGCCTGATGACCAGAACAAGCTGAAAACCAACTGGGATGTTCACCAGCTGATGACTACTGTGAATTTTGCAACCAAGAGCAAGCTTGTATCATGGTTTGTTGGCGGACTGAATTTCCAGGTTGAACACCACCTGTTCCCTAAGATCAGTCACATTCATTACCCGGCAATTTCAAAGATCGTCAGGGAAACATGCCGCGAATTCAATATTCCTTACAATGAGTACAGAACGGTTTACGACGCGGTCGCATCACATGTGCGTTACCTTAAGGTCGCAGGACGTGAGATCGTTGTTCCTACTGCCGGAGGTATGGCAGCGTAACATCTCGTTTATATAAGTTATTAAAAGGCACTCATTACGGGTGCTTTTTTTTTGACCTGATGTTTCAATTCTCTCATTATTGATCAAAGGATAAATGAGCATTTAGTCTCTTTCGCATGCTTCTCCTGCTTTATATTTTATTCTGAATTGTTTTTACACCATCCTGATGTGTATTATAACAAACTCAAAATGGATAACTCCTGAATTTATCCTATGTTGATAGAATAGGAGTGTCGTGTGTATATAAACTGATGCGTTACTAGCAGATATTCAGTAAGTTTGGTCGTTCATTATTAATCACATTAAACAAAAAACTATGAAAAAAATCTACACACTTCTATTTGCATCACTCATCGGATTAACAGCAAACGCCGCGATCCACAATGTTTCAGTCATTGACTTTGCGTTTTCACCTGCGACAGTAACTGCGAATGTTGGTGATACGATCCGTTGGACTCTTGGGACGTCAACAACTCATACAACTACATCCACATCTGTTCCGAGTGGTGCTGCAGCGTGGGATAGAACACTGACATCTTCAGCTCCATCATTTGATTACGTGATCCCGATGGCAGGAACTTACAATTACTTCTGCAGCTTGCACCCGCAGATGACTGGAACCATCACTGCAACAAGCGGAACCGGTATTGCAAACAATGCTGCTTCATTCTTGCTTTCTGCGTTTCCGAATCCTTTCAAAGACAGAGTGACATTAACTCATACGAAAGCGGATGTTATCTCTGTTTTTAACATGGTTGGAGAAGTGGTGATGAAGCAAGCTGTTGAAGCAACAGAAGTTAAAACGCTGCTTGATCTATCTGCTCTACCTGCAGGTGTTTACTTTGTTAACACAGTGAAAGAAGGTATGATCACTGGAACTAAAAGAATCGTGAAAGGTTAATTGAGAACCCCTTTAAAATGAAAAGTCCCGAAGTTATTGGCTTCGGGACTTTTTTTATTTCTGATGATGATCTCAGGCAGTTGCCAGCTCATAAAGCTTTTCACGCTGGATTTTCACATTCTCATCTTCAAGGTATTCATCATACGTCATACGCTTGTCAATAATTCCATTTGGAGTGATCTCGATGATCCTGTTGGCGACTGATTGCATCAATGCATGGTCATGAGAAGAGAAGAGCAGGTTGTGCTTCCAGTCTTTCATAGCATTGTTCAGCGCTGTGATCGATTCAAGGTCGAGGTGGTTGGTAGGCTCATCCATGATGAAACAGTTTGCTGCTGAAAGCATAAGCCTGGACAGCATGCAACGCACCTTTTCACCACCGGAAAGCACATTGCACTTCTTCAATGTTTCTTCTCCGGAGAAAAGCATTTTCCCAAGGAACCCCCTGATGTATGTTTCGTCCTTGTCTTTGCTGAACTGACGTAACCAGTCGATAAGGTTGTAATCTTCCTTAAAGTATGCTGAGTTGTCGTTTGGAAGGTATGATTTGGTGATCGTGCTACCCCAGGCGAAATGTCCTGAATCAGCATTCGATTCTTCTGAAAGCACTTCAAACAGGGCAGTGATCGCAAGGTGATCTTTTGCAATAAACGCTACACGGTCACCTTTTACAAGCGTGAATGTAACATTTGCAAACAGCTGCGCTCCTTCAGGAGAGATTTTGGACAGGTTGTCAACTGACAGGATCTGGTCTCCGCAGTCACGCTCCGCTTTGAATATAATTCCCGGGTACTTTCTGTTGGAAGGCCTGATGTCATCGATCACAAGCTTTTCAAGTAGCTTCTTACGTGATGTTGCCTGTTTTGATTTTGAAGCATTCGCGCTGAATCGTTCAATGAATTCCTGAAGCTCCTTGCGCTTGTCTTCTATTTTCTTGTTCTGGTCAGAACGCTGTCTTAAAGCGAGCTGTGATGATTCATACCAGAACGTATAGTTTCCGGTATAGAGCTGGATCTTTCCGAAATCGATATCAGCAATGTGTGTACAAACGGCATCCAGGAAGTGACGGTCGTGCGATACAACGATCACAGTATTCTGGAAATCAGCGAGGAAGTTCTCCAGCCAGCTGATCGTTTCAACATCAAGGTCGTTTGTTGGCTCATCGAGCAGGAGGATATCAGGATTACCAAAAAGTGCCTGGGCTAGGAGTACACGAACTTTTTCTTTTCCGCCAAGCTCGCTCATGAGTTTGGTATGAAGCTCTTCATGAATTCCAAGATCGCTGAGCAGAGAGGCAGCATTGCTTTCCGCATTCCATCCGTCCATTTCAGCAAAGAGTGTCTCCAGTTCAGCGGCGCGCAGACCATCAGCATCAGAAAAATCGGGCTTTGCATACAATGCATCCTTTTCTTTCATAACCTCGAAAAAGCGCTTATTGCCCATGATCACGGTTTCCAGTACAGGAATGCCATCGAATTCATGGTGGTTCTGCTTGAGTACGCTCATTCGTTCACCTGGCGTGATAGCCACCTGGCCAGTGCTTGGGTCGATCTCTCCTGAAAGGATCTTCAGGAAGGTCGATTTACCGGCACCGTTGGCGCCAATAAGTCCATAACAGTTTCCTGGTGTGAACTTGATATTCACTTCTTCAAAGAGAAGCCTTTTTCCAAATCGTAAAGATAAATTCGATGCTGCTATCATGTAATGCCTTAAAAGGGGTGCAAAGTTACAGAAATAACAGGTATTCCGGGGTTTTATTTTGCATGAGCACCTTATGTTCCGGATAATCCATTATTATCATTTCCGTCAACTCTATCATTGAAAAAAACGATTGTTCATGAATTGTTTCCCTATTCCTGCCCTGCAATCAATAATTTATTAGTTGACCTAGGAAGGATCAATACAGGTAAGTATAAATTTTCTGAACCTGCATCAGAATAAGCGATTAAATTCAATTTTAGATTGAATTAAAAATAATTAATAATTAACGATAGTTTTGTTGCGTATTCCTACCCGTTGATCTTATGAAAATCAGATTTATTTTATTTATTGCCTCGCTTTTTTCTGCGCTCTCGTCATATTCCCAAACCATTGTTGACCCATGTTACACCTCCGTTAATTACGGGACATCCTTTCCCGGGAACTCTGACATTTACAGCATGAATGCAGACCTTGTTCATTGGACCGGTAGTTCATGGCTGGGTCAGTGGTCGAATGCAAATGTGACAATGCCACCACCACAGAATCAAAGTGGATGTCGTGCAGTATGGATTGGAAATGCTTCTTCATGGACATCAGGAGGAGAGGGCTTTGCACTCAGACTGGATCAGCCATTGGTTGCTGGTCAGACCTATTCGTTTCCTTTTACCTATGTCAGTCATGGTTTTGGAAGCACAGGAAGCTTCTCACTTCGTTTTTCAACCTATTCATCGCAGAATTATCCCAGTTCCTATTATGTTGGAAATCTTCCGGCAGTTGGTACTACATGGACCACAAACACCATCACCTTTACAGCAACATCTTCACAAGGAGGTCACAACTGGATCTTCCTTCATAATGGAACATCTGGAACCTCCGGTCTTGTGAATTCATTATGCCCAACCTGCAATGCTTCTCCAACCTGCGCAATAAGCATTGGTTCCGATCTTACATTATGCCAGGGACAGACTTCAGTTCTTAATGCGACCACCGCAGGGGCAACGTATTTATGGCAGGATGGTTCTACCGACGATAAATTTGCGGTCACGCAGTCCGGCCTTTACTATGTTACTGTATCCGACGCCTGCAACAATCTTTTCAAAGACAGTATAAACGTATTCATCAATTCCAATGGGCCATTGCTCAATCTTGGCCCTGATACCAGCTTTTGCAGCAGCAATAGTGTTGTTTTAAATGCCCGCAAAGGTTTTGTATCTTATAAATGGCAGGACGGGTCAATAGACTCCTTATTTAATGTAAGTGCTGCAGGCCGATACCATGTGAGCGCAACCGATGCCTGCGGCAATATTTTTAAGGATACTGTAACCGTATATGATTATAGAAAAGCAGCAACCTTATACCTGGGAAATGATACGATCTTTTGTAATGCAGTATCTCTTCAATTAAATGCAGGCGCAGGATTTAAACAATACAGGTGGCAGGATGGTTCAACCGACTCTGTATTTATGGCTATAGCTACCGGCCTGTATTACGTAGAGGTAACAGACTCATGTGGTTCAGTTTTTAGAGACTCCATCAGGATAGAGCCGGATAATATTATT
>JAKFFM010000004.1:0-77568 GCA_036675075.1 Bacteroidota bacterium
AGGAAAGGGTTGCATCTATGAATAAAAAATGGTGGAAAGAAAGTGTCGCTTATCAGGTATATCCCAGAAGTTTCATGGATAGCAATGGAGATGGGATTGGTGATTTAAAAGGAGTTACCTCCAAATTGGATTACCTGAAAGAATTAGGAATTGATGTGATTTGGCTGTCGCCAATGTACAAATCTCCTAATGATGACAATGGTTACGATATATCCGATTATCAGGATATTATGGATGAATTCGGAACAATGGCCGATTTTGATGAGTTGCTCGAGGGAGTTCATCGCCGCGGAATGAAGTTAATTCTTGACTTGGTCATTAATCACACAAGTGATGAGCATCCTTGGTTTATTGAGTCCCGCTCTTCAAAAAACAATCCAAAACGGGATTGGTACATTTGGAGTGAGGGCAAGGATGGTAAGGAGCCGAATAACTGGGAATCCATTTTCAGCGGGTCTGCATGGAAATATGATAAAGCTACTGATGAATATTTCATGCATATTTTTTCTGAGAGGCAGCCTGATTTGAATTGGGAAAACCCTGAGGTAAGGGATGCTTTATACAATATGGTGAACTGGTGGCTGGAAAAAGGGATCGACGGCTTCCGCGTGGATGCCATCTCGCATATTAAAAAAGAACCAGGGTTCCCTGATATGCCTAATCCAGATGAATTAGATTTCGTGCCTTGCTTTCCTAAAATGATGAATGTGGATGGAATTGATGAGTTTCTCACAGAATTTACTCAAAAAACCATTAAAAACTATGACATCATGACTGTTGGGGAAGCAAATGGTGTCGGTCTAAATGAAGCTGATAAATGGGTAGGCGAAGAAAACGGCTATTTTAATATGATATTTCAATTCGAATTTTTAGATCTGTGGGATAAGGATGCAGAAGGATCCATTGACGTTCGTAAGTTGAAAAAGGTTCTAACCAAATGGCAGACAGGTTTGGAAGGCAGAGGCTGGAATGCCTTATTTATCGAAAACCATGATCAGCCTCGACGGGTTACTAGCTGGGGGAATGACAAGGAGTATTGGAAAGAGAGTGCCAAAATGCTTGGAGCATTGTATTTCCTAATGAAAGGGACTCCATTTATTTACCAGGGTCAGGAAATTGGTATGACGAATGTTCAATTCCCTTCTATTGAAGATTACAACGATGTTGGCATGATTAACTATTATCATGTTGAAACAGCCAAAGGCCGTTCCCATGACGAAATTATGAATGTCATTTGGGAAAAAGGACGGGACAATGCCCGGACACCGATGCAATGGGATGCACCAGGCAGATACAGGTTACGATCACACAGCCACTAACACTGACAGGTGCGATCACATCGCAGACAAATGTATCCTGTTATGGTGGTGCAGATGCATCGGCAACTGTAGCAGCAAGCGGTGGAACATTGCCCTATACCTATAACTGGTCAAACGGAGCGATCGGAACAACTGCGAACGGCCTTGCAGCGGGAACCTATACAGTCACCATCATCGACAGCAAAGGATGTATCATTCAGGTTCCGGTTTCGATCACTGAACCTGCTGCGCCAGTATCCGTGACATTCAGCATTGATCATGTGAGCTGCGCAGGGGGAACAGATGGATCCGCAACAATCACCGTAACTGGTGGTACACCGGGATACACCTATTCATGGTCGAACGGTTCAACAGGAGCTTCAGCTTCTGGTTTCGCGGCAGGCAATCATCAGGTAACAGTGACAGACAACATGGGATGTCAGCTATTGCAGGGATTTACGATCACACAGCCACAAACCCTGGCAGTCACCTTAACAGGAACCAATACCACATGCGATCTACCTAACGGAACAGCATCTGCCGCAGTAACCGGCGGAACACTGCCTTATACTTATTCATGGTCATCAGGAGGCACCACATCATCTGTTACAGGCCTACCTGCAGGAAGCTATTCGGTTACTGTAACTGACGCTGAAGGTTGTGTTAAAAGCGGCAGCGTGGTGATTACGAATGTCTCACCAGCAATACAGCTTTCGCTCACTTCACAAGTCAATGTATCATGCTTTGGCGGAGCGAATGGTTCAGCGACCGTTTCTGCAACGGGAGCAACTGCACCATATACTTACAGCTGGTCACCCACAGGAGGAACAACCGCGACAGCGACAGGACTCTCTGCCGGAAGCTATACACTTTACGTAACTGATGCGAATACATGTTCAGCAAACATTACAGTGATCATAACACAGCCGACATCATTACCATCTGCATCAGTAAGTGTTGTAAACAATGTGAGCTGCTTTGGAGGTTCTGACGGATCACTGGCTTCATCGGCAACAGGAGGAACATCACCTTATACCTATGCATGGAGCCCATCAGGAGGAAGCAACCCGACAGCTACAGGATTAGTAACCGGAAGCTATACCGTTACAGTAACCGACAATAACGGATGCACTGCATCAGCCAGCGGATACATCTCTCAGCCATCACCGCTTAACGCAAACACCATCATTACGAATGTAAGCTGTAATGGAGGATCAAATGGCGCCGCATTCGCTTCCGCTTCAGGAGGCACAGGGCCTTACACGTATAGCTGGACTCCAGGTAGTCAGACAGGTCCATCTGCAACAAACCTTTCAGCAGGAACATACAGTGTAACAGTGACCGATAATAAAGGATGTCAGATCATCAGGCCGGTTATCATCACCCAGCCTACACCTTTAGCAGTTACACTTACACACAATCCACCATCATGCAATGGTGGGTCGAACGGGAATGCCACTGCAGTTGTGACAGGAGGAACAGCCCCTTACACTTATTCATGGAGCACGGGAACTTCAACATCAAACACCATCAACGGCCTATCTGCAGGAACCTATACAGTGTATGTGACCGACTCAAAAGGCTGCACCACATTAAATACAGTTACCATCAACCAGCCAACGCCACTGGCATTGACAGTAACTCCTGTGAATGTAAGCTGCCGCGGAGCAAATAACGGATCAGCAACAATCACGGTCTCAGGAGGAACACCAGGATACACGCAAACCTGGTCAACAGGAAGCACAGCAGCATCGGTATCCAACCTTTCACCTGGCACTTATTATGTGATCGTTCGTGACAGTAAGAATTGTGCACAGACAGTTTATTTTACAATTACACAGCCTGCGACCTTCCTCACTTCCACTGCGACGCAAACCAATGTCAGTTGCTTCGGTGGCACCAATGGTACAGCCACTGTGACCGGTACAGGAGGAACACCGGGCTATACTTACAGCTGGAACTCTCTTGGTATTCTTGGGCCAACGGCTACTAACCTTTCCGCAGGGACTTATTCAGTATCCATCAGCGACTCCAAAGGATGTACGATCATCAGGCCTGTCATCATCACGCAGCCGACACCGATCAATGTAACAGTAAACACCACGGCTGTCAGCTGTTTTGCAGGATCGAACGGTACTGCCTCTCTGCAGATCACAGGAGGAACACCTGGCTACACCTATACATGGTCAACCGGATCAACAGCAAGCACCATCACCGGTCTTGCGGCAGGAACCTATTCAGTTACTGTAAATGACAGCAAGGGATGTTCTACCACTTCTACCTTTACGATCACACAGCCAAATGCTGCATTGAACGCATCACTTGCTTCTGCAAACGTAACATGCAGTGGCGGATCAAACGGATCGATCATCACCCTGGTCACAGGTGGTACACCAGGATATACATATAGCTGGAGTCCGGGCGGATCGACTTCTGCAAACCCAACCAACTTACAGGCAGGCACCTACACAGTTTATGTGAAGGACGCTAAGAACTGTACTGTCTCCTCATCCGTGACCATTACAGAGCCGGTTTCCATGGCGGTATCTTTCACGACAACCAACTCCACCTGTGGAGGTTCCAATGGTGTAGCGTCTGCAAGCATCTCAGGAGGTACGGCACCATATACCTACAGCTGGTCAACAGGAGCAACAGGAACTTCAGTATCCGGACTTGCAGCAGGATCGTATAGCCTGACCATCACAGATGATGGTGGATGCCAGCTGACAGAGGCCTTTAATATCAGCAACATATCCGGACCTAACGCAGTGATCCTGTCAATCGTTCATGTCAGCTGCTTTGGTGGAAGTGACGGACAAGCTACAGTTTCACATACAGGAGGAACTGGTCCATACACATATTCATGGAATTCAATACCAAGCCAGAGTACAGCAACAGCTACCAATCTCCCGGCAGGTATGTACACCGTGACAGTGACGGATGCCAACGGCTGCCAGGGTGTAGTATCAACAAACCCTGAGATCACTGAACCTTCTGCACTTTCCATTTCTGCATCGACATCACAGGTTAGCTGCTTCGCAGGATCGAACGGCACCGCAACTGTTACCGTTACAGGAGGAACAACACCATATACCTATAACTGGAGCAATGGATCCACAACGCCAGCCGCAAGCGGACTTGGTGCAGGAACACATACCATTACTGTGACAGATGCAAAGAACTGCCAGGCCATTGATACCGTTCAGATCTCTCAGCCGGCTTTACTGTCTGCTTCAATATCAAGCACACCAGTCAACTGCTTCGCAGGAAATGACGGAACAGCGATCGTAACACCAACAGGAGGAGTTGCACCTTACACCTATTCATGGTCAAACGGCAACCTTACCTCTTCCATGAATACGCTCACCGCAGGTACATACACGGTGACCACCACAGATGCCAATGGATGTTCAACAACAAACACATTTACCATTGCACAGCCAGCAGCCGCGCTTTCAGCCACATTCCTTACCACCAACATCAATTGTTTTGGAGGAACTAACGGACAGATCACTGCTGTCACCACAGGCGGAACATCAGCTTATACCTACTCATGGTCAAATGGTGCAGGCAATACCGCTGTAAACTCTGGCCTTAGTGCCGGCACATATCATATAACGATCACAGACAATGCAGGTTGCCAGCAGAATTACCAGGTTGTTCTCACAGAACCACAAGCGCTCACTGCCAACATCGTACTTTTTAATCATGTAAGCTGCTTTGGCGGAAGCAATGGATCAGCAGAAGTTGAAGCAAGCGGAGGCACAGGCCCTTATGCTTATTCCTGGAACTATGCAGGTGATACAGATACACTTGCAAGCAACCTTCCGGCAGGCACTTACACTGCAATGGTCACCGACAACAACGGATGCCAGGCAACTGCAAGCATTGTATTGACGCAGCCATCATCGGCACTGACACTATCAACCACGACATCAAATGTTACCTGTAAAGGATTGTCGAATGGAACTGCAGCAGCTTCCGCATCAGGAGGTACGCTTCCATATTCGTACCAGTGGTCACCTATAGGACAGACAGGACCAACCGCCAGTTCACTTGCGGCAGGAACCTATACAATTACCGCGACAGACAACAACCAGTGTACTACTTCACAAACGGTGATCATCACGGAACCATCAGGATTCCTGAACGCGGCTATAGTAACAGTAAATCCATCATGCAGCGGCGGATCAAATGGAAGTGTCACAGCGAATGTCACAGGCGGCACACCATCTTATACCTATAGCTGGAACACAGGAGCAACAACACAAAGCATCACCAATGTTGGCCAGGGCACCTACCAGGTATCGGTGACGGATAACCAGGGATGTCAGACTACCGCATCAGCTACCCTGTTTCATCCTGTTGCGCTATCATTGTCCATCACCACAACGGATGTCACCTGTTTCGGAGCAAATAACGGAACAGCATCGAGTCTTGTCACCGGAGGAACAGGCACCTATACCTACTCCTGGTCGCAGGGAACCGGAACAGGCGCAAGCATCACAGGATTGCAGCCAGGCACACATCAGCTGACAGTCACTGATCAGAACGGATGCCAGATCTCCAGACCATTTACGATCAATCAGCCAAATCCACTTGCTATAACTTATACAACAGTAAACCCCGGATGCAATACATCTTCGAATGGTTCAGTGCTGGTAACTGCGAGCGGGGGAACACCCGGATACACCTATTCATGGACACCCTCATCAGTAACAGGATCCAATCCAACGAACCTTCCGCAAGGAACCTATACAGTCACTGTATCCGACAGCCGCGGATGTGCTGTGATTAAGCCAGTAGTACTTGACGCACCTGCAGCCCTGGCAACATCCATCAGCACAGGAAATGTAAAATGCTTCAGTGGGAATGACGGATGGGCACTTGGAACTGCGACAGGCGGAGTGCAGCCTTATACTTACTCCTGGTCAACCGGCCAGCCTGGACAAAGCATTGGAAACCTTTCTGCAGGAAACTATACCATGACCGTTACAGACGCGAAAGGATGTACAACCACACAGACAGTAACCATCACACAGCCGTCGGATGCGCTTGCGGTAGTCGTGAACGGAACGAATGTATCATGCTTCGGCGGATTAGATGGAAATGCATCAGCTGTAGTGACAGGCGGAACACTTCCTTACTCCTATTCCTGGTATCCTTCAGGAGCAGGCAGCACATCCATCAGCAACATTCCTGCTGGAAATTATGTGGTGTTTGTTTCAGATGCCAACCAGTGTAATACCAGCGGTTCCGTGCAGATCAGTCAACCCCAGGCCCTGACCGCAGTGATCTCAAGTAAATCAGATTCATACTGTGGGCAGTCGAACGGATTCATTAATGTTGCCGGATCGGGAGGCACTTCGCCTTACCTCATCACCTGGTCACACGGAGGCACAGGCAGTCAGGCTTCAGGGCTTTCAGCAGGCACATACACCGCCACCATCACTGATCAGAATGGATGCATCGTAACAGTATCTGCTACAATCACTGAAGTCAGTGCAGGCACCGCAGCCATCAGCGCTTCATCGAATGTCTCTTGTAACAATGGAGCAAACGGAACCGCTACGGTAACCATGAACGGAGGTACAGGACCATTTACCTATGTATGGTCTCCTTACGGCGGAAATGCAGCTACTGCAACAAACCTTGCTGCAGGAGGATACATGGTCACTGTTCTTGACTCCAAAGGATGTTCTGCAACAGCAAGCGTTGTCATCTCTCAGCCAACATCTCTGGCAGCTGCAGTATCAAATAAAAACGATGCGCTCTGCTTTAACGGTTCTTCAGGATCTGCGTCCGTAACGGTGAATGGAGGTACAAGTCCATACACCTACAGCTGGTCAACAACACCTGCACAATTCACACAGACAGCCACTAACCTTCCAGCAGGAGCCTATACGGTGCTGGTCACTGACAACAATGGCTGTACAATATCTACATCCGTTTCCATTTCACAGCCATCTTCTTTAAACGGGATCGTATCAACCCTTAATGCATCATGCTACGGAACCAGCAGTGGAAGAGCTACAGTGAATGTTGCGGGAGGAACATCACCTTACCAGTACAGCTGGAATACAACACCTCCGCAGACAACACCAACAGCAACCGGGCTTGTTGCCGGAACCTATTCAGCAACTGTAACCGATTTTAACGGATGTACACTCGTGCTATCGGCCACGATCACTCAACCGACACAGATCATTACAGCAACATCACCTGACGCAACGATCTGCAGAGGAACATCAACCACACTGACTGCAACGGCATCAGGAGGTACAGGAAACTATTACTTCCTGTGGAATAACGGACTTGGTGCTGGCAATCCTCAGGTGGTTTCCCCGCAAAGCACCACCACATACATTGTGAACGCTTACGATCAGAATGGATGCGCCGGCTCAACAGATACCATCACTGTGAATGTTACATCACTTCAGCCAGACAACCTGATCGTACAGGCATTCACACCGATCTGCCCGGGATCAAGCACCACAGTGTATGCCTCGGTGATCAATAGCTCCGGAGGTAACCTGACCTATTCATGGAACAATGGATTACCATCAGGACCTGGAGCATACACCATTTTCCCTACAGCACCTACAACCTATATTGTCACCGTAAGCAACAACTGCGGAGTTACACTCACTGATTCTGTGACGGTTGACTTCAGGCCATTGCCGGTTGTAAGTTTCAGCATGGATCGCCAGGAAGGCTGCAAGCCATTGTCGGTCATCTTTACAGACCTTTCGATCTCATCAACAGATCCGATCGCTGCATGGATCTGGGAGTTTGGAGATGGATCGACTTCCTCATCACCATCGCCTTCACACATTTACGAGAATAGCGGAACATACAATCCGACACTTTCAGTTGTCACAAGCGGAGGATGCAGGCAGACACTTGCCAGCTCACCAGGACAGGTGATCGTTCACGATGGCCCAACCGCTGATTTCAGTCTTCGCTCGGATG
Organism: Bacteroidota bacterium; assembly: GCA_036675075.1. GTDB lineage: Bacteria > Bacteroidota > Bacteroidia > JAKFFM01 > JAKFFM01 > JAKFFM01. The sequence continues at coordinate 8,271 of JAKFFM010000004.1, forward strand.
TCGTTAATCTGCCTGGAGAACCTGCAGTAATGACCAACCTTTCATCCCCGAATGCTGTAACTTATCATTGGGACTTTGGAGATGGCAGCACAAGCACGATCAAGAATCCTACACATAACTATTCAGATGTCGGAGTATTCAACATAACGCTCACCTCCACTGACCAGTTTGGATGCGTTGACCAGGCGATTAAGGAAATCAGGGCAACAGCTGACCTGGTATTCCCGAATGCCTTTACACCAGATCCTTCAGGTCCGGCCAATGGCAGCTATGACATGTATGACCTGGACAACAACATATTCCATCCGTTCACTGCAGGTGTTGCAGAATTCAACATGATGATCTTTAACCGTTGGGGAGAACTTATCTTTGAAACCAATGATTACAGGATCGGATGGGATGGATATTATCGCGGCGTATTATGTGAACAGGCAGTTTATGTATGGAAAGCCAAGGTGAAGATGTTTGATGGAAGAGAATTTACACAGGTTGGTGATGTAACATTATTAAGATGATAACGAGAACGTTACATATCGTAGTTGTTTTCCTCGTGTGTTCGCTTGCGGGCTATGCACAGAATCTCGACAAGAACAGCAGGAAATTATTCCGGACAGCAGAAGAGTATTCAGCGCTCGGCGATCATCAGAATGCACTGAATCTTTACAGACAGGCTTATCCCGCCGATTCCACGAATGTGTACATGAATTACAAGATGGGGCTGTCTATGTATTACCTCAAGCAGCATCGCACAGCATCCTACCCCTACTTCAAAAAAGCGGAAGCAGGAAAATTCAAGGATTGCTACTACTACCTTGGACAGCTTGAACATCTGAAGCTTCAGTTTGATGACGCCATCCGGTATTATGAGAAATATAAAAGAGCAACAGGTGACAGCTATTTCACGCTGAAAGATGTTGAGCGTGCGATCAGCATTTCAAATTACGCCAAGCAAACCATCAAGCATCCACTAGCGATCGAAATTGAAAATCTCGGAGAAGAGATCAACTCACAGTATCCTGATTATGTTCCATTGATCACTGCGGATGAAAGCATGCTGGTGTTCACATCAAGAAGAGAAGGAAGCAGTGACAACAACAAAGATCCAAATGGTGATTACTTTGAAGACATCTACGTTTCATATTTCAAAGACGGAAAATGGACCAAGCCGGTAAATGCAGGCAAAACCATCAACACCCTTACGCATGATGCCTGTGCAGCGCTTTCTCCTGATGGTCAGCAGATGATCACCTATAAAACAAGCGATGATCTGTTATCCGGAGATCTCTATACATCAAGCTTTAACGGCATGGAATGGAGCTCTCCCGCAAAGCTTCCTGAGAACATCAATTCCAAAGAATATGTAGAAGCAAGCGCATCCATCGCGAGTGATAATGAGCTTATTTATTTTTCGAGTGACAGACCAGGAGGATTGGGAGGCAAAGACATTTATTTCTCAAGAAGGCTGCCTGACAATACCTGGGGCAAACCGATGAACCTTGGACCTCCGCTGAATACAGAATATGATGAGGATGCACCATTTATTCATCCTGACGGCAAAACCATTTACTTCAGCTCAAAGGGTCATTCAAGCATTGGAGGATACGATATATTCCGTTCAACGATGGATGAACAGTTCAACTGGAGTGTGCCCGAAAACCTCGGCTATCCTATTAACTCCGTCAATGACGATATATATTTCGTGATGTCGCTCGATGGGAAGAATGGATATTATTCCGCGAACAGGACAAACGGATATGGCGATCAGGATATCTACATGATCAAAAATCCTGAGCAATATTTTCAGCTTACAGTGCTTAAAGGAAGACTGATGGACAAGGAGCAACAGAAACCTGTGGCTGCCAAGATCTCCCTGCTGAACAAGACCACGAACACCATCGAAGGCGTATTCAGATCGAACAGGCTGACAGGCACTTTTGTATTGATAGGATATCCCGGAAACAAGTATGATATCCTGATTGAATCAGTGGACCATCAGTCCTTTGTTCAATCCCTCACATTTCCAGGAGATGATATTTCCATTGAACTTTCAAGAAAGGAAATCGGAAAATGAAGAAGCTGCTGATCATCATACTGCCATTCTTATTCTTAACCAGCTTCCTGGGTGCACAGGATATGCAGTTCACACAGTTCTATGCAGCACCTATGTATCTTAACCCTGCATATACCGGACTGAATGCATGCTTCAAGCTCACAGGAAATTATCGTAATCAATGGGGAAACATCTCAGGCGGTTACGTTTCACAGATTGTAGGCTTTGAGCATTTTTTACAGAAAGTAAACAGCGGCTTTGGATTTATGTTCACGAATGATCAGGCTGGAACAGGCCGTCTTCGCTCCTACTCATACAATTTCCTTTATGCCTATGAGCTGCAGCTAACCCGAAAGCTCATGTTCAGGGCAGGCATGCAGGCAACACGAACAGTGCATGCTGTTGATTTTTACAAGCTGGTTTTTGGTGATCAGCTGGCAAGAGGCGGAGCGCTTACAACCATTGAAACTCCCGGTGATCTAAAGACAAGCTTCTTTGATGTTGGCGCCGGAGCACTCCTGTATTCCGAAAAGTATTGGGTAGGCTTTTCATCGCATCACATGACCATGCCGAACATGTCATTCATGAACTCCACCTCTCCCCTGCCAGTAAAATTCTCACTGCATGGAGGAGGCAAGATCCCGTTCAAAGCAGTAACCTACGAAGACAAAGAAAAGAAGTACATCACACCTGCATTCCTGTATAAGTTCCAGGAGAAATTCGACCAGGTTGATATTGGAGCCTACGTCACGCAGGAACCATTTGTTCTTGGATTGTGGTACAGAGGGATCCCGGGAATCAAGGCATACGTTCCAGGTTACCAGAACAACGATGCCATCGCGGTTATTCTTGGATTTACGAAAGGTTCACTGCGCGCGGGATACAGCTACGACCTGACAATTTCCCGATTACTTGGGTTCTCCAGCGGATCGCATGAAGTCTCACTTGCCTATCAGTTCTGCAAGACGGTGAAGAAACGCAAGAATTACAAGGCGTTCCTCGTTCCGTGTCCAAAATTCTGATCAGAAAGGCCAGTAGTAAGGCACCATAAAAAACAGAACGACCAGGATCATCAATGTAAGCAGCCCACCTATCCTCAGGAAGTCTGAAAACTTATATTTCCCTGGCCCATACACAAGTATGCATGCAGGCTCAAACGGTGTGATGAGCGATACTGAAGCAGCCAGCATGACACCCATGGCAAACGTTCTCGGATTGACATTCAAATCTGTGGCGGTCTGCAATGCGATAGGCAAAACAACCAACGCTGCAGCGGCATTCGACATTGGCTGAGTGAGCAGGATAGTGAGCACCAGGAAACCTCCGAAGATGGCTTCAACACCAAAAGGCAGAAGGTTGTCAACGATAAGCATGGACAGAAATTTATCTGTTCCGGTTTTCGCCATCGCAGTCCCGAATGCGCTCATACCGCCTATCAGGATCAGCAGACGCCAGTCGATCAGGTGATATGCTTTTTCAATCTGAACACCTTTCAGAAGGATGGAAAGAACAGCTGCTATCAGAAAGCATATGGAATAAGGAAGAAGATCGAACGTTCCGACAAGCAGGGCAGCAATAAAGATCCCGATCAGCAAAGCTCCTTTTCTGAAGGATGTGTTCTTCTCATCGTATTCTTCAAGCACCAGCAGGTTATGATTTTTATAGAGGTACTTGAATCGTTCTTCACCACCCTGAACCAGCAGCAGGTCACCTACAGCAAGTTCGATATCGGAGATCTGATCGATCAGTGAATGTCCGGAACGATGGATGGCAAGCACATTCAATCCAAAACGCTTATTGAAATCAGCTTCCCTGATCGTTGTTTTCACAAGATCCGATTTCGCAGGTATCAGCACTTCTCCCAGCTTGCTCTTTGATGATTTCTCATCATATACATTCTTATCCACCTCCGCTTTCAACTCCAGTCCATACATATCCTTTATACGAAGGATCTCTCCGGGCTTACCAGCAATGATGAACGTATCGCCTTCGTGAATAGGAGAATCCAGCACAGGATACACCATGCCATCACGGATCACATTGAAGATCCTGAATCCATGCTTTGTGAGATCAGACTTGAAGATGGTCTGCCCGATAAGCCGGCTGCCTGCTCCAACTACGATCTCACTTAAATACTCACGGATACCAAAATCTTCCACGAGGCTATGATCCTGCCTGTCAGGAAGTAACCATTTCCCGATGGTCAGCATGTAAATGATGAGCAGGATCGTGATCACAAGGCCGATGTGCCAGATCTCAAACATGCCCATCGGAGGCAGGCCGGCCTTTACCATGTAGCCACTTACCGCCACGTTGGTGGATGTTCCGATCATGGTGCAATTACCACCCACGATCGATGCAAAGGCCAGAGGCATTAAAAGCTTGGATGCACTCAGCTGGAGCTTTCTCGAAATGCTGATGATCGGGTTGATCATCAATGCCGTCACGGTTGTGTTGTTCATAAAAGCACTGATGAACGAGGTGACGATAATGAGGTTCAGAAGCACCATGTTCGCCCCTGCCTTCTCAACTTTAAAAAACCGCGTGATCATGTACTCCAGGAAACCTGAATCTTCAATAGCACCAGTGATGATGAATATGGATGCAAGGATGATGATGAAGTCGCTGCTGAATCCTTCGAATGCTTCTCCCGGCGTGAGGATCCCCGATGTTGTCAGTGCAATCAATATGATCGCTGTAACCATGTCAACGGAAATGGTTTCCAGGGAGAATAAAAGAATCGCAATTCCGAGTAATCCTAAAACAAAAGCAATTTCCATCCGCAAAAAGAACAGGTAATTGTTATGCCAAAAACAAGGCTAAGTTTTTGAATGAACCAAAAAGTGTTTTTAAGAAGCAGCCATTGAACGTATTCAGATCTCTTCTGGCCTTAATCGTCTGGATCGCAGCCTTGTCAGGAAGCAGCCATGCGCAGCAACATTCATCGGTTGGAATCATTCCCGAAGTAAGGGTGAACTACGGATTTATTACCAGCGATAAAGATGTGAAGCCCTATGTAAAAGACCGATACTTTCCACTCTTTGAGATCTCCTTCAACAAAGAAACATATGGACTTGAACGATATGAGATCCTGTATAATTACCCAAGAAAAGGCATCGATATTTTCTACACAGAGTTCGGACAGAAGGAATTGTTCGGGACAGCCATTGGTGCATTTCCATTTCTGAACTTCCCGCTGATCAAGGACAACAAAGTCTATACCTGGGTTAGAGTTGGTGTGGGTGCCTGCTACTTCACCAAACGATTCAATATTGATGGAGTGATCCCGGGGAAAGCTCCGGGTCCTAAGCTGAACGGACTCATCAACATCAGTCCATCCATGGGTTATTCGCCAACCAAACGCATGACCTTTTTCGGAGGGATCTCGTTTTTTCATATCACCAATGCAGGGTTCACACCAACACCTTACTTCTTTAACAGCTTTACCGGATTCATTGGTTATTCACTGGTTATAAAGAAAGGTACGGTGACACCACAGGCTGAACCCCTTGCAAGCCCGAGAAACAAATGGAAAACGACCATCATGGCGGGTGCAGGATTCAGACAGGTTAACACAGAACCAAAGAAAGTGTATACACCGGCAACTCTTTCAATCTCGGCAACACGATGGCTTTCAAAAAAGTCAAGGTTTGGATTTACCGGCGATGTTTTTTATGATCCAAGCATTCCACCCAGGATCATGCTGGGGTACAAACCAGTTCCTGCCGGCCTCATTGAGCTTCGCGAAGGAATTGCGCTCAACTATACATGGGTGGTAGGAAACCTCGAAGTGCCGCTTGACTTTGGTGTGTATCTGTTTCCTGCATATGTCAACGACGGCAGCTTTTATAACAGGTATGGACTTCGCTTTTTTCCACAGAAGAATTTCTTCCTGAACTTCACGGTTAAATCACATTTCTTTAAGCCTGATCATCTTGAAGCTGGCCTTGGTGTTGCATTTTGATCACCGCATCCAGCAAGGTTTTCCGTATCTTTATGAGTGATGAGGGAAGAATTAAAAGCCATCGGCAAACATCTGCTTTACTGGTTCTTTGTATTTGCCGTAGGAAGGCTGATCTTTCTCTCGTATTACTTCCCTACGATCAAATCAGGTATCGGTGAAATATTCGCATCTTTCCTGTATTCGTTCACACTTGATCTTTCCACTGCATCCTACCTTCTCATTGTTCCTTTTTTAATTATCCTGCTGAGTTACATCATCCCGATAAACAGGAATCGTATTCTTTACATTGCGGCGATTCCACTGACATTCATTTTTAACCTCATCACCGCTGCGGAACTTTGCCTTTATGCGGAATGGGGAACAAAGCTTAATCTGAAAGGTCTGAGTCACCTCGCGCATCCTTCAGAAGTGTTCTATACGGCCACTACCAGCCAGATCATGATCTTCCTGGTTGCTGTCTCTGCACAGACCTGGGCATCGCTGTGGTTCTTTAAAACGCTCTTTCCACAGGAAACCATCAGCCGTTCCATACCTGAGAAAAGAAAGATCCCGTTTGCACTTTTCTTTACGGTATGTTCATCCGTATTCATAGTACTTGGATTACGCGGAGGCTTGCGACAGATCCCTGTGAACCAGAGCGACTGTTATTACTCATCCGAGAACATTCTTAACCTTGCCGCAGTGAACAGCGCATGGAACCTTCTGCACAGCATCACTGAAAATCCCGGGATCACCAAGGTCAATCCATATGTCTTGCTTGATGTGAAGGAAGCATCATCCATCGTCACAGAGTTGCATGCACCAGAAAAGGACACGACGATTTACATTCTTAAAAATGCAAAGCCTAATATCGTCCTGATCATCCTGGAAAGCTGGTCTGCCGATCTCATTCCGTCATGCGGAGGGGACAGCGGAGCAACGAGAAACTTCGAAGAGCTCGCGAAACATGGAATACTCTTCACGAATGCGTATGCAAGCGGCGACAGGTCTGACCAGGGAATGGCATCCATCTTCAGCGGATTTCCTGCACAGCCTTTAACTACCGTGATCGCCCAGCCAGATAAATTTCCGAAGCTTCCATCCCTCGTTAAAAAGATGAAAGAGCAGGGATATCACACCTCCTACTATTTCGGCGGACAGCTAAGCTACGGGAACATCAAAGGCTATATGATGTCAAATGAAATGGACAGGATCATTGAGCTTGATGATTTTGACGGATCAATACCGACAGGCAAACTCGGTGTACATGATGAGCATGTTTATGCAAGGCAACTGGAAGAACTCTATAATACCAAACAGCCTTTTTTCTCATCCATATTTACATCAAGCACACACAGTCCGTTCGATATGCCGCTGAAAAAATTTCCGATCAGCTGGGGAAAGAATGAAAATCCTTATGTGAACTCGATGTATTATGCTGACAGCTGCCTTGGTGATTATTTTCGAAAAGCCGCTTTACAGCCATGGTTTGACAACACCCTGTTTGTGCTGGTTTCAGATCACAGCAGGAATTCACACAGGAACTGGGAATTTATTTCACCAATGTATCACAAAATCCCGATCATGCTTTACGGTAAGGTTCTTAAAGATGAATACCAGGGAATGAAGATCGACCGGATCATATCGCAGAACGACATTTCAAAAACGCTGCTGACCCAGCTGCGGGTTGGTTCAAAAGAGTTCACCTGGAGCAGGGATGCACTGAACCCATTCCAGAAGCCATTCGCCTATTACTCATTCATCAACGGACTGGGATGGGTCACTCCCGAAGGGTACTATACTTATGATTACGATCTAAAGAAATATTATCATAACACATATCCTGATCAGCAAACACCTGAGATCATGAATGGCAAGGCCTACCTGCAAGTGATGTTCCAGCAATACCTCGACTTTTAATGAAGCCATTGATCTATATACTTCTGCTTTTCATAAGCCTTTCACAACAGGCATTTTCACAGGATGATTATTATAAGCCAGACTTCTTTGAGTATGCTGACAAGATCTATCTCCCGACAATAAAGACGGTTCAGCTGCATGACCGGGATTTTGAGCTGAGCCTTCCGGTGATCCGTTTATTCAGTGAAGACAAGCTCAAGCTTTCCTTTGATGATCTTGATACAGAACTGAAAGACCTTTCCTATACGATCATTCATTGTGATGCCTCATGGCAGCCATCGAACATTTCACAGTCAGAATACATTGATGGCTACTCCGAGGACATCATTTCAGAATACAGCTATTCATTCAATACGCTTGTGCGCTACCTGCATTACAATCTGGTGTTTCCCACCGATGTGATGAAGATCAAAAAATCTGGCAACTACATACTCAAAGTCTTTATGGATCATGACCCTGAGAAGAATGTGTTAAGCCGCAGGTTCATGGTTTCTGATGAGCGCATTGCCGTAAAAGTGCAGGCCAAACAAGCTACCTTGATACGATACCGGGCAAACAGGCAGGAAGTGGATGCCGCGATTGATGCTTCAGCAGTTCGGCTTGGCGATCCTTTTTCAGACCTCAAAGTGGTGATAAGCCAGAATGGAAGATGGGATAATGTCGTCAGCGGACTGAAGCCACTCTATATCAATGGGAATGAATTCATCTATGATTACGATGAAGAGAATACATTCGAGGCAGGCAATGAGTTCCGGTATTTCGATATCAAATCGTTGCGTTTTCGCTCTGAACGTGTGAATGACAACATTGTAACGAAAGACTCCAATGTGGTGCTGCTGACAAATGAAGAAAGGAAGTCAGCCAAACGCTATTTCTCACAGCCCGACATCAATGGCAATTATGTTATTCGTGTACAGGAAGGAAGAGATCCGGAACGTGATGCGGATTATGTTGACGTGCGCTTCGTACTGCCCGCTGAGGTTCCTTTACCCGGTGGAGATGTTTATGTCTTTGGTAAGCTTTCCGACTGGCAGCTGAGGCCTGAATTCAAGCTGAATTATTCGATCGAGAGGCAGGCATACACCGGCTTCATCAGGTTAAAGCAGGGATATTATAATTACGCGCTGGCTTTCGCAGCTGATGGAAAAAAAGAAGCAGACCTGTCTGTGCTGGAAGGTTCACATGCTGAAACAGAGAATGATTATTACGTGTTTGTCTATTTCCGGGAAATGGGAACCAGCTATGATCAGCTTGTAGGCTATGTACGAGCGAATACGGTCCGCAGAGATTAAACATCTTTAATCGCTTTGGAACAATACTTGAAAACATTTACCGGTTAAAATCAGAAAAGTATCTTAGAATTTACATGACCAGACCATTACAGCTATTTCTGCTCATTTCACTGACCTTCATTTTTCATGGATGCAGAGAGAATCGTGCGAAAGAAGCTGGCCTGGTGAAGAAAGCCATCATCAGTGAACAGAAGCTCGTTCATGATACCACGGTAATTAAAACACCCTCGTATTACAAACTCAGGCACCTGTTTGACGAAGCATCACGCAGAGGATTCAATGGAAATATTCTCGTTGCCCGAAAAGGAAAGATCATCTACCGGGATGCATTTGGCTATGCTGATTTTCGTTCAAAGGAGAATCTGACGGTCGATTCCAGGTTCCAGCTAGCCTCCGTTTCAAAGCAGTTCACCGCCGTTGCCATCATGCTGCTGAAAGAGCAGGGAAAGCTTTCTTACCTTGATCCTGTCCAGAAGTTCATTCCTGAATTTCCGTATGAAGGCATAAACCTTCACCTGCTGCTGTCGCATCGATCAGGCTTGCCGAACTATGTTTACTTCTGTGATCATCTTTGCAGCGATCACAACACACCGCTCTCAAACAACGATGTGATCGGATTGATGTCTGACAACAAACCCGAGATCTATGCAAAGCCTGACAGGCGTTTTCAATACTGCAACACCAATTACTGTGTCCTGGCAAGTATCGTTGAAAAAGTGTCAGGCATGAGCTACCGTGCATTCCTCCATAAATATTTATTTGACCCTGCCGGGATGACTGAAACCGAGATCTTCTCAACGATCGACACAGTCCACATACCTCAGTCAGTGAAAGGACATTATGCAAACAAACGTGAAGTGAAGTACAATTACCTGAATGGTGTTGTTGGCGACAAAGGCCTCTATTCAACGATCACGGATCTGTTCAGATGGGAGAATGCACTCAGTAATGAGAAGATCATCAAAAGAGAGACACTCGATGAAGCCATGCTGCCTACCAGCGACATTAAAAATAATGGATCAAGCTATGGATATGGTTACAGGTTAAGATTTCTAGAAGACAGCACCAGGATCGTTTATCATGGAGGCTGGTGGCAGGGATTTAAATCATGCTACATGAGGTTTCCGAAAGACGAAACACTCATCGTAGTGTTAAGCAATGTTGCCAATCGGGGATTCGACATGGGCCTGTTGCTTGATGCCTATTCGATCATCACCCCTGGTTTCGCGAATCCTTATTCCAGTCGAATATCTTCCCGGGATTCATTATCATTTTAGGATCGAACAATCTCTTGATGCCTTTTTGCAATTCCATCATGACAGGCTGTAAGGCGATATCCATATAATCCTTCTGAACAAGGCCGATACCATGCTCTCCGGAGATCGTTCCTCCAAGCTGTTTGCACAGCATGAAGATCTCACGTATACCTTTCGGAACCTCTGAGTTCCAGGTATGATCATCCAGCTCACCCCTGATGATGTTGACGTGTAAATTACCATCACCAGCGTGGCCGTAACATACTGAACGAAATCCATATTTTTTCCCGATCGCTTTCACTCCATTCAGCAATGCAGGCAATTCAGCGCGGGGTACAACAGTATCTTCTTCTTTGTAAACAGAATTTGATTTCACTGCTTCCGCCACTTTTCTGCGAAGCCTCCAGATATCCTCTTTCTGCTTCTCTGTATCTGCAAAGAGGATCTCATCGCAATCATACATTGACACCACATCCGCCACCTGTTCAGCTTCGGCCATTAACCGGTCGACATCGTTACCATCCAGCTCAATCAGGAGATGTGCCTGGATCTCATCTTTCACTACAACATTGATGTCAGTCACATAGTTCATCGCCCAGTCAATGGCATCTCGTTCCATGAATTCAAGTCCTGAAGGAACAAGCCCAGCTTTGAAAATCGCCGCGACCGCTTCACAGGCATTTGATGCAGAGAAGAATGGTACAAGCATCACCACATTCTGCTTCGGGTAAGGAATGAGGCGGAATACAATCTTTGTAATGACACCCAGCGTGCCTTCACTGCCGATCATTAACTGTGTGAGGTTATATCCGGTTGCATTCTTCAGGACATTGGCTCCTGTCCATACGATCTCACCTGTTGGCAAAACAACTTCAAGGTTCAGCACATAATCACGTGTGACGCCATACTTCACGGCTTTAGGTCCACCGCTTGATTCAGCCAGGTTGCCACCAAGAAAGCAGCTTCCTTTGCTTGCAGGATCAGGAGGATAAAAAAGGCCTTTCGTGATCACTGCTTCCTGGAAAACCTGGTTGATCACTCCCGGCTCTACAGTGGCCTGCAGATTCCGCTCATCGATCTCAAGGATCTTATTGAGTTTTTCAGTTGACAGCACAATGCCGCCATGTACCGGCAATGCACCACCACTCAGGCCTGTGCCAGCACCACGCGGAGTGACAGGAATCGAATATTGGTTCGCAAGCTGAATGATCTGCGATATTTCAACGGCATTCGCTGGCTTCACAACAACTTCCGGTGTATAGACCAGATCTTCCGTTTCATCCTGCCCGTAACGCTCAAGACTTTCTTTATCTACAAGAACTGACCGCTCACCGACGATCTTTTCCAATTGCCCGATCAGCTGCGAATCAACATGCCCGTAAACCATAAAAGTCTAGATATTTAATTTTAATTTCACTCAAATTTACTTAACACTACATGAAAAAGACACTTGCCGTACTTGCTCTTTTCAACCTGTTATCAACGGGTTCACATGCCCAGACCAAAAAAGACATCACACTCCAGGAGATCTGGGCCAGCCGTACATTTTCTGCACAAATGGTTGACCAACCCAACTCCATGAAAGATGGTGAACACTTTACCGCACTTGAACAGGTTGGCAATCAGACCGTGTTACTTAAATATGATTACAAGACAGGCAAAGTGGTTGATACACTTTTGAGACAGAAAGATCTTGTAACAGATGCAGGAAATATCACCATAGAGGATTACCAGTTCAGTCCTGATGAATCGAAGATCATGATCTCAACAGCTACAGAACAGATCTACCGGCATTCAACAAAAGCAAGCAATTACATCTACGACTTTAAAGCAAAGAAACTCACACCACTTGCCGGAACATCCAAGCAGATGTATGCAACCTTCTCACCTGACGGAAACAAGGTCGCTTATGTAAAAGAGAACAACCTCTACATCCGGAATCTTTCATCTGCAAGAGAAAGCGCTGTGACCAATGACGGTAAGCATAATGAGATCATCAACGGAGCAACCGACTGGGTTTACGAAGAAGAATTCAGTTTCGATAAAGGCTTTGCATGGAACAGTGACGGATCAAAGATCGCATACTATAAATTTGATGAAAGCCAGGTGAAAGAATACAACCTTGTATCCTATGGAACACTTTATCCGCAACAGAATCCATATAAATATCCTAAGGCTGGAGAAGCCAACTCCAAAGTAAGCATCTGGGTGTTCGATGTGCAATCAGCGAAAAACCTCATGATGAATACAGGTGCTGAAACAGACATCTACATTCCACGCATCAAATGGACGAACGATAAAAATCAGCTGAGCATCCAAAAGCTGAACCGTCATCAGAACAAGCTTGAGCTGCTGATTGCAGATGCCGGCACAGGCAACACTTCATTGATACTACAGGAAGTGAGCGACACCTATGTTGACATTACCGATGACCTTACATTCCTTTCAGATGGAAAGAGCTTTATCTGGACAAGTGAGAAGGAAGGCTACAATCACATCTATCATTATAAAATGAATGGAAAGCTTATTAAGAAAGTCACTTCAGGCGATTGGGATGTTGTTGAGATGAAAGGTGTGGATGAAAAAAACAAAACCATCTATTATGTCTCCGTTGAATCATCACCGATGGACAGAGAGCTATACTCCGTGAAACTTGATGGATCAGGCAAGAAAAAGTTATCTCCAAAAAAAGGAACCAATGTCGTTTCATTCAGCAGCAGCTTCAGGTATTTCCTCAATACATTCTCAGATGCGAACACACCATACTATGTAACACTTCATTCTTCAGATGGAAAGCAGATCAGGGTACTCGAAGACAATGCAGCTCTAAACAAAACACTTTCAGGCTATACCATGAGCAAGAAAGAATTCTTCACGTTCAAAACAAGCGAAGGCGTTTCATTGAATGGCTGGATGATCAAGCCTGCAAATTTCGACCAGAATAAAAAGTATCCTGTCTTTATGACGGTTTATGGCGGTCCAGGCCACAATACAGTGAACAACAGCTGGGAAAGCCAGAACTACCTGTGGCACCAGATGCTTGCACAAAAAGGATACATCGTAGTGAGCGTTGACAACCGCGGAACCGGCTACAGAGGTGCGGCTTTTAAGAAGAGTACTTACAAGCAGCTTGGAAAGCTTGAACAGATCGACCAGGCAGAAGCAGCGAAACATTTAGGCGGATTGAATTATGTTGATCGAAACAGGATCGGCATCCAGGGCTGGAGCTTCGGTGGGTACCTGAGCAGCTTGTGCGCGACAAAATCACCTGATCTTTTTAAAATGGCGATCGCCGTGGCACCTGTAACCAACTGGAGATTCTATGACACCATCTATACTGAACGTTTTCTGCAGACACCACAAGAGAACAAGGAAGGATATGATGATAACTCTCCCATCAATTTTGTAAAGAACCTGAAGTGTCCATACCTCCTGGTGCATGGCAGCGGCGACGATAATGTACACATGCAGAATACCATGGAAATGATCAATGCGCTTGTCAGGGTGAACAAGCCTTTCGATATGTTCATCTATCCCGACAGGAACCACGGGATTTATGGTGGACTAACAAGGCTGCATCTTTACACCAAGATGACATCATTCATTGAAGAAAACCTGTAAGAAGGAAGATCACCAAAACAATCACGGCACATATCATACAAATGGAAAACAGGAATTATTCAACAGCCTTCAGGATCATGCATTGGGCGATGGCAATATGTCTGTTATTGATCCTCATCACCATCTTTTTACGACTTACATGGATGGAAAAAAATCATGTAGCCGCGATCATAAAAGAATTCCTCGCAGGCACTGATCAGCAACTAAGCGACGAACAGCTGATCGTACTGGCGAAAAAGATCCGTAAGCCGATGTGGGACTGGCATGTTAATCTTGGATATGTCATGGTAGGTTTATACAGCATCCGCTTCGCACTTCCATTCTTTGGGCAGATGAGGTTGAGAAAACCTTTTCAGAAAGGCCTTTCACTGCAAACAAAGATTCAGTACTGGGCATACCTGATCTTCTACCTGTGTCTGGCAGTGTCGCTGATTACAGGACTTATGATTGACCAGGGACCAAAAGATCTTAAACATACCATGGAAGAGATCCATGAGCTATCCATCTATTACCTGCTTGCATTTATTGTCATTCACCTGGGAGGCGTGCTCACCGCTGAATTCACCAATGACAAAGGAATCATTTCACGCGTGATCAGCGGCGGTAAGAAAGATCAGCAGCAGTAAGATTTACAATGAAGAACAGGAACCTCAGGTAACTGAACCACAGCATACAACAGCAAGGTCTGTTTAGTTTAGAAATGTTTACATTCGGGAAATTTAATATTACATCACTTGACATCATTAAATAAGCCATTTGATCAGAATAGCCAGATCTCTCCGGTACTAGGACATCCGGCAGGTTTATTCGTTCTGTTTTTCACTGAGATGTGGGAGCGATTCAGCTACTATGGAATGAGGGCATTGCTTGTTCTTTTCCTCGTGAGCGATCTTGCTGCCGGCGGCTGGGGCTGGCCACGTGAAGAAGCCCTTAAGCTTTACGGATTATATACAGGACTTGTTTATGTTACTCCCATTCTCGGAGGCATACTTGCCGATCAGCTATTAGGATACAGAAAGGCTGTGATCCTCGGAGCAGTGTTGATGACATTGGGACACGCTTCCATGGCCATTGAAACAGAACTCTTCTTTTATGTAGGACTTACCCTGCTGATCCTTGGTAACGGAGCATTCAAGCCGAACATCTCATCGATCGTCGGTCAGCTGTATCCAAACAACAGTGATAAAAAAGATGCAGGATATACGATCTTCTATATGGGGATCAATGCAGGTGCTTTCCTGGGAATCCTGCTGTGCGGTTACATCGGAGAAAAAGTTGGCTGGAGCTATGGTTTCGGACTTGCGGGAATCTTCATGTTCCTGGGAATGCTTCAATTTTATTTCGGGCAGAAGATCCTTGGCAACATCGGGCTCACACCTAAAAAACATATTCCTGTTACTGCACTTGCTGATGAACATAACCTTGCCCCTGATCTTTCAAAATCACAGAAGGAGAATGACATCCTGGAAACCTATACAAAGCAGGAAACTGAGGCATCCAACAAATCCAGGATCTATAAATGGCTTGGGATCTTCGGAGTGCTGTTTGTGCTGATCTACCTGTTCTGCAGGTACCAGATCGAAGGCACCAGCGTGAAAGACGCATCTGTCTTTGCATTCCTGCTTGGAGCCATGATCGCGGTGAATGGATATACACTCACAGATCCGCTTCTCACGAAACAGGAAAAAGATCGTGTATGGGTCATTGTGATCCTTTCATTCTTCACTATTTTCTTCTGGATGGCCTTCGAGCAGGCAGGAGGAAGTATGACCATCTTCGCGAAAGATTACACCAACAATGTCCTTTCAGGAGGCGAAGCGAAATTCTTTAAGATCGCAAACACACTGTTAACCATTGTGCCCCTGATGATCATTACCTGGGTGCTCATCCTGCTTGCAAAAAGGATCGCGAAGATCTATCCGCTTGCCATCACGTTTGTGTCCATCAGCTTTGTGATCATCTGGTGCATCGCCATCTGGATGCTTGTGAAAGAAGGCAGATCTGATGTGGCTGCAGTGCCGGCTTCATGGTATGGAATATTGAACTCATTTTTCATCATTGCCTTTGCACCTCTGTTCTCCAAGCTCTGGGAAACACGATTCAATCCTTCAGGCCCTGCCAAGTTCGCGCTCGGTCTTGTTCTCCTTGGTATTGGCTTTGGTGTGCTGGCCTATGGCGGAAAAGAGATCACCCAGGGTGCACAGACAGCCTCTGTCAGTATGATCTGGCTGATCCTCGCATACCTGCTTCATACATTGGGTGAATTGTGTCTATCACCTGTCGGACTGTCGTATATCAGCAAGCTCGCACCAGGCAAGCTCGTAGGATTGATGTTCGGAGTCTGGTTCGGAGCAACAGCGATCGCCAACTACCTTGCAGGGTGGACAGGCAGTCTGATCGACCAGATCACCGAAGAATACTCGATCTCTACATTTTTCCTGATCTATACGATCCTTCCAATTGCAGCAGGTATTATCCTTATCGCCATCACAGGGAGAGTATTAAAAATGATGCATGGAATACGGTAGGGCAGTGTTTTTGTTTTTAAACTGACCCATGAAAATTCAACCGATCAGCGTCACTTCGCTTAAACCAGGAGATAAATTAGATCTTGGCGTTTATTCGCTTACAGAGGATGAGATCATTGACTTCGCGAAAGTCTTTGACCCGCTCGAATTTCATATCAACAGGGAAGCTGCAGAGAAAAGCTATTTCAAAGGCATCATCGCGAGCGGCCCGCACATCTTTACACTCGTTCATAAAAAGGAATGGATCCCAAGGTTCGGTCATTCAGTGATCGCCGGGATCGAACTGAATCACTGGAAATTTCTAAAGCCTATCTATCCTGAAATGCCTGTTGGCTGCCTGGTTACTGTCATCGACACCAAGCCCAATACCATCAAAGCCATCACTGCCATTCAGTGGAAATACGAATTTACTGATAGAAATGCGGAGATGGTACAAAGTTTGGAAATGCTGGTTCTCCATAAAATCTCATAAAAATGAAAAAGCTTTTAACGATCGCACTGGGCATGCTGGTGTTTATGAATACGGCTTGCGGACAAAAGAAAAATGCCAAAGATGACGGCCAGTGGGTTACGATCCAGGAAGCTCAGAAAAAAGCAAAGGAAAAGCCTAAGAAGATCCTGATCGATACCTATACCGACTGGTGTGGATGGTGTAAGAAGATGGATGCCAATACATTCACAGATCCGGAGATCAAAAAATACCTTGAAGAGAATTTCTATTCTGTGAAGTTCAATGCAGAGTCAACCGAAGATGTTGTGTTTAACGGCAAGACATACAAAAATCAGAATCCAACAAGGTCAAGATCCACCCATGACCTGGCATTGTATCTACTGAACAACCGTCCATCCTACCCTACCCTGGTATTCATTGATGAAAATCTGAATCCCATAACACCGGTGCCAGGATACATGGAACCCAAAGACCTTGAGCCGATTTTGCACTTCATTGCAGAAGACAAGTACAAGACAATGAAGTGGGAAGAATTCAGGGCCGGGTTTGTCGGAAAGTGTAAATAGGACAGAACCAAAGCCAGAGACGTTCAGCGATCACAAGATTTTGTAGCTTCGCAGACCGAACAACAGATGGAACAGCTGATAGAAAGGATCCAGGAAGTGCTCGCCAGCAGGAATGCCCGGTTTAAGGACCTTGCAGATCACCTGGGAATAGATGAGCAGAGCCTGAGAGAAGCATTTGAAAAGAACACGATCGAGATCAGGACGATGGAGAAGATCTCCAAAGAGCTGAAGATTCCGTTGTATCGGTTTTTCAGAGATCCTGTCGGGAATCTTTTAGAGAGCATCAAAGAGAATCAGCCATACGCCATGATCAGCAACGAAGAGCTGATGAACCTGAAGATCCAGCTTGATATAGCACAACAGGAGATCAGGATGTTGAAGCAGGAGCTTGAGGCAAGAGAATCGATCATAGACGAATTAAGAACTAAAATAAAAGGATGATGAATAAAGCAAAGCTGAAGTCCCTTGTAATGGGACTTGCCGTACTGACCTTCGTAGCATGCGGAAACAAGCAGGAAACAAAAGATGTAGATACAACAGACCGTGATCATACGCATGTGGATACCACAATGAAAGAATATGTGTGTCCGATGAACTGTGAGAATAGTGCATCCGACGAACCAGGAAAGTGTAACGTTTGCGGAATGGATTTAGAAAAGAAAAAATAACCTGAGAGGAAATACTTGGAAAAAGGATAAAATCTCTATTTTTGTACTCCCGTTTGAGACGGCAACGTTTAAAAGGGAATTACGGTGGCCATAGTTCAGTTGGTTAGAACATCAGATTGTGGTTCTGAGGGTCGTGGGTTCGAGTCCCATTGGCCACCCGAAAAAAAGAGCGAGAGCAAAGAGCGTAAAGCGAATTGCTTTCGCTTTTTTTGTTTAATGACTACAATTGGAGAGCGGAGAACGAAGAGCGGAGAGTGAAGAATGAATTCCACCCACTACGCAAATACCTTACAGTCTCCTCTGCCACCTTTGTTTCATCAAACCTGATGCAACATGGAAACAGCCCTGAAACTCACTGAACCAAAATCGTTTGAACTTGCTCCCGGCATCATCCCTGAATGGGAAGCTCCTAAAGAGATCGTCCTGGTATGGCCTGAACGCCTGAGATCAGGTGTCAGCAAGCTCAAGCCTTTCTACAAAGCATTCATCAACCAGCTTTCTGCTTTTGTTCCTGTCCGCCTGATCGCCAGCCCCGAACTGGATAAAGAGCTCCTGCTTTCTTTCTTTGACAGGCCTTCCATGATCACGATCAATCACATCAATGTGTCTGATATCTGGCTCAGGGATTACATGCCTCTCGCCCAGCGGCCGAAGGATAACCGGTGTGTTCTGAAACCTCTCTATGCTCCTTCCTACCTCAAAGACCGAAGTGAGATCTATGCTGTTGATGGAAACAATTCTGCCATCATTTTTTCTGATCTGCTAGGTTACCAGGTAAACATTCCACAGAACGAGTTTGGTGTCCCATTAATCCTTGATGGAAGCAACTTTGTCACGAACGGTAAAGACATTGCCATCTGCTCAAACAGGCTCATTACCGACAATGAAACCTGGTCTCTCGAACAGCTTCACGAGGTTTTCAATCGCACCTTTGGCATCAGCAAACTCATCTTTATTCCCGCCGAACCAGGAAACGTAAAGGCTCATGCCAGCAACCTTGTAAGGTTTATCGATGAACAGAATGCGGTGGTAGCAGACTATCCGGACGGATATTTAAAGCAATTCACCGATGAGATCGCTCGCAGACTGAACACTCATCAGATAGAGGTGCATCGCGTAATGCAGGTCAGGCAGGAAACCAAAAAAGAAGCGAAGTATCAGAATACAACAGGGAATTTTGTGAACTATCTCCGCTTAGGGAATGTCTTGTTTTTACCGGAATATGAAGGATTGATCACTGAGTTTGAAAGGGCATCAGCTGTTTACAGATCGTTCGGCTTTCATATTATCCCTGTTCCATTTTCAAATGACCTTGCTGAAGCAGGTGCAGGACTAAATCATATTACATGGAATGCATATTAATCAACCCTGAAACCGGATTCCAATCACACAAACATCATCCACCTGTTCATGCTGGCCCTGCCATTTAATAAAAGCAGACTCAAGAAGCCGGCACTGCTCATCCATTGACTTTCCTGCATTTTCCAGGATCAATTCTCTGAAGGCCCTGGATTTAAACTTCTTTCCATCTGGGCCGCCAAACTGGTCTGCAAAGCCATCTGTAAAGATGTAAATACAGTCACCAGCCTGAAGGTTGATCGTATGGTTAGTAAATTGTTTTCGTTCTGAGAAGCTACCTACGGGTTGTGCATCTCCCTTGATCTCTGTTAGTGTTGCATTACTCACCAGATATAAAGGGTTGTTCGCACCTGCATATTGCAAGCTGCCATTTATCGTATCGAAGCAGCAGAAAGCCAGGTCCATGCCATCCTGAACGACACGCTCACTTTTAGAAAACTGTTCTTCCAGTTCCAGCACAACCGCATCAAGGATCTCAGCCGGACTCTTTTTAATCTTCTCTTTAACCACCTTTGAAAGCGCATTGCTGCACATGACACTTACCATTGCTCCCGGAACACCATGGCCGGTGCAATCCGCGGCTGTAAAATATATGCGGTTATCCGTTTTTTCAAACCAATAGAAGTCTCCCGCAACAATATCCTTTGGCCGATACAGAATAAAAAAATCAGAGAAATGATCATTAAAAAGTTTTTGAGGAGGCAGAATGGCATTCTGAATACTCCGGGCATATGTGATCGATTCAGTTATCTCCCGGTTTCTTTCATCAACAATTCTCTTTTGAAGCTCTATCTCTTTTAAAGTATCCTTCAGTTTATCTTCCGCAGATTTCCTGTAGATCACCTCTTTCTTAAACTTGATATTCCAGATAAAAGAATTTATAAGTATGAGGATCACGCCCAGTCCAACAAGCTTGTTTGCGAGCGGCCAATTCATGAATCGAAATAACAACCCAATTAAAAGAACGATTGTCCCGAGCGAATCAAAAAAAGAAAGAAAGAATGTATCCATTGTTGTGCGGGCATAGTACTTCCATTTATCATACCTCGCTTTAAAATAAAGTGGAATCGACACGAATGTCAGCACAAAACTTCCTGATAAAAACAACATGGAATTACCTGACTTACCCAGGACATTTAAGATCACACCAGTGAACATTAAAATCAAAGCAGGGACAGAAATGAACCAGATGAGCTTTTTTCTGACGGTGAAAGATTTAATCATCAGCCACAACGCAAAGCCGAAAAGCATGATCGCAGAACCGAAAAAGAGACAGAGGTAGGCGATCATCCTGTTCTTTTCTATCTCCCAACCAGGCAGGAAATAATAGGATGCCGGAAAGAACAGCACCGCCAGAATACCGAATGTGATTAAAGCATATGCTGTCTTTCTCACGTATTTTTTATAAATGCAAACCGAGATAGGGAAACAATGAACCCTGATTCTTTAAACCTGAACCTCGAGACTAAAAATATTCGTATTCAAACTCTGTGGTGAGATTCACCAAAGTTCCATACTCAGGATTCTCTTCATGGATCTGTTCACTCAGCAGTATGCCATCATCATCATATTCTCTCAGAATGCGCTTTCTCAGCAACCCGTTCCTGTCAAGTGTTTCCTCTTTCACGAGATAGCCCTTTTCATCATAGGCATACCTTGTATCCAGTCGCTTAAAGCCTTTTGCGGATGACTCGATCATCTCCTGAAGCAAGCGTCCCTGATCATCGTATTTGTAAACGATCGCTTCAACGACTTTGCCTTCTGTATTCATCACCTTTGCATCGGGCATCTTATCGCCATCCTTTGGTTCAAAAACAACCCTGAGCTCATTCCCTTCTTCATCAGTCCTCAGCTCTTCAATCTCTCTTCCCTTATCATCATACGTCCTTACAGCTTTCTTTTTCAGAGCGCCATACTCCATCTGTGTATGATCCTTTACTTTTCCGTTCTCATAGGTAAATGTGTCCTCTTGCTCCACTTCACCATCATCATCATAAAGCACTCTTTTAACGAGCAGCTTGCCTTCATATTCGAACGTGGTTCTTTCTTTGGATCCATCTGAATATTCCCTTACAGATTCACAGATAAGACCATCGCTGTTGTAAACATGACTGATCTCTTCACTCACCTGATCCGTGATAAACAGCACCGTTTCATGCATCAGGTTTCCATTATCGAATGTCCTTGTGACTTCCTGTTCAGCTTCTCCTTCATCATAGGAGATCTCTTTGATCCTGTTTCCACGATCATCAAACTCATAGAAATAGGCCAGGCTTCTTTCGCTATCGCCTTCACCATTGATCAGGATGTTATTGGTGATCCTGTATGCCTTTACTGACTTTACTTTTTTTGCCGGGCTCACTTTGAAAATTCTTTATCGTAGATCAATTCTTTTATATACTTCACTGGCGCGCTGCCATAACTCAGAAATTGTTCATGGAATTTTTTCAGGTTAAACTGATCGCCCTGCTTCTTTTTGAGGCTTTCACGCAGGTCATATATTTCGGTGTATCCTGTGAAATATGAACAAAGCTGCACCGATGTCAGGTTCACTCTCCTCCATTTTCCTGTGGCTTCGGCTGTCTGCTGAAATGCCTGGTCAACAAGAAGGTCCATCGCTTCTTCCTGTGTCATGTTTTTCACATGTACACTGTAATCAAGGATCGTATTGCATACAACACGAAGGTGCCACTTGTAGTACATCAGCCACATCTCAGGCTCATTTGCGCCATAGCCTTCTTCAAGCATCATGCGTTCGGTATAAACGGCCCAGCCTTCAACCATGGCGCCATTTCCGAGTATGCTCTTTATGATGCTCGGGGAGTTGTTGCTGTAGATGAGCTGTGTGTAATGTCCCGGAATCGCTTCGTGAATGTTGAGGATCTGAAGGATGTACGTGTTATATTCTCTCAGGTAGCTTTCAGCATCTTCTTCAGAATACGATGCAAGGCTCCCTACATTGTAATATGTGTTTGCATTTTTATCATAAGGCCCGGGAGCGCTGATTGATGCTCCTGCAACTCCTTGCATATACGCTGGCTCTTTACGCACAACAAGTGGTTTGGCAGGATCAAGGTAGATCAGGTTTTTCTCGTTAATGAATTTCACAAGCTCCGGGATCTGCTGTTCAATCGCGATCTGAAATGAATCACGATGCACATGCTTTTCACTCAGACGATCGATCATCATCCTTATCGCTTTCAGCTTATCACCGGGCATTTCCTGCATGGTGAAATATTTTGTCCAGAGAAGATCGGTCAGCTTTGACATCTCATCATGAAGCTCATCTTTCCTCTTCAGGGCTTTCTTATAGATCTCCTCAGCTGAATAGGATGACTGAATATCATACTTGAACTTTTCCGCGTAAAGGTCTTTTCCAAGCCTGAATGAACGCGGATTTTCATTTTTGAGGTTTGAAAGATGGTTCACATAATCATGAATTGCCGCGATGCATGTATCTACCTTGGCAAGCATCATCTGCTGCTCATGCGCGCCAAGCCTGGACTTGCTGATCGAATCCCTGATCATCGATTCAAATACAGAAACAGCACCTTTATTCTGCTCTATGGCAAGCGAGGTATGCTCCACCGTTGGATTTTTCAGGAACTTCTTTGCCGCCGCATAATAGGCAGGAACAAAATTCATTCGTGTATTCAGTGAATGAAGCCTGTCCTCCAGCGAAGCGTACTTTCCTGTGATGATATCTGCGAAACCTTCTCCAACATTGTATTGTGCAGGATTCCATTCGAACGAACGATACTTCTCAAAATACCAGATGGTGCTTTTCAGCTGGTTTTCGATGAGGTAGTAATCGGTCCTGTTATTCGGAAACAGCAGGGATGGTTCGTAGTTCTTTAAAGAGTCAAGATGTGACCTGGAGAAGTTCAGCTCTTCGGTGATCCGTTCATCTGACAACACGGAAAGCTTGTCATCGTATTTGTGATATCCCTGACTGGATGCCCAGTTCGGATAAACTTTCCAGAGCTCTTCAACAAATGTTTCCTTATAGCTGTTGAAAGCATCGTTCAATGTCTGGTCATTCGCACCTTCCGGCTCCTGGCTCGTTTTGCAGCCAATCATGGCAAGGCATAACAAGGCGATCCCTGTCTTTTTCATTCAGAATATTTGCACGAAGATAAAGTAAAACCGGTGTCTTTACTTTGTAAGGATGAACTGTACGGTCTTGTCTTCCGCACCTTTCAGATGACAGTAATAAATTCCCGCGCTGAATGATGAAAGGTCCATGCTTAGACGGTTCATACCTGAAACACAGGAAGCTCCGTTGATCTTCTTAATCACCTTTCCAACTTCATCAATGATCTCAACATCACAGGTTCCTGCCTTTTCCAGTGTAAATGCGATGTTCACAGGGCCATTCGTAGGATTCGGATAGATCATCAGAACAGATTCTTTCTTTAATCCTTTCACTCCTGTTACCTGTCCCGGATCAGTCACATTGCCTGCATAAAACCCTACTCCATGTGTAGCCACTGCAACAAGCCCATCTGATCGTCTTACATCGATCATGTCAACAGGTACATTTCCTATTCCTGCTGATGACTGTAAGGTCCACACGGTGGATGTTCCCATGAGTGTGTCGGTAGCATATAAGCCAGTGCTTGTACCTACAAGGTAAACACGTGAGTTCCCTACAGGCAGTATGGATGCCCAGCGCACCGACGGACCATTGCCTGCTCCTGTTGATGTCGCTTCCAGGTTCCCTCCGACCTTGGTCCAGGTTGTACCTGCATCCGTTGAATAGAAAAGACTGTAGATGCTGTAGTTTGAATACACAGCCATGACATGATCTGCGCTGTCTGGATCCACAGCGATACATGAAACAAACGATGTTGCTCCGGCAGGTAAGGTGGATGTTGTGAGATTCACCGGAACGGGCTGACCGGTATTGGCGTTATCGAGTCTGTAAAGGTTTCTTGAGTCTGTACCATAATACACCCGGTGAGGCGGATTGTTTGTTGAAACGGCAATCGATGTGATCAACGCATTGGTGTCAAGCGTGGTCTGTAATGAATCCCAGTTCTGCAGCTTGGTTGTCCAGGTGCTGTCCATTGGAAATGCGGAAAGGTCGTTGTTTCTCCAGAGCTTATGTCCTGCTGCCAGATACATCATGTTCTGGTTGGAAGGATCAAGGGCGAACGGACTGATGAACACATAATCCGCACCACCTGTCGGATCAATTCGAACCAGCTTGTCAACCTGACCGTTTGTCTTCATCGTGCTTTTCATTACACGTCCCTGCTGCCGCGAATAATAATAAGCACTGCCTCCGTCAGCGATCGCACAATACGAACCATCACCGCTCGACGGCATGGTCCAGTTTGCGGTCGGACTTAAGGAATTTGTATAGAGTGTTCCATTGTCCTGCGCACCTCCAATGATCACGCTGTCATTCGGTGTACCATGATCGAGAGCGGCTGTATAGAATTGTGTTGAAAGATAACCGTTGTTCAATGGGATCCAGGAAACGGAGGGACTCATGCAGTTGGTTGTTTTGAAAACACCTCCGTCATTTGTTGAGATCATCACATCAGGATCAGAAGGAAGGAATGTCACGGAATGCTGGTCGGGATGATGGTTCGGATAGATCTCAAACCATGGTAAGGTGGTGTTGATCCCGTAACCTCCGATCATCGTTGTATTGAGTGAATCATTGAATGCGCTCGTTGAACGGTACAGGTTCGTACCTCCGATAAACACCACGTTAGGTTCATCCGGTTTCACTCTCACCACCAGGTCATAACCTCCCTGGCAATTGAACTTTCCGAACATGGAGTTATCTGATGGCAGGTTTGCTGAAAGATCTTCCCAGACACCACCTGTACCAGTACCGTTTCCGCTCACATAGGTGTATCTCCAAAGGCTGTTATTCTCCGGCTCTCCCTGGAAATTGTATGTTGTCTTTCCAAAGCCAGGAGTTAATCCTAAAAAGTAAACTTCATTTTCATTTGAAGGGTTGATGCCGATCACGATCCGGTCATAGCTTGCCGGAAAGTTCGGAGGAAGGATATTCACAAAGCTCGCGTTCGTTCCGATGGCTGACCTCCAGATCCCTTTTTGCGAACCATCACTGCTCAATGCTGCATAAACAACACCTGTCGTGGTCACTGCCACATCTGTAAAATAGCTGAATGGCGACATGCTTGCTGAACCTCTTACCACACCGAAAGTTGTTCCTCCATTGGTGCTTCGCATGATCGCTCCGTATGTCGCGATATAGATCTCTCCCGCAAGTGTGTCTGTAGGATCCACGGCAACATTCCAGATGAGCTGGTTAACCGCGTTGAATGTTTGAGGGCTTTCCGCGGTGGTTGGATATTTTCTCACCCAGGTCACACCATTATCGGTTGACTTGAACAACCCGCTTCCAAGGAAGAAAGCAGATCCTCCACTCTGTGATGCACCATAAGCCTCTCCTGTTCCGTAGTACCATGTATTACGGTAAGCAGGACGTGGATCCTGGGCAATACAGGTCACTGCAGGATTTTGTGTATTGCCGGTTACTTTATTCCAGCTCTGTCCGGCATTTGCAGAACGCCATACACCTCCGCTCGCTGATCCTGCCACCATGATGCTTTCGTTAGACAGATCGATGGCGAATGAACGTGTCCGTCCTCCGAAATTCCATGGACCGCGAGACATCCAGTTTACCGGTGGCACCGATGAACGCATGGAGTTGTCAGATGGCAGTGTCCTGCTGAATGCAAGTTCTTTCTCACGGATGCTTTCTGGAATTCTTCCCGTGGCTGGATCAGCCAGTCGCTTCATTTCATAGGCAGCACGATCTTTCTCTTCAAGTGCAGACTCTCTGGAACGCTTACGTTCCCTGAACTGATGATTGATCTTTTCATCTACTTTCTTTCCAGGAACCGTTTGAGAGGTCGCTGCTGAAAAAGGCATACACAAGGACAGGCTAATGATGAGGGGTAAAGAAATTTTCATCCGGAATGTTTTTCTAAAGATAAAAAACACGGAGAAACACGGAAAAAATGCTGATTAACCCTTATTGTACTTCACACGAAGCAGCTCAACAACTTTTAGTGCAGCCGGACATACATGCGTGTTCCTGTAAGTGAGCCGTGTAACCTGGTAGAATCTTTTCCTGTCAGTATGAGGATATTCCCTGCATGCAGTAGGACGGTCGCTATAGATCATGCAATAGTTCTCATGATCAAGAAATGGACAAGGAGCACTCTTCAGAACATAATCTTTGTCTTCATCGATGTGCAGGTACTTATCGATAAAGTCTGAAGGCTTCATTCTGAGCGCCCTGGCAGCTCTGTCGATGTCACGGTCGTAGAATATCGGGCTTGTTGTCTTGCAGCAGTTCGCGCATTTAAGACAATCAATTTCGTTAAATGCCTCATGGTGAGCGTTCCCGGCATTTTTATCCAGGTCAGATGGCCGTGACTTCCCTGCCCATTCAAGGAACTTCTGGTTTGTCTCAGACGCCTTTCTGGCACGTTCTTTAAAGTCTTCAATGTCCATGAGGGCTGCAAATTTACTGTTTAATAAACCATAAAGCGCCTAGAATATTTTGTTCTTATTTTAGCGCCAGAATATTTATGAAAGGGCATTACGATCTGTGTGTAATTGGAGGAGGGCCGGCAGGATATGCTGCTGCCATGCGGGCGATAGACTTTGGAAAGAAGGTCCTGCTTATTGAACAGGATAAAGTTGGTGGAGCCGGGCTTTACAACGGCGCATTATCTTCCAAGACCATGTGGGAGTTCAGTGAGAAATTCGCCACGATCAAAAATCGTGTAGGTTCCCGCTTCGACATCAACTACAACGATGTCAAAGAGCATATCAACGGAGCGGTGTTCGACCGGAAATTCCAACTTACCTGCCATCTCAAGCTGTTAAAAACAGAATCCAGGAAGCGTCTGTTCTATTACCAGAAAGGCTATGCACGCTTTGTTTCTGAAAAGGCCGTGGAAATTGAAAAAGCCGGCAGTACAAAATATATTACCGCAGATAACTTTCTTATCGCGACAGGAAGCAGGCCACGAAAGCTTCCAAACATCGTCGTTGATGAAAAACACATTCTTACAAGCGATGGCATAGAAAAGCTGAAAGACTTTCCTAAAAGCCTGGTCATTGTAGGAGCCGGAATTGTTGGATGCGAATACGCCACCATCTTTTCAAATTTTGGTAAAACGAAAGTTTATCTGATCGACCGTGCACCAAGGATCCTTCCTTTTGAAGATGAGGATGTATCCAACCTGATCTCCGCAAGCTTCTCTAAGAAGGGCGTGATCATACACCGGTCTGCCAGACTTGAAACGATGCAGGTGATCAATGGAGAAGTTGAATACGAAGTATCCTATGCTGATGGAACACGTGAAAAGATCCGTGTTGAAAAGGCACTGCTATCGATCGGAAGGATTCCAAATCTTGAAGATCTTGGTCTGGACAAAGCCGGTGTAAAGCTTACCGACCAAGGCTATGTAGAAACAGATGATACACGAACATCGGTTCCGCACATCTATGCTGCCGGGGATATCACCGGACACATCGCACTGGTGAATGTTGCTGAGCGGGAAGGACGCCATGCCGTTGTGCGGATGTTCGGGCCTTATGTAAAGCCACTCGTTTACAAAAATATTTCAACGATCATGTTCCTTGATCCCGAAGTGGCATCTGTTGGACTGAGCGAAAAGGAAGCAACTGAACAAGGCATCTCATACAAAGTGGCCAAGATTGATTATTCATGCATTCCACGGGCGATTGCCATGCGTAAGACCACAGGCTTTTTTAAGCTTCTTGTAACGAACGACAAGGAAATGAAGGTGCTCGGAATGCGTGCGGTTGGCGAACATGCCTCCAGCGCGATACAGTCTGTGGCTCTCCTGATCTTTATGAATAAAGGGATCGATGAGCTTGGTAATATGATGCACCCGCATCCATCAATTATCGAAGGGATCCAGGAATGTGCACGGATGCTGCTTGGTAAGCCGATCTATAAATCATCGATCTTTAAAGACAAGCTTAAATGTTACAGCTGCGAGAATGGCGTTTGTACTCCTCTCGAAAGTCTTTAATAGTTTACTTCCTGATAACCTTCACTGCGCTGTAGGTGTGTGCGTCCTGGCATGTAAGCACATAAACTCCGGCTGCGACAGAAGATAGATCCAGCTCGTGCAGGCCGTTTTGTATCGTGAAGGAAAGCAGACGTCTTCCTGAAGCATCGTAAAGATTAATATCTTTTCCAGCCGCATGTTCGATATACAGCTTATCGCTTACCGGATTGGGATAGAATTTAATCAGGGCATCTTTATGAGATTCTGATACGGAGATCGCTAAACAATCAGCATGCTGGGTGACAGCCTTCACGCTTTTGTAGAGGTTCAGACGACCTTCAGTCACTGTGATGTTTTTAAGGGATGGAATGGTGTCCACATTATCTAAAAGAAGCTGCTTAAACACAAGTGCAAAAGAATCAGGGAACAGCTTATAATTATTAACAAGTGTCGTGCATGCAGCCGCGTGCATCAGTCCGATGGATCCTGCCACATGAGGCGTTGCCATCGATGTGCCGGTTAAGGGTCCGTAAGAAGGAGAGCCCGATGGCCAGGTGGTTGACCAGACAGAAGTACCCGGAGCACCAAGATCGATGTTGATCTGTCCGTATCCTGCCGAGCTGTATAGGCTATCGAGGTTGTTTGTGTTTGTGACTGCAATCAGGTAATCACTCGGGCATGCTGTGGGGATATCACCAGCCACATCGACATTCAGTCTGATATTGGCTGTAGCTGCAGCGCTCAGGATGCCCACCTTTCCGAGGGAGTCATACATCGCGCACCAGATCGGAAAGTTTGCAGGATCGCCATAATCCACACCGAACGATGAATTCGTAGAAACAACATATGCTCCTTTCGCACCATTGGTTAGGTTATAAAGCTTTCGCATGTCATATGCATAGGAGTAAGCTTCAACAGCCGTTGCTTCCTGAGAAGTTGAACCCTGGATCGCCATGACCTTTACATTCCAGTTCACACCAGTTACACCAAGGCCATTGTTCCCTTTAGCACCGATCGTTCCCGCCACATGTGTTCCATGGTTGTTGCTGGTTACATTCCCTGTATGATTGTATGCATTCCATCCTTTAAAGTCATCGATGTAGCCATTGCCATCATCATCGATGCCATTACCCTGGATCTCATGATAGTTCTTGAAAAAGTTCAGATCCGGGTGATTCAGGCCGAAGCCACCGTCAATCACTGCAACCACGATCGTATCACCCTGGGCAGTGAGTCCGCCAGTCGTGATGTTCCAGGCAAGCAGCGCGTCGATATCGACCCCAGGGATCCCTGAATTCTGTCCTGTGTTATTCAGCGGCCACTGATTGGTAAAATAGGGGTCATTGGGAGTGGCTATGGAACGTTCGCTCATCACATGATGGTATTGTGCACGTGCGACTTCCCTGGAGGCATATAATGTACTCAGAAGCTTCTCTTTGGAAACAGAAGGATCAAAAGAAAACAGCCAGATGTTGAATGTTTTGGATACCAGGCGTTGTGCAACCAGGTTCATGGGTGTATCAGCATTCACTTTTTCAGCGAAGACTTTTGCATCAGTGGCTGAGTGGAACTGAACCAATGCTTCACCAGGAATGAATGGCTCGCCGGCCGTGACCTGCGCATGTACCTGGAACGATATCAACATTGCAGTTATTAACAGTTGAAAAAACCTTGATTTTACAGGCATAACAGGGGGCTGAACATTAAAATTAAACATTAAATTTAGTGTATCCTATTCTAAAGATGAGCTTCACTGTATATAAATCTTCTGCCGGCTCCGGCAAAACCTTCACATTGGTAAAAGAATACCTGAAGCTTGTCCTTGGTACCGACAAAGCCGATTATTACAGGAGCATTCTTGCCATCACCTTTACCAACAAGGCAGCCGGTGAAATGAAGGACCGTGTGCTCTCCACCCTTGAAAGCATCGCGGAAAGCAACCTGAACTCTTCACAGGAATTCATGCTAAACCTGCTCTGCAAGGAGCTTTCTCTTTCCAGGGAAGAACTTCAGCTGCGTACAGGAAATGTGCTCCGCTCGATCTTACATAACTACAGCGATTTTCATATCACCACCATTGACAAATTCGTTCACAGGATCATCAAGTCATTCGCGTTTGACCTGAAGATCCCTATGAATTTCGAGGTGGAGCTCGACGGCCAGAACCTGATGGCAGATGCTGTCGATGTACTGCTTTCACAGGCAGGATCGGAAGAAGGTCTCACGCGTGTACTTGTTGATTTTTGTGAATCACGTGCAGACGATGAAGGGAACTGGAACATCGAAAACGATCTCCGGAAATATGCACATAAGCTTCTGGAAGAAGATGGACACAGTTACATCGAAAAGCTGCGACACCTTGAGCTTGAAGATTTCACCAGGATCCGAAAGTATCTTCTTGAACAGGTAAAGACTTTTGAAAAGAAAGTATCCTCCATCGGAGAAGATGCCTTACATGTGATCACCTCATCGAACATTCCTCCTGCCGCATTTGCAGGTGGAGCCAACGGGATCTGCAAGTATTTCGAATACCTCCGTGACATCCGTTCTGATAAATTCGTACCCAGCACCACCGTTTCTAAAAATATTGAACAGGATAAATGGACATCCACATCCTGCAGTGCATCCAACAGGCAGGCGATTGAATCCATAAAAGATCAACTGTATGCCTTTTTTGAAAAAGCGAACAATCTCATCCGCACATCCGGGAAGCTGTACACGCTGCATAAAATGCTCTATGCAAGGATCTATTCCATTTCATTATTGAATGAAGTGGAAAAGGTGATCAGTGAATTCAGAAGCAACGAGAACAGGATGCATATTTCTGAATTCAACAAGAGGATCAGCGAAGTGGTTTCAAAAGAGCCAGCTCCCTACATCTATGAAAGAGTTGGTGAAAAATTCAGACACTACCTCATCGATGAATTCCAGGATACGAGTGAACTGCAGTGGCACAACCTGCTCCCTCTCATCGAAAACTCCCTGGGCACAGGACATTTCAACATGATCGTCGGAGATGGCAAACAGGCGATCTATCGTTTCCGCGGCGGTGAGGTGGAACAATTTGCGAGACTTCCTGAAATTAAAAATGCCGGGCACGATGAGCTTCTTAAAGAACGTGAACAAACGATCCGAAGGAATTTCAAAGAAGAAGTACTGGACAGAAACTTCAGAAGTAAAAAGGAAGTCATTGAATTCAACAACGACCTGTTTACCTTTCTCTCATCCACACTGCCTGAAAGTCAGCAAAGCATTTATGCCAACCTGAGGCAGATCCCTGATGATACAAAAACAGGAGGCCAGGTGATGCTCGACTTTCTCGATGCCACCATGGAAGAGTATAAGGAAGATGCTTTGAAGCTGATCATTCGCCACATTGAGCAATGTTTACAGGATGGATATTCTTATGATGATATTGCGATCATTACCCGGTTTAACAGGGAAGGTTCGCTGATAGCCGAATACCTGCATGCACAGGGAATTTCCGTAAGCTCTTCTGAATCCTTAGTGCTGCCGGCATCTGACAAAGTCAGGTTCATCATCTCGAACCTGTATTTTCTTGAAGACAGTTCAGCAGGTGTTGCTAAGGCAGAAATGATCGACTTTCTGAATAAAGGCTCCATAAGGGATGAGGCGATCAGAACCTATTCCTCCTACCCTGCAGAGAAATTCGTGTCCTATATTTCATCCCTGGGATATCAGTTTGATCCGGAAGACCTGCGACTGAAGAGTTTGTATGAAACGTGTGAAGAGATCATCAGGATCTATCATCTTGATGACCAGGATCCTTATGTTCTGAGCTTACTGGACCAGGTGCTTCAGTTCAACATGAAGCAGAATAAAAGCAACAGTGCATTCCTCACCTGGTGGGAAGAGAAGAAGCATAAGCTTTCGATCGATGGCAGCGGGATTGTAAATGCCGTGCAGATCATGTCGATCCATAAATCGAAAGGACTTGAATTTCCGGTGGTGATCTGTCCTTTCATGAACTGGATGCAGGGGAATCAGCGTGATGACATCTGGTCAATATCCAGAGAGAATGAAGTACCCGGCTTGCCAGTGTTCCTGTTACCTGCGGAGAAAAAACTGGAAGAAACTGCTTATGCGGATCTCTATAAAAATGAAAGTGAAAAATCAGCGCTGGATGATGTCAACATTCTATATGTCGCATTCACACGTCCGGTCGACAGACTTTATATCCTGTCCAGCTTTCCATACAAATATGGAAACCTCAGCAGGCATTTTATAAGTTACCTCGAAAGCAGATCAATGTATGAGGAAGGTCGCGCAAATTACATCATCGGAACAGCGACAAGGGCAGGCGATCATAAAAAGCACCAGGCTAAAGAGGTCATGCACATGAAAGGTTATGTTAAAGGTCCATGGAACGAAGTTGTCGAGATCAGCCGTGAATCCCTGAAGCTGATGGATGAAGAGCAGGCCCTGAAGATCAGCTACGGAAAGCTTGTACACCAGGTCCTGTCAGAAGTAAACAGCCTTACCGAAATTCCATTGAAGCTTCAGGCTTTATACGAAGATGGAATGATCAGCAGCACTATTCTGCTGGAGCTCCAGGGAAAAATTGAAAGCCTTGTAAAGTCAACACAGCTAGAAAACCTCTTCGGAGAAGGAAAGCAGATCAAAACAGAAACAGACATCCTCCTTCCTGACGGACGTTTTATAAGGCCCGACAGGGTGGTGATCGATGGAAACACCGCCATGGTGATCGACTATAAAACCGGAAAAAAACGTGACAGCGACAGGGTTCAGGTAGATGGCTATGGCGATATCCTGAGCCAGATGGGCTATTCAGACATCCGGAAGTTCCTTGTTTACATCAATGAAGAAGAACTCATCGAACTGTAGAGCTCACTGGTCGCAGAAAAAATGTAAATTGCAGTATTAATTCATACCGATGAAAAAACCATTTCTACTTGCCCTCACACTAACAGCGTTAGCAGGAACCAGCTACTCGCAGAAGATCAAGGCGATCGATGTTACCTATCTCGACACAACCGTCAGCCCCGGTGACGATTTCTTTATGTACGCCAATGGCGGATGGTTAAAGAAAAATCCGATCCCACCTACAGAAACAGGTTATGGAAGCTTTAATGAGCTTAAAGACCGGAACCAGGTTATTCTGCACAACATCCTTATTGAAGCGGCTGCAGATAAAGCAGCAGTCAAAGGATCGAACAAGCAGAAGATCGGTGATTTCTTTGCGACCGCAATGGATTCAGCAAGGCTAAACAAAGAAGGCATCAAGCCGCTTCAGCCTTATCTGAAGAACATTGATGCGATCAAAAACATTGCAGACCTTCAGAAAGAGATTGCCCGTTTACATGTTTACGGCATCCGAGCCTTCTGGGGATTTGGTGTTCAGAATGACCTGAAGAACAGCACAACCATGGCAGGATACCTTGTACAATCAGGACTCGGATTGCCTGACAGGGACTATTACACCAAGGAAGATGCGGATTCAAAAAAGATCCAGGAACTGTACAAAGGACACGTAAAGAACATGCTTGTCCTGGCTGGCGAAACTGCCGATAAAGCACAGGCCATGGCAGAACGGATCTACAAGATTGAAAAATCACTTGCAGAAGCATCCATGACACGTGTTGAGCAGCGTGATTTTCATTCACAGTATAACAAGATGGGGCTTTCAAAAGTCACTGAGTTAACACCATCGATCAACTGGAAACACTATGTAACCGATGTTCATGCATCAACGCTGGATACACTGATCGTAGGACAGATCAAATTCATGCAACGTACCGAAGAGATCCTGAAGAGCACTGCGATGTCGGATATCAAAGAGTACATGAAATGGAAGCTCATTTCTGCCGCTGCTGATTACATGAGCGATGCCTTTGTGCAGGAAAGCTTCAACTTCAATGGAAAAGTGCTCCAGGGACAACAGGAGATCAAGCCAAGATGGAAGCGTGCTCTGCAGGAAACAGACAACTACCTGGGAGAAGCATTAGGCCAGCTGTATGTTGAAAAAGCATTCAGCCCTGAAGCAAAGAAGAAGGTGAACGAAATGGTGGACAACCTTTTCCTTGCCTATAAAGAGCACATCAACAAGAATGACTGGATGAGTGAAGACACCAAGAAACAGGCTCTTCATAAGCTTTCCACAATCAACAGAAAGCTTGGCTATCCTGATAAATGGAGAGATTATTCATCACTCACGATTGACAGAAGTTCTTATATCGAAAACGTGGTGCGTGGGAGTGAATTCGAGCACAAGCGCCAGATGGCAAAGCTTGGAAAGCCAATTGACCGCACTGAGTGGGGTATGACACCACCTACCATCAACGCGTATTATAATCCGGTGATGAATGAGATCGTGTTCCCTGCAGGGATCATGCAGCCACCATTTTTTAATCCGGATGCTGATGATGCTGTGAATTATGGAAGCATGGGCGCGGTCATCGGTCATGAACTTACACATGCATTTGATGACCAGGGAGCCCAGTTTGATGCTGAAGGAAACCTGAAGAACTGGTGGACAAAGGAAGATCTGGACAAGTTCCAGGGCCGCACCAAAGTGATCGAAGACCAATTCAGCAAGATCGAAGCATTGCCTGGAGTAAACATCAATGGCGCACTGACACTCGGTGAAAACATTGCCGATCTTGGAGGATTAAGCATTGCCTACACCGGATTCAGGTTATCCCTGAAAGGTAAAGCAGAGCCGGCAAAAATTGACGGGTTCACTGCTGATCAACGTTTCTTCCTTGGTTTTGCGCAGGTTTGGAGAGGATCACTTCGCGATGAGTTTATGAAGCAGATGATCATGACCAATCCGCATTCACCCAACAAATACAGGGTGCTTGGAACACTTCCGAACATGCCTGAATTCTACCAGGCATTCGGATTGAAGGAATCTTCAAAAATGTATCGCCCGGCAGGACAACGTGCTAAAGTCTGGTAAGATAACCCCCTGATATTTTTTGAAAAGGAGCTGTATGGCTCCTTTTCTTTTTGATTCCATTTCATTTCGTATGTTCAGTGTTCATAATCTGAGAAATTCATCTTACTTATTTCCGGAATTAAGTTTGATCTGAATTGTTCCTTCATCACTACAAAGCCGCAAGCACACATGAAAAAACTTGTATTTACAACAGCGATCAACGCTCCTGTCAGTAAAGTCTGGAAGGTATTATGGAGCGATGAAACATATAATAAATGGACAAGTGTATTCAGTCCTGGCTCCACAGCGAAGAGTGACTGGAAGGAAGGAAGCAAGGTTCATTTCCTGGATGGCCAGGGCAATGGGATGTTCAGTGTGATTGATGAATTGAAGGCACATGAACTGATGAGCTTCAGACATATCGGGTTGATAAAAAACGGAGAAGAGCAACCGGAAGATGAAGAAACAAAGAAATGGTCCGGATCAATAGAAACTTATACGCTCAGCAATGCAGATGGTAAAACAGAATTGAAGGTAGAAGTGGATGTTGATGATGCCTTTGGCGAGTACATGAACAAAACGTTTCCAGAAGCGCTGAAAAAAGTGAAGGAGCTGTCGGAAAGCAATCGTTAAGCTAAGTGAGTTTCTGAAATGCATGTCAGATGAAATGCATCAGGACATTCAACTATCAGGATTCATTCAGATGGTAGAGCGTGAGTCCTGCAATCGGGGCTTCGAGGATCCTGTCGATATACACACTCTTTTCCGTTGCAACGGCTCTCAGGATATTGCTGTAATAGAATCCCACTGAACCTACGACATGCATAGGAAGCACATCATATCCAGGATACTTTGTGATGTGGTGGTCAAAGAATTCCGAAAAGCATCCAGCCACCATTTTTGAGATGAAAGGATCCATGCTATTCTGAAAGATGAACTTGCTGAATGTTGCAAGGTACCTGTTTGGCAGCGGCTTTTTATAGATCGCCTCGAGCACATCATCTTTACTGATCCTGAAACGTTCTTCAAACTTTTCTGACAGCTCTTTCGGAAGCTCACGGTATAAATAAGCCCTTACCAGCGCTTTGCCCAGGTGGGCTCCGCTGCCTTCATCGCCAAGGATAAACCCGAGCGATGGAACGTTATCCACGATCGATTCACCATCGTACAGACAGGAATTCGAGCCAGTACCCAGGATGCCGGCGATGCCCTGGCTGTGCCCGCATGTTGCACGCGCGGCACCAAGCAGGTCGTGCTTTACCTCAATCTCCGATTCAGGGAATGAGCTGCGGATAGCTGCTTTTACTATGTCACATTTCTCTTCGCTGGAACAACCTGCACCATAAAAGAAGATCTGAGAAGGACTGCTGCCATTGTTTTTTGAAAGCTCAGGAAGCAGCACGTTCTTAATCTCCTGGGAGATCTGCTCTTTCGTCTGGAAATAAGGATTAAAACCTTGTGTAAGATGCTGGTGTATCTGCTTATCAGAAGTGATATATCTCCACGCCGTTTTAGTAGAGCCGCTGTCAGCTATAAGCATCAT
The DNA here is from genome assembly GCA_036675075.1 of Bacteroidota bacterium. Classification (GTDB taxonomy): domain Bacteria; phylum Bacteroidota; class Bacteroidia; order JAKFFM01; family JAKFFM01; genus JAKFFM01. The sequence continues at coordinate 45,428 of JAKFFM010000004.1, forward strand.
ATGCCGCGCTTAAAAATAAAAATTATGCCGTGTATGTGTTCCAGACTATTTCTCCGCTTTGGTTGCATCCTTCATCGTAAAAACATATTGCTCGATGACCTTATATTCTTCCGGCGTGAGCTTCGCCTTTCGTCCCATCACTGGCAGTATCTTTTTCCAGGCAGCTTCAGAACGAGATACAGGAGCGTAAAGCTTGTGACACTTTCCACATTTGATCGCGTAGAGTTCATGTCCCTTTTCAAGACCAGCCAGAGTTACATCTGAATAGATCGCCTTGCCCCTGGTTTCATCCACGACGGTAGGCTTTATCAGTTTCGGGCTACATGCAGTTAAAAACAGGAGCGCTCCGAAAACAACAAATACTTTATTCATATATCTAGTTAGCCTGGATAAGGTTTTCCCTGATCGCGAACATTACCAGTCCTGCAGTGCTGCTGAGTCCAAGCTTGTTCATGATGTTTTTCCGGTGGGTGGTGATGGTATGGCTGCTCAGGCACAACCTGTCAGCAATTTCCTTGTTCGTATAGCCTTCTGCGATCAGTCTGATGATCTCCGCTTCCCTTGATGACACTTTCACCGGCTGGCAATTCACAGGATTCTGAGTGTCTGATGTCAGCGCCTCAATTGCTTTTCCACAAAAGAACTTCTCGCCTTCCCTGGTTGCAACAAGTGCATCAAGGACTTCCTTCCTGTCACAATCTTTAAAAATAAAGCCATGTACACCGGTGGCAAGACATGCTTTAATTTCAGAGGAGACAGCAGATTCAGAAATGCAAAGAACCCTGGTCAGCGAAAAATTGGTGGTGACAGATTTCAGTTCATCCACTGTGATGCAGGCAGGGTCAATGATAAGAATGTTCGGACGTGTGGAAGTCAGTTGTCGCTTAAGTTCTACAAAGCAGGTACATTCTGCGACAATTGAGAACAAGCCTACCTCAGTAAGTATGGCTTTCAGGCCTTCTCTTACCAGGATGTTTTTCTCACAGATCGCGACTTCGGTCATTGTTTAATTAAAAACTGAATTGCTAATATAAGAAAATCAGCAGTCGTAACTCTCGCCTTCTTTTGATAAATATGTCTCGGGAAAGATTTCCCGGGCTTCTTTCAGCAGTGGTGAAAGGTCGGAGTAGCGTGCAGAATAATGTCCGATATACAATCTGCCGACACCAGCCATTTTCGCGATCGTAGCGGCCTGTGAAGCGGTGGAATGGAATGTCTCTTTTGCACGCTTATTCATTTCCGATGAGAATGTCGCTTCATGGTACAGTACAGAAACACCTTTGATATACGGAATGATGCTTTCATCATAAGCCGTATCAGAGCAGAATGCATACGAACGTGATGATACAGGATCTCTTGAAACATCGATACTGCGAATCACAGTGCCGTCATCCAGGGTAACATCCTCTCCTTTCTTTAACCGTGGAAGCAGCTCAAGTGGAAGGTCTTCAACCCGCTCTTTAATGAGTGAACGAGGATACTGTTTCTCTTTGAATAAAAATCCTGTGCATGGAATCCGGTGTCTAAGGGGAATCGTAGAAACTTCCAGCATTTTATCCTCGAAGATCACCTTCGGTTCATGGGCATCAATAGGAATGAAATGCAATGGAAAACGCAGGACAGTTTCCGAATACTTAAATGTGACATCAAGGATCTCTTTCAATCCTGGAGGCCCGAACAGGGTAAGAGGATTGGTGCGGCCGCTGAGATGGAATGTGCTGAGCAATCCGGGAAGTCCGAAGATATGATCACCATGTAGGTGTGAAATAAAGATCTGGTTAATCCTGGAGAACTTGAGCTTGAATTTGCGCAGCTGGATCTGTGCTGCTTCACCACAATCAATAAGGAAATGACGGTCATTCGCGACCAGGAACTGTGAGGTCGGATGTCTGTCGAATGTCGGAGTGGCTGAGCTGCAGCCTAATATTGTTACCTGGAATGGGCCCATGATCGGGAATAGCCAGGTTCAGAAATCAAGCCCCATGCCCTTTTTCGAGGGCAGAGATCTTTTCGATCGCTGACTGTGCCGATTCGGCAATGGTTAATATCGTGTCCAGCTGTGAAATGGTAATGAGCTTTTTAACGGTATCCTGGAGGCCGGTAAGAACAAACTGTCCGTTGGAATTCTTACAGAGTCGATTCGCTACCAGAATGGAGCTCAGTCCGCTTGAATCACAATAGCGTGTGTTTGTCAGATCCATGATAATATTTCTGACACCTTCAGAGTTCATCACCACAAGTTCAGATTTCAGGCTCGGCGCGATATTGCTGTCAAGCTTTTCAACCTGCATCTTCAACATCGTATAATTTTCGTTCTTTTCCGCCGTATAGATCATAGAACCCTGTTTTAGACAAAGATAAAAAAATCGTTGCAAAGCGTCGGAAAAGCGAATAAAGATTTTTACTTTTGCGCCCTTATACCACTGTATTTATTACAGGCCCAGGTGGCGAAATTGGTAGACGCACCACTTTGAGGGGGTGGCGGGAAACCGTGCTGGTTCGAATCCAGTCCTGGGCACGAAAATAAAAAAGAGCGAATATCGCATAAGCTGATATTCGCTCTTTTAATTTTACTGCTCTTGGCAGGGATTTATTTCTTGCAGCAAGAGCTTTTCTTTGCAGAAGCACTTGTTCCTTCAGCAGCTTTCGCCTTTTCACAAGCTTCTTTGCATTCTTTGCTTCCTGGTTCAAAGTTTCCCTTTTTACAAAGGTCCAGGCATTTCTTGTTGTCTTCTGCACATTTGGCCTTTTCTGCTTCAGTACAGTTTGATTTTTTCTTGCAGCAGTCTTTATCATTCCCTGCAGAAAAAGCAGGTGTTAAACTGAACAAGCCTAGCATTGATAATCCTAACATTAATGATTTCATGGTCGTTTCCTTTTTGGTTTTGTTTGTGAATTGATAACGGATCAAATGTATACCCTATTCTAACTATAGGGTGTTAATGACCAGTTATTGACTTGTTAATGACTTGTTAACGCCGCATTTGCGCTTACTCTTATGCGTTAAATTAGCATGGTGAAAAAGACGAATGTCCTGATAGCTTTTGCGACCATTACGCTGCTCGCCCTGCTGGGATTGCAATTCTATTATGTCATTAAAGCGGCATCCATAAAAGAAGAGCAATTCAATGAGAGTGTCAGCATGGCATTATGCAAGGTTGCAGATATGATGTGCAACGACATGGAAAATTGTTCAGGCTGGGAAAGCTGCTGCATGAATCCCGAACATAAAGGTGAAGAATGCAACATCAGTCTCAATGAAGAACAGAAGGCAAGAATGGATTCGCTTCTTAACTATTACATGGAATATTATCATGTGGATCTTGATTACAGCTACGAAGTCATCCGGACAGACAACTCACCTCCTATGCCCGGTGAAAGCACTGTCTTCGGCCAAAAGCTGAATCCGGGACTTCCGGGAGAATACCAGCTCAGACTTGATTTCCCCGGAAAAGACCAGTTCATTCTATCGGAAATGAAAGGAGTGTTCATCTCAACCATTCTGCTCATACTCGCATTGATCGCCATATTCAGCATGACCATCAATGCACTGATAAAAAATAATGCAACGCTGAAAAGGACAACAGACTTCGTCAACAACATGACACATGAGCTCAACACGCCAATCGCGAACATCGCACTGGCTGTATCAGCCATTCAAAAACCTACTGCAAGCGATGAGCGGAAAGTCTCCTATGCATCCATCATAAAATCGGAAAATGAACGGCTGAAACTGCAGGTGGAACGGTTACTTGACATTTCCCGTCTTGAAAGCTCAGGCCTCTGCCTCAGGACCGAAACACTAGATCTTCATCTCATCCTGCAAGAGATCACCACTTCTTTTTCAATTGCAGTAACTAAAGAAAATGGGCAGCTTAACAGCGAACTGAACGCGAAAAATTCAATTGTTCATGGCGACCGTGTTTTGCTATCGAATGTGATCAGCAACCTCCTGGATAATGCATTGAAATATTCTTCAGGAAAGCCGGTCATTAAGATCACGACAGGTAATACCGGGAACATGCTTGAACTTAGAGTGACAGACAATGGCCGAGGAATACCGGAATCAGAACAGCGGCTGATCTTTGAGAAATATTACCGCGTAAGTGATGGAGATGTACATGACATTAAAGGATTCGGACTTGGCCTGACCTATGTACGAAAGGTTGTGGAAGCACACCTGGGTTCAATAACAGTTGATAGTACACCTGGGAAAGGAAGCACATTTATTCTCAAACTTCCATTATCAGTATGACAGCAAAAGCGAGGATCCTTGTGGCGGAAGATGACCTGAACCTGGGGTTTCTGATCGTTGATCTTCTGGAGACGGAAGGTTATTCGGTCAAGCTCTGCAAAGACGGAGAATCCGCTATAAAAGCCTATTCTCAGGAGCTTTTTGATCTTTGTGTACTCGATGTGATGATGCCGGCAAAAGACGGTTTTTCAGTTGCAGCTGAGATCAGGAAGAATAATCAACAGATCCCGATGATCATTCTCACTGCCCGGGCAATGAAGGAAGACAAGCTGAAAGGCTTCAGGATAGGCGCGGATGATTACATCACAAAGCCCTTCGAGGAAGAAGAGTTCATTGCACGTATTGAAGCATTGCTTCGCAGGAGCAATAAGCAATCAGAAATAAAAGATCATTACCAGATCGGGAAATTCACTTTTTATCCGGAAAACCAGGAGCTGTTGCTCGACCAGTCATCTTCGAGACTTACTGAACGTGAAAGCAGTCTGCTTACCCATCTCGCAATAAACAAAAACAAGATCGTAAAACGAGAAGATTTACTGATTTCGGTTTGGGGCAAGAATGATTATTTCCTTGGAAGAAGCCTGGATGTTTTTATTACAAAGCTTCGAAAATATTTAAAAGGGGATCCTGCCATTTCCATTGAAAACATTCATGGGGTGGGATTTATACTGAAAGATGGGTAAAGAAAAAGACGGAGACCTGCCCCCGTCTTTTCCGGTTTATACTCCGTTTAGAAGACCTAATTTCTTCTGAAAATTGACGCACCTAAAAGGAAGCTACCAATCACCAATACCAGAAATACAAAAAAGATGATCTTGGCGATTGAGGCGGCTCCAGATGCGATACCTGTAAATCCTAATATCCCGGCTACAATTGCGATCACCAGGAATATTAACGTCCATCTCAACATAGCTTATCTTTTTTTGGTTCACTTAATATAATGGAAGAATCGTGCCACCATCAGTAAAAACACGGAGGATATAAATACCCTGAGATGAACAATAAAAAATCAACTCCATGCAGTACAATATCACATGTTTATATTTTGCGGACTGAATCCCAATTTCGAATAAACCCGCCAAAAGATTATCTTAAGCACCCGAAACAAATACGGATTTTGTGTTCCGCAATAACAGGCATTTCCTAATACCCTATTTTATATTTCTTTTTGGAACCGGGATTTTCCTGCTTCTTTCTGAAAGTGAGCGGATTCATTTAACGATCAATAAGTACCACCACCCCATTGCCGACTTGTTTTTCAGGATCGTCACATACCTTGGAGACGGGATCATTGTTGGTATCGTGATCCTGGTTTTTCTTTTCATCAAGGTCCGCCATGCCCTGCTCATCCTGATTTCCTACGCATTGTCAGCATTGTCAACCCAATTGCTCAAACACCTGGTCTTCGATGGCTCTCCCCGGCCTATAAGCTTTTTCAAGGATACCGGACATGAGCTCCGACTCGTTCCAGGTGTAGAAATGAATCACTGGAACAGCTTTCCATCAGGCCATTCATCTGCCGCATTCACCTTGTTCTTTTGCCTTGGATTGATCTCCAACAACCCCATGGTGAAGCTACTTATGTTCTTTATCTCCCTCTTGGCTGCTTTCTCAAGAGTGTATCTCTCACAACATTTTCTTGCGGATATCTATGTTGGTTCTGTGATAGGAATCACCTCTGCCATCCTGATCTATCTATGGATGGAAAAAGCGAGTCACTTTCAAAACAAGAGCTGGCTTGAAAAACCATTCTTCTCATCAAAAAGAACAAAATGAAAACAGGCAGTTTAACACACAATATCCTGATCATTTGTCTGTCTGCAATACTCTTCATTCCTTTTTTGGGTAATGTCAACCTTTTCGACTGGGACGAGATCAATTTCGCTGAATGTGCAAGGGAAATGTTGGTAACGGGTGACTATTCATCTGTCAATCTCAATTACCAGCCATTCTGGGAAAAGCCACCATTGTTTATCTGGCTTCAGGCTGCTTCCATGAAAGTTTTTGGGGTGAATGAATTTGCAGCACGTTTTCCCAATGCGCTTTGTGGGATCATCACGCTCGTGCTCTTATATAACATTGGTTCGAAGATCTACGACCGCCGGTTTGGAATCCTATGGACACTCTGCTATGCAGGATCATTCCTCCCACATTTCTATTTTAAATCCGGCATCATCGATCCATGGTTTAACTTGTTCATCTTCCTTGGGATTTACAACATCATTCTTTTCTCCAATCAAAATGACAACAGCTACCGAAGATTGAAAGGCAGTAACATCTACCTGATCTTTTCAGCCATTTTCATTGGTATTGCCATACTTACAAAAGGCCCCGTGGCCCTGCTCATCTTCGGATTGTGTTACCTGCTTTACATGATCATACAGCGGAGGTTCAGTCTGACCATTAAGCAGATAGGCATCTGGGTATTGGCACTGGTTCTTACCGGATCATCCTGGTTCATGATCGAATTATTCAAAGGCCGGAGTGACATCATCGTTGATTTTTTCCAGTACCAGGTAAGGCTTTTACAGACAGAGGATGCCGGACATGGAGGACCATTCTTCTACCATTTCCTGGTGCTGCTTATTGGATGTTTTCCTGCATCTGTGTTTGCTCTTGCAGCCTTCAGGTCAAGGCCCGGTGATTCTCCCACACACCGACATTTTAAATTATGGATCAAGATCCTTTTCTGGGTCGTGCTCATCCTCTTTTCCATCGTGAAAACCAAGATCGTTCACTATTCATCATTGTGCTATTTCCCACTAACCTACCTCGCCGCCTATTATATCTATAAAGTCATAACCGGAGAACGTTCAGTTCCGCGTTACATCCCGGTGCTGCTTACGATCATCGGTGTCACTGTTGCCATCGCAATCACAGCAGTTCCATTTATAGAATCTTTCAAATACCAGATCATTTCCTCTGGAATTATTCAGGACAGCTTCGCGAATGAAAATTTAAAGGCGGATGTTGACTGGTCAGGCTTTGAATGGTTCGTAGGATTTTCATTCCTTGTCGCATTGATAATTTCGATCCGATTCATCCTGAAGAAATATGAGCAGGGATTTTACATTCTGTTTATTTCATCCATGGTGATGATCAACCTGGCAATGACACTTATTGTACCTGGTGTTGAAGCCATCTCTCAACGGGCAGCCATTGATTTCTTCAAAGACATCAACACCAAAGACGCATACGTTGAAACACTTGGATATAAGAGTTATGCCTATCTGTTTTACAGTGAGAAGCAGCCGGAAGACAACACAAGTCCTTCCTTTGTTGCCTGGTTAAATGAGAAAGGAGAAACGCCCGGGAAGGTCGATCCAAAGCAATTCAAGGAACATTACATAAACTGGTTGCTATATGGTGAAATTGATAAGCCAGCCTATTTTATTTCCAAGAACACGGAAGAGGAAAACATCCTGAAAAGCTTACCACAGCTGGAAAAAACCGGCGAAAAGAATGGCTATATCTTTTATAGAAGAAAGTAGCCTCAGTTTTTTTTGTAAATACCTGAACGCATCATTCCCAGCTTGTTCAGGAAGTGTGTTACAGAAACCGAAAGCACACCCATTCCATACTTCATGCTTCTTCTGAAGTTGATTGAGGATGCCTCAGGAAAATATTTCGTAGGGCATGTCACCTCAGCGATCTCATACCCGGCATACACGATCTGCGATAGCATCTGGTTATCAAAAACGAAATCATCGGAGTTCGCATGATAATTAATATTCTGAAGAACCTCTTTCGAAAATGCCCTGTATCCTGTATGGTATTCGGAAAGCTTCTGATTGATCAGGATGTTCTGTGACAGCGTGAGGAACCTGTTGAACACATATTTATACAAAGGCATTCCACCCTTCAACGCACCATTACCAAGTATCCTTGATCCAAGAACAACCGGATAAAGATCATTGGCGATGATCGATGCCATGGCATGAATCAGCTTTGGCGTGTACTGGTAATCAGGGTGAAGCATGATCACGATATCCGCACCAAGGCTTAATGCTTTGTCATAACAGCTTTTCTGGTTTCCGCCGTATCCTTTATTCTGTTCATGTGAGATGACATGCTTTATGCCAAGGCTCTTTGCAACACTAACCGTGTTATCCTTGCTTGCATCATCCACCAACACCACCTCATCAACGATATCAAATGGAATTTCCGAGTATGTCTTTTCAAGTGTAAGTCCTGCATTATAGGCAGGAAGTACAACTACCAGCTTTTTGTTATTGATCATGTGGGTGCAAAAATATAAAAAGCAGGGAAAGCTTACATGCCCATATCCATACCTTCCTGGTTGGAACGGTTATTTTTTCTTCTGAAGAGGTTCACATCCATCTTTCCAAACCTGTAGCTGAAGTTCAAGCGGAAGAACCGCTGATCTCTCCTGCGTTCACTACGCTGCTCAAAGAAATCCGTTTTGATGTAGGTCTGGTGAACCTCAGTACGCAGAAGATCCGACACAGCCAGTGTGACTGATGCAGCACGATTCTTCAGGAAATCATACCGCAGGGCCATGTCGAGCTCAAACCCTCTCTGGCTGTAACCTTGTACCGATGATGTTGGTGTGCCCCATCCGCCACCCATTCCGCCTCCACCTCCACGTGAATTTGGTACTGCAGTTTTTGACTGAAGGTCGCCCGAAACCTGGTAGGTGAAATTCTTAGGCAATCTGAAATTCACGTTGCCTTTTGCAAACCAGCTTAGCTGCTCATTCTTCAGGTTAGGACTGATGTTGGTTGCATCGATCTCTGAATTGTACAGGTTGAAGTTCAACGTAAGCTCAATGAACCTGGCAAATGTATTTCTCGTTGTGATCTCCGCTCCGTAAGCCCTTCCGAATTTCGCATTCGCAAACGTGTTGATGATCACATCTTCGTCGAACACCGCATTGTATTCAAGCAATTGATAGTTGGTGAACATGTTGGAAACCGTTTTGTGGTATGCCGATACCATCACACTGTTTCCACGTGAAATTGATTTTTGCCAGGAAAGCTCGAATGCATTGATGAATTCAGGCTTCATCACAGGATTTCCTCGTGAATAATTCAATGAATCGGAGTAATCAGTAAATGGCATCAGCTGAAAAAAGCCTGGTCTGTTGATCTTCCTTGAATAGGTCAGCTGAACATCGCTTGTTTCACTCAGCTTATAGCTTACAAATCCGCTTGGAAAAAAGCTCACAGGATAAGCCACTCTGAAGCTCAGGTTGGAATCAGGAAGCTGACCTGAATAATCTGAGCTTTCCGCTCTCAATCCTGCCTGTGCATTTAGCTTTCCGAAGCTGCTTGACAATGTCGTGTAACCTGCAAATACCTGGTCGATATACCTGAAGTTCGTTGTCAATCCTGGTGCCTCGATATAATCTTCTTCAATGTAATTGAAGTAATAATTCCTGTTCACACTTTCAAATGTTTTCACTGTCGCACGCAACCCGGCCTCGAACTTAACTTTGTTTTTGAAAACATCCGTGTAATCAGTCTGGGCAGTCGTAAACACATTGGTGCCTCCTCCACGTGTCTGCTGAAGTACAGGATTTCCGATCTGGTTTAAACTTCCATCGTAGTTGATTGTATGGATATCTGTGGCTGTCTTGCCATTAAAGGTGCTTACGGTAACATCCGCTGTAAGCTCGTTGCCTTCTTTTGGAAAGAGGTGCTTGAACTGAAGGCTTGAATTGAGGTTCTGAAATGCACGTTTGCCATCAGATTCTCTCAAATAGCTGGAAAACAGAGAGCTTCCGTTATTAAGGAGTTCTGATCGCACATTAAGCTCATCATCCATATTGAACTCTCCTTTATGACCTGAAACCCAGAATGTCAGTGTGTTTCTGTTGTCCATAAAGTAATCGAAGCCTGTCTTGACAAGTCCGAAAAAACGCTTGTTCCTGTTATCACTTGTTTGGTCAACATTGATAAATGGTGATTGCAATGCATCTCTTTCGATTATGGTGTTTCCGATGGAGTACCGCTGATTCATCATGGTGCTCAGGAAAACATTGAATTTTCCCTGGTGAATATTGAAGTCTCCTCCTCCATTTAACCTGCCACGCATGTCAACACCAGCACGAATACTTCCGTTATACCCGATCTTCCTGTTTTTCTTCATGACAATGTTGATGATCCCACCCATACCGGAGGAAGCGTCATATTTAGCTGAAGGATTGGTGATCAGTTCAATGTTTTCAATTGCGTCGGAAGGGATCTGATCCAGCGTCAGCGTGGTGGGTCTGCCATCAACAAAGATTTGTGGAGCAGCATTCCGCAAGGTAACATTGCCATCAAGATCAACATTCACGGAAGGTACATTCCTGAGCACTTCCTGGGCTGTCTGGCCTGAATTGACTGGGTTCTGATCTACATTGTAAACTTTCTTGTCCATTTCAAGACGAAACCCCGGATCGGTTCCATCCACTACAACCTCTTTCAGAAGGTGAGAATCCGGACGTAAACGGATATTTCCAAGATCTTTTGCAATGACATTCTGTCCGGGGCTTGCCTGCAAACGAACAGGCATTTCAAGCTTCTGGTAACCCATGGCAAGCACCTTCAGGTTGTAATTTCCAACAGGAACATTTTCGATACTGAAGTCACCATTGGAAACAGTAAGCTGACCGCCGGCAACAGTCTCCTTATTTTGCCTGGTAACTGAATCAAACTTTGTGGCAAACAGCTGAACTGGTGCAAACTCCACAGGCTTTCCTGTTTTTGAATCGAGCACTTTACCGTAGATGCTTCCGGTTGCTGACCGGCTTCCGGGGCCTCGCTGACCTGGCTGGGCCTGAAGAATCGTGGTTGTTGCGATGCAGATGAGTGAGATAAGTGTGGCGTGGGCAATTGAGTAAATCTTCATGGTTTTTTTGGACAGGCAAAAATAAGGAAGGTTTAAAGAATAAGGGACAATTTTCTGTATGGCCTGGATAGCCTGGACTTTTATTGGAAACTTTTAACAGTTAACCTGGTGTATCTAAAACTTCTTCAGGTGCTTCTGACAATGCTCCAGGATTGCATCATACTCATGCTGGTCCGAAGTGATGTAATGCCCGTCATATCCTGAAAGCATATCAAGGATCAGGTTTCTGTCGGGAAGGATGCTTGCGACTTTTCGTGATACACTGTAATGAGATCCCATCATGGTGATCTCTTCAAATTCTACTTTTGAAATGATCTTGAAAAAGTGCTTGTCATTAGGATACTTGCGGTATTGCGGAAATTCAAAAGTTTCTGACATGTTCACAAAATTAAGCATTCAGGCCATTTCGACCGGAACGGAATAAGTATCTTTAGTAGTGATCATGGAGCCATTTCTTCAGTCTCTCGCAACGCATCTTCATAACACCTATGGAGATGACATTCAGCATATTGCCGTAGTACTTCCCAGCAAAAGAGGAAAGCTGTTCTTTAAAACATACCTCGCAAAACAGATGAGCCGGCCAACCTGGTCTCCTGCACTGTATTCCATCGATGAATTTACGGAAGAACTTTCAGGATTAGCCAAGGCTGAGCCATTGAACCTCATGCTCGAGCTTTACCAGGTGTACCTTGAACTTAAGCGCGAAGAGATTGATTTCAAGGAGTTCTGCTCATGGGGCTCTGTCATGTTGCAGGACATCAATGAAATTGACTCCTACCTTGTAAATGCCAATGAACTGTTTGCTTACCTGAGCGAATCAAGGGCTATACAGCTATGGAACCCAGGAGGTGAAGAGCTTACAGAGTTTCAACAGAAATACCTTGAGTTCTGGAATTCACTGGAATCATACCACACCGCATTCCGTGAAAAGTTACTTCAGAAAAAAACCGGGTACCCTGGACTGATCTTCAGAAAAGCTTCAGAGAATATTTATGCGGTCATTGAAGAGAAAGAATGGAAAAAAGTCATATTCGCCGGCTTCAATGCGATCACTCCCGCTGAAGAAAAAATCATTCTTGCACTTAAGGAACTCGGAAAATGTGAAACCTGCTGGGATGCCGACAGCTATTATGTGGATGACAAATGGAATGAAGCCGGAAAATTTCTCAGGCAGGCATTCAGCAAAGGATTGAATACTGCAGAGAGGGAGAAATGGCTCACACATTCACTTTCACTTGAAAAGAAGAATGTCAGGATCCTGACAAGCAGCCAGAATACAGCTCAGCCACGCATTGCGGGCGAATTGCTCACATCCATCCTGAATGATTCGAATCAGGCCGATACCGGAGTTGTACTGGGTGATGAAACCCTGCTCTTACCGATGCTTGAAAACCTTCCGGCTGCAGTGAAAGCGGTGAACATCACCATGGGATATCCTTTCAAAGCATCTCCTGTTTATAATTTCATTTCCAACATCATCGAGCTACATGTCAGCTCACAGCAGCTGAAAGAAAAAGAGCTTAAAAAAGAAGTCCTGTTCTACTTCAGGTACATCCGTGAATTGCTTGCCAATCCTGTGATCTCATTCCTCATCACTAAAAAGGAACGTAAAGACATTGCCACTCTGCTCGGAGGCTTTGTTAAGAACAGCAGAATCTTCATAAGGCCTTCCGAACTTTCCTCACTTCCTGAAAACGTACGGATCCTGTTCAAGCCATCAGCTGATCTTAAAGAGATCCTTGAATCGATGTGCACAGCATTTGAAACAGCGATTACAAAGGTCAATGAAGAAAAGACGATCAATGGGGAATTTGTGCTTGCCGGTTATAAGCTGCTCCGAAAAGTTTCAGATTTCCTTTCTTCTGCAGAGGTTGGGATTGATGGACTGTTATATCTGTTTCAGACACTCGCTTCATCGCATACCATCCCATTCTTCGGTGAGCCGGTGAGAGGTTTGCAGCTCATGGGGATTCTTGAAACAAGGACGCTGGATTTTAAAAACATCATTCTGCTTTCTGCCAATGAAGGCATTTTACCATCAAGTTCCAGGCAGAATAGTTTTGTTCCGATCGAGATCAAAAAGCTTTTCGGATTGCCTACCTATGCTGATCGTGATGCGGTGTTTGCATACCATTTCTACAGGATGATCCAGCGCGCTGAAAATGTCTGGATCATTTATAGTTCCTCGGTTTCTGAAAATGGTCCGGGAGAAAAAAGCAGGTTTGTAAAGCAGATCCAGTATGAACTTCCAAAGAAAAACAGCCAGGCAACGATCACGGAAGTTTCAGTATCCGGTAGTCATCATACGCAGGAACCTGAACTCATAAGCATTGAAAAAAATGAAGAGATCATCACTTCATTAAAGAAGAAGCTTCAATCAGGGATCTCGCCGTCAGCACTGAATACATTTAAAGATTGCAACTACCGGTTCTATCTGAAATATGTTGCATCGATCGAAGAGCCACAGACATCTGAAGATACTATTGATGCCGCCACGTTTGGACAGCTGGTACACAAGACGCTTGAAAACTTCTATACACCTTTTATTGGGAAAGCAGTTACAGCGAAGGATGTACGTGAGATGATCAGGCAATCTGCGGCAGCTTGTGAGCGGGCATTTCTTGAAAAGATCCCGAAAGAAGAGCTGTTCCAGGGCAAGAACCTGCTTGCATTCAGAGTGGCGAACCGGTTTGTAAGCAACTACCTTGAGAATGAACTTGGCTTCCTGGAAAAGCATGGAGCAGTGATCATCAAAGGACTTGAAGAAAGGTTGTCAGCGGTAGTCAGGATCAATGGACTGGATGTAACCGTGTCAGGATATGCAGACAGGATCGATGAGCACCAGAATACCATCAGGATCATTGACTACAAGACAGGCAGTGTAAAGCCATCAGACCTGGCCCTGAAGGATGTTAATGATCTCATAGAGAAAGCAGGACAAGGCAAGCCATTACAGCTCCTGTTATATGCATGGCTGCTTTCTCAGGATGAGCGTTTCAAAGGCAAAGCATTGCAGTCTGGAATTTTCGCACTCAAGCGTTCATCAACAGGATTAAACAAACTTGAGGTAAAAGGCGAGGATGTAATTGGAGAGCCTGTGCTTCAGGAATTTCAGAAGGTACTTGAAACCATGATCACCGAGATTCTCGATCCTTCCAAAAAAATCGAGCAAACGCAGGATACGCGGATTTGTGGGTATTGCGGTTATGCCGGGATTTGCGGGAGGTAGGGTGGGCAGTTGCCAGTTGGCAGTTTTAAGTTGGCAAAGGGATGAGTACTAAATCCGCTGCAATACGTATTCTTCTTTGAACTTTAAACGTTGAACTTTAAACCTCTATCGACTACTAAATTCGTGGCTTTACGGATGCCCTGAACCCGAAACGCGAAACGCGAAACTCGAAACCTTTTAGTCAGTTGGCAGTTTTAAGTTGGCAAGGGGTTGAGTACTAAATCCGCTGCATTACGTATTCTACTTTGAACTTTAAACTTTGAACTTTAAACCTCTTTTGAGTACTAAATTCGCGGCTTTACGGATGCCCTGAACGCGAAACGAGAAACTCGAAAACTCGAAACTTTAACCCATCACTCCATCAACCCTCTTCCAACCTTATTGATCAGCTGTTTGTCTTTTAATGAAATCACCAGCTTGTCAAGGATTCCGTTGATGAACATTTTGCTTTTGGGTGTGCTGTAATTTTTGGAAAGTTCGATGTATTCATTCAGCGTCACCTTTACTGGGATATTCGGGAAGTTTAGCATTTCGGCAAGCGCCATCTTCATGAGAAGCACATCCATCATGGCGATGCGTTCAACTTCCCAGTTATCCGTTTTTTCGGCGATCAGCTTTTCATACTCATCACTCTTGATGATGGTCTTCCTGAAAAGATCCACCGCGAAGCCCCGGTCATCCTCTTCATCTTTGAATAAAGGGATCAGCGGATCATTCGGACCTGAATTCTGGGAAATATTTCGAATGGTTTTTATGACCATGGAAGCTACCAGGTCAAAATCATCCATCCAGTAAATGCTTTTTTCTTCGAAAAGATGGATCAGGAGATCTTCAGGTCCTATGTAATTCTTAAAGATCTTGACAAGGAATTCTTTATCCTCTTCAACATTACCGGCAGGTGTAGCCATGTACTCCTGATATTCAGGACTGGCCTTTACCATGTTGATCATCTTCTTGATCATTTCAGGCTCTGATTTCCAGTTGATCTTTCTTTTGGAGATCATCTGGTGCAGATGCTGATTTGAAGCAAGCTTGGTGATCGCAAAGTTCTCGATGAACTTCTTGTTCGGATTTCGTTCTTCTTCTGTCGGAAAATATTTCTGCTTGGCGTCTTCTGTTATATGAAGAGCTACTTCAGCGATCTCCGGAAGCAGTGAAAGGTAATAGATGTAAAGATCATAGACCTTTTCAAGACTAAATAGCAATTCCTTTTCACCTGCTCGAAGGTCAGTATTCTTTGATTGAAAAAAGGCATACAATGAATGCATGACCTTGACCCGGAGATGGCGTCTGTTAAGCATAATAATTTAAAGAACGAGTATAATTAAATGTGTGATCCTATCAGTATGATAATTTGATCTTTCCGATCTCAGAGATTCTCTTTTCTGCAATAGCCTTCGCTGCTGCAACTGTTGGAATGTTTTCCTTCTTCGCGATACGGAAGATCTCTGTGGTTGTCGCATAGATCTTTTCTGCCTGTGACATCGCTCTTTCTCTGTTATAGCCTTCTAGCTCAGAGTAAACGTTGATTAGTCCACCTGCATTGATCAGGAAGTCTGGTGCGTAAAGAATCCCTTTTTCCATCACTGCTCTCCCGTGAACATTCTCATCAGCTAGCTGGTTGTTGGCAGCTCCTGAAATGATTGAACATTTCAGTCTTTCCAGGTTTGCTGTATTCACTGTAGCTCCAAGTGCACATGGCGCGTAAATGTCCATGTCAACATCGAAGATCTTGTCACCAAGAACAACTTCAGCTCCTGTTTCCTTCGCAAGAGCGATGAGCTTTTCTTCATTGATATCATTGATGAAAACACGTGCACCTTCCTTAACGAGGTGACGAACCAGGTTTTCACCAACATGTCCTACACCCTGCACTGCCACTTTTTTACCGGCAAGAGAATCTTTACCCCAAAGCTCTTTTGCAGAAGCTTTCATTCCCATGTAAACACCATAGGCAGTTACGGGAGAAGGATCTCCACCTCCACCCATTGATTCAGGAAGGCCTGTTACATGGTCAGTTTCCATGTGAACATATTCCATGTCCTTTGTATTCACGCCAACATCCTCTGCTGTAATGTACTTACCGCCAAGGCTGTCAACGAATTTCCCGAATCTTCTCATCAGGAATTCATTCTTATGTTTTTTGCTGTCGCCAATGATCACTGCTTTTCCTCCACCGAGGTTAAGTCCGGAAATTGCGGCTTTGTATGTCATTCCACGAGACAGGCGAAGAACATCGTTCAGGGCTTCCATCTCATTGTTGTACATCCACATTCTTGTACCACCAAGCGCTGGTCCGAGGGTTGTATTATGGATAGCAATTATTGCTTTAAGTCCGGTTTCGTTATCGTTACAGAATACGATCTGCTCATGGTTGTGAAGACCCATCTGGCTGATAACAGGATTTTCATTCAGCGAAAGCTCCTTGAATTCTTTTACTTCGATCATAAGAACGGTTTTTTTTGATTGCCTTGCGGCATTCTGTACTTTTGCAAAAGTAGCTTATTTATTCGAGGTGGCAAAATCGGAATCTCACGTCCGATGGGCATTTTCAACTAATTCCGGGAAGGATGGGATCGCTAAGGCATTTAAACAAATATCTTCTTAAATACAGGTTCCGTCTCCTTGCTGGTGTACTGTTCATCATCGTTTCTAACCTGTTTGCTATCTACCCTGCACAGCTTACACGTCATGCCATCGACTATGCAACGAATATCCAGGGCCCGGTCACAATATATAATGACATTTCCCTGCCTGCATCGTCGTTCTCTCATTATACCAGGGTCTTTCTTTTTTACCTGACATTAATCATCGCTGCTGTTCTTCTCAAGGGAGTGTTTATGTTCTTCATGCGACAGACGATCATCGTAACATCACGTCTCATCGAGTTCGATCTGAAAAACGAGATCTTCATTCATTACATGAAGCTTGATATCGGGTTTTTCAAACGGAACAATACCGGTGACCTGATGGCCAGGATCAGTGAAGATGTGAGCCAGGTGAGGATGTACCTGGGACCCGCGATCATGTACACGATCAATCTGTTCATCATGATCCTTGTGACAGTCTCTGCCATGTTCTCGGTAAATGTAAAACTGAGTCTTTTCGCTTTGCTGCCATTGCCCTTGATGGGCTACCTGATCTTCAAGGTTAGCCAGGTGATCAACAGCAAAAGTGAACGGGTGCAGAACCAGGTATCCACTATATCAACGTATGTGCAGGAAACGATCTCCGGCATCAGGGTGATCAAATCATTCGCGAAGGAACATTCGGTTTCAGTGAAGTTTGATCAAGAAACATCCGAGTTCAGGGAACGTTCACTCAATTTGGCAAGAACAGATGCGATGTTCAATCCGTTCATCCTGCTGCTCATCGGCGTAAGTACCTTGCTTACACTGCTCATCGGAGCATATGAAGTAAAAGCCGGAAGGATCACGGTTGGTAACATCGCAGAATTCATCCTATACATCAACATGCTTACCTGGCCTGTTGCTTCTGTTGGCTGGGTCACCTCACTCGTTCAGAAAGCAGCGGCATCACAGAAAAGGATCAACGAGTTTTTAAAAACCGAGCCTGAGATCAACAAAACGAAAGGCGATGCAATAAAATCGGTTGAAGGAACAGTTGAATTTAAAAACGTGAGTTTTCAATACAAGGATTCGGGGATTCAGGCGCTGTCTGATGTATCTTTTAAAATCGACGCCGGAAGGTCTCTGGGTATCATAGGAAAAACAGGATCCGGTAAAAGCACGATCGCCAATTTAATGATGCGCCTTTATGATCCTGACAGCGGTGTGGTTTCGGTGGATGGGAAAGACCTTACAGCAGTGAGTACAATGGATTTAAGAGAGCATATATCCTATGTCCCGCAGGATGTGTTTTTGTTTTCGGATACCATCAGGAACAACATAGCTTTTGGGATCAAGGGTGCAGATGTTGCTGACCATGAAATTGAAAATGCTGCAAGAAAAGCGGTCATCTACGAAAACATAGTCGAGTTCCCTGAAAAGTTCAACACCATGGTAGGAGAGCGCGGGATTACCTTATCCGGCGGACAAAAACAAAGGATCAGTATTGCACGGGCAATGGCAAAGGATCCGGAACTGCTGATCTTTGACGACTGCCTTTCCGCAGTGGATACGGCAACAGAAGACAAGATCCTGCGAAACCTTAAAGAAGAGATCAAGGGCAGAACTTCGGTGATCATCAGCCACAGAGTATCATCCGTGATGCAGGCAGATCAGATCCTGGTAATTGACCAGGGAAAAATCACCGAAACAGGAACACATCAGGAACTCCTACAGCGAAAAGGTTTTTATTACCAGCTGTATCAGAGCCAGTTAAGCACCAGCCACTGATTTTTGCAAAATTCATAAAAACAATAGGTTATATCGATTTTTTTATAAATTTGTGATTAACAACCATAGAAAGAAACTAACAGCGATGGGAGATTTGGAAAACACTGACAGAGAAGAGATCTTCTCTAAATCTGTAAGGGCTGGGAAAAGAACATATTTTTTCGATGTGAAAAGTACACGCGGTAATGATTTTTACCTGACGGTTACTGAGAGCAAGAAAAGATTTGAGCAGGACGGAACTTTCAAGTATGAAAAGCACAAGTTGTTTTTATACAAGGAAGATTTTGAAAAGTTCATTGAAGGTTTGAATGAAGCCATCCAGTTCATTAAAACACAACAGGCTCAAATGCCATCTTCCCATTCTTCGGATGTGGAAGAAAACTCACCAGCAACAGGACTTGCTGATGTAAACTTCGAAGATCTCGGATAATTCCTTTAAATAATTTATTAAAAAGCCTTTCTTCCCCTGGTTGAAAGGCTTTTTGCTTTTCTGATCTTCGTAATGAGAATTAACTCAAATTCAATCCGGAAATATAATTATTAACATCGAAAATTTTTCTCTGTTGCCTTAGTTACAGCATAGTTAAATGGTTGGTATGAAAAAGATTACTGCTTTTGTTTTCTTGTTATTTTCCTTTCAAAATATCATGATCGCTCAATCCTGGAATTGGTCCAGAACATCATCGCCTCCATCTTCAATAGACTTTGGAAGTGCCATTGTAATTGATTCATCAGGGCTACTGTATGTAGCCGGCTTTGACATGGTAAGTGGACTAATTCATAAGTTTGATCAGGATGGAACACATGTAAATTCAGGAATAGTTTCCAATGTAGATCTTAAGTCAGTAAACTATGCAGACTCAGGATTTTTATACGTTTGTGGCCATTCAAGCTCATCAGCCATTGCAAAAACAGATCTAAATTTAAACGTGATATGGAAAAGCCAGAAAATCACCGGCACAATTAATTCCATAACATCTTATAAAAGCAATCATATTTACGCAACCGGTGACAGATATTTACTAGCCAGGTTATATCCAAATGGTGATACTGCCTGGGTTATTAGAGATTCTAATGTTTACGGCAATTCAGTTTGTCTGGACGATTCTGGATTCATATATGTAACCGGAAGGTTCCAGGGGATTTGTAGTTTTGGAAATACGACATTATCTGCGCAAGGGAATTCGGATATTTTCATTGCGAGATTTGATTCAACAGGTTCGTGCAAATGGGTTAGAAACTCGGGAGGAAGCAGAATAACTTCATATAGTCGCGATCAGGGCCTTTCTATCAAAGTCAATAGAACCTTCGAAATCTACGTAACCGGTTCATTCATTGATTCACTTGTCGTTGATTCCGTTGTTTTGACTTCAGGATATAATCTTGCGAACAACATTTTCCTCCTAAAATTAAATTCTAATGGAAAAGCCATCTGGGGACAAAAAGCCGAAGGGTATTCTGATGAAGAAGGAAGATGTCTTGAATTCGACCAATCAGACAATGTACTTGTTGGTGGTTCATATGTACCGACAATTTCGTTCAATGGAAATTCTTTAACTGGCTGGGGAAATTACGATGCTTTCATCGCTACCTATGACAACCAGGGTAATTTCATTCGTGCAACTAAAGCTGGAGGCCGTTCATGGAATGAATCAGTGAATGGAATCGTCACGACGTCTGATGGATCAATATTCACAACCGGTTCATATACAAATGAAGCCTACTTCGGAAAAGATACATTAAGGGGAAGGCATTATTTTATTGCAAGACTAGAGAATATAACGTCAATAAAAGAGCTGGAACATAATGTAAAAGTTTATCCTAATCCTGCATCAGATCATCTAAATATTGAATCAGGACAGGAACTTATCGACGAAATTTTACTTTTTAATGTCAGTGGAGTAACATTTTTTGGCCAGGATAACACAAACACGCGATTTTACACAATCTACAATATCCCTGTAGGAATATATATCTGTAAAATAACTTTGAATACAGGAGTTGTCCTCTATAGTAAAATTGTTGTAGCCTGAACTTTTATAAACAAAACACATTTATTCACATAAAATCACCAAAGCTTAAACCATATTAGTTTTCTGTAGTCTAACTTTTATAGCATACTGTAAAAAGTAATTAGACGGATATGAAGCTTTACATTCTTTCAGCAGCGATTTTATTTACATTTTCAACGGCAGACATTAGTCTTTCCAGGTCCCTTGTCCCGGTTGAAAAGTTCCAGGATAAAAACAAAAAGAAGAAAGACGATAAGAAGAAAGATCAGGACAAGAAAGGGAAGAAATCTGGAAACAATCCTGAAAAGAAAAATCCAAAGATTCCTAAAACATATAACTCTCCTTATTCAGTATCAATAGGAAATACCTGGTCTTTACCTTCCAACCTTCACGAAATTTCAGGCATCTCGTTCATTGATGAAAAGCAGGTTGCCTGTATCCAGGATGAAACTGGTGAGATCTTCATTTATGACCTTTCCCAGAAAAAGATCGTGCGTACAATTCCCTTCGCAGGCCCTGGTGATTATGAAGGCATCGCTTATGTAAAAGGACAATATTACGTCCTGCGCAGCGATGGCATGATCCTGAAAGTGGATCCATCAAAACCATCAAACCCTGATGTTATCCAGACATCCTTCAACCTTCAGAATAACTGTGAAGGGCTTCATTATGATCAGAAAAATAACAGACTCCTTATTGCCATAAAAGGCATTGATCCAACGGATGCTCTCACAAAAGGCATTTACATGGTTGATCTGGCCACCGGCAAACAAAGCAGAAAACCGGTCGCAACAATTGACTTGCAGCACGAAATGCTTTCTGACACTTCAAAGAAGAAAGATGTTCCGCAACGGAGGTATCATCCCAGCGATCTTGCCATCGATCCAAAGACCGGTGACTTTCTGATAGTGAACGGGGTCAATTCATCACTGATGATCCTTGGGAAAGACAGTAAGATCAGAACGATCATCTCGCTGGATAAAAAAACCCTTCCACAACCCGAAGGCATCGCTTATGCTCCTTCCGGAAAGCTTTACATTTCAACAGAAGGAGCTTCAGGTGTAGCAGTGATTGCGGAATGCACGATCATCAGGAAATAAATTTTGATGTATAACAATTCAATGGCTTGCTTTTAGATTGCCGTGGGATCAATGTCACTTTTTTCAAGAAGAAACGTTGTCCTGTTCATTTCGGTCGCTTTGTTTCTAAGCGGCATCAAGTACTTTTTTGAGATCACGGATGATTACTATGAGAATGACCTGAATGGCCTCGATGCTGTTGCTACATTATGGATCCAGGGATCGAGATCGTTTCCATTAACGGTGTTCAACCGAATCATCACGCACCTTGGTGATAACATCACATATGTCGTAGCCATTACCGGCCTGCTGATCTATTTCCGAAAATCATACATGTTCAAATGCTTACTGCATATCCTGATCATTACCCTGGTATCATTTGCAATCTCGTACTTCATCAAGGATTTTATCGGGCGGCCCAGGCCAGACGGGAACCATCTTACAAAAGTGTTTACCATGAGCTATCCCAGCGGACATGCTTTCACTGCGGCCACATTCTACCTGCTGGTGATTTACTTCACCCTCAAGTACAAGCCAAAGCACAATTTCCTTGTCATTTCACTTTCACTTTTCATGATCCTGATGATCGGGATCAGCAGAGTCTATCTCGGAGTGCACTACGCAAGTGATGTATTGGCAGGATATAGCCTCGGGATGGTGCTCGTGGGCATTTCCATTTTCATCAATGAACTTTGGACATGCAACAATGTCGATGGCAGGCAGGTTAAGAAGATATAAGAGATTGGATCCTGATCTCTCCTGGGAATCAGAGACTCAAAAGGATGATCCAACCGATCAGCACTGCGAAATAGGAAGCCATGGAGGCAGATGCCGGGTAATCTTTAGCGATCCGCATACCCATAAAAAGGCCGAGAAGGCTTAACGATGACAGCAATGCCGCCCAATAGAGGTAATCAGTACTTTGCAGGAACAGGACCGTCACGATAGACACTCCGGATAAGAGACCTGCAGACAATTCCAGTACAGTGAGTACAGCAAGCAAAGGAAAAGTAAATCGTTTGAATGGGGTTTTCTCAAAATATCCGGTAATCCAGGCAAGGTTTCCATTCCAGTCGTTCAGTTTATCAAGAGAAGACTGAAGAAATAGTATCGCAAAAAAGGCAGCGCCGGCAAGCTTACCGATCAGTAAAGGCGAAAAACAGGATGAAGTGCAGCTTTCGAGCATCAGTAACTGATAAATTTTTTAGCCATTAATTCCATGGATTGAATGATCCGCGGATCTTTAAAACCGTCATCTGAAAGAACCTGGAGCATGGATGACACCAGCAGCTTGTCATGAAACACCTGGGAACCAAGGTAATGGAGAATGTTCGTCAGGTGATCGATCCCTCTTGAGTTACCACCGCGGCCTGTAGAAGTACCAATGAGCGCGATCTTTTTGTTCTGAAGGGTTTCCTTAGGCATTGCATCGAGGAAACTTTTAAAGACACCCGGGAAGCTGGCGTTATATTCAGGGACCACAAAAACCAGTTTGGGGAATCTTTCGACATGCGTTTCCATCACTTCCTTGAACTGAATTGTGCGTTCGCCATAGAGGTCGCCTTCAGGAAATCCTTTGGGAAGCTGTTCGAGTGAAAAGTAATTAACAATTGCCCCCTCCTTTTCCAGTATGGAACAAAAGTGGCTGGCCACCTTGCTGCTCAGGTTGTTAGGCCTGTTTGTACCACATACAACGCTTATCAATTCTGAGGTTTTCAACAAGTTTTGTGTTAAAAAATAGGATAACTAAAAACCCACGCCGGCTCTGTAAAAGTCCTAATTTTAGGGATAATTCAGAAGGCTGACAAAGAAAAGCAAAAAGTATGAAAATCACCTATTATGGTCATTCATGTTTCGGAGTCGAAGTAAATGGAAAGAATCTTCTATTTGATCCATACATTTCGGAAAATCCGCTGGCATCTCATATCAACATCAATGAGGTGAAAGCTGATTACATCCTGATCTCCCACGGACATGGCGATCATATCGGCGATGCCATTGCAATTGCGAAGAGAACCAACGCGATGGTCGTGGCGATCTACGAAGTCACCGAATGGATGTCGAGGCAGGGCATCACCAATGTTCACGGAATGAATATCGGAGGTAAGGCTAAATTTGAATTCGGGAACATCAAGTGCGTGCAGGCTGTTCACTCCTCTACCCTTCCTGATGGCACCTATGGCGGCAACCCGATGGGGTTCGTGATCGAAACAAGTGCCGGCTGTTTCTACTTTGCAGGAGATACCGCATTAACCTACGACATGAAGCTGATCGGAGAATACCGCTCGGTCGATTTTGCCATGCTGCCTATTGGTGACAACTTTACCATGAATGCAGACAACGCGCTCATCGCTTCAGAATTTATCAATTGTGACAGGATCATCGGCATGCACTACGACACCTTTGAACCAATCAGGATCGACAAAACAGAAACAAAACTAAAATTTGAACGGGCGGGCATTGACCTTTTCCTGATGGATATTGGGCAGACATTAACAATTAACGAGATTTTAAACAAGCGATAAATTATGGGAAAGATCATAGCGATAGCTAATCAAAAAGGCGGGGTTGGAAAGACTACAACAGCCATTAACCTGGCTGCGAGCCTTGCGGTACTCGAGCACAAAACACTGCTCATTGATGCCGATCCCCAGGCGAATGCTACGAGCGGGGTGGGATTTGACCCAAGAAATATCAAAACAAGCATCTACGAATGCCTGATCAATGAAGTGGAACCAAAGGACATCATCCTGCAGACAACCACTCCTAACCTGGATCTGTTACCAGCTCATATCGACCTTGTTGGTGCTGAGATCGAACTGATCAACATGCCCAACAGGGAAAAAATGATGAAGATGGCCCTTGGAAGCCTTAAAGATCAGTATGAGTTCATCATTATCGACTGCTCACCATCATTAGGCCTTGTAACCACAAACGCACTTACAGCTGCTGACTCAGTGATCATCCCGGTTCAGTGTGAGTACTTCGCACTCGAAGGACTTGGAAAACTCCTGAATACAATCAAAATCGTGCAGACCAGACTGAACAATGACCTGGAGATCGAAGGCATTCTTCTTACCATGTATGATGTGAGACTGAACCTCTCCAACCAGGTTGTGGAAGAAGTTAAAACACATTTCCAGCAGATGGTGTTTGATACGATCGTACAAAGAAATACCAAGCTCGCTGCTGCGCCTAGCTTTGGTGAGACCATCATCATGCACGATGCAACATCCAAGGGATCGATCAACTATCTGAATCTTGCACGCGAGATCCTTCAGAAAAATGGATTGACAAGAATATCTGATTCAGAAAAAATTATTGAGGTAGAAGATGACAATGAACAATAACAATAAAAAAAGGGCATTGGGAAGAGGCCTTAGCGCACTGCTCGAAAACCCTGAAACAGATATCACCAGCAGGTCTGAAAATGGCGAAGTGGCTGCTCCTAAGCCTGTTGCCGGTGGTATTGCCGAGATCGAAGTAACCCAGATCGAAACAAATCCGTTCCAGCCCAGAACGCATTTTGAAGAAGAAGCACTTCTTGAACTGGCTGATTCGATCAGGATCCATGGCATCATCCAGCCGATCACTGTCAGAAAAATGGGCTATGACAAATACCAGCTGATCTCCGGTGAACGTCGTTTCCGTGCATCACAACTGGCTGGCCTTGTAAAGGTTCCGGCATATGTACGTATCGCTAACGACCAGGCAATGCTTGAAATGGCGCTGCTTGAGAACATTCAGCGTGAAGACCTCAATGCCATCGAAGTTGCATTAAGCTATAAAAGGCTGATCGATGAATGCAGTCTCACACAGGAACAGGTGAGTGAAAAAATGAGCAAGCAACGTTCAACGATCACGAACTACCTGCGTCTTCTTAAGCTACCTGCTGAAATTCAGAAAGGCATCGTTGACAAAGAGATCTCCATGGGACATGCACGTGCCCTGATCAGCATTGATGATAAAGAAAAGCAGATCGAGATCTTCAGGCAGGTTGTTGCTGATACACTTTCTGTTCGCCAGACCGAAGAGCTTGTAAGAGGCAACTCACCTAAAAAAGAAGCTCCTGAAAAAAAGCAGGCAAAACCATCCTCTGAAAATGAAGTGCTTTCTTTTGAGCATCAGAAGATCCAGAATGAGATCAGGAATGTATTCAATAACCGCTCAGAATTCAAGATTCAGAATGGCAAGGGAAGGATCGTGATTCCATTTGAATCTGAAGAGGAACTCGAACGGATTGTTCAGCTACTGGATTTAAATTAACTTTGACCCTGTGAAAGGGATAAGGCAATTTTCTTTGTTATCTGATAAAGGAAATTGCCTTCTTTTTTTTCTGCTCTTTCTGACAGCCGGAGCATTCGCTCAAAAAAGACAGGCAGACAGCATTTCCGTGAACACTCCGCATGTGCTGACTGACAGCAATTCAGTGATCATTCCCGACACTGTTCCCAAAAAAGCGGATAAGCCACACTCACCTAAAAAAGCTGCGATCTTTTCCGCCATAATACCAGGTTCAGGACAGGTGTACAATAAAAAATACTGGAAAGTGCCTGTGATCTATGCTGGCTTCGGAGGCCTGGGTTACCTGTTCGTACAAAACAATAAGGAGTTTAAGTTTTACCGCGACATCTTGCTGAACAGAGCTGACTCCAATGCGACATATATTGATCCGCTGCCAGGAGCTTCAAGTGAACAGGTATTCGCTTACCGTGAAGATTTCAGAAGATACCGTGACCTTTCATTCATCGGCATGTTTGCCATCTATGTATTCAACATCATTGATGCGAGTGTGGATGGACATATGTATTCTTTCGATGTTTCTGATGACCTGTCATTGAATATCAGGCCATACGCTTCTCCTTATTTTTATCAGAGGCCCACGACAGGTTTAACCTTCACTCTTCATTTCTAACTGACTTAAGTTCAGAAAAGTCAACCGTACACATTGACATTTAATAGCTTCCCGCAACGCTGCAAACAGTCATGTACCAATTTTCATTTAACTTTACCACCCTATGAAGATCGCCTTGCTTGGTTATGGGAAAATGGGTAAAGCCATCGAACAGATTGCCATTGAACGTGGACATGAGATCGTGTTACGCATCACCTCTTCAGATACCAGCGCCTTAACAAATGGTGAACTTAAGAAAGCAGATGTCGTGATCGAGTTCACGCGCCCTGACAGTGCCATTAAGAATATCCGGAGCTGCTTTGATGCAGGCATCCCTGTAGTGTGTGGAACAACCGGATGGCATGAGCGGTTAAAAGATGTTAAGCATGCCTGTAAAGAAAAAGATCAGGCGTTACTTTATGCGTCCAACTTTAGCATTGGAGTAAATCTTTTTTTTGCCTTGAACAGCTACGCGTCAAAACTTTTCTCCGCACATCCTGATTATAAAGTAAGCATAGAAGAGATCCATCATATCCATAAGCTTGATGCTCCAAGTGGTACAGCGATCACGTTAGCTGACACGATCATCTCGCAGCATCCGGCACTTACCAATTGGACCATGGACACTGAATCGTCACATAACGAAATTCCGATCCATGCAGTAAGAACAGGTGAAGTGCCCGGAACACATACTGCATCTTTTTCATCAGAGATCGATACCATTGAACTTAAACATACCGCACACAACCGCAAAGGTTTTGCACAAGGAGCAGTTGTCGCAGCCGAATGGCTCAAAGGCAAAAAAGGATGCTTCACCATGCAGGACGTTTTAAATTTACCTACACCAGATGGCTCAAACTAAAAATAAAGCACTCAATATCCTGTTCAAGATCTTTCTTGGACTCATCACCTTTGGTTTGTATTTCGTGTTCAGAAAATCGGATAAGAATAAATCTAAATCCCGTGAATGGGTTGAAGCAGTTGTTTTCGCGGTGATCGCTGCAACACTGATCAGAACGTTCCTTATTGAAGCTTTCACCATCCCTACTCCATCCATGGAAAAATCATTGATGGTGGGTGATTTTCTTTTTGTGAGCAAAGTGCATTACGGACCCCGTGTTCCAATGACGCCTGTCTCATTCCCTTTCGCGCATCATACACTACCCGGAACAGAAAGCACAAAATCGTATGTTGAATGGATCAAGCTGCCATACTGGAGATTCCCGGGGTTTCAGGATATAAAGAACAATGACATTGTTGTGTTCAATTATCCAATGGAAGATTTTCGTCCTGTGGATAAGCAGGAAAATTACATCAAGCGCTGCATTGCGATTCCTGGCGATAGCCTGAAGCTTGTGAATGGAAAAGTATTCATCAATGGTGTAGAGAATCCTTTTCCGGAATTCGCGCAGATGAGCTACCATGTAAAAACAGATGGCACAGGCTTTAATCCAAAGAAGCTTACAGAGATGGGCATCAAGCAGGAAGATGTTCACCTGCTCTCAAACCAGGGTGATTTTGAAATGATCATGACAGCTGAAAATGCGGAAAAGATCCGGCAGTTCTCGAATGTCCGTGAAGTGGTGATGGTGCTTGAAGAACGTGGAAAAAGCACATACAGCTACTTCCCGAACGATCCCGCTTTCGACTGGTCGCTGGATAACTATGGATCCATCTACATTCCTAAAAAAGGTGTAGCGATCAACCTTGACACACGCTCACTGCCTCTGTACAAAAGACTTATCACAGTGTATGAAGGAAACACGCTGAAGGTGGAAGGTGAGAAGATCTTCATTAACGATCAGCTGGCAACAAGCTATACACCCAAATTCGATTATTACTGGATGATGGGCGACAACAGGCACAACTCGCTCGATTCACGTTTCTGGGGATTTGTTCCTGAAGATCATATTGTCGGGAAAGCGCTGTTCATCTGGCTATCTCTTGACAACACTGCTGAAAGCATTGGTAGCAAGATCAGGTGGAACCGGATGTTCACGGTGATAAACAGTGACGGTCTATCAAAATCATTCTTCATTCCATTCCTTGTGATCGTTGGTCTGATCTGGGGAGTTGGCGCATACCGCAAGCGTAAGAAAGCGAATTGAAGGTAATACTTCCTACATCTTTTTTACCATCCGTTTCCTATATGGCCAAGTTGATCCAGGCCGACAGTGTGCTCATTGAAGCGCATGAAACTTTTCCAAGGCAAACCATCCGGAACCGTTTTGAGATCATGACATCCCAGGGCAGGTTCATGCTATCAGTGCCTTTGTCTGGAAGAAGAAACCATTCCAAAACCCATGAGATCCTGGTTGATCCAGGGATCCAGTGGAGAACAAAGCTCTGGAGAAGCATCACTACGGCCTATGGTTCCGCTCCATATTTCGAACATTATGAAGAGCAGTTCAGATCGATGTTATTTAACAAGGAGCAAAGACTGTTGGAGTACAACACTTCCGCATTAAGGTCCATTCTCGCCATGCTGAAGACAAAGAAAGAGCTCGCCTTTACAGAAGAATATCATTCAAGCCATGAAGGCTATTCAGACTTTCGCGAACAGACCGGTGCCGATCACTATCCGAAATACATCCAGGTTTTTGAAGACAGATTCAGCTTCAGTGAAAACCTGAGTGTCATTGACCTGGTTTTTAATTCAGGACCCTCATCCCTCAATTATCTTATGCAGTTATGACAAGCACAGAACAATTCTATCAGGAGCTCAATGAACAGCTCAAACGGGTGAATGGTAAAAGCGCTGCTGAAGTCGCCGCAGATGAACAGTTCTGGCTGACTGTAAGGAAAGCATACATCACAGAGCCTGGCTTCATCAACATGAACAATGGCGGAGTGAATCCTCAGCCTTTGCCAGTGAGAGAAGCTGTGATCAACAACTACCTCTTCAGTAATAAAGGTCCGACCTATTACATGTGGAAAGTGCTTGACGCGAAAAGAGAAACGTTACGTCAAAGGCTGGCAGATTTTATTCATGCTGATCATGATGAAGTCGCGATCACCAGGAATACCACCGAATCGCTCGACGCAATAATCAATGGATTAACGTTAAATCCTGGAGATGAAGTCGTGTTAAGCAGGTATGATTATCCCAACATGATCTTTGCATGGAAGCAGCGTGAGATCCGTGATGGCATCAGGATCAACTGGGTGGATCCTGATCTTTCTGAAGAAGAACCAGACAGGATCATTGAGAAATACATCAGTCATTTCAGCCAGAAAACAAAGGTGCTGTTGTTGCCGCATATCATTAACTGGACCGGACAAGTTCTACCAGTTAAAGAGATCATCGCTGAAGCCAAATCGAGAGGCATAGAAACGATACTTGATGCAGCGCACAGCTTCGCGACACTGGACATTGATATAAAAGACCTTGATCCTGATTACATGGGAACAAGCTTGCATAAGTGGCTTGGTGCGCCTTTCGGGACAGGATTTCTTTATGTAAAGAAAGAAAAGATCAGCAAGCTGTTTCCATTGTTTGCGAACGAGAATCCACAGAGTGCAGATATCAGGAAGTTTGAATGGCAAGGAACACGGTGTTTTCCATTGGATCATGGGATAAGCGAAGCGCTGGATCTTCATCTGATGCTAGGAACACACTTAAAGCGTGCAAGATTAAACTTCCTTCGGGATTACTGGGTTGAGCGCGTGAAGAACATTCCCGGAGTACACATTATTACACCATCTAATCCGATGATGGCATCCAGTCTCGTAACGTTCTCAGTTGATCAGATGGATCCGATGATCCTGGAAAAGAAGCTTCTGGATAACGGAATCGCGATTGCCGCTTTTGTATGGGAAGATCTTAAAGGCATCAGGATCACACCAAACGTGTACACTACAACCGATGAAATTGAAGCGTTTGTTCGTGTGTTTTCAGAGATCATCCGAACGGAAGTATAAGGCATACTGAGAACCAGGTATTTGCGCCTTTATAAACGGTTACCGCGTTTCAATATCAGCATCACCTTTCCTTTGAACGTTTTAGAAATATGAAGTGCTTTGCTGCATAACATTTATCTAAACAACGACATGAGAAACAAGGTGCAATTGATCGGCAACCTGGGCGGAGACCCGGAGATCAAAGAATTGGAAAGCGGAAAACGTTTCGCGCGATTTTCCATTGCAATTAATGAGAGCTATAAAAATGCAAGCGGCGAAAAAGTGAAAGAAACGCAGTGGCATAATCTGGTAGCCTGGGATAAGAAAGCTGAGTTTGCAAGAAAATATTTGAAGAAAGGATCCGAGGTGGTAATTGAGGGAAGGTTGAATGTCAGGAATTACAACGACAAGGAAGGAACCAAAAAGTACATTACTGAAGTGGTCGTCAACGAGATCATGATGATCGGCGGGAAGAAGGAGTGATGAGCTGGGAGCTGCGCAGTTGGCAGTTTCAGTTGCCAGTCGGCAGTTCCAGTTGCCAGTTCCTAGCGCCAGTAGCCAGAAGAAGTGTACTATTGGGATGCATTCGGGTTACCAAATGCATTCGTTCAATTGCAATTTTAAGTAGGCAGTTTGCAATGTCCGGGAAAAAGTAAAAGGAGGTTTTTAAAGCCTCCTTTTTTTGTTGTAGTTTTCAAGTGTCTAAAGAATCGAACTACAATGAACAAAAGTACCCATTTTACCGGATAGCGACTTTTTTCACAGATAATAAAATTAGTTCTTTTAACGCATGCGCATGTAAAGCCTTTTGCAGATAGAGATTCTCATCTTTAAGCCCATTGGCGGTTCTCCGCGGACAGTACTATACCCGAGGCATTCCGTATGGCACATTGAACTTTAACTTTCACATAAATGATACATCGTCCACACGCGTTACAAATGCACGCTAGAATTAAGGCCATGAGCTAGTACTATATCCACGGCATCCCGTATGACACTTTGAACTTTCAACCTTGAACATTAAACTGTTTATGCCCCCTTATGACACTTTGAACTTTAAACCTTGAACATTAAACAGTTTATGAGACTTCCTGGGTTCGCATTGAGCGGGTGCGAGTCTTGTGCCTCACGATGACTCATCTTCACAAATAATTCGCTTTTAAACTACTTAATCGTTTAAATCAGGTAATGAAATCATTCGATCAAAACGAAACGATATTCAAATGAATTCTGTTACTGCAGGGCTTTGCATTAGTACTGAATCATAAGTTTATTCCAGTGCTGATACTGAAGGGTTAATTAAAATTATAAAATTGGCATCTGGTTCGGCACAAGTCTCGTTCCCCTGCAATCCGCGCTGGAAGACTCGCGCCAGTTGGGGATGCAGGGGAATAGTGCGGTCATACATTATAGAAGCGGCCTGGGTTGCCTTGCGGCTGGATCCTGAGATGCAGCAATACTATCGCACTCATGCAGGTAAGAATCCGAAAAGTATAATTGTGAAAATTGCCCGGAAGCTTCTGAATAGAATGCTATCTGTAATTAAAAAGGAAACACCA
>JAKFFM010000029.1:0-73948 GCA_036675075.1 Bacteroidota bacterium
TCCTTGCCCTGCAGCTGGTTGAAGTATTCAGACTTGCTTTCTTTTTCATGCTGATGTATGCAACGCAAAAGTAAGTTAAATTGATGCAATAGTGTATGTAGTTACCTCATGGTAACTAGTTTCCTTTAGGTAACGGGTAACTATTTTATATCACATACGGTGTAACTTTGCGTTATAATTAAAATCATTCAGGGCTCTTATGAACTGCTAACGACAAGCATCTTCAAGTGCCACCTGGAAGAAAAACAGTGTTGATGATGACAATAAATAGGGCCCATTTCCTTAATTGCCTGAATAGAACTTTTAAGTGTCTGACGTTCATTATTCTGTTCTCAACATTAAATCGGTCAATAGGACAAACAACAAATACAGATATCATGGAAAAAGAAACAAAAACAAATAATCCTTTGATGTGTGATCCTGTCGAAGGGTTTTGTGGACTTCCCGGCACTTCAGATCATAATCACATGAATATTCCAGAAGTCAGGAAAGCTGTAAAGATCATCTATTTTACAGATCCGATCTGTTCATCCTGCTGGGGGATCGAACCTCAGTTAAGGCGATTGAAGCTGGAATATGGCCAGGATGTTGAAGTGGAATACCGCATGGGAGGATTGCTTCCCGACTGGAGCTATAACAGTGGAGGAATCAGTAAACCCTCTGATGTGGCTCATCATTGGGACGAAGTCAGTGTCTATTACGATATGCCTATTGATGGCGATGTCTGGTTAAATGATCCTTTGGAATCTTCCTATCCGCCTTCAATTGCATTTAAAGCGGCTCAGCTGCAGGATAAGGAAAAGGCAGTGATCTTTATGAGGACATTGCGTGAAATGGTTTTTCTGAAGAAAAAGAATATTGCAAAGTGGGATAACATTGCGGATGCTGCATCAAAGTCTGGCTTGAATGTGAGCCAGCTCAAAACAGATTACAGTTCGAAAGCACAATCGATGTTCGAGGAAGATTTGAAGTTTGCAAAAGAGCTAGGCGTACGCGGTTTCCCAACCATGTTTATTGTGAATCAAACCGGCTCCAGGGAAATCGTGTATGGTTCTAAACCCTATGCTGCTTATGAATCCGCCATTCTTAAAGTATATCCTGAGGCGAAGAAATCTGCTTATGGCCAGTCATGGGAAAAACTGTTTGCAAAGTATGCTAGTCTTACAGCAAAAGAGTTTAGCCTATTGTCAGAGCTGTCGAGAAGTGAAAGCGAGCATTTATTGAATCTCCTTACTGATCAAGGGCATCTAGATAAGCTGCTTACTAAAAATGGCGCGATCTGGTATTTGAAAGAGGGGAGGTAAGTAGTAGGCAGTTGGCAGTAGGGAGTTGGCAGTAGGCAGTTGGCAGTAGGCAGTAGGCAATTGACAGTAGGCAGTTGACAAATGAAGCTTACTAAAGCAAGGCATTCAGGTTGTTTATGTGATTTCAGGAAGTAAGTTAGTTGGCAGTTGGTGAAGGTTGCAATTGGTACCTGATTCTCGGTGATCCGTATTTCTTAAACGCGAAACTCACAACTCGAAACCTTTTAGTCAGTTACCAGTTCCAGTTGCCAGTTACCAAAGGATGAGTACTAAATCCACTGCATTACGTATTCCACTTTAAACTTTAAACATTGAACTTTAAACTTCAGAAAGGTACTTAACCCGCGGTTTTACGGATGCCCAAAATCCGAAACCTTTTAGTCAGTTACCAGTTCCAGTTGCCAGTTACCAAAGGATGAGTACTAAATCCACTGCATTTACGTATTCCACTTTAAACTTTAAACATTGAACTTTAAACTTCGGAAAGGTACTTAACTCGCGGTTTTACGGATGCCCAAAACTCGAAACTAACATTAAACCTTAACCCCTACCACCAGCACATCATCTACCTGCTCATGTGAGCCTTTCCATTCATTAAAGGTTTGCATGAGCTTTTCTTTCTGTTCAGACATCGGCAGCTTATTATTCTGAAGCAATGTATTTGCAAACTGGCGGTACATGAACTTCTTTCCTCTCGGACCTCCGAACTGATCTGCAAATCCGTCGGTGAAGGTGTAAATGATATCTCCTTTTTTAAGATCAACCGTTTGAAGAGTAAATCCTTTTTCTTTAATCTCTCCTTTACCAACAGGCATTTTATCTGGCTTGTATTCGATCATCTGTTCATCCCTCACCAGCCATAGTGGATTGTTGGCTGCAGAAAATTCGAGCTTCATGTTCATAAGGTCGAACGCACACAACACGGCATCCATACCATCTTTCGAATTTTCATTCCCGCCCGGATTCAGCGCCCTGATGATCTGGTTTCTTTGCTGGTCAAGAATTAACGCAGGATCTGTGATCTTTTTCTCAAAAATATTTTCATTCAGAAAGCTGATGTTCAGTAAGCTCATGAACGCGCCAGGTACCCCATGACCTGTACAGTCACATGTCGCGATATAGAAGCGGTTGTTCAGATCAATGGCCCAATAAAAATCGCCGCTGACAATATCTTTGGGCTGATAATAAATAAAGTATTCAGCATTCAAATGTGCGTCAAAATAATTTTCGCTGGTAAGCATCGCCTGTTGTATCCTCGATGCATAATTAATTGAATCAATGATCTCCTTTTGCTTTTCCTGGATCACTTGTTTCTGCTCTTCCGCTATAATTCTCCGGCTGTCTGCAAGCTCCCGCTGCTTTTCTACTTCCTCCTTCTGAAATTCAATGATGCTTTTTTGTTTCCTTGTTACTCTGAACCTGTTATAAATAAACACAGAGAATATTCCGATAAGCCCGATTCCCATGAAAAGCGCATTCCTCTGGGTTTTCTGCTGTTTCATTCTTACCGCGAAAATGTTTCTTTCTTCTGCAGCTTTAAGACTGTCAGCTACAGCTTTCTTTTCATAGGCATATTTCAGCTCTTTCTGAATTGACGCTTTTCTGATGTTCTCATTGTTAATGCTGTCGCTCATGGCTTTGAAAAGCACCTGCATCCTGAACGCACCTTCCCAGTTGCCTGTTTTTGTGTAGATCTCACTAAGAGTTTCACATGCATTTCTGATGTTTTCCGGGAATCCGATCTCCTGGGCAAGCTTAAGGCTTCTGGTTGCTGCCTTTTCTGCAGATACAACATCATTTTTAAGAATACTGACTGAAGCAAGATAGTTCAGTGAATAAGCCATGCCTTCTTTATCGCTCAGCTGTTCCCAGATCTCATAGCTTTTTTCAAAGCTGCTGTATGCTGCATCAAGGGCTTTAAGATTATAATGAATTGTTCCGATGTTGTTTAATGATAACGCCATTCCGACTTTATAACCGGAAGATTGTGAGATGTCAAGGCTACGTTGATAATAAGCAAGTGCGGTGTCGTTTTTTCCTTCTGCTTTATAGATCGCTCCAATGTTGTTCAGTGACACAGCCATTCCTTTCTTGTCATTGAGTACTTCCCTGATCTTCAGACTTTTTAAATAATAACTTATCGCTTTGGAATTATAACCTTGCTTTTTATAGATGTAGCCAATGTTATTCAGAGAATAAGCCACTCCTCTCTGGTCATTGATCTCTTCCTGGAGCCTGAGGCTTTTATGATAATGTTCGATGGCAAGAGCAATATCACCCAGGTTGTTGTACGTTGCTCCAATGTTATTCAGTGTGGTTGACATCCCAAGCTTGTCATTCAGCTTTTCTCTTATCTGTAAGCTTTCCTTGTAATAGCTTAAGCCTTCGGTAATCTTTCCATGATGGTTCAATATTGCACCGATATTATTTAATGCGGCAGCTTTTGTCTGGAGGAAGGATGTCGTTTCTTTTTCATTTGCTGATGGCAACCCGGAATCGATGATCTTAATTGCTTTTCTGCAGATAGGTATTACCGTGTCTGGATTTGTGCTGTAAAGAATTTCAGTCATTTCAACCAGTATCCTGACACGTGCAGTGTCGTGTTCAGCCCTATCCAGTTCCTGCTGTAATTTATTGAGATCCTGTGCACCAGCTGAAATGCAGCTAACCATAATGTACACCAGGAATGTTATGCGTTGTAGGATCATGTTTTTTTTTGTTCGCTCGCCACCTTTACACTTTAAAAATTTGAATATTAAACTCTTTTTTCATTTCGTGGTTCAAAGTTCAAAGATTGTATACATACCTCAGGGTAATCAGTAATCACTTTAAACTTTAACACTTTAAACATTAAACTTCATTTTTAGTCCAAGGTTCAAAAATTGTGTACATGCTTCTTGTTAATTCTGTAGGCACTTTAAACTTTAAACTTTTAAACCTTAAACTTTATTAATAAACCTTATACTTCTCCTTCCCCGAAATTTTCTCAAGAAACCCATTGCTATAATAACCACAGCTTACAATTCCAGGTACATCTGAACTTTCAACGGATGCAAACCGATACTTCTGATTGAACAGCTCATCATTGAATAATCCTTTGAAGATCACATTATCCCAGCTTCCAGGATCAGTGTAATACTCATAAAGTCGTGTGCAGCTTGCTGAGGATGTTTGTGTAATTGGCACCAGAATGTCGGGCGAGAGCTCATAAAAAACGGCTTTATTAAATGACTGATGTCCCTTCGGACCGGATTTCACTTTATCTGCATGTGCAAGCTTTGTATTGTTAAGTCCCATCATGTCATACACCCATCCTTCATAACCATACGCAATGCCGCCTGCTGATCCATATCCTATTACAGGCATCTCATCCCTGAACATCTGTGTTAGCTGTTCTCCCGTTGTTCGTCCGTTCGTGGCTATGTAAAACTCATTCCTGACACAATACCTTAATTCTTTTGCCTCATATTGATCATAATTGTTTTTGATAAATGCATTCCATGAGGCATTCTGAAAAAAGAACTGCCCGGTAAGAAATACAACCGGAAATATCGCCGCGATCCAATAATTCTTCCTGATAAATAATGGAAGAAATAAAGCCGGAACTATAAGCAAAGGATAGATGTTCTGAAAAAATCGGTTCCCTTTAAAATGATCACCTCCTTCAAGAACCGGAATGAGCAAGGCTGTCAGAATTATAACCGTCGTGGTAAAAAATAATTTTATGTGCTCATCATTCTGTTTCACGGTTTTACTGAACATCATCACCACGATCAAAACCATTACCGGCAGAAGAAAGAATGGTGAGTAATCCTGAATGAATCCCAGCAGGTATTCATAGCCGTCAGTGAATGTTATTAATGATGATGATACCTTGGTGTAAAAGGTGTTTGGAACCGGATATCCGAAATAGATAAGTCTGAATGAAGTAATAAGAATTATTGCTGATACCCAGGTTATGAGCGGCATCGACATCTTCCTGAGAATTAATGTCCATTCAATTTTATGAAGCTGATTAATGGAATACATAACAATAGCCAGCAGTGACCAGAGCATACCTTCAGGTCTTGTAAGGATAAGCAGGACAATAATGACGGAAAGCAGCTTAGGTTGACTGGATGAAGAAATGGTATTGTATAAACTCCTCACCAGAAAATAGAACATGAGAATGATCATGAAGCTATACAACGCAGTATCCATTAATGAAACCGTACTCCAGCTGATGTAGAACGGATTTAACAGAACAAATGTCAGCAGGGCCCAGCATGAAATATAGATCAAGTATTCAGGTAACTGCGCTTTTTTATAGATGATCTTTAAGCTGTGTGCAATCATCATAATTGAAAAGAACACAAGCATAAGGTTCACAAGAAACACGGGGATTTCAGGGCTTGCAGTGAAAAGTGAAATGAGGCTGACGATCAGAAAAAACAGGAAGCATGAATATCCTTCAACCCGCTCGCCTCCAATATTATATACTATGCCGTGTCCTGAAGAAAAGTTTCTTGAATATTCCAGAAGAATGTTTGCATCATCGGTCCCTGTCATTGGCTTTCCCAGGTTAATGAAGCAATAATACACTGCAGTAAATAAATAGATCAGCGCGAGCAATGCGATGAATGGGCGCTCTTTAATAAATCTGAACATTCATACTCTTTGGTCTTTAAAGATATGGATAATCCCGTTTTTTGAACCTATAGAAGCTGGTGTGATCAATGCGTTCAGATAATTATGATTCCTAGATGCGTAAAGGTTTCCTGTCCTTTAAGTATTTTAGAGTTTTCTGTGCTGACGATGAAGAAGCTTTTCTTTCCTTTTTATTTGTTGCTGATCATTCTTGCCTTGCAGTTGGAAACCCTTCAGGCCAGCGGCAAGCAGGATTCTCTTGAAAATGTGCTTCGCTCTTTGCCTGCCCGGAATGCGGGTTCTCCTGATACCTTACGGATCCATGTAATGAATGAATTGAGCAGGGAGTATATAAAATCTGGTGATCATGACCGTTCACTGAACCTGGCGGCTGAAGCAAAGAAGCTTGCGGAGACAGTGCTTGCTTCGAAAAAAGGCACCGACGCACTGAAGCAGAATCTCAGGAAACATATTTCGAATTCATTACATAATACCGCCACGGTCTATTATTACCAGGGTGATTATGACAAGGCGCTTGATCAGTATCTCATATCCCTTGCTCTCCGGGAAGAAATTAACGATGTTAAAGGGATAGGTCTCTCTGCTAATAACATTGGAAACATTTATAATAACAAAGGTGATTATGCCAATGCGCTAAATTATTACCTCAAATCTCTCAAGGTAAGAGAAAGCCTGGGTGATAAAAAAGGCATGGCTGCTTCATTTAACAATATCGGCAGCCTGTATGAAAGCCAGAAAGAATTTTCACAGGCACTCGATTATTTTAAGAAGTCATTAAAGCTTCGCGAAGAGATCAGCGACCTTCAGGGTACAGCGCTTGCACTGAACAATATAGGGAATGTCTATTATAATATTGGAAGCAGTGAAATGGCCCTGGATCACTACAAGAAATCTCTTGATATAAGAATTAAGATCGGTGATAAACAGGGCATGGCAGACTGTTACCATAACATTGGAAATATTTATCAGAAGCAGGGATCTGTAGATGAAGGCCTTGTCTTTCACCAGAAAGCGCTTGCCTTACGTGAGGATTTGGGCGATAAGCTGCGGATGTGTTTTTCATACAGGAACATTGGTTTGATCTTTCTTGAAAAAAATCAGATACAGCATGCTCGTAATAACTTATTGAAAAGCCTATCCCTCGCGAAGGAAGTTTCTGCCAAGCCTGATATCATGAGTGCTTATCGTGCATTGGCTAAAATAGATTCCGCGAGCGGAGATTTCCGAAGTGCATTTGAATATCATAAGGACTATCTGCTGTTTAAAGACAGCATTCACAATGAGGAGAGTACGAAAAAGCTTATTCAGTCTGCCATGCGTTATGAATTTGACAAGAAGGAGCAGGCTGCCAGGCTTGAGCAGGAGAAGAAGGATGCGATAAGTGATGCCTTGCTTCGTGAGCAGACCATGCAGCGTAATGCGTTCATTGCAGGTTTTGGATTGATGATGGCCCTTTCATTTGTCAGCTACAGAAGTTACCGGAATAAACGGAAGTCACATGAGATCATCGCGCACCAGAAAGCAATGGTGGAGGAAAGGAATAAAGACATCCTCGATAGCATTAATTATGCGAAGCGTATTCAGGACGCGCTTCTTAAAGATGAAGAGCATGTGTCTCCACACTTGCCTGAACATTTTATTTATTTCAAACCAAAGGATATTGTAAGTGGAGACTTTTATTGGGTTTCTGAAAAGAAGGGATATCTCTATCTTGCCGCTGCAGATTGCACAGGTCATGGTGTTCCCGGTGCATTCATGAGCATGCTAGGAATGGCCTTTCTCAATGAGATCACTGCTGCAGGTGAATTATTAGCTCCTTCAGAGATCCTTGACAGACTGAGAGACAAGATCGTTCGTGAATTGAGCCAGCCTCTTTCTGATGAACATACAAATGATCAGTCACGTGTGAAGGATGGAATGGACATCTCACTTTTACAGATGGATGTTGAGACCAGGGAGATCTGGTGGTCTGGTGCAAACAACCCCGTTTACATTGTTAAGGCCAACGAAAATTTACTTTTAGAAATTAAGCCGGATAAACAGCCAATAGGATTTCATTCTCATGCCCGTCCTTTTACAACCCACCATCTTCAGCTTGAAAAGAACGACATGGTGTATTTGTTCACTGATGGTTATGCAGATCAGTTTGGTGGTGAGAAAGGAAAAAAGTTCAAGTACAGCAAGTTAAAAGAGTTGCTTCAAACTATCGCTCATCAGCACGCAACCGATCAGAAAGCGATGCTGGATCATGCATTTGTTCATTGGAAGGGAAGCCTGGAGCAAGTCGATGACATCTGCCTTGTAGGCATCAGAGCCTGATTCTCCCTTTAAGTAAACTGAGGTTTTTTCATTCATCGCAGGTTTGTAATTAAGCCTTTTTATAAAAGGTTTTATGCATCAATTCTTATTCAGATTCCGAAAGAAATGTTCGGAATTTATATCAACTCAAAGAATAGCAGATGCTTAAGAACATTGGCGTAATTATGGCTGTGATTTCTGTTTGTTAAACCCGGATACCTGACTTAGAAAATCATTCTTTTGATCAAATCAGAATGGTCTTAAAGTACTGATTTTCATAGTCGATTTTCCATTAGTCTTTTTCTAATGCATAATTAGGGTTAAATACAGGATTTTAAATCAGGTGAAGCCATGAAGATACGCGCTGCTTTTTGTGTTTTGCTTACAACGTTTATGTTGTTCTTTCATGTGCTTTATGCGCAGCACGAACATCATGTAACGCCTGATGCGCCGTCGGATTCGATGAACATGCATCATGATTCTGTAGGACATCATGCTGAAGGATCAGCCATGTCGCATGCATATTCAATCAATCTCCTGATGAACAGGAACGGGTCAGGTACTGCGTGGATGCCGGATTCCACACCGATGTACGGCTATATGTTTCATTCAGGAAAGTGGATGTACATGGTGCATGGAAATGTATTTTTCCGCTATAACAAACAGGATGTTTTTAAAAAGGGCAGGAGAGGTGGTGAAGAGTTCGATGTGGTGAACTGGTTTATGTTCATGGGCCAGAGAAGAATCAGTGATAAAGGACTTTTTCATTTCAGCACCATGCTGTCTTTCGACAGGTTTTTCGGTGGTGACGGGTATCCATTACTGTTTCAGACAGGGGAGAGCTGGAAGGGACAGCCATTGGTGGACAGGCAGCATCCGCACGACCTTTTCTCTGAGATTTCATTATCGTACAGCCACGCGGTTAATAAACGTATTGACCTGTTTGTTTACGCTGGTTATCCCGGAGAGCCTGCGCTTGGGTCAGTTGCATTCATGCACCGTGTTAGTTCATTGTATGGACCCGATGCACCCTTAAGCCATCACTGGAATGATGGTACGCACATCACATTCGGTGTGCTTACTGGCGGAATACGAATAGGTAAGTTCAAGCTAGAAGGATCATCGTACACAGGAAGAGAGCCTGATGAAAACCGATATGATTTTGATAAGCCCCGATTCGATTCGTACAGTGGAAGGCTTTCATTCAACCCTGATCCATACTGGTCATTTCATGTTTCACATGGCTTCAATAAAAGCCCTGAACTTTTGCATCCTGGTGATGATGTGATAAGGACTGTTGCTTCCGGTATCTACAGCAGACCTATCGGAGCTCAACGTACATTGAACATGACTGCTTTATGGGCCATGAACAAGTCACATGGTCCTGAGCATGCGGTATTGGCAGAAGGTGCAATTGTGCTTAACAGGGTGGCCGTTTATTCAAGATATGAATGGATTCAGAAGTCAGCTGAAGAGCTCGCACTTGATGAAGCGGCTTTCTTTGGATCATCTTTATTTCCTGTGAATGCGCTCACTCTGGGAATCAGCTATGATGTGATCAGATCCAAAGGAGGGAATGCAGCCATTGGTGCACAGGGAACATGTTACGCGGCAGATCAACGACTCGACCATCTTTATGGGAAGGATCCTTTATCTGCTGAAGTGTTCATCAGGTTATATCCTCCGAGGATGCGTTGATACAGATTGCTACGATTTCTTTTCAAGCTTAAGAAGCTGTGCATTAAAAGCTACGATGATCGTACTCAGGCTCATCAGCACAGCACCCAATGCCGGGCTTAATACAAACTCAGGATACAGGATCCCTGCTGCAAGAGGTATTGCAACGACATTGTACCCGATCGCCCAAAACAGATTCTGAACCATTTTACGGTATGTCGCACGTCCATACGATATAAGATCTGCGACATCTTCAGGATCGCTGTTTACAAGGATGATGTCAGCAGTTTCAGCAGCGACATCTGTCCCTGAACCAACGGCAATTCCCACATCAGCCTGTGCAAGGGCAGGTGCATCATTCACTCCGTCACCTGTCATGGCAACCACTTCACCTTTATCCTGGAAGAACATCAGTTTCTCACGTTTTTCATGTGGAAGTACATTCGCGAAGTAGCCATCCATAGATAGCTTGTCAGCCACAGATGCCGCGATCTTCTCATTGTCGCCGGTCAGCAGGTATGTTTTTATCCCCGCCGCTTTCAGTCTTTTAATTGCATGCGCAGATGTTT
Source organism: Bacteroidota bacterium (assembly GCA_036675075.1). Taxonomy (GTDB): domain Bacteria; phylum Bacteroidota; class Bacteroidia; order JAKFFM01; family JAKFFM01; genus JAKFFM01. Next base: position 10,496 of record JAKFFM010000029.1, read on the forward strand.
CACGGATGGTATCCGCCAGTGTGATAATGCCGGCCAATTGGTCATCGATCAGGATATAGCTGATGGTTTCTCTTTCAATGTCGAGAGGCATCTGAAGCACCGGTATTTCCTTTTTTTTTCCTCTGAAGTAATTGGGGCCGGCAGCAATCACCTGTTTGTTTTTTACAGTTCCTGAAACGCCCATTCCCTGGTGGTAAGTGAAATTTTCAGATTGCCAGAGATCAAGCTTTCTATTCTGCAATTCACGTTGCATCCCACGGCCAATGTAATGTTCGGAATGCCGTTGAACTGCCGCGGCATATTGCAGGATCTCATTGTCAGTGTATGAATCATTCAACGAAATGACTTTCTGCACTTCATGTGAGCCATGGGTCAGTGTTCCTGTTTTATCAAAAATGATCGTGGTAAGCTTTCTTGAATTTTCGAAAGCTGTCCGGTTTCGTATGAGCAGGCCATTGACCGCTGCTTTGCTGGTGGATATAGCCGCAACCAGCGGAATGGCCACACCGAGAGCGTGAGGGCAGGAGGTAACCATGACAGTGACCATTCGTTCAAGCGCAAACGCAAGATCTCCCTTTAACAGCATCCAGGCTGCAAGTGTCAGTATTCCAGTAAGGATGGAAATGATGGTCAGCCATTTCGCGACTTTGTCAGCGAGATTTTGAGTATTCGATTTTGCACTTTGTGCCTGCTGCACCAGTGTGATCACTTTCTGCAGATAACTGTCTTTCCCTGTGCCAGTGGCTCTCACACGAAGCATTCCATCGCCGTTTATTGAACCTGCAATTACCTTGTTATCCTTTGACTTCCTCACCGGCTTGCTTTCACCGGTGAGCATGCTTTCGTTCACATAGGAACTGCCGTCAATGACTACACTGTCAGCAGGGATCTTTTCACCTGGTTTGATCACCAGGACATCTCCATTCTTAAGCTGATCAAGACTTATATCTGTAACCGTATCATTATCGCTTTCAAGGTGTACTGTTGAAGGAAGCAGTTCAACGAGAGATTGCAGAGAACGTGAAGCCGCCATCTCAGAACGCATTTCAAGCCAGTGGCCAAGGAGCATGATGTCGATCAGGGTAGCGAGCTCCCAGAAGAAATCCATGCCTTTCAATCCGAATACCACGGCAACACTGTAAACAAAAGCAACGGTGATCGCCACTGCAACAAGTGTCATCATACCAATGGCATTGCCCCTGATCTCTGCAATCATTCCTTTAAGAAAAGGTGAGCCACCATAGAAGTAAATAAAGGAGCTCAGGATCAGCAGTATGTATTGTTCACCAGGAAACTGGATGGAAAATCCGGTCCAGTGCTGGATCATTTCTGAAAGCAGAAGGATCGGAACGGTGATCGCAAGGCAGATCCAGAACCTTTTCAGAAAGTCGTGGGTATGATGACCAGCGTGCTTGTTGAAACTGTTTTGGTCATCAGCTCCATGTTCATGATGTGCTGGAGAAGCCTCATGCTTGTGGTGTGTATGATGAGTATGAGAATGATTTGAATGTTCCATATGTGCAGCAGGATCAGAAGGAAGCATGCAAGGTAATCAAACAGTCAGTCAACTAAAGGGCTGGTATAAAAACATTTATGGTGCTATTTTTGTTTGAATTCATCCGCTAAAAAAAAACACTATATGAAAAAAAATGTACTAAAGATCTTTGTTGCTGTTGCCGGGCTTTTCATGCCAGGCGTGTCAGACGCACAGATGGTGAACGAAACATTTACCAAATCACTTGTTCCGTATAAACCATCAGTTAATATGCAATCGGCCACATCCAGAGCCGCAACATGTGGCGTAGATACCATACTTTATCCTTGGTATAAGGAATCCTATTTCGCTGCACCAAATGATTCATTCTTCGTGGATGCAATGGTTGGTTCAGTGAGAACGGCATCACAGGCGTACCTGAATACAGATACAGTGAGCGTTCACGGAATCCAGTTCTGGGGTGCTGCTTATTCAACAGGAACCTCACCCCAGACACTTCCTGTAAAGGCATATCTGTACAACATCGACGCGATGAACATGCCTACTACGATCATCGACTCCGCGCTCGTAACGATCAACCAGAACTACAACTTTTATGAAGCATTGTTTGCTCTGCCAGTAACTGTTACAGGTAATTTTGCGGTGGCAGTAAGAAGCCAGCTGAATGATACGCTTGCTGTGATCACGAACAATGCAGGCAACGTATGGACTCCTGACTATGGTGAAGGCCTTGCCTGGAGACGATTCGGTTCAGGAGCCTGGAACAGTGCCGAGAGCTTTTTCGGCCAGGACCTGGAATACATGATCTTCCCGATCGTAAGCTATAACATCCATGTGGATATGGCAACCACTTCGAATGATACGATCTGCGAAGGAGACTCAATCACATTTAACAATACGTCTTCTTCAATTATGCAGAACCGTATGTTCAATCTTTATGAATTCGGAGATTATTGGAACAATGACCTGGATTCAACTTTCTTCTGGGTTTATGATGATGGTGATTTTGGCTATTCATTAAACGGAGGGAACACCTACAATACGCCAGGCACATACACTCCAAAGGTTTACGGTGTTCAGCTTGGATATTATACGTTCTGCTGGGATAGCGCATGGATGACACTGAATGTCATGCCTGATGTTGCTGCAGGATTCACAGTTGATAACTCAGCAGAGCCTATGTTCTCTTTCACAAATACATCTACAGGCGGAATGACCTATTCATGGGATTTCGGTGATGGAGGTACAGCCACAACACCGAATGCAATGCATACTTACACTGCCAACGGTACCTATAATGTGATGATGATTGTAAATGGTTTCTGCGGTGCAGATACGCTGACTCAGCAGGTAACCGTAACCTCCATTGATGTTAACACAGCAAAAGCCAATCTTGTAAAAGCATACTTCACTGCAACGGATAAGTCGCTTGTGGTGGAAGGCGCTGAAACCGGCGGTTCTGTGAACGTATATGACATGCTTGGAAAGTCTGTACTGCACCAGTCGGTCAATGCAAAGATCAGCAGGATGAATGTATCATCATTACCTGAAGGAACCTATATTGTCAAGGTGATCTCCGGAGATGTTACAAAAACAACACGATTCGTTCTGACAAAATAAAATTCAAAGATGATCTGTAAAAGGGGAGCCAGCATTGGTTCCCTTTTTTTTGATGAACGGGAATGCGATCCTCATAACTATTGATAACTTGACTTTCCCATCCATCGGGGCTTTTGTAATTTAATGGTTCAATTAACACGCTATTACCATTACGAATGCTCGATCATACCAGTGCCGTTATCAATTCGATTGCAATCCACCAGGTTGGAAATAAATCAAACGAAGGATTATTAAACTGCTCACATTCCCTGTCATCCATTCCAACGAGTGACCTGGAACGTACGCTGGTGAATTATTTTCTTTCCGGATTTAAAACACCTGATCTTTTTTCATTTCATCATGATACAAGCTTGTCATTGAATGAGATCTATACATATGTTGCCGCTATTTTTGAAGCCCAGACTCCGACCGGGTTTCTGACACAATCAATCAATATCGCGACGCATCTTTTCAACTGTTCAACGCATCCGAAAATTAAATCCGGAGATATCTATGTCATTCACTTTCAGGATTGCGCATGGAAATCGGAACGGGTCAATGCCATTGGGATCTTCAAGACTGAGAACAAGGACAATTTCGTGAAGCTTTATGAAAGCGGTGAAGGTTCATTTGAGATCATGGTTGATCATGGTGTGAGCCTGAAAAAGCTTGACAAAGGCTGTCTCATCATGGAAACAAATGAAGGAACAGGTTATGATGTTCTTCAGATCACTGAAGTGAATGACAGGCAGTACTGGACCGATTCTTTTCTTTCCATCAAACCGCAGAAGGACAGCTTCAATGTAACAAAGCAGTTCATTGAAACCTACCATGATTTTGTAAAGAACGAGCTGCCTAAGGATTTCGAAGTTGAACGTGCCGATCAGATCTCGCTCCTGAACAGCTCCAAGAGCTATTTCAAGGAGGCGGATGATTTTCAGTTTGAAGACTTTGGCCAGAAGGTATTGAAAGACCCACAGATCGTTGATAAGTTCAAAACGTACGTTGAGGAAACACACGCTGATATTTCAGATGTCATGCTCGATGATTTCGAGATATCCAAACCAGCCATCACAAGCCAGAATAAGTTTTTCAAAAGTGTTATCAAGCTTGACAGGAACTTCCACATTTACGTTCATGGAAATTCAGAAATGATGGAAAAGGGATTCGATGCGAAAACAGGCAAGAGCTATTACAAGCTTTTCTTTGAAGAGGAGAATTAATCGTCTATCTGATCATGATCTTTCTGGTCCGGAATTCATGTACAGCTTCGCATCTGATGATATATACACCTGCTGAAATGCCTGTCAGGTCAAGATCGAACAGCTGCTGATTGCTCACCTGTTTTTCGAAGAGCATCTTTCCGCTCAGATCTGTCAGCGAAATTTTTTCTGCATTGTACCCGGCCATGTCCACATGCATGATCCCATCTGAAGGATTAGGATAAATGGCGAAGGAATGGTCAGTTAAGAGTTCATGTTCACCTACCGTTATAGTTCCTGTTGCTGTAAGCTTTAAGAATATCGGATCGAAATCAGGACCATAGCTTCCTGTTTTTCCTACAGCGATGAAGCTTCCGTTAGTCAATTCTCTTACCACGTAACAGTGTTCATGATCATATCCGCCATAATGCCTGCTCCAGATCGTATCGCCGCCTGCATTGCATTTCAAGATCCACATATCAGGATTGATCCATCCGAAGCTGCGACTGTGGCCACCAATGATGTATCCTCCATCCATTGTTTTCTGGATCATTTTGGGTGTGTCTTTTTTATCACCACCATACAGCTTGTTCCATTTCAGGTTTCCTGAAGCATCAGTTTTAATCATGCTGATATCAATATCTTTCCCGGCATGGCTGCTGTCCCGAACCAGGAATACATATCCACCGTCGGATGCGATTGTTACATAAACACCTTCATCATAATGTGCTCCGCCGAATCGCTTTGTCCAGGTCGTGTCACCACTGCTGTTAAGCTTCACAAGGTATGCGTCACCACCTGGCGCTCCATAGCTGAAGGTTGTACCGATCATGATGTAACCGCCATCACTCGTCTGCTTTATAGAATTGCCATGGTCATCTGCCTGTCCTCCGTAGTATTTACTCCAGAGTACGGTTCCGGAAGGATCTATCTTGATCAGGTTTGCGTCCTTGTCATTATAATCCTGGCTGTTTGATGTTGCGACGATCATGTAGTTTCCATCAGAAGTTTTAATGATATCATGGCCTGTATCGTTTCCGTAACTTCCGAAAGTCTTTTGCCAAAGTAAGGTTCCTGCTGATGTGATCTTCAGTAGCAGGATGTCAAAATCTCCGTTCCCGTAGCTTTGCGAATAACCTATCAGGAAGAAATGGCCGTCGTAGGTTTGCAGCATGTGGTAAGGAAAATCAGGCTTGTTCCCTCCGAATGTTTTACGCCACGATTCCTTGCCGTTCGCATTTGTTTTTATCACCAGCACATCCACATCGTACTGTATGTTGGTGGTTGTATACCCGGCGATCAGGTAACCACCATCCGAGGTTGGCAATACATCCTGGCCTTCCTGGTAATGCGGGGAACTCTGGTAGACTTCAAGAAAGCCAGACTGAGCCATGACCGTATTGACGAAAAGACTTAGAATGAGTGCGGACGTATAAAAGATGCAGCTGTTTTTCATGTGTTCAGATCAACCGATCACGTTACAAATCATACCAGAATTACCTGATGTACAGGATTAGACAAAATTTATGAAACTTCCTGAAAAGTTGAATCTATACAGGTCATCTGAATGCAGAAGAGACAGGCTGTTAAAGTAAATTTCTATTACAGGGAATGGAGCAATGCAGGCATAGTCAAGTATTTGATAATTTGCATATTAAGTTTACCTTTCAAGTAGTCAAAAATCTCCCGCCACAATATGAAAAAACTTTTACTTGTAATTTCAGCTGTCGTCTTACCGTACTTTGCCTCTGCCCAATGTACCACGACGAATGCGACAACCTGTCAATGTCCGACAAGCTCATCAACAGATTGTGACCTATTGCCGGATATTACGATCTCCTGGGCAGGGATCCTGAATTACAAAGGAGGGCCAAGCGAATATCCACAGGCATGTAATCCTGCCTGTAACGGGAACGACGGGCGATTAAGACTTACAGCATCAACGCCGAATATTGGATTTGGTCCACTTACGGTGAGAGGGAGTACAACCTTTGCATGCGGCACAGATACGATGCAATCCAATCCGGGAACATGTCCGGACGGATCAACACCACGTCAGCTGATCACACAAAGAGTATATCATAAGAACGGGAATACTATGTCTTATTACGACAGATGGGCAGGAGCGATGACCTACCATGCATCTCACGGGCATAATCATGTGGATGACTGGGGCATATTTTCTCTCAGAATAAAAGACCCGAATGAGCCTGATCCACGGAAATGGCCGATAGTAGCTGATGGAGGGAAACTCGGATTTTGCCTGATGGATTATTATCAGTGCAGCGATCCTTCTGCTGCGAACCATTGTAAAGATGTGAATACCGTGTACAACCAGGGCAATACCATGGTGAACTCGAACTTCCCGAATTTCGGACTTGGCGGCGGACAATATAATTGCTCCCCGGTGGAACAGGGAATCTCATCAGGTTATACCGATGTGTATGATGAAGACCTTGATCTGATGTGGATCAATTTACCAAACAATCTATGCAATGGACAATACTGGATCGTGATCATTGTTGACCCGCATGACAACTTCCTTGAAAAAGACGAGACAAACAATTACACTGCTGTACCTTTTACCCTTACACAGCAAAGTCCAGCAAATACACCAGCTCCGGTGATGATCACTGCAGACAGGCCTTCACGACAGATCTGCCAGGGCGACAGCATCAGGCTGACTGCAACGGCAGGCACTTCCTTTCTCTGGAATACAGGTGCCACGACACAAAGCATCTGGGTTAGGACAGCCGGTAACTATTCAGCTACAGTAACCAATTATTGCGGAACTGCCACATCAGCTCCTTACAAGGTGATCATCAATCCTGTTCCAACTTCACCTACAGTAACGGGAGATTCTGTGTGCGGCCCTGGTTCGGCGACACTGACAGCAAGCGGGCCCGGTCTTCTTATATGGTCTGATGGAAATGGAAATGATGTACATACGGGAAGCTCGTACTCAACACCAACGCTTACATCTTCTGCAACCTACTATGTGAGAAGAGAAGCAACATTCCTGGACACAAGCCATGTTGGTCCTTTCGATAATGATTACGGAACAGGATCTTACCTGACAGGTTCAAACAATAACGGCTTGCTTTTTTCAACATTCACACCCATCACACTCATTTCTGTAAAAGTATTCTCACAATCAGGAGGCTCACAGACCATCCAGCTCAGAGATAGTATGAATGCAGTGGTGTACACTACAATTGTAAACGTTCCTGCAGGAATGAGCAGAGTTACGCTGAACTGGCAGGTCGCGACAGGAAATTCATGGAAACTGGCAGGAGCATCAACCACAGGCCTTTACAGGAACAATACCAATAGCACAGATTATCCTTATGTGTTAAATGATGCCGTTGCAATTACAGGATCCAGCGCAGGTCCTGCATACTACTATTACTTCTATGACTGGGAAGTGAGAACGCAGAACAGGAAATGCAACAGCGCATCAGTGCCCGTCACTGCATTTGTTGAAACATGCACCGGCATAGACCAGCGTGATCTTGCCAATGTAGTTACAGTCTATCCAAACCCAACTTCCGGAATTGTTAACCTGAATGTGGCCATGCCGGGAACATCACAAGTGGAGGTTACAATCACCGACATCCTCGGCAGCAGGGTGCTTGAACATAGCTTGTTGACAATGACAGGGCAGGATAACCATGAATTCGACCTGCATGAATTGCCTGTGGGTGCTTATCTTGTGAATGTCAAGATCGGTGATCGCAGGTATGTGAGGAAGCTGATCAAAAATTAAGAACATGAAATTTCGAATTCTGCTCCCGCTCTTTTTATTCAGCGGGAGCATTTTTTTATATGGGCAGTCTGCATGGACCAACTATTCAGAGCAGAACTCACCGCTTCCTCAGAATACTGTAAGATGCATCGTCATCGATACAAATGATCATAAATGGATCGGCACTGATTACGGACTTGCAAAATATACAGGAACATCCTGGACAGTTTATACAAAGACAAACTCACAGCTTCCAGACAATAATATCCGGTCGCTGGCCATTGATGGACAGGGAGCTTTATGGATAGGGACATTATCAGGAGGTGTTGTGAAATATTCCAATAACACCTGGACAACATACAACTCCACTAATTCAGGACTGCCAGGTAATTTTATCCGTTCCATCGCATTCGACCATGACGGAAACACCTGGATGGCAGGAAGCGCAGGTCTTTGCATGTATGATGGAACGACATGGACCAGTTGGGACAATACAAATTCACCGTTGATCTCGCATCACATTGCCTCAATGGCTATTGGTGATGACGGAACAAAATATCTGGGAACCATTAATGGAGGCCTGGTATATTTTAAAGATACGAGCTATTCATTTTACAACTTATGGAATGAGCAGCTTCCTGATAACTCTGTACTCTCCGTCACAACAGACACTTCTGGTAACAGGTGGATCGCAATGCCTTCAGGAGGAGTGGCGGTTCATTATGGAGCATCTGTCTGGCAAGGGTTCAATACAGTGAACTCAAACATACCATCAGACGCGATAAACGCGGTATATATCGACAGGATGAATCATGCATACATCGGATCACAGGACAAAGGACTCATCATGAAGAAAGGATTTGATTTTATCCATTACGATTCATTGAATTCTGGCCTACCTGATGTGAATGTGCTTTGTATGGCGAAAGATCAGTCAGGGAAACTCTGGTTGGGTACAATGTATAACGGCCTCGTAAAGCTCGATGAGACATTGCTTACAATTAAGCAGAATGCAGAGAGCGATGATATACAGCTGATCACCACACTTGTGCATGAAGGAGAAATGATGATGATCATATCGGTTAGACGAGCAGAGGTTTTGGTGTATGCCATGGATGGACGGGAAGTGAAAAGATTTTTTCTCGCAGAAGGAGTGAATGAAATCACTGCTGATTTTGGAAGTAAGGGGCTATATCTGGTGGGTGAGCGGAAAGGAATAAAAATGAACAAGCTTGTCGTTTACTGAGCGAGAAGGATTTCTTAGTCAGACAAAAAAGTTTCCGTTTGAGTCTTGGTATTGTGGAGGTTTGTTCAATCTAGTTATTTTTAGTTTTTAATTTAAACCTCTTTTTAGTTACTTTGTGTTCAGTAATTAAATGACAAAGGATCACACCGTAACAGTCTTTACAAACATCAATGCCATATGGATTGATGACCAGGGCATTCTTAATGTGAAATCGATCCGGGAAGGGGAGATGGATTTGGAGGAAGTTCAGAAGTGCTTTAAAGCATATCGCGATCTTATCTGTGAACATCATAAAGTGCTTCAGCTGTTAGACCTGACAGTTCCGGTGAGCATTACGAAAGAAGCGAGAGAATATGTTGATCAGAAGGCCCCCGAGTTTTTTAAGGCTTCTGCGATCATCAGTGATTCCCTTGCGATCAGGCTGATCATAAATTTCATGCACTTTTTTCGTCCATCTCTTCCATTGAAGATGTTTTCAAATAAGGAACACGCCATAGAATGGCTTCTGAAACAGAACTGATCACATATCTTAAAATTTGTATATTTAGTAGCATGAATACACTGAAGAAGTTTCTCTCTCTGCCGCTGGTTGTTATCCTTGCTGCATTAATTCTGACAAGCTGCGAAAAAGAGCCAACACCTACCAAGCTGCTTATGCAAGGTAACTGGCAGCTGACAGCAGCAACGGATGAAAGCGGGAATGATATCCTGAACAAAGTTTCTTTTCCGGTAACGGTAATCCAGCTTACGGATGACAATGGGATGCTTGGAACCCAGGCGCCTTTGGCAACACGTATTGTTTATGGAGATACCAAGTGGGTGGAAGTTTCAGGGAAGATGAACCAGGTGTTCGATTATGCAAACCTCAGGTTCAATACAGGAGAGTTCTTTGTGGGAGAAGGCGTTGTTGACAATTTCACTGTTGAATTTAAACTGCAGGCAACAGCGATAGCAGGAGGAGCGCTTTCAGATCTTCTTACCATTTTCGGTGTCGGAAATGGATGGCTTCAGCAGACAGTTTATCATAAGTACACAAATGTTAAAGTGTCATTCCCTGGAGAGGATAAAGCCTTTTCAAACAAAGATGATGAGCGAGATGTGATGATCTGGGAATTTACCAACGAAACACAAGGACATTATAATTACAAGGATTCACAAGGTAATCCGCTGCTATGGCAGGGCTGGCCGGTTGACAAGTTTGCTAAAGGCACCTTTACCTGGACCAAGAAGACTGAAGGCATCAATGACCTTGTTAAGTCGCATTTGTAGGATTACAATAGTTAAAAGTTCAAAGTTTAATGTTCAAAGAGGCATACGGAATGACGCGAGTTAAGTACTCAATGGATGTTTAAAGTTCAATGTTTAAAGTTTAAAGTGTCATACGTAATGCCGCAAGTTTAGTACTCGCTCTACTGGAACTGGCAACTGATTATAGGTTTCGAGTTGCGAGTTTCGCGTTTCGAGTTTGGGGCATCCGTAATGCCTCGAATTATGTACTCAGCCCTTGGCAATTGCCAACTACCAACTGATCAAACACCCGAGCAACTCAAATGCTACGTCTTGCACACTTCCTCTGGTGACTGTCAACTGGCTACTGGCAACCGAAACTCGCCAACTAAACCGAAATTACATTAACAATCTGAAATCTTTCTTTTAGTACGCTTCCATTGCAACCTGCCAACTGAATCTGCCAACTGAAATTTCCTAACTTTCCTGCTTGAGATCTGCCACCTATTTCTGCATACTATTCTTAGTGTCTTTTCTCAATGTCGAAGGAGATTCATTGACAATTGAAAGGCTTACCAAGGCACCAGGTATCTATTCAGTTACCAGGCTTAAAAACAAAAACTTCAAAACATATCTGGAGCTTCAATTCAAACAACGTACTGATCATGAAAGCAAGGAGGATACTTCTACCTTCCTTCAGCGAATTGTTGTTGGCTTTAATCATACAGAGGCACCAGTTACATTGGTAACAGAAGGTTATCAGATCAACTATGCCTATAAATATGATTGGAATTCTGATCCTGCAATAATATTTAATACCGGGGTTGTTGTCGTGGAGCAGCGTTATACAGGACAGTCCAAACCTGGAGATACGTTATTCATTTATCTCAACACGAAACAGATCGCATCAGACTACCATTATATATTCAACACCTTGAGGTCCTTGCTTGTTGGGAAGTGGATTACAACAGGAATAAGTAAAGGCGGGCAATCGTCATTGGCATATATGAAATATTATCCTGAGGATATGAAAGGATGTATTATCTATGGAACTCCTGTAAGGAATGAAGAAAACGATGGAAGAATTAATTCTTTTATTGGTGCCTGGCTTTCCTCTCCTTGCGGAAGGATGATCCGGTCTATTCAGCATGATCTTTTCAGGAACAAGCAAGACCTGATAAAAGCAATTCCAGATCACGGACAATTCTCTTTGCCACTTACTGAACTTGCAGATCATCTGATCCTCGAACTACCATTTTCATTTCTCCAACTATGTCATTCCTGTGAAACTTTGCCTCCAGAAGATAGCACACCAGAACAGCTCTATACATTTCTTTTGAAAATCGTGCCGGTGAGGTTTTATAAAGATCAATCAGTTAACTCTCTGCAGCATGCATATGTGCTTGCGTCAAGAGAACTTGGGTATTATGAATATAACAAAAGGGCATTTACGAGATTTTTAAGCAGACAAGATATTTGCATACAGGATTTGGGTCTGTTTAATCAGGAATTCAATTCAGCTCATATTCTTGGAGTTGGTGAATTATTAAAAAGAAATCCTGAGAGATTCATTTTCCTATACGGTTCATTAGATCCTTACAGTTCCTTAAAGCCGGAGATCCAATCGGTGTTCTTAGCACCAGGAACATGTCATAAAGTGTTCATTGGCGATATGCAGATTAAAGAACGGAAAGAGATAAGGAAAAGAGTGGAGGGGTGGTTTTAAAAAAGTGTTTAAGGATTATAGTTAAAAGTTCAAAGTTTAAAGTTCAAAGAGGCATACGGAATGCCGCGAGTTTATTACTCAATGGAAGTTTAAAGTTCAATGTTTAAAGTTCAAAGTGGAATACGAAATACTGCAAATTAAGTAGTCAATCAATGGCAGTTTAAAGTTCAATGTGGATCCGGGGATTTAGTCCAAACTCCCACGAAATCACATTAACAACCTGGATGCTTTACTTTAGTTGGCTTCCACTGCCATCTGGAACTAGCTACTGGCAACTGGAACTGCTAACTAACCGAAATCACATTAACAACCTGAAATCTCTGTTTGAGTACGCTTCAACTGCAAACTGCCAACTGTCAATTGCCAACTGAATTTCTAAACCCTGTTCTTCAGTGTAAAGTAAAACGTTGAGCCTTCACCGGGCTTACTTTTAACATGGATCGTTCCTTCATGTTTGGTGATGATCCGCTTTACGATGGCCAGGCCTATACCGGTTCCTTCGAACTCCGCATCCGAATTGAGTCGTTGAAATACATTGAAGATCTTTTCAGCATTCTTCATATCAAACCCAATCCCATTGTCTTTCACATAAAAAACATCCCGGTTATTCTCACTCACTGAACCTGCTTCAATCCTGATCGCTTCTTTCGTTGATGAAAATTTCACCGCATTCGAAAACAGATTGTAATATACCTGGCTGATGAGCGTGTAATCAGCATACGCTGTTGGCATGTCATGCACCCTGATGATGCTGTGATCCTGAATTCCCAGGTCATCCAGCACTTCACGGGCGACTGACATCACCAGGTTTGTCATATTGATCTGGTCCCTTGATACTTCCTTTTTGCTGAAGCGTGAAAAGGAAAGAAGATCCTGGATCAGGTTATCCATTTTTGATGCATTGAAAATGATCCTTCCAAAAAGCATCTTGTCTTCTTCACTTATCGTGCTGCTTAAATGTTTCTTTAACATTTCAGAATATCCGTTGATGGCTCTTAATGGTGACCGGAGATCATGCGACACTGAATAGGCAAATGCATTCAGATCATCATTGATGTTACGAAGCTCTTCCAGCTTGATACTGAGATGATCATTTAATTTTAGTATTTCCTTTTCTGCTTTTATTCGTGATGTGATATCCTTGCTAAAGAAGGTTGCTCCTGTGATATGCTCGCCATGGGCAATGGGATGACAGGAGATTAAATAAGTTAATTTTCTGTTCCTGAGCTGAATGTTGTATTCATGACTGAATGAATCTCCCCGCAATGCCCTGGAGATCAGCTTGTCCCAGTATTCATACTGGTTTCTCATACTTATTGGATCCAGGATCTCTTCAAGCGACAATCCTTCCTTTAGTTTTCTTCCCGTCAGCAATTTGTAAGATTTATGAAATGAGCTGTTGAAAACCGTGATCTTCTTTTCATTATCAACCGCCCATATCCCATCATTCGTATTTTCAATGAGTGCTGTAAGTGAAGATTTTATACGCTCTAGTTCCCTGGTTCTCTGTTCAACGCGTAAGGAAAGCTCTGAGTTGAATTCCCTGATCCTGTTTTTATCAAGCTCGGATTCCGTGATGTCTAAAATAATTCCGATCAGCTTTTCAGGATTCCCGAAATGATCGTAATACAGTTTCGCTTCTGTTCTGAAGTACTTGACATTCCCGGCCTTGTCGAACATCCTGAATTCTGTGCAAAAATCTTTGGGCTTTTTCAGCTTCTGCCTGATCAATGCTTCAAGCCTGTGTTTATCTTCTGGATGGGCTTTGGCTATGAAATCCTTCAGCGTGATCTGTTCTGTCACATTGAAATAGCCAAGCAGCTCATACATGGTAACAGAAAGCCATCCATCTTTTTCCTTGATATTCCATACCCATGTTCCCATCTTGCCAATCTGCTGGGAAGCAGTGAGCAATGTATTCATCCTTAAAAGCTGGAGCTCTTTGTTCTTGCGATCAGTGATGTCGTGAAACAGTATAAGCAATCCTCCCTGGAAGGGTTGTATCCTGTTTTCAAACCAGCGATCCCACGGTGGATAATAGGATTCAATTTCCATAGGGATGTTTTTCTTCACTGATTCGTAATAAGAATGATAAAAATCCTGGCCAACACCTTCCGGAAATTCTTTCCAGATATTTTTCCCTACCAGCTGTTCACGTGTCCTGCCAAACAGCTTCGCCGCCTTTTCATTTACATACGTGTAGTTCCAGTTGGCATCCAGCGCAACAATCGCATCACTCGTATGTTCCATCACTTCCTTCAGGAAATTGTGCGACATCTTGAATGCATCGAGGGAGGATTCTTCCATGGGTTATTTTATTTTGCGGATGCCTGGTTGACAGGAATTGTAAAGTAAAATTCTGCGCCATGGCCATGCTTACTGAATACCCATGACCGGCCATGGTGTCTGCTGACAATTTCTTTTGAGATATAAAGACCAATCCCAAGCCCCTGGAATTTGTAAGAATTTTCTTTTGACCGATAATATCGCTTGAAGATATGCTCAAGATCGTTCTCTGAAATTCCAGGCCCATAGTCTTTCACACACACGCTTACTTCATCATTATTGTTGGTTAAAATGATCTCAATGTGTTTGTCTTTTGGTGAGAATTTCATGGCGTTCGTAAGGTAATTTGTAATTACTTCCTCAAGCCTGATTGAATCTCCTTGTACGATCATATTCGTTCGTCCCATCAGCCTGAGCTTCTTACCGGAATTACATTCCTGTAATGATTCTACAACGCCTTTCACCATCTTGTCAAATTCAAATGGTTTGAACTGATACAATAGTTTTCCAGACTGGATCCTGGAGATACTGAACAGGTCATTGATCAGCATTTCCAGCTTTTGTATATGATTCGATGTCTTTTCGATTGCTGAGATGAAGTTTTCCTTGTCTGCATTTTTAAAAGTCTTTGCCTGCTTTTCAAGCAATTGGACATAGGCTTTTAATGTGGTGAGAGGTGTTTTCAATTCATGGCTTGCAATGCTGATAAATTCATCTTTTCTGGCATCAACTTCTTTTGAACGTTGAAGTTCGTTTTCTTTCTTCACCAATAGTTTCTGCCTGAGCTTGAGTTCTGTGATGTCTTTTGAGATCATCGAAATGCAATTGATCTTGCCTGTCGAATCCCATACAGGTGAAAGTGACATATATACATCAATTTGATGATTGTTCTTTGTCTTATGTAGGAATTCTCCTACAATGGTTTCATGGGTTTTTCTGACATGCTTTAATAGGCTTGTCAACGGTTCTGATGCCCCATTACAGATCATAGAGCAATCAAATCCTATCGCTTCGATGTTTGTATATCCATAGATCTCTTCAGCACCATGGTTCCAGGTAACGATCTTTTGGTCAAGATCAACGGTTATGATCGCGTCACCCGCACTTTCCACAATTGCAGCCAGTCGTGCCTGAGCGAGTTCAGCTTCTGCAAGTCTTAATGTCTTCTCAATGATCACCGGAAGTATGTTCAGGTGTTTCCCGTTGAAGTCTTTGAAAATGTAATCTTTCGCGCCTTTCTGTATAGACTTTATCGCGGTCTTTTCATCTCCCTGACCGGTCAGAACAATCACCGGAAATTCACATTTCAGATCGAGAATGTCATATGCTGTTCCATCAGGAAGCTGGAAATCACAAATGATCAGTTTGAACGCATGATTGTTAATGAGCTCCAATGCTTCCCTGATATTCGTAGCGTAAGAAACTGACATGTCCTTGAAAATGCTCATGGCCTCTTTAAAGGACAACCTGTCAAACTCATTGTCTTCGATATAGAGGATCTCCGTCATACCACACTTCTCTGTTAGAGACAGTATGGCGAATACACTGCCATTTAGGACATTACACGAGTTTATGCTTGAACAGTGCGCTGTTGCTGATGTGGTGATTCTACTGCAAAATTAAGACAGCATTAAACTGCGGAATATTATTCTATCGTTCTTTCTTCCTTCGAAAAATCCTTTTGTTGGGAAGATGTAATAAAAGCCAGTATTTTTCCCTCTTCTAATTACTGAATTCTAATGTGTTGAATATTGATTTTCATTATCTTGCCCGGGTCAGAAAATTAAAAGGGTGAGTCAGGAACTGTCTTCATTGGTTAAATATTCCACAGATACTGTCGATGTAGAGTTTGACGGAGTTTATGTGCGCATCACTGTGAAGGAAGGTGCAGAGTTTAATCTTGAGAATTCCTTAATAGACAGGCTGGCATTAAAAGAACTTCTCGGAGACGATAAAGCGCCCATTCTCATTGATGCAAGGAAAAACTTTTCAGTATCTCCTGAAGGAATGGATCTGGCAGCTTCCGAAGGCGGCAACTACAACAGAAAAGCAGTGGCATACTTTACAAGCTCGGTCGCATCCCGGCTGAGACTGAGTGTATTCATCAGCTCCAAAAAGCCATCTGTACCTACCAAACTTTTTAATACAGAAGAGCAGGCGCTAAGCTGGCTGTTATCCTGATCATTTTCGTGTTACCCTGATCTTTACTGCCGATGGTGGCATGAACTTGTCTTTCTTCATGCTTGCAATTTCAGCGATTAGCTCATAATGACCATCAAGAAGCTTTGATAACACCTGGTTGTCTTTTTTAGCAATGTATCCGAGCTTGTATTCATTGAACCATATAGCGATGGCAAGCTTGTCGTATGCATTCTCCGGTTCACGCAGAATACGCAGCTGTTGTCCTGCAGATAAGAAATGGTAGACATCCTTTAAAGAATAGTAGTTGATCCCTGCAAGGTATCCGCTGTATAATTCAAGTGGCGCAGGTGTTGCAGGAGGTTTGGCGTTTAAGATGAAAGGCAGGGAAAACAGGCTCATTGCAATCTTCTGAATAAATTCTGATCGTCTCATAGCTTAAAGTTTTCTACAAAAATGAAAGAGCAGAACGTAATCAATTTATGTACTGCACCTTTTTTGTTTATCTGTAAATGACAGCATGCGGGCAGATAAGCTCGAATAATGCGCCATAAGTGGCAAAACTTGAGTAAATTGTAGCTTTTATATACTTATACTGAATGACATTTCACGAATTAAAGCTTAACGAGAAGATACTAGAAGGGTTGGATTCCACAGGCTTCACAAAACCAACTCCGATCCAGGAGCAGGCCATACCAGAGATACTTGCTGGTAAAGACCTTATCGCATGTGCACAAACAGGCACAGGAAAAACTGCAGCATACCTTTTACCTGTTCTGAATGACATTATTCTTCAGGGACATGGTCAGATCCACACATTGATCCTTGCACCAACAAGAGAGCTTGCACAACAGATTGACCAGCAGATTGAAGGCTTGTCTTATTTTACTTCCGTTAGTTCAGCTCCAATTTATGGAGGAGGCGATGGAGCAGGATGGGACAAGCAGAAACGTGCCCTGCTTAAAGGAAGTGATATCATCACAGCGACACCGGGAAGACTGATCTCATTTTTAGCCACATCAGAGATCGACTTTTCAAAGTTACGTTACCTGGTGCTCGATGAAGCCGACCGAATGCTTGATATGGGCTTCTATGAAGACATTGTTCGGATCGCGTCATATCTTCCAAAAGACAGACAGACCTTATTGTTCTCTGCTACAATGCCACCAAAGATCAGGGCTCTTGCAAACTCCATCTTGAAGTCACCGGCAGAGATCAATATTGCGATTTCAAAGCCTGCAGCTGGAATTCAACAGCTTGTTTATATGGCTCATGATACACAGAAGGATGATCTTGTACGTATCCTGCTTTCAGGAGAAGATTATAAATCCGTGATCATCTTTGCATCCACAAAAGAGAAAGTGAAGAGACTTGCATCGACGTTGAGCAGGGCAGGGTTACAGGTGAAAGCCTT
This sequence comes from Bacteroidota bacterium, assembly GCA_036675075.1. Lineage (GTDB taxonomy): Bacteria > Bacteroidota > Bacteroidia > JAKFFM01 > JAKFFM01 > JAKFFM01. Next base: position 28,575 of record JAKFFM010000029.1, read on the forward strand.
CTCATCAGACCTTGAGCAGCAGGAAAGGGAAGAGATCCTCAGGGACTTTACCGCCCGCAGGTTACGGATTCTTGTAGGAACTGATGTGTTGTCACGTGGTATCGATATCGAAGGAATCGATCTTGTGATCAACTATGATGTCCCGGGAGATCCTGAAGATTATGTACATAGAATAGGAAGAACTGCGCGTGCTGAACGTACCGGAACTGCTATCACGTTTGTGAACACGGAAGACCAGTATAAGTTTTCAAGGATAGAAGCACTCACGGGTTCAGACCTTGTGAAGCTGATGCCTCCTGAACAGCTTGGAGCAGGACCCGAATATGCTCCTCCATTGAAAGAAGCCAAAAAATCCTTCAGGAAAAAAGGACCAAGAAGACCAAGCGCGAAGCGAAGCCATTGAAAAAGTTCAAAGTTCAATGTTTAAAGTTCAAAGTTTAAAGAGGCATACGAATGTGGTGCATTTAGTACTAATCCCCTGGCAACTGGAACTGGCAACTAAAATAAGTTCAATAATTAAAGTTCAAAGCGAGATACGGAATGCAGCGAATTATGTACTCAGCCCTTGCAAACTGCAAACTACCAACTTTCTTTTCCCTTTGTTTAAGTATCTTTCATATTCAAATTTTCCTGTCAAGAAATGCCTAAGAATAAGAGTGCCGCTGTGAGGTACCGTGCGATCGACAAAAGGATCCGTCGCAAATTTCGTCCTTATCCTACCATGCAGGACCTGATCGAAGCGGTCGAAGAAGTTACTGATTCAACCATTTCAGTTTCAAGTATACAGAAAGACCTGAATGCAATGCGTTATGATTCACGCCTTGGCTACAACGCTCCGATTCGCTTCAGCAAAACACATGCAGGCTATTTCTATGAAGATCCCGACTATACCATCGAAGGCTTCAGTCTGAATGAAAACGACATCAGTTCCATTCAGTTTGCAGCATCGATGTTGAACCAGTTCAGAGGTACCGAGTTCTTTAAGGAATTCGAGAGCGCCGTGGACAAGATCATTGCTCGTGCACAGATCGTTGAGAACCAGGAAATGGAAGGCAAGATCCAGCTTGAAAAAGCTCCCTACTATTCTGGAAGCTATCTCATTAACCCGCTGGTGGAGCATATCAGGAACAAGGATGTGATCAGCTTCAGCTATACGAAATTCAATGACAGCAAGTCAAAGCCACACAGCCTGCACCCTTATGTTCTTAAGGAATACAGGAACAGGTGGTATGTTACCGGACTTGATGTGGAATCAGGAATCATAAAAACGTTCGGACTTGAACGGATGAATGATGTAAAAGTCGATCTGTCTCTGAAGTTCTTTGAAGATCCTTCATTCGATCCATCGGAATATTTCAGGTTCGCTCTTGGTATCACAACAGCAGGAGGTGCACCGCTCGATATCGTGCTTTCCTTTTCTCCTGAAGTTTCGGAATACATCAAGACACAACCGTGGCATGAAAGTCAGAAAGAGCTTTCTGATTCTAAAAAAGAATATCGCATATCATTAAAGCTGGTTCCATCGATGGAGCTTATCATGCAGATCCTCAGCTATGGCAAGGACATCAAAGTGATCTCTCCGGAAAGCCTTCGTAAAGAGGTGGAAAATAAAAAATAGCTTATCCTATCACAAGCTCACTGTAACCTGAGCGTGTTCTGTTTACCCTGATCTGGCAGCTGATCCTGTCTTTCAGCGCTTCAACATGTGAAATGATGCCAATGGTTTTATTTGATTCGGCCTGAAGCTTTTCAAGTGTGCTTATGGCAACCTCGAGTGTTTCCGGATCGAGCGTTCCAAAACCTTCATCAATGAAGAGTGAATCAAGCCGTACATTCCTTGATGCCAGATCTGATAATCCTAGAGCAAGGGCAAGGCTCACAAGGAACGTTTCTCCTCCTGAAAGACTCTTCGCGATCCTTTTTACATTGCCCATGTAACGGTCGATCACTTCTATGTCTTCTTTCTCCGCATCACCGGCGACAAGCAGGTAACGATCAGTAAGCTTTTCAAGCCTCGCATTGGCATGGGCAAACAGATGTCGTATGGTAAGATCCTGAACGATGTTGCAGAACGTGTTACCTTTGGAATCTCCGATCAGCTCATCAAGCATGTTCCATTTCCAGGCATCTTTTTCAAGTGTGGAAAGTTCACTGCTGATCGTTTTAAATTTTAATTCATTTCGGCTGTTCGATTCAAGCTGAGCCTGTATCCTGCCTTTCTCTTCGGATATTTTTTTTGATGTCTCCCGGTGATCATGCAGGATCTTTTCAAGAACAGCTGTTTCCACTTTTGAAAGATCTTTCCTGCCAAGTTCCTTAAGTTTCAGTCTGTAAGAATCCAGCGCTCCGGTTTTTTTGGAGATCTCCTTTGTCAGCATCTCGCTTGCTTCACGGATCATCTTCACTTTTTCCGAAGATAAGATAGCCTCTGAAAGTTCATTCTCATCTTTAAAACCTGCACTCATGATGGCCTGTAAAAGGAGTGCGGAAGTTTTTTTAAGTAGTGTGGATGTCTTCTCCAGGTTCTCGTTCTCATTCTTAACCTGAACAGAAAGCTCATGAATTCGGGTCACAGTTGATGAATGTGCATTGATCCATGAATTCGACCTGGCCTCAAGATCATCTGAAGGATAAAGAGCAAGACAGTCGGATTGTAATTTTTCAATGGTTTTATTCTTCACCTGATGTTCCAGGTAAGCATCATGCAAACGTGCGAGAAGCATAAGCTGGCGCGAAAGTGTTTGCCAGCTGCTGACATCCAGCAATTCTCTGTTTATCTTTTCAAGCTCCTGGTCGAGCAATGTATGATCAGTGTGAACGACATTCAGCAACGCATTGATGCTTTTGATCGCCGCTTCGGAAACCGTGATCTCTCCCGACATTTCCTTTATCTGCGCGGTAAGCCTCGTCAGTTCTCCTTTCTTTTCACCAAGGTCTGCGTTTAGCTTTTTGAGTGAACCTTCTGCTTTAAAGATCTGATCCTGCTTTTTCTTCAGCAGCTCTTCAAAATCTGAAACAATGGGATGTCCTTCCCTGACATAAGGATGATCAAGTGATCCGCACAATGGACATGGATCTTCTTCTTTAAGAGCAATACGCAACTCGTCAAGTGAGGCTATCTTGCTTTGCAGGAGTTGCTGATGGATCAATACATCTTTCTCTGCTTTATATATCTCAACTACACCATTTTCATCTGCAAGCTTTTTTGAAAAAGTTTCAATGGATGTTTGAAGCTCCAGGAGCGAAGCCTGGCCTTTTGATGTTTTCTGAAACAGCTCATGATATCTCAGGCTCTCACGTTTCAGTGATTCAAAGAGCCTGATCTTTTCAGTGATGGATCTTACCAGAGATTCCGCATTTTCTTCTGTTAAATCAGACGGCACAGTCAACGATTGAAGCTCGGCTCTTTTCGAACTGATCAGCTTATCAAGATATGCTGGTTTGTCGGCTTCTTTAAGAACCTGTCTGGGATAATCTTCTTTCAGATCTTCACGTATCGAGATCAATGTGGATTCAATATGCTTCCGCTTCTCAGTTTCAAGACTGATCAGGCTTTTAAGATCAGATACGTTCTTTCTGAATGCAAGGACCTTGTCATGGAAGTTTTCAGCATCAACGTCCTGTCTGATCGTTTGTCCGACCTCCTCATAAAGCTTTACCTGGACAGTTGTGGATTGCCTTACAGCGGATTCAAGATCAAGAATGATCTTCTTCAACTTTTCTGCTTCTCTTTTCAGACCGTTTACTTCGAGCAGCTGTGGCTGAAGAGGTATTGCTTTTTCGTGGAGCAGTAAGGCTTTCTCATCTTCGAGCGAAGCTTCCTTTTGTTTAAGTAATGAAGCAAGCACCAGCTCTTCCTGACTGATCACCTGCTGAAGAGTGGCGAGATCTTTCTTTACCTGGAGAATGACAGACCTGCGTTCGATCTTCGATAGAAGCACGGAAAGCTTTCTTCCGGATTCATGAAGCTTGTCAACCAGATCCTGCACGTCTGCTTCAGAAAGAATTTCAACACCTTTCAGTGCTTCTCGTTTAAGATCGATCAGCTTATCTGCTTCACGTTTTTTCTCGAATGCTTTTATTCCAAGAGCTCTGAATACCTGGGTGCCGGTGAGCTGTTCGAGCAGCTTTGATCTGTCGTTGCGTCCGGATTTAAGAAACTTCGAAAACTCTCCCTGGGAAAGTATAATGGATCGTTCAAACTGCTCGTAGCTGAGCCCGATGAGCTTTGCATTTTCATCAGGTACAGAAGACTTTTTCGATACTAAAATGGTTGCCAGGCCCGATGGTTCAACTTCAGCCAGTTCCATTTCATAGTCATTGAACCCACCGTTCCGCTTCTTGCCTATGTACCATTTGGACCTGTATCGCTTCCCTTTGCTTTCATATTCAACCTCGGCAAACGCGCTTTCTGTATTGCGTGTAACGATGACACCATTGTCGGTGATCTCGGAAAGAGAAATTCGTCCGATGCGTGGTGTCCTGTTGAAAAGCGCAAGGGTAATCACATCGAGCAGTGTGGTTTTACCAGCACCAATCGGACCGGTAATGGCAAAAAGTCCTGCATCGCTGAGAGGGGCAGAAGCAAAGTCAACTGTATGTATTCCTTTGAGTGAGTTGATGTTCTCGAAACGTAGCTTTAGTATTCTCATGACTCCTGATCTCCATTTAAAGTTTCAGTCAGCTCAGCGAATGCCACCAGGAGCTCCATCTGCTTTTCTTCATCAAGCTCATTGATGAGGTTTTTGAAGACAGACAGAGGTGTAAGTTCTTCAGCAGTGTAATCGATCGACTGATCAACCGAAAGCTGGTTCCTGAATTCTATTTTTGAAAAGATGACACGCAGATCATCACGCTCATTGATCTCGCTGATCATGTTCTCTTTACAGGCAAGAACAGAGGTGTCAAAAGTTTCTTCCCTGACCTCCATTTCTGCAAGAGAAAGAAGACGTCCCGATGCAGTGTAGGATGATACCTGCTTGCTGATCTCATCAAGCGTTCCGGAGAACCTTAAAAGATCCCGGAAGACAGGTGTTTCAAACGAATCGGATGTCACCTCTCCTTGGTCAACCGTGATGACGCGTATGTATTTCTTTTGTGAACGTTCAGAAAAGCTGAGAGGGTAGGGGGAGCCGGAATACCAGATCCTGTTCAAACCACCAACCTGCTGTGGTTTATGGATGTGTCCGAGGGCAACGTACCTGTAGCTTTCATGGAATGCTGATGCATCGATCCCCGCGAGATTACCTATCTGGATCTCACGTTCCGATTCAGAGCCTTCCGCACCTGCTGAATACAGATGCCCGCTTGCAAGCAGTGGAACTCCGGGATGTTTTTCGAGTGCGTATTCAGCGATGCGATCATAGTATGCCTTGATCCCTTCACGCACGGCCCTGAGCTTATCATGATAACTCTCCCCGGATATGGATCGTCTGATATCGGCGTCTCTCAGGTAAGGAACCGCAGCTACGTGGGCAACGACGTTCATTCCTTCCATGACAGGAACAAGACAGTCTGCCGGATCTTCAGGAGGAATTCCAATGACCGTGATATTGAATGCTTTGAGCAGATCAGCCGGTGCATGAAGAAGTGCCGCTGAATCATGATTGCCTGCAGTTATAATGATCTTACAGCCGAGGTCTGAAATGTCTTTCAGCATGCCATAATACATCTTCATGGATTCGGATGAAGGATTTGCAAGATCAAACACATCTCCAGCGATCAGGAGGTAAGCGATCTTTTCCTGTTCAATGAACGAGGTAAGCCAACGGACATATAAGATCTGCTGATCTGCCAGATCAAAACCATGCAGCTTTTTTCCAAAATGCAGGTCAGCAGTATGTAGGATCTTAATTGCCATTGTTTCCCTTAATATCCGGGCTAATCAGAAAACAAAGGTAACCGGTATAAACGTAATGTATTTACGTTGTGATGAAAAATAAAAGCCTCCCGTCGCGAAACGGAAGGCTTTTACCATGAGTGCTTTAATTTTATTCTCTAATCAACGTCACAAATCCGGTGATCGGGCCATATGAAACACCATCTACGCCTTTGGCAGTGATGATATAATAATACGTTCCCGCACTGCATTCTTTTCCGTCTTTCTGAGTTCCTTTCCATGCAACGGTTGCATCTTCAGCATCAAAAAGTTTTTCTCCCCAACGGTTGAAGATCTGCATATGCATGGATGATATGTTCTTCGAGATCATTGAGAATTCATCATTCTTTCCGTTGTTATCCGGTGTGAACACGTTTGGTATCTCAAACATGGACTTCCCGATCACCTTGATGGTTGTGCTCATGGTGTCGATACATGCACCTGATGTTGCAGTCAGCAATACAACATAACTTCCTTCGGATGTGAACAGTGTAGAAGGGTTGAAGTTTGTACTGGTTGAATCATTTCCAAAGTTCCAGCTGTAAGCATCCGCGTTAGTACTTGTGTTGTTGAACACAACAGTAAGTGGTGCCAACCCTTCGGTTGGAGTTGCCGTGAATGATGCATCTGGTCTTTGATCTTCCTGAACGAGGATGCTGATCGAAACCGTACAGTTGTTTGCATCTGTCACCTGTACCGCATAATTGCCTGCAGCGACCGATGTTATCTGACTGCCTGTTGCAGTAGGTTGGTCAGTCCATGAATAGGTGTAAGCACCTGTTCCACCTAACGCGGTTATCATTGCTGATCCGTTCGCCAGGTCACATCCCGCCAATGTGGAAGTTCCAGTTGCGGTCAGGGCAGTAGGGCTTGTTACGATCGCAGTATCAGTAGCCGTACATCCGTTCGCATCTGTTGCGGTAAGTGTATATGTTCCTACGGCAAGTCCTGTGATCGGTGTTCCTGTCATTGAATTGCTCCAGATGTAAGTATATGGAGTGGTTCCTCCCACTGTTGAAACCACTGCTGCCTGTCCATCTGTTGTTGTTGAACAGCTCGATGGTTGTCCTGTAGCAACAGTAACTAATGCCAGTGGCTCGTTGATTGTCGGATTGAGTGTCAGTGAACAGTTATTGGCATCTGTAATAACCACGGTGTAGTTTCCAGCTGCCAGGCCTGTTGCTGTAGCACCTGTCTGTACCGGGTTGGTACTCCATGAGTAGGTATAAGCTCCTGTTCCTCCAGATTGGTTTGTTACTGCCGCTGAGCCATTTGTGCTGCCTGAGCAGGTTGCATCAACAGATGTAACGGTTGCTGATAAAACTAGTGGATTATTTAGGCTGAAGTTTTCTGTCGTTGAACAGCTGTTTGCATCTGTAACTGTCACTGAGTGTGGACCAGCGGAAAGACCAGTTGTGGAAGCGTTGGTTGTACCATCACTCCATGAATAGCTGTAAGATGGTGTGCCTCCCGTGATTCCTGTCACTTCAGCTGTTCCATTGAGATCGTTATTACATAAAGGATCTGTTCCTGTTACTGTGAATGCAATGGCTGCTGGTTCAGTAACCTGGACGCTTGCGGTGGTTGTACATCCATTCGCGTCTGTTACAAAAACATCATATGAACCCTGGCCGATGCCGGTCAACGTATCATTCTGCACGCCATTGTTCCAGCTGTATGTATATGTTGGAGTTCCTCCAGTAGCACTTACGGATGCTTCTCCGTTCAATGATCCGTTGCACAATGGCTGGATGAAAGCAGTTGCAAGTGTCAGAGGATCCGGCTGTCCGATCACCGCGGTGTTTGTAGTTGTACATCCGGTGGCATCTGTAACGGTTATGAGGTAGCTTCCTGCACCAACATTCAGAAGTGTATCATTAAGCACAGCTCCCGGTGTCCATTCATAAGTGTATGGTCCTGTTCCACCTGTTGCTTCTGCTACAGCAAATCCATTGGTTAAGCCGTTACATGTTACATCGACCGTGTCTTTAAGATCAACCTGAAGTCCGCCAGGGGTTGTCACATTGACCGTTGCAGTGGCTGTACAGTTGTTTGCATCTGTAATCGTTACCATGTAAGATCCTGCTGCAAGTCCGGTAGCAGTATCATTCAGTTGTGGTGGAACAGTATTCCATGAGTAGCTGAATGGTGATGTACCTCCTGTTGCGGAAACACTGGCAGTTCCATTTGATGATCCGCATGTAGCCACTGTTGAGGCGGTGGTCGTGCTGATGGAAGCTGGTTCCGTGATCGTGATGTTCAGTGTGTCTGAACAGGTCGCTCCTGAGACCTGCTCTTCGGTGACGATCATGACATAACTTCCTGCACATAAGGAGTTCACGGATGATTGAATATCTGAAGGTGAGCTGCTCCAGCTATAGGTGTAATTTCCTGTTCCACCTGAAACTGATACTGCAGCTGTTCCGTCACATGCTGAAGCACAGTTTGCATTGGTGCTTGAAGTGAGGGTTGCTACTAAACCTCCTGATGTTCCGATGGTATAGGTTGCATTGAATACACATCCGTTGTTATCGGTAACAACAGCCTGGTAAGTACCGCCGCTCAGGTTATTGAACTGACCACCAGACTGGAAGGTCACACCGTTGTCAAGACTGTACTGATAAGAACCTGTACCGCCTGTGGCATCCAGTATCAGCATACCGTCGCCTCCTGCACAGCTTGAATTCCGGATACTGTCATCCACAGCAATTGCGAGTGGCTCGGTGATCTGTACCTGGTCTGTTGCCATACAGCCATTCGCATCTGTAATGCTTACGTTAAATGTGCCTGCAGGTAATCCTGTGGCTGTTGATGTCGTCTGGACAGGTGATGAATCCCATGAATATGTGTACGAGCCTGTACCACCTGTTGCACCTGCTGTTGCCGTTCCTGTGGCAGCGCCGTTACATGCAACATTTGTTGATGCAGTGATGTCTGCAACCAGGATCACTGGTTCGGCAACAACTGCAGTGTCTGTACCAATACAGTTGTTTGCATCGATCACGGTGATTGTATATGTTCCGGCGTTCAAACCCGTCGCGATCGGTGTTATCTGCGATGGTGTTGTTGACCAGATGTAGTCTAAGCTTCCGACACCGTTTGTCACTGTCGCTGCAGCGGATCCGTTTGAGCTTCCGAAGCATAAAGCTGGTGAGCCGATAGCATCAACAAGGATGGCCAGTGGTTCGGTGATGGTCACAGTGCCCATATCTGTACAACCATTGGCATCGGTAACCTGTACCTGGTAGCTTCCACCAGAAAGATTCGAAGCACCTGAAGTTGTCTGTACCGGTGTAGTGTTCCATGAATAGGTATATGCTCCCGTTCCTCCGGTTACAGATGTTGTCGCTGATCCAGTGCTTCCATTGCATACTGGGTTTGTGCCTGTTACTGTAAGTGAAAGTTCCGTTGGTTCAGTGATGGTGCCTGTTATCGACGCAATACATCCAGCTGCATCTGTCACTGTCACTGCATAGGTTCCTGCAGGCACTGAAGAAGCTGTTGCCGTGTTCTGTGTCGGTACTGTGTTCCATGAATAGGTATAAGCTCCGGTGCCACCTGTTGCGGATACTGTCAGTGATCCCGTTGCTGTTCCGAAACAGTTTGCATTTGTCACCGAGCTCATCGATAGGGTAGGGGAACCGTTGTTGTTTACAGTAGCTGTTGATGTCTGTGCACATCCGTTCGCATCGGTCACAGTTACATTGTATGCTCCTGCACCAAGGGCTGTCGCTGTCTGTGTAGTTTGTGCAGGAACAGTATTCCAGCTGTAAGTGTAGCTGCCTGTTCCTCCTGCTGGTGTTGCTGTCGCTGTACCTGTGGATGCTCCGCAATTTGTGTTTGTAGTGGCTGTCGTTACAGTTAACGCTGCCGGCTGTGTGATCGTAACCGGTGATGATACTGTACATCCATTAGCATCAGTGATCGACACGGAGTAATTCCCGGCGGCTAGTCCTGTTGCTGTTGAAGTTGTCTGAACAGGCACTGTATTCCATGAATAGGTGTACGCTGTTGTGCCTCCGCTGACAAGCACGGTTGCTGAACCGTTAGAACCGTTGTTGCACGAAACATTTGTGGATGATGATATGGATGATGTCAGAACTCCTGGTTGGGTGATGGTCGCATTTGCTGTACCTGTACAACCGCTTGCATCGGTGATTGTCACCACATAGGATCCTGCTGCAAGATTTGTTGCTGTCGCTGATGTCTGCACCGGTGTACTGTTCCATGAATAGGTCAGTGCGCCCGTACCGCCTGATGCATTAACTGTTGCTGAACCATTGGTGAGTCCGAAGCAGGTAACATTTGTAACTGATACCGTGGATGAAATGGCTGTCGGCTGTGCCAGTGTTGTTGTTGCGGTGGCGTTGCATCCATTCGCGTCTGTCACATTCACGGTGTAGCTGCCTGATCCGAGCCCGGTCGCATTCGAGGTTGTCTGTACAGGCGCAGTGTTCCATGAATAGGTATAAGTGCCTGTGCCCCCTGTAACGCTGGATGTCACAGATCCATTGGTGCCTGCATTGCATGTCGGGTTGACACCAGTTAGCGATACGTTCAGTACATCGGGCTGTGTTACTGTGACATTCGTTGTGTGTGTACAACCATTTGCGTCAGTGATCAGTACATTATAAGTTCCGGCAATAAGTCCTGTTGCTGTTGCAGTGGTTTGAGCCGGTGTTGTGTTCCATGAATACGTGAATGCACCAGTACCTCCTGCTGGTGTCACAGTTGCAGAACCGTTGTTGTTTCCATTACATAATGGAGAAACAAATGTTGTGGTTGCCGTGATGGCGGCTGGTTGAGATACAGTTGTGCTGGCCGAAGCTGTACAACCATTTGCATCTGTAACAAGCACAGTATAGTTTCCAGCGATCAGACCTGATGCAACTGCACTGGTCTGAACTGGTGTGGTATTCCATGAATAGGTCAGTGTTCCTGTACCTCCTGATGCGGATGCAGTTGCTGTTCCGTTAACACCTCCGTTACAGCTTGCTGGTGTTGATGTCGTTGAAGCGGTGAGCGCAGTTGGCTGTGTGATGGTTACACTGGTGCTCTTCACGCATCCATTCGCATCTGTGACAGTCACTGAATAGGTGCCGGCAGGTAAACTGTTTGCTGTCGCCGTTGTCTGAACAGGTGTTGTATTCCATGAATAGGTGTATGTGCCTGTTCCTCCGGCAGGAGTTACAGTTGCTGTTCCGTTTCCTCCATTACATAAAGGTGAAGTCGAAGATGCGGAAAGTGTAAGCAGGGTTGGCTGTGTAATGGTACCTGATGCTGTTCCTGTGCATCCGGCTGCATCCGTTACTGATACGGAATAACTGCCTGCTCCAAGTCCGCTTGCTGTTGCTGTGTTCTGAACCGGTGTAGAATTCCAGGTATAGGTATATCCTCCGGCTCCTCCTGTTGCATTTGCTGTAATGGATCCTGTTGTTGAGCCATTACATAAGATGTTGGTTACGGAATTGATCGTCACTGTTGGTGCTCCGTTATTGTTGACAGTGGCTGTACCTGTTCCTGTACATCCGTTGGCATCTGTTATGGTGACATTATATACTCCCGCGATAAGTCCGGTAGCTGTTTGTGTCGATTGCGAAGGCGTGGTTGCCCAGCTGTATGTGTATGATCCCGTACCTCCAGCGGGTGTGGCTGTTGCTGTACCGGTACCTGAACCACAATTTGTATTTGTAGTGGATGTTCCAACCGTGATGGCAGCTGGTGCAGTCAGTGTGGCTGTCGCTGTCCTGATACATCCATTTGCATCTGTAATGGTAACGGTATGTGTTCCTGCACCTAATCCTGTGGCAGTCGCTGTTGTTTGTGCAGGCGAGGTGTTCCATGAATACGTATATGCTCCTGTTCCTCCCATTGGATTTGCTGTTGCCGATCCATTGGTGGCGCCGTTACATGTCGGATTAACCGGTGTTGTTGAAGCAGTCAGCGCGGATGGCTGTGTAATGATCGCAATGGTTGTATCGCTGCATCCGGAGTTGCTTACAGTTGCGGTGTATGTTCCTGCTGCAAGTGAAGTTGCGGAAGGTGTATTCTGAACCGGCGATGTGTTCCATGTGTATCCATATGCTCCGGTTCCTCCTGATCCGGCAACGGTTGCTGAACCTGTTGTTCCGCCATTACAAAGGACATTGGTTGTTGATGTGATGCCTGCCAGGATGGTCGTTACTCTCACAGGTCTCAATGTTGTATCGATACATCCGGCTGCAGATGTTCCTGTAATCGTATAGGTGGTTGTGGCTGTCGGGCTTGCTGTAACTGTCGAACCAGTTGTTGCGGAAAGTCCCGTTGATGGTGACCACATATATGTGTTCGCTCCTGAAGCCGTTAACGTTGTTGAGCCCGGGTTACAGATCGCGGTAGTTCCGGCGATGGCCACTGTTGGCAGTGGATTTACTGTTACTACAATGGTATCTGTGTCAGAGCATCCGCTGGCTGTTTCTGTTTGTGTTACTACAAATTGAACTGTTGTTGCAACCGCTGTCGTGTTGGTTAATGTCACTGTAGGGTTTGAGGATGTTGCGCTGCTGAGACCTGTTGATGGTGACCATGAATACGTCATACCTGCCACTGAAGGTGCGCCAATTGTACCAGATGCCTGTGAGCAGATTGAAATATCTGATCCTGCATTCGCTGTAGGAGGCACACAGCATGATAAGGTTGTGCTCAGAACCGCTGGTATATCTGCAACACAGCCAAGGTTATTCCACACACCAATCTCACCATCAGCATATGTTTTCATTGACACTGAACAATCTGTCTGGCCATTGGTGCATGCGATGGATGTTCTTGCTTTAAGCTGGAAGCAAACCTGCCAGTCAAGTGTGCTGTTACAGGCAGGGAAGCTGTTGTCACCATAGCTGTTGTCGGGGTCTGTAGGATCTCCTGTACAAGCGTTGGTTGTTGGGCTGTATGATGTAAGGAAGAACCATCCTCCGGGTAGTGGTGAGTTTGGAGGTAGTGATCCTGTAATGTTGTTGTATGTTACAGCTCCTGCTGAGAACCATGACCAGGTTCCTGCTGAAGTTCCGACACATCCACTCCACGGGCATGGCGGACCTGGAGGACAGGCACCTATTGTCCCTGCAGTTGTCAATGGTGAAGTGATGGTAACAGGTTGGCCTGATGCAGAGAAAGATACTGGATCCCAGCAATCTCCGAATGTTGGTACGATTCCTTGCAGGTAGTTGCATGATGCTCCCGGTTGCCAGTCTGTGATCGTATAGCAGAATGTTACTGTCTCACCTGGCTGAAAGGGTCCTGTTAATGGAGACCCCATTGAAGTGGCAGTTACCGTTAGCTGATCGTTTGTATTACATGCACTGTTATCGTCCTCAACAGTTACGCAAAGGTTGAAGTTACCTGTTTGTCCACCCTGGTCTGAAACAGCGATGAGGTATGTTGTGTTCGCACTGACTGCCACTGTATTTGAAGCTGATCCCGCAGCTCCCTGTGTACAGTTCACAATCGTATAGTTTGTACAGTTTGTGGTGGTGAATACTGCGAAGTATGGATTTGAAAGCGCCGCACTGGTTAATGCGATATCAATTGTCGCTGCTGATGCACCAGTGGTGACCTGGTACCAAACAGTCTCTTCGGGAAAATCGTAACAGTTGTTACCAGTGAATTCTGGTCCCGGAGCTGCACCTGTGTTGCAATCAGTAAGGCACGTTTGCACGTTTGGTGTAAATGATATAACAGCAGGTGTAGCACAGTCGTCATTGTCAGTACAGTTTACCGGCGGACTTGACGTGGTGGTACAAACCTGGAATGGACCATTTACTCCTGCACCCGTATTTGAAACGGTGAAATAATATGTGGTTCCGACAGTAAGTCCGGTTGCTGTCACCGTGAGAGGAGATACACCGCATGAGCTTGTAACCAGCGTGAATCCTGCACACGAGCCGCTTACCAGTACAAACTCAACATTGTCGGTCCATGCACCGCTGGTTGTAACTGTCGATGTGAAGTTTGAACCAGTTGCCACAAATGAATACCAGACATCCTCATGTGAGTTGGGAGCGCCAGTCTGACAACCGACAGTGCTGTTCCAGCTGTCATTCGCTCCGACGGTTGTACCTGAAACGCATGTACCATTCGGAGTGATCGACTGGGCAGAGGCACAGTTGTCATTTCCTGGTTGAGCATATAAATGGCTGCTGGAGAACAATGCAGCCACTGCGAGTGAAAAATGGAGTATATATTTTTTCATTGCCTGACTATTCGAATGAGTAAAGTGTTGTGTATGGCTTATAGTTTCTTCTGCTAATCGTTTTCTTCGAAGGGATCCTGATCCTTGTTTTATCTGAATATTCGATGATACGGTCTTCTTCTTCCAATCTGTTTGATTCAATGAAGTTCATGATGTCATCAGTGAAGTACTCCTGTGGCTGATCTTTTCGACCAATGAACTGAAATGTGCCGCCGTAAGGATGTTCCATTTCGTAGTGTTCATAAACATTCCCCTTTTGGACTGGAATTGCAGTTGCGGAAACCGTGGTGGCTGCACAACCATTCCTGATGTAATTTTCTGTGGTGTTTTTCTCTGATTGCTGGCTAAATCCCACTTTTACAGAGCACAAGGTGATCATTAAAGGAAGTAAAAACCTCCTGTCAGAATTAAAACTCATTGATGTGATTTTTGGAAACTGCGAATACTTCTCAGGTAAATCTACTAAAACTTATAAAGGTTTCAGAGAAACTGACTGCAATTTAAAGGTGGCTGGGTAGTTTTACTTCATGTGTATCCTGCTCAAATTCAGGATTACCGCGACTTTGGTAAATAGAAAGAATAATTGAAAAGCCATTGAAAAAATACAGTGTTGTAACATGTAATATTTCGACGAAAAATGAAACACATCCGGAAAGAAGAAAAAGGCCGGGAGATGAGAAAAGGCCTGTTGTAATGAAATGTGTATTTTTAACTTTTGATTAATATTCAATGAAGATCCTAAAGTTTGGAGGCACATCTGTTGGTTCACCTGAGCGGATGCATGCGCTTTTTCCATTAATTAAAGACCAGAATTCAGCCATCGTGGTTCTCTCTGCAGTTTCAGGAACAACCAATGCACTGGTTTCCATCTCCTCTCTTCTTTCTGAAGGAAAAAAAGAAGAAGCAGAGTCTGTGATCACCGAGCTTGACAGGAAATATGCTTCATTCGTTGATTCATTATATTCCACCGAAAAGTTCCGGATCAAAGGACATGAACTGATCAGGGCGCATATGGATCATATCCGTTCTTTTTGCCGTGACCTCTTTACACTTCATGAAGAAAAAAGCATCCTTGCCCAGGGTGAATTGATGTCAACCGCTCTTTTTCAGTATTACCTGGAAGAGCTTGGCCTTGGATCCGTTCTGCTGCCAGCATTAAATTTCATGCGAATTGATGAAGATGGTGAACCCGATCTTGAATACATCTCACATGAATTAAAAAAAGAACTTGCCAAATACCCTCACACAAAGCTTTTCATCACACAGGGATACATCTGCAGGAATGTTTTTGGAGAGATTGATAACCTGAAAAGAGGAGGTAGTGATTATTCTGCTTCACTAATGGGGGCTGCGATCCAGGCAGAAGAGATCCAGATCTGGACCGATATTGACGGGATGCATAACAATGACCCGCGGTTTGTTGAAGACACTTACCCGATTGCCGAACTGTCTTTTGATGAAGCTGCAGAGCTCGCGTATTTTGGTGCAAAGATCCTTCACCCTTCC
The DNA here is from genome assembly GCA_036675075.1 of Bacteroidota bacterium. Lineage (GTDB taxonomy): Bacteria > Bacteroidota > Bacteroidia > JAKFFM01 > JAKFFM01 > JAKFFM01. The sequence goes on from JAKFFM010000029.1 coordinate 44,186, forward strand.
AGTGTTATTCCTGCCAAGCTGAAGAACATCCCGGTAAGACTGCTGAATACCATGCAGCCAACTGCCCATGGCACCCTCATCACTTCGAAGTCATCCGGAGACAGTATAAAAGCTGTTGCTGCAAAAGACGGTATCATCGCGATAAAGGTTAAGTCAACACGCATGCTGCTTGCCTATGGTTTCCTCAGGAGCATTTTCGAGGTTTTCGAACGCTATAAAACACCGATCGACATGATCACCACTTCTGAAGTGGCTGTTTCCCTAACGATCGATAATCCTCTGCATCTTGATGAGATCACGAATGAACTAAAACAGTTTGGAACAGTCGAGGTAGATACCGACCAAAGCATCATTTGCATTGTAGGCTATTTCCAGGCCAGTAAAGAAGGTTATGCGCTCAGCATTTTTGACTCACTGAAATCCATTCCGATCAGAATGATTTCCTACGGTGGAAGTGAAAATAATATTTCGTTGCTTATTCATAAAAAAGACAAAGTGAATGCCCTGAAAGCGCTGAACAATGGAGTCTTTAAAAAAACAGCTTCGAATGTTTTCTGAGGAGCTGGTGAGCTTGTTCAGGGAGAAGAAAACTCCGTTTTACTATTATGATCTGCAGCTTTTAAAGCGAACGCTGGAACAGGCAAAACAGGCAGCAGACCGTTATGGCTACCATGTTCATTATGCCCTTAAGGCCAATTCAAATGATACTGTGCTGGCAATGATCAGTGGTATGGGCTTCGGAGCAGACTGTGTGAGCGGCAATGAAGTGATCAAAGCTTACCACTCAGGCTTTCCGGCATCATTGATCGTATTTGCAGGTGTAGGAAAATCAGATCCGGAAATTAATGCAGCACTTGACATTGGAATCTCATGCTTCAATTGCGAGTCAATCCAGGAGATCGAAGTGATCAACGACCTGGCTGCCAAGGTTCACAAACGTGCCCCCATTGCACTAAGACTCAATCCGAACGTTGATGCAAAAACACATCATTACATCACGACCGGGCTTGATGAAAATAAATTCGGGATCAATCTCTGGGAGCTTGATGATGTTCTCGAAAGAATAAAAGAGCTTCCGCAGATCGATCTGACAGGAATTCATTTCCATATTGGTTCACAGATCACAGATCTTAACCCATTCAAATCGTTATGTATCCGTGTTAACGAGATCCTTGAAAAGTTCATGGCGAAGAACATTCCCATTCCAAATGTGAACGTTGGAGGAGGGTTGGGGATCAATTACCATGAACCGGATTCCTTTGCCATTCCTGACTTTGAAGCGTACTTCGATGTGTTCAACAAATTCCTTGAAACAAGGCCGGGAGTTAAGATTCATTTTGAACTCGGAAGATCACTGGTTGCACAATGTGGCTCACTGATCAGTAAAGTACTTTATGTAAAAAAAGGTGTCACGACAAACTTCGTTATTCTTGATGCAGGGATGACCGAGCTGATCCGGCCGGCACTGTATCAGTCATACCATAAGGTTGAAAACATTTCCTGTGTCGGAATGCCATCTGAATTCAAATATGACGTCGTTGGTCCGGTGTGTGAATCATCTGACTGTTTTGGAAAAGCCATGCTGCTGCCATTAACACAGCGGGGAGACCTGGTAGCCATCAGAAGTGCCGGAGCATACGGTGAAGTGATGGCCTCAAATTATAATCTTAGAACACTCAATCCTCCAATATTTTCCAATGAGATCAAACATCATGAAACGATCTGAACTATTCTCACTTTTCTTACTCGCATGCTTATTCACTACCTCACTTTCCGCCCAGGAAAAGATCAGGTCATACATCAACGATCCTAACTGGGATATGCGAGATCATCCGCTCGACATGCTGCATCTCCGAGCTGAGGTGACTTTCGATGCGCCAAACGGCATTGTAAGCGGTATTGTGACTGAACGCTTCAGGCCTTTACGAAGCAAGGTGGATTCATTTTACCTTGATGGCCCTTCTATCAGGATCAGGGAAGTTAGCCTTTCTGGAAAGCCTATCCGCTACAAACAGGATTCGCTGGGTTTCTGGTTTTATCCAACAGCATCATTGACCTGGGATAAAGTTGACAGCATCACGATTAAGTACGATGCCACTCCCAGAAGAGGTCTTTATTTTATCGGATGGAATGATCCGAAGAATTTGAGTCGCAAGCAGATCTGGACACAGGGGCAGGGAATCGATAACAGGCACTGGATCCCGATGTATGATGAGATGAATGATAAAATGACCACCGAACTGATCATTCATTTTGACAAAGCATATAAGGTGTTGTCCAATGGCAGGCTGATCTCATCGAAGGAAGAAAAAAACAGTATGAAGCGCTGGCATTATAAAATGACCAAACCACATGCACCTTACCTGATCATGCTGGCGATCGGTGTGTATGATATCCATGAAACTAAGTCTGCATCCGGAGTGCCTTATTCACAGTATTACTATCCTGAATGGAAAGACCGCGTTCCTTATGCCTATAAGCACAGTGAGGCGATGATGGATTTTTTCGAAAAAGAGATTGGTGTAAAATATCCATGGGAATCCTATTCACAAATCCCTGTGCAGGATTATATGTTTGGAGCAATGGAAAACACGACCGCCACAGTGTTCGGTGATTTCAGCTTCGTGGATGAAAGGGCATTTGTGGACAGAAGTTATGTAAGCACCAATGCACATGAGCTGGCGCACCAATGGTTCGGAGATTTTATCACTGCACGCAGCTCAAGACATCACTGGCTGCAGGAAAGCTTTGCTACCTATTACAGTATGTTATTTGAAAGGGAAGTGAACGGAACGGATTATTTTGACTGGTCACGCAAACAGTGGAATAACCAGGCGCTTGAGGCTTCTAAAAGGGATAAACTCCCAATTGCCAATAGTGGTGCAGGAACCGTCAGGCATTATCCTAAAGGTGCATTCGTGCTTAATATGCTGAAGAATGTAGTCGGAGGAAGAGAAACCTACAATAAGGTCATTAAGTACTATCTGAACAAGCATCCTTATGGTAATGTGGATTCACATCAGCTGCTGGTGGCTTTTGAAGAAGTGACAGGAATGTCATTGCAATGGTTCTGGGATCAGTGGGTATACAAAGGAGGAGAACCATTTTATAAAGTGCAGTTTCATGAATATACCAATACGAATGGTGAAGCATTCATGGAGTTTGTGATCAACCAGGCACATGAAACAAATCTTGAAGTGGGACTGTTCGAAATGCCGATAACTTTTGAAGTGGTGTTTACTGATGGAACACGATTAAACAAGACAGTTGTCATTGACCAGGAACACCAGCTGGTTATGCTTCCAAACCCGGAAAAGAAAAAAGTGTCTTACGCCTTGTTTGATCCTAATAGCGAAGTGCTGAAGCAGGTGGAGTTTAAAAAAACTTTTGAGATGCTTAAGGCCCAGGCACTGAATGCCACGAACATGATCGACCGCTATGATGCCGTGCTTGCACTTCGTGAATTAGGCCCGGATAGAAAGCTTGCCCTGTTTCAGGAGATCTTTTCAAAGGAGAAGTTCTATGCTGTAAAATCTGAAATCATTGGTCAGATCGTAAACGTGAATGACCCGGTGGCGTTCAGGCTGATCAATGAGGCGATCGGTTCTGATCATGCAAACCTCAGGAAGGCAACACTGGCAATACGCCATATTCCTGCTGATCTTCGTACATCGTATGAAAAACTGCTGAAGGATCAGTCGTACGATGCTGTCGCAAATTCTCTGGATAAATTATGCATGGATTTCCCTGATATGGCCAGGCAATATCTTGAAATAACGAAAAATGTAGATGGTACAAGAGGCAGTAATGTTAAGGTGAAATGGCTTGAGCTTTCTTCTTTCTTTCTGAAAGACAAGGCAGCACAGGATGAGCTAATTGCCATGACGTCCGGTTCTTATGAATTCCAGTCGAGGGTGAATGCGATCAATGCATTACGCAGATTGAATCATCTTGACCAGGCCTTGCTCGAGAACCTTGTGAATGCGGCATTGAGTGCCAATGGAAGACTTGCTAATCCCGCAATCGAAGCGTTGAAAGGGTATGCTGAAGCATCGGACCGTAAAAAGATGATCACTGAATATCTTGAAGGGAAAAAATTCGGACTTCCTTACCAGAAGGCTGTGGTGAAAAGAATAATCGGTTAACGCTACAGGAAAAAGAATTTGTGCTTAAGATGCCTGGTCACTAAGATCCAGCTTCATCATGATGTCAGTTTGCAGGTCATCTCCTAATTTGAAGAGATGCCTGTCAAACTCTGTAAACCCGTTTTTCCTGTAAAAGCCGATCGCCCGTTTGTTTTCTTCCCACACACCTAACCAGATATAGCTGGCATTTTTCTTTCGTGCAATGTGCATTGCCTTTTTAAATAGTAGGTGTCCGACGTTCGCACCATGGAATTCCTTCAGCACATATATGCGTTCAATCTCGAGTGCGGAATCATCTTTTATTTCCGTTTGTGAAAGTCCTGAGTTTACTTTCAGGTAGCCAATAACTGCATTGTTTTTTATCGCAAAATAAAATTCAGCGTTCCTGTCGTTAAGATCATTCATTAGCTTTTCCCTTGAGAAGCTTCCTTCAAGATAGGCTTTCATGTTTTCTTCAGAGTTCACTTCGGCAAAGGTTTCAACGAAAGTCTTCCTTCCGATTTCCTGCAGAAGTTCCATGTCGCCTGCTGATACGGGTCTTATTTGAATTGCATCCATACAGGTTTTAATTTGATAACAGGATCAACCTTTAAAGTAAGATGAAATGAAACTAATCTGAAAGTTCTTACTTCTCGTTGTAGATCACTTCTGTCACTGTCTGGCCAACAGCTTTGAGCGTGGTTTTGTCGATCACCTGGATGTTGTCCTGGTGTGTGTGGTGGTATGCTCCGAAATTCCCTGTGCGTGGATCAAACTGGATGATGTCGATGCTTGGGATGTTCGCCATGTTAGTCATATAAACATGATCATCACTGCCAACAAAATCAATCGTTTCATTGATAAAGAAATTTCCGTACCCGATCCTTTGTGCAGTGCTCCATACCATATTTACTACGGAAGGAGCGAAGCTTGCAGAATTGCCTTCTATCGGAAAGATGGCATCGCGTGCACCTACCATATCCAGCAGGATGCCATACATTGGCTTGTAATCAGCAGGTTTGTTTTTTGCCCAGTATTGTGTCCCGAGGCACCAGGTGTCTTCTTTAGGAGGCAGCATGGTATTGTTCGGCTGGCCGTAATCTTCAGCATCAACGAACAGGATGTCAGTTCCGATCTGTGGTTTAACAGCGGATTCATTGATCATCCTGGCAATCTCAAGCAGAACGGCAACACCACTGGCGCCGTCATTGGCTCCGGGGATTGGCTTATTCTGGTTAACCGTGTCAGAATCTGCATAAGGCCGGGTATCCCAGTGAGCAAAAAGTATGACACGCCTTTCAGCATCCTTATTCATCTTCCCCATGATATTGATGATCGGAAGGATCTTACCATTGTAAGCTTCCATCTGGCCATTCTGCACAGTAACCTCCATGCCTGAACGTTTCAGCTGGTTCTCCAGCCATTTCGCACACTTTCTGGAACCTTCCGTGCCTGGTACACGCGGACCGAATGAAAGCTGCTTTTCAATGTAGGCATACGCTGAATCTGCCTTGAATTCAGGGCTCGTCGGCCTGACAGTTTTTTCAGCTTCTACCGGCATGGTCGTAGCTGGTTGGTCTTTCTTGTCTGTTCCACAACCTGCAATCAGAACAACAAGCGCGCAAAAAATCAGTTTACTTTTCATCCTTTACTTTTTCATTCCATAGCTGCCATGCACGTTCAGCCTGAAGCTTCAGCATGTCCAGCCCATTCATGGTTCGGGCTCCTTTTGATCTCCCGTTCTTCAAAAATAATGTTTCTGCAGGGTTGTATACCAGATCATAAAGAAAGTGTGATGTTGTAAGGTGTTCGTATGGAACAGGAGGAGAACTGTGCACATCAGGATACATCCCAACCGGCGTCGTATTTACAATAAGCGGAAAGCTCTTCATGACATACGCATTCAGTTCATCATAGCTAAAGCATTTAAGCCGGTTGCCTTTATTCCTTGAAACGAAATAGTAATCAATCCCCAAATCATCGAATACATAGGACACTGCTTTTGATGCACCACCTGTACCAAGGATCAGTGCCCGCTGGTGATGTGGTTCCAGAAATGGTTTGATTGAATTTCTGAACCCATAGATATCTGTATTGTATCCTGTTGATTTCCCATCCCTAAAGAGGATGGTATTCACTGCATTCGCTTTTTCGGCTTCAGGTGAGAGGCTATCGAGAAAAGGGATGATGCTCTCTTTATAAGGAATGGTCACATTCAACCCGCTAAGGTTCGCGTGCTGTTTTATCAGCCGCAGGTAATCTTCAATTTTTTCAAGAGGAAATAGCTCGTATGTATGATCAAGACCTTCCCGTTCGAACTTGTCGGAAAAGTATTGTTTCGAAAATGAATGTGTGAGCGTTTTCCCTATCAGGCCAAACAGCATCAGGCAGTCGTCTTGGCTTTTTTAAGCTCTGCTCTTGCCTTGATGAACTGAAAGAATACAGGAACAAGTGAAATTCCGATGATCGCGAAAACAACGAGTTCAAAATTGTTCTTGATGATCGGAATGCCTCCGAAATAATATCCGGCAAGTGTTAATGATGTTACCCATACAATACCACCGATCACGCAGTAGGTGATGTATTTTCTGTAGTTCATTTCACCGATACCTGCAACAAACGGTGCAAATGTTCTGATGATCGGAACGAAGCGCGCCATGATGATGGTTCTTCCTCCGTGCTTTTCATAGAACTTATGTGTTCTGTTCAGGTATTCACGTTTAATGATCCGCCGCAGGTAGGGCATATCGAAGAGCTTATCACCCACGAACTTCCCAACGAAATAATTCACATTGTCTCCAAGGATAGCTGATGCAAAAAGCAGCGGGATCAGGATCCAGACATTGAGGATGCCCAGTTTTGCCGTGAGTGCTCCTGCAGCAAACAGCAGTGAGTCACCTGGCAGGAAGGGTGTTGCAACAAGTCCTGTTTCACAAAAGATGATCAGGCACAAAATCAGGTAGGTTGTTGTCTCGTACTGGATTAATAAAGTCTCCAGGTGTTTATTGATATGGAGAATAAAATCGATCGGGTTGGTGATATCCATAAAGCTGATTATTTAGGGAGTGTCGGGTCAATCTCGTTTCCCCAGGCTAAAATGCCTCCTTTTAAATTCATAACGTTTGTAAATCCTTGTTTTTCGAGTGCCTGAACGACAACTCCGCTTCGCTGTCCGCTTCTGCAATGTACAATCACGGGCTTGCTTCTGGAGATCTCTTCGATATGATCCATGATCTCACCCATGGGAATCAGTTTCGCACCAATATGGCTGATCTCGGCTTCGTGTGGTTCACGGACATCGATAAACTGGAAGTCTTCCTGGTTGTCAAGCTTTTGCTTAAGCTCCTGAACAGTGATCTCTTTCATGATCTAAAATGTTTCTTTTTTCATGTTTGCCGGGAGGAAATGGAAAAACGTATCTCCTCTAAGTCCAAGACGTAAAGTTTCCAGGGATATTACATCGGTGGGTGCTATATTTCCAAGATTTACGTTCGAGCCCAGCAATTTAATGAACCAGGTCTGCTGGGATTTTTGTGGAGCCTCCCACATGATCATGTCCTGGTCGATCTTATTCAGGATCTTGTTAATAAGCATCGTATGTGCGGAACCGTTGGAACGATAGATCCCGACATTGCCGCTTTCACGTGCTTCAGCGATCACTTTCCATGAACCTGCTTCAATCTCTTTCTGCATCATGGAGGTCCATTTGTTCGGATGAATAATGATCCCTTCTTCTTTTGATCCTACCTCAGAAACAACGGTGTAGTTTTTAGAAAGCTTGTTGATGTACTCACACTTCTTGTTGTGATCCATCACGATCGATCCGTCAGAAACTTCGGCAACTTCAAGCTTGAATTTGTCCATGAGCTTCATGTAATCATTGAACATTCCGCGAACGATAAATGCTTCGAAGAGTGTACCGCCGAAATAGGTTTTAATTCCTGCATCCCGGTATAGCTTAAGCTTTTCTTCAAGATTCCTGGTGATGTACGAAGTACCAAAGCCCAGTTTAACAAGATCCGTAAGGTGTCCACTGGAGTCAACAAAGTTTTCAGCCTCTTTCAGGCTAAGACCTTTATCCATCACCATGGTGATTCCTTTCTCCCTTGGTTTTGGATCCCTTATGGGGATGTGCGGTAATTCGTAATTCATCATTTTCTGTAAAGTTCTATTGTCTTAATAATGTCTTTGTTTTCTTTCAGAGATGGCTGAAAGTCAAATAGTTCATCGTGTTTGCTAAAGTCAAGCTGCAAGGCGTTTTCAAGATGGCTCATCGCTTCACGCGTATCACCCACACCAAAAAGGTATGCTGCCATCCGGTAGAAAAGCTCGGGAGCATCCGGATTGTGTTTGATGCCTTCAGCCATGGCCTCCACAGCTTCCTGCATGTCTTTTTCGTGGAAAAGCAACCCGCTGTAGTCCAGCCAGATATCAACACCTGATGGATCCAGGTCGATCACTTTTTTGTATGCGCTTTCGGCTTCATCAATAAAGCCCAGCTTATGTTCAACTTCCGCGAAAACATACCAGTAATCTGGATTTTCTGATTCAAGTTCCAGCGCTTTTTTAATGTAGTGAATACCTTCAGTAAGTCTGTTCTGGTAATCCATTACGATCCCGATACCTATCCAGGCGTCGGCCAGCTGTGGGTCGAGCTTGATCGCTTTGTTGTAAAACGAAAGTGCCTTGTCGTACTGCTGGTTTCTCTCGTAACATTCAGCAATGAAGTAGCATGTCAACGCATCCGGGTGTTCAAACTGGAAGATCTCCTCGTAGGCCTTGATGGCTTCTGTATATTTCTCCAGTGCAGCGTAGGCAGTGGCCTTGTTGAAATAGGCGGGGATGAAATCTTCCTTGATGACCGTTACATAATCAAACGCATCGATCGCTTTTTCAAGCATGGACAGTTTGCTGTAAATGACACCCAAATTATACCATGCGGCATAGGAATATGGATGTGAATCAATGAAGTTCTCAATGAATCGGATGCATTCCTGGTATTGCTCCTTTGATTCCATGCAGAATACAAGGTCATACAGGGCCTCTTCATTGTCCGGGTTCTCCTTGATGATCTTTTTATAGATCAGTTCCGCATCGTGGAAATTTCCGAGATGCTGGTGTTCATTGGCGATCTGCATCAGGATGGTTTCCTGTTCATCGGAATATTTCAATGCAGTGCGGTATGATTCGAGAGCTTCTTCGTGCTTTCCTTCCTGGCAGGCAATGCCCGCTCTTAAAAGGTGCAGGTTCGGATCGAAAGGTTCGGCCAGTTCGGCTCTGTCGAGAATTCCAAGCGCGGTGGTGTATTCACCTCTGTTGGCGTGGATCTCTGCTTTCTTCAGAAGGAATATGGTGGATAACGGATGCTGGGATTGTGCGATACGGCAAGCTTCCATCGCTTTCAGATGGTCGCCGGTTTCCATATAGAAATCGACAATGAGTTCAAAATCAGAAGCATCGAAGAAGTACTCGTCTTTCTCCTCGAGCATTTTTTCGAATTTCGACAGAACCTCATTTTTAGAATTGTCTTCGAATTGATTTTCGCTATCCCCTGGGAATCCCACTCAACGTTTTATTTCAAACAAATGTAATAAAATTGGGCAGAATCCATGCTCAAGATATAAACAGAACTCGTATCAAATGTGGAAATCTAAGCGCGTAAGTGGACAGAATTACAGACCATATTCTTATCTTTGATGATTGTAAAAAAGGAGATTAAAGTGGCACTGATCAAATCGATATCGGGAATCAGAGGGACAATCGGAGGAAAACCAGGTGAAGGATTAAGCCCCCTGGATATTGTAAAGTTTACTTCAGCATACGGTTCATGGATTCTGAAGAACAACAAAGCATCAAAGAAAATCACGGTAGTGGTCGGGCGCGACGCCAGGATCTCAGGAGAAATGGTAAACAGTCTTGTTACCGGAACACTGAGCGGACTGGGGATTCATGTGATCGACCTCGGGCTTTCCACAACACCCACCGTTGAGATTGCCGTTCCAATGGAAAAGGCTGAAGGCGGGATCATCATCACTGCCAGCCACAATCCCAAGCAGTGGAATGCCCTGAAACTTCTGAATGAAAAAGGAGAGTTCATCTCAGGTTCTGATGGCGAAGAGGTGCTCATGATTGCTGAAGCACAGGAGTTCCAGTTTGCGGAAGTCGGTAAGCTTGGATCCATCAAAACAGACGATACCTATTTTGATAAGCATATTGAAAAGATCCTTGCTCTTCCAATGGTGGATGTGAATGCCATCAAAGCAAGGAAGTTTAAAGTGGTGATAGACTGTGTGAACTCCACTGGTGGCATTATTGTTCCAAAGCTTCTGAAAGCATTGGGTGTGGAGCAGATCACTGAGCTTTTCTGCATACCTGACGGAAACTTCCCTCATAACCCGGAGCCTCTTCCGGAAAACCTCCTGGAGATCTCGAAATCCGTAGTGAAAAACAAAGCGGATCTGGGGATCGTCGTTGATCCGGATGTTGACAGACTTGCACTCGTATGTGAAGATGGCGATATGTTCGGTGAAGAATATACACTTGTTGCTGTGGCCGATTATGTTTTAAAAGCGAATAAAGGCAATACGGTATCCAATCTTTCGTCAACCAGGGCTTTACGTGATGTGACAGAAAAGGCTGGGGCTGAGTATTTTGCATCTGCCGTCGGTGAAGTGAATGTTGTTGAGATGATGAAGAAGCAGCAGGCTGTGATCGGTGGCGAAGGCAATGGCGGAGTCATTTTACCAGAGCTTCATTACGGGCGTGATGCGCTTGTGGGAATTGCCTTATTTCTTTCGCATCTTGCAAAATTTGGAAAAAGCTGTTCCATGCTTAGGGCGAAATATCCAAACTATTTTATTTCGAAAAACAAGATTGAGCTGACAGCTGATATGGATGTCGATAATATTCTTTCTGCCATTCAGAATAAATATAAAAAGCAGCCGGTGAATACGATCGATGGAGTAAAGATCGAGTTTGACAAGGAATGGGTGCATCTGAGAAAATCCAATACTGAACCAATCATCAGGATCTATTCTGAAAGCCAGAGTCTTACAACGGCAGAGAACCTGGCTGAAAAGATCATTATGGATATCAAAGAGATCATTAAAAAGGAAGAGCTTTTAAAGCCGAAGCCAGCAATGGCCTCTAAACGCTGATCAACATATGAAGGTTTATCTTGACAATGCTGCCACTACCCAGCTCGATCCTGAGGTAATTGATGTCATGACCACGATCATGAAGGAACATTATGGAAATCCATCTTCCATTCATTCCTTCGGAAGAAAGACACGTTCACTGATCGAACAGGCGCGTAAAACCGTTGCCGGGTTGCTGAATGTTAGTCCTGCCGAGATCTTCTTTACGTCAGGAGGCACTGAAGCAGACAATATGGCTATCTGCGGCTCCATCCGCGACATGGGAATCAAACGTGCGATCACTTCAATGGTTGAACACCACGCGGTGCTGCATACACTGGAAGACCTGCATAAAAGGGGAGAGGTGACGCTTGAATACGTCAACCTGCTGCCAAACGGACATATCGACCTTCATCACCTTGAAAGTCTTCTGGAAGGCCAGGAAAGAACACTGGTTTCCCTGATGCATGCAAACAATGAGATCGGAAACCTTCTCCCGATGAAGGAGGTTGGTGAGATCTGCAGAAAGTACAATGCCGTGTTTCATTCGGATACAGTACAGACCATGGGACATTATTCGTTCGACCTTCAGCAGGTGAACGTTCATTTTATAACCTGTGGCGCACATAAATTTCACGGACCCAAAGGCGTAGGGTTCCTGTATATCAATGGAGATGTCAAGATCAATCCTTTCATCCACGGAGGTTCACAGGAACGTAACATGAGAGGCGGAACGGAAAATCTTTACGGGATCATCGGACTTGCCAAGGCGCTCGAGATCGCAAGCAGGGATATGAAAGAGCACCAGGATCATATTACAGGTCTTAAGAATTACATGATCGGAAAGCTTGAAGCTGAGATCCCGGGTGTGACATTCAACGGTGACGCAAAGAACAGCTCTCTTTACACAGTATTAAATGTGTGCTTTCCGGAAAGTGAAAGTGCTGAAATGCTTCTATTCAATCTTGATATCTCGGGAATCGCAGCATCAGGAGGAAGCGCTTGCACCTCAGGCAGCAACCAGGGATCTCATGTGCTTCGTGCGATCAGTTGTGACATGGGCAGGCCATCCATCCGCTTTTCATTCAGCAAATTCAACACGAAAGAGGAGGTCGACTATACCGTTGAAAAGCTTAAAGAGCTGTTCCTGGTAAAAGCATAGTGTCACTTGTTTTGAGTTAATCACTTAACAGGTACCTTCGCAGCGATGAAAAAAAACAGGGAGCTGCTCATTGCATTCTTTTTAATCTTCGTTGTTTCTCTATTTCTCCATCGTGCGCACCTGAATGAATTTCCAAGGTTTATACACGCCTGGACACAATCCGACCGCTATGCTCTGAGCCTTGGGTTTCTCGATAATGGCTTCGATTTTTTTCATCCTACATCCTTTAACCTCAGGCCAGATCCGACTGTAAAACCAAACGTTGAAACAGGCATAACTCCTGTTGATCCGCCGATCCCTGAATACATTGTGGCCATCTCGATGAAGCTAACAGGTACCAGGGAGCCAGCTGTATTCCGGATTTACCAGATCCTGATTTCATGCCTCGGACTGACAGCGCTATATGCCTTATTAAAAGACAAAGGAGTTTCCAAGTTATGGAGGATCGCTGTGATCGCGTTTGTTTTTCTTTCACCGGTTTACTTCTATTATAAATCAGGGTTCATTCCTTCAGTCAGCGCATTGAGTTTCGTGATGATCGGAGTATATATTTATTACTCTCCTGAATGGCGATCAAGGCGGTCACTGGCATTCATTTTTTTATGCATGGCTGCACTCACGCGATCACCATTTCTACTTCCGCTTGGCATCCTTGGTCTGTTTTATTTTATAAAGGAGAGGAAATGGATGGCCTTTACGATGAGTCTGGCTGTATTCGTTTTATTCATGCTTTGGAACAATCACCTCACGGAGCAGTACGGTTCCATGTTCCTGCGGAAATTGATGCATGCTGAAAACCTTGAAGAATTCCAGGAGTATTTCAGAGTAGCCTGGAACAGCTGGATCTATTCTTACTTCACAGAATGGCATTACATTTTCGCCATCCTTGTGATCTCAGGATCCATCTACCTGAACAGAAAGAACGGAACACGGACTTTTTCAGGTATGCGTCAGTTCGCGTTTCTCTGGCTTCTTGCTTCGGCAGTTTACTATGTAGCCATGCAGGCCCAGTTTATGGCTCATGACTATTATTTTCTCGATAGCTTTTTTCTGCCATTCGTCTTGTTGTTTGTATCCTACATTCCAGAATTCGATCATCTGACCAGGCAATACAAAGTCGCATCACTGACAGGTGCTGTTATCTTCATTATCCTTGCAGGATACTCAAATGGAACACTGCAAAAGAAACGACGTGTCACAGGCTCCTGGGATCGAACTGACATCACGTACAACAATTTCACAGGAGCTGAAAAGCTGATGGATGAGCTGAAGATCGAACCTTCGGCGAAAATGCTGGTAATCGATGGTTATACAATCAATACTCCACTGATCCTGTTGAACAGGAAAGGTTATTCCATTCTGAACACCAGGAAGGAAACACTTGAAGATGCGCTGACCTGGGATTATGATTACGTTGTGATCCAGGATGAATTCCTGCTGTCTGATATCATTAAGCCGTATCCTGATATTCAAAACAAGCTTGTAAAAGTGGGAGGGAACGGAAAGATCTCTGTTTACAAAAGGTTGCGAAGAAGCGGAGTCAGTTTTGCCACATTTTTCGGATTGCAGGCACCTGACAGGGAATTCCGTTCGGATTCATGTGTTGTTGGAAACAGTGAATTTGGCTGCACCGTTGATTTGCCCGTGGAGCTGTTGCTGAACAATGATCCGACCTATGTGCTTTTCCAGGCCAATACAGTCACGGACGATCTTCCGGGCGATCTGAATATTGTATGTGAGGCTTCGAATAACGAAGGACAGCTTTTCCGGAGAGCTTTTGCAATCCGGGATTACATCACTGCAGACAACAAGCCATCGAACCTTCACTTCATGTTCGTTATTCCTAAGCTGGAAGCTCAGAGCTTTAAGCTATACCTGTGGAATCCGGGATCAGATGACAGGCTCGTGCTTCGAAATGTATCTGTAAGATTGTATCACAGATGATAAGACTGATCCAGGGAGATATCACGAAGCTTAAAGTTGATGCGATCGTCAATGCAGCCAATTCTTCTCTATCTGATGGAGCTGGAGTGAATGGTGCGATCCAGTCTGCCGCCGGAACGACCGTGCTTGCAGAATGTGCTGAGTGGATCAGGAAGCATGGCCAGTGCCCGACAGGATCAGCGATGATCACAAATGCCGGGAACCTGCCTTGCACATACATCATACACGCGGTTGGTCCTGTATGGCGTAACGGATATGCGAATGAAGACGTGTTATTGAATGATGCCTATCAGCGTGCGCTCAATATTGCATTTGAACATGGCATCCGTTCGATAGCATTCCCTAATATCAGCACCGGTATTTATGGATTCCCTAAGGAACGCGCAGCACGGATTGCTCTGGATGCTGTGAATGATTTTATGAAGTCCCGTGATTTACCAGAAGAAGTCATTTTCTGCTGTTTCGATGAAGCCAGTTACCAAATCTACACGAAGCTATTATAATGCTTGCCGTTTTCGTCATCGTATACCTTGCCTTCACTATTGCAGCAGGGTTGTGGGCGTCCCGAAAAATTTCCTCCTCTTCTGATTTTGCACTGGCGGGCAGAAGCTTGCCTATGTACTTGTCAGCATCCGCTTTCTTTGCAACATGGTTCGGTGCAGAAACAGTGCTGGGCGCATCTTCGGAATTTGTCCAGCATGGATTCCTTGGTGTTATTGAAGATCCTTTTGGCGCATCATTGTGTCTCTTTCTTGTAGGAGCAATCTTCGCAGGTCCTTTGTACCGTTTGAACATGCTTAGTCTTGGCGATTTGTTCCGGGACCGGTTTGGACGACATGCAGAGATCATTGCCTCATCGATCATGATCATTTCATTTTTCGGATGGACAGCTGCTCAATTCATTGCTTTCGGACTGGTGTTTCATTTCGTAGCTGGAGTGAGCGTATCAGCAGGAATATTCATTGGTGTGATCGCAGTGATTGCCTACACGACATTCGGAGGTATGTGGGCTGTTTCACTTACCGATTTCATTCAGACGATCGTGATCATCGCTGGTTTGCTGATCGTGGTGTTCCAGCTGGCATCCATTAGTCCTGATCTGCCAGTGCTGACACAGAAGCTACCAGATGGTTTTTTAACTTTCGTTCCAACCGAAGATGCAGGCTGGTTTGAATACATCGCAGCGTGGGTCACGATTGGACTTGGATCGATTCCATCGCAGGACGTGTTTCAGCGGATCAATTCAACACGCTCGGAGAGAGCAGCCAGACGTTCCGCGTTCATCGGAGGCTTCATGTATCTGACTATTGCGTTTATTCCACTGGTAATCGGATTAATGGCTGTCGTGCTCGAACCTGGACTTCTTGCAGGTGATGATACCCAAAAGTTTCTTCCATTCGTCATCATGAAATATTCTCCGCTGTGGGTTCAGGTTATGTTCTTCGGTGCACTCATCTCTGCGATTCTAAGCAGCGCCAGTGCAGGAGTGCTGGCACCTTCCACGATCCTGGCTGAAAATATTTTTAAGAACTTCTGGCCGTCAAAGAATGACAGGAAGTTTCTTTTGACCTTAAGATTAAGTGTCGTGATCATCGCGCTGCTTTGCTATTGTGTTACCTTTTTCAGAAGCAACATCTTTGAGCTCGTTGGAGAATCATCATCCCTGACACTGGTTTCCCTTTTTGTTCCGATGATGGCAGCATTGTTTATGAAGGATGTTGGAACTTCCACTGTATTTATTTCAATGATCAGTGGATTGTCTGCCTGGTTAGTTTACCTTACGATCGACAATGAATTCCCTGCAATACTCGCAGGATTGTTCGCATCAACCGGCGCATTCCTGCTCTCACACATTATAGGAAAGATCAGACCCGATAAAAATCAGCTCTCCAGTTCTTAATGTTTTTCTTGATCTCTGTTCCGGACATCTTGTTTATCCTGGCTTTACTGGCGAGCGTAGGAAATTCGGAATCAGAAGCGAAGCGTAATGCAACGATTTGCTTTGTTCTTAATTCAGCGTCAAGCAGCTTTCCTGTAAGCACATAATGTCTAAGGTTTTCTTCGGCACGAATCGCACGATCCTGTGCTTTCAATGCAAAAATCCTGATGAAGAAAAAATTGAAAACCATGATAATTCCAATTGCAGTGATCAGGCTCGCTGAATAGACCCCTGTTCCTGCACGCAGGCTTTCGAAAAAGTTTACAAAGCTTCCGATCAGAACTGAAAGTACAAGAAGGAATACAAAGTAGTGGTACATCGGTACCATCTGGCGGTGGTTGGAGAAGTTCTGTGACACAGGTTTATGGAATTTTATTTAAAGATAAAGGAAAGTTCCATCTTGAAAGTTCCATGTTGAAAGTTCCATGTTGGAAGTTCAATGTTGAAAGTTCAATGTTGAAAGTTCAAAGTTCAAAGAATGGGGGAGGTGGTTGTTGCAGGCAATTCGGTTATAGTATGAGTTTATTAAGTCACTAGATCATTTACCGGTCATGCTCTTTTTTTCCATAATGAGTCGATAAAGTAGGATCTGGAGTCTGTGAAGTTTTCGATGACTTCAAATCCTGTATGTTCTGCAAGATCAAGTATGTCTTCAACAGTGAACTTTCGTGACACCTCAGTGAAAATGATCTCACCCTCCTGGAAGCTGAAAACCTTACCCAGCTTTTTAATGAATACACTTTGGTTGGATGAGCTGACAAGATAACTTTTCGCTTCTCCAGTATGGGGGTCGTACACCGGGTAATGTTCGAACATGGAAATATCGAAATCTGCATCCAGTTCGGTGTTGATGCGTGTAAGCAGGTTCAGGTTGAATGCCCGGGTAAGTCCGTTTGAATCATTATAGGCTTTTGATATCACCCCTGGATGCTTTTTCAGATCAAAGCCGATCAGCAGCAGATCATTCACATCCATCTGCTGCTGCAATGTTTTTAAAAAGAGCCTGGTTTCATGGTCATTCATATTCCCGATGGTCGATCCGAGGAACAAAATCACCTTTCCTTCGCCCTGGTCGCTTGGCAGCAGACTGATCGTATCCATAAAGTCACCCGTCAATGAATTCACTTCAAGTCCCGGGAACAGATCCTGGAGCTCATTCATCAAAAGTTCATTTTCTTCACTGCAGATATCTACAGGTACATACTCGAAGTCAGCGTCATGTTCAATAAAATGCTTGATCAGGATCCTGGTTTTCCGGCCATCTCCCGACCCAAGCTCAATCAGCTGAAAACGCTTTTGATAATGATTGATGTGTTTCAGGATCTTATCACAGTTTGTTGAAAGGATCTCGGACTCACATTTTGATGGGTAATATTCATGAACGTTTGTAATGCCTGTGTAGATGCGGCTTCCAACCTTATCATAAAAGTATTTGGATGAGATGGACTTGGGGTTTGACATGAGTCCATGAAATACATCGGCTGCGAACTTTTCCATTAATGAATATGCTCTGCCAATCTTATGCCCGAAAACTGCCAGCGTTCTTCCGGGTGAAAGAAGTTCCGGTAGGTGATCCTGATATGATCCTTTGGAGTGGCGCATGAGCCTCCGCGCAGCACCATCTGGTTGATCATGAATTTTCCATTGTATTCACCAACGGCACCTTCAGGCTTTTTATAAAATGGGTAGGGTAAGTATGCACTGTTGGTCCACTCCCACACATTCCCAAGGAAATGGGCACCCTGGTCATGCGGCACAGGTTCATAATGACCATTTTCCGCAAAGTTTTCAGAAGCCGACAACTCAGCCTGAGTGCGGCATGCGACCTCCCATTCAAATTCAGTTGGAAGTCTCTTTCCTTTCCAGCGTGCATACGCATCAGCCTCAAAAAAACTCACATGTGATACAGGCTCCAGGAGATTCAGTCGTGACAAGCCATTCAGACCATATCTGAAATAAACATCATCTTTTTTCTGCCAGTACATAGGAGCATTGATTTTGTGGTTTTTAACCCAGTCCCAGCCATCAGCAAGCCATAGCTCAGGTCGTTCATATCCATTGTCGTGTATAAACCGGATGTATTCCGCATTGGTCACGGTATCCCTGTCGATCCGGTAATCATGAAGGAATACTGAATGCGCTCCGGATTCATTATCAAAGCTGAAGCCTTCACCATCATATCCAATTTTGTAAACTCCGCCCGGAACTTCAATACCTGGTGCAACCTTTTTTTCTGAAGGAAGGTGCTGACTCTTTCTGAACACGGGTGTTAGCGGGTTATGCCCGAGAATGAATTTGATGTCGGTCAGAAGCAGTTCCTGGTGTTGCTGTTCATGATTTAATCCAAGTTCAACAAGGGCACGTGTATCGTCATCTGCTTCTGTTTTCGAAAGGTATTCAAGCATTTCATTTTCCACATAGCTCCTGTATTCGAGTATATCCTTTAAAATCGGGCGTGTCAGAGTCCCGCGTGAGTCACGGGTTACACGATCACCGATCAGGTCGTAATAGCTGTTGAACAGGTAAGGGTAGGATTCATTAAAATACCTTCGGCCTGCTTTTCTTACAAGAATAAATTCTTCGAAAAACCAGGTAGTATGTGCAAGATGCCATTTGGGAGGGCTTACAAACAGTACCGGCTGCGCGTTGTAATCATCAGGCTGCAAACCTTCGCATATCGTTGAAGTGAATTGTCTGATCCTCTGAAATTTTTCTGCAATTCCAGCTAAAGATTCCTGGGTTTTATCCATAATGAACGTTGAGGAACATTATGAAGCAAATAATCAGCCAGGCCTTGATAATCCAGCCTTTTATGTATATCTTTAAAATAGCTTTTAGTGATGGCTTCTGCAGGAATTTATTTCACTGTAATTATGTTGTTAGAAGCTTTTTTACGTTGATATATCGTAAATCCTGGTGATTTTTCACCAAAAAGGAAAAGAGAGAGAGAGACTTGTCAATAATAAATCAGCATTAAACTGGTTTTTTAGAGGTAAGACATTTATATGAAAGAACCCCCAGGAAATGCAGAGATTTTTAAGTTTATCGTTTTTAATCCTATCTTTAAATTTCACGCTAACGAATGAAGAAGCTAAAGCAAATTATCATCAACCTGTTGTTTCCACCAAAGCTGGTTCCGATTCCAGTGCCTTCAAAACAAGGGAAGCAGCAGAACAACAGATCCTAAAGATCTATTCAGGGCTTAGTGCTTCTGCAAGACCAGCATACGACGTATTCAGGAAAGGTGTATTAGGTTACATCAATCTCCGTTCGAAAAATGTGCTGAAAAATCCGGACATCATCACAATAATTGACTACAGCCTTGCCTCTGTGCAGGAAAGGCTGTGGGTCATCGATCTCAAGAACAGCAAGGTTCTCTGGAATACGCTTGTTGCTCATGGAAAGAACACGGGTGAGAACTATGCGCGTGACTTTTCAAATGTTTCGGAATCCCTAAAAAGCAGTCTTGGCTTTTTTGTTACAGGTAACATCTATGATGGAAAGCATGGCATCTCGCTCATCCTGAAAGGACTTGAGCAGGGATATAACGATAAGGCGCTGGCTCGTTCCATCGTAATGCATGGTGCGAATTATGTCAGCGGAAATTTTATCGCCAAATACGGGAGACTCGGCCGAAGCTGGGGATGCCCGTCAATTCCGGAAGAGGTGAAAGAAGCCATGATCCGGACCATCGCGAATGGTTCATGCCTCTTTATTTATTATCCTGATAAAAAGTACCTCTCTGAATCACCCGTTCTGAGAAATGCCAAGCATTGAGCAGGCTTTGTTGTACCGCGCATCAATCTGTTCCCAGTCAAGCACATTCCACATGTTTGAGATATATTCAGCCCGCCTGTTCTGATACTTCAGATAATAGGCGTGTTCCCAAAGGTCAATCCCTAATATCGGATATCCTGTGATCTCCGCATCAGGCATTAATGGACAATCCTGGTTTGGAGTGGACCCGATTTCAAGGCCGTTCTCTTTCATTACCATCCATGCCCAACCAGATCCAAAACGCCTGATGGCTGCATCTTCAAATTGTGTTTTAAATCCTTCAAGAGAACCGAAAGCTTTATCCATGGCGATCATCAGCTCAGGAGTAGGATCTCCTCCGCAGGAGCTTCCCATGATCGACCAGAACATGGTGTGATTATAATGTCCACCCGCATTGTTTCTTACTGCTGGCGAGTAGCTTTTTATGTCCTTCAGAATATCTTCCAGCTCTATTCCGTGATCTGCATTCTTTTCTGTCAGGGCTTTGTTCAGATTGTCCACGTAGGCTTTGTGGTGCCTGCCATGGTGGATCTTCATTGTTTGCTCATCAATGTATGGCTCCAGCGCATTGTAACTGTAAGGAAGATCAGGTAAGGTGAAGTACTCTTTCATTTCTGCCATAAATCAAATTTTGAATTTGTAATCGTAATAATTCAGCTGATCAGCTTTTGATCTGAACTTGTGATACATCTGCATGATCTCGTGCTCATTTCTTGAAATCTTTTTAAAGTTCTCAATGATCCTTTCTGCAGTTTCCAATTGAAAAATGTTGTTGCATGTATCAATCGTTCTGCAGACCCAGTCAAATCCTCTTGTCTCCATGTTGTCCGTCAGTTTGAAAAATCTCGCTTCTTCTGGTCCTCTACAATTGTGCCACTGAAAGCCACTTTCACTGGAAGTTATCAATGAATGATCATGACCTTTTCTTTACGGATGATCATATCCGATTGATAAAGCACCAGTGTGTACTGGCCTTCCTTAAGATCCGATGTGTTGATCGCTCTTGATCTTGCCGGAGGGAATTGAGCTGCGCCTGACAACTTTCCCTGTGAATCATAGAGTTCATACCTGTCGAATAGTTTATCATTGTGAATACCCAGCGTGGCATTGGCAGGATTCGGAAAAATGGTGAATGCATCTGCCTTGTCTTTGGGTTCGCCTGTAATGACAGGTTCTGTGAAAGACAGAAGGAAATACGGATATGTTCCCGGAGCTGTGCTCAGGTGCAAATTACCGATTGCTACACTGTCGTGCTGAAACCTTCCGAAAATGTAAACTGTGTTATTTACTCCTGGCAATATACCATGGGGATATCCTTTAGAAAAAACACCCTGGTATTTAATTGTTCCGGATGCACTCATGCGTTTGAAGATCTCTTTTCCGAAATCGTTGGAAGGGCAGGGGCAGCCATAGGCCTGTTCATTGCCTGTGACATAAAGGTCATTGTCTTTCTGATGGATGTTTGTGTAGGTGGCTTCCTGCATGGAGTATTCATTCAGAATATTGCCCTGCTGAGTGCTTAATGTGATGATGTACCCTTTACCTCCATATTTTGCATCACACCGCTTTCTTACAAATAGAGATGACTGATCGGTTTCAAGGTCACCGAAGCTGTGTCCATAGTAGCATTCTGATGAGATGATGTAAGTGGACCAGGCGATCGAGCCGGACGCATCGACTTTGATCACATATTCACCGGCCAGTGGATTTGAGCTGCTGTTGTCGCTCCAGTGCCTTCCTTCAAGACTTGCCAGAACATACGAGTTGCCCTGGCTATCTGTATTCACGAACCATCCTTTGTTCTCACCCTGAATTCCGGGTGCAGCAGGATAAATATCGAACGTGTTAAAAGATGCAATTAATCCATTGAGATTGAATGTCGCCAGGAACATACTTTGATCGCAGGAAGCCTGTACCTGGTTCTGACATACGACGTGGCCTTCACAGCTACCGGTGGCAATAATTTTGTCTGTTGAGGCAACATAACAGATTCCCTCCGAGTTGTCAGCTGAGGGCCCTCCAAATGAGCTTGCCCAAGTAATGTTACCTTCTGCATTTATTGCAGTTACAAAACCATCGGTGGATCCGTTGGATTGAAGTGGCTTGTTGTCGGGATTTACTGTTCCTTCAAAATTACCGGTTGCGATGATGACCTGGTGTGCAGGTACGAAGATCGCCTTGCGAAGGTAAAATGTGCCATTCCAGATCTTTTTAAACAGGAGGTCACCCTGGCTGTTATATTTTACAAGGAAGGAGGCAGGTGGGTTGGTGTTTCCGTTAGTCAGAAGTGAATTCCCATAACAGTAGATATTCCCTGAATTGTCCGCTACGATTCCCAGTATTTGCTGCCCATTTGGAACATCCACTTTTTTAAGCCAGTTGTATGTCTGGCTATAACCAGCAGAAAATGAAAGTAATAAAATGGATAGAGTCAAGAAGATCCGCATTCCCGTAGTGTTGTATGTTGGGAAATGGGAGAAAAGACCGTGCTAGATAAAGTGAAATGGAAAGGTCAGAAAAGAAAAAGCCCCGCGGAAAAAGTATCAAAACCGCGGGGACTTAATCTACCTTAAACTTAAAAAACTATGAAAAATTAACCAAGGTGCTCTTAGAACGCTGTCTTCTTAGGTATTATTGCCAGTCCGTTATTTTCTGCCCTGTTTTTTTCGTGATTTTTTTACCCTTGAAATTCCTTTCCAGCCTTCCCTGATCAAAATAAATCCGGGAATGGTCATCAGGAGAAATACATAAGGCCACATTCGCACATAAACAAAGCCTATGGTGAGGAAGATCATAAGAAAACCGATGAACATTCCCGCTGCAAAAAACAGGTTGTAGATGTATGCCGCCATGCCTGTTTCCGGTTCTGATTCAGAACGTTTTGCGCTTTTCGAATAATAGTATCCCGAGTCATGGGCATGATGGCTTTCTCGCTTTGCCGGGTCAGGGTGCTTTTTGCGTACATGAGGTTTCTGGCCATTGTGCGTGAACACGGAATTAGCCAGGTAAAAATCGCCATAAGCCAAACGGAGATCGTATTTTCTTTTTTTATCCGGATCCGAAAGAACACCATAGGCTTCATTCACTAATGCAAAATCGTTGTTTGCTGAACTCGAACGATTGATGTCAGGGTGCATGGTTTTCGCGCGAAGCCGGTAAGCCCGCTTTATATCATCAGGCGAAGCTTCACGCTTTACACCAAGGACCTTGTAGTAATCAACCATAGAAACCGTAAAACCTGGAACGCAAAACTATCCTTATAGTTTCGCAAGTGCAATGCACCTATTTAGCCCATTGATGGCTTCAGGTTTTCTCCGGCGATTGCAGCAACTTGATTTGACGTTGGTTTCAGCTCGTGCCTGCTGTCGCTTTCATTTTTCGGAAAGTCGAAATAAAACGTCGAGCCTCGGTAAACGATCTCATTCCAATGAACCGCGTTGAAGCCAATGCCCGTCACGCAGCAGGTAGGCGCGTTGTCAATCCGGTGGTCACCAAGCTCATTTATAACTTCCGTGATGGTAGGATTGTGTCCAACGATAAATACATTGGTAAACTCTTCCCCGATAGAATGGATCACAGATAAAAAACCTTCATAGCTTGCTTCGTAAAGCTTAGCTTCTATACGGATGTCTTTATGATCATACCCAACTTCTTCTGCAATTAATTTAGCTGTGCTTATCGCGCGCTTTGCAGGACTTGATATGATGAGGTCGGGAACAAAATGCCTCTTTCTAAGTCTTTTTCCCATCTCAGGTGCATTCTTTTTACCACGTGCATTGAGCTTGCGTTCGAAGTCTGATATGTTGGAATCTTTCCAGCTCGACTTCGCATGTCTGATCAAAAAAAGTTGTTTCATTTCAGGGTAAAGTTTAGTAGATTATCTTGTATGCACAAACTGTTCCTTTATAGGTTATGGATTATAAAAGAATGCCTATTGAAGTAGAGTCTCCTGAAGAGCTCGGGTATGAAAAAATCGAATGTAACCTCGCTGAAAGTTCCGTGAAAGACGCGGCGTTCGGAGCATTTGACAACATTGACCTTTCAACCTTAACCTTATGTTACGGCAATCATAAGGGACATCCTGAATTAAGAAAAGCGCTTGCGGATGAAGCAGGTGTTCATGAAGATGATGTGCTTCTTGTACCTGGTGCCTCTGCCGGATTATTCATTATCGCTACAACCATGCTTAAGCGAAATGATGAGCTTGTAGTCGTTCATCCAAACTATGCAACAAACCTTGAAACACCAGAAGCTATAGGGGCTAAAATTAAAAAGGTGAACCTGTTGTTTGATCATGCATTCAGAACAGAGTTGAATGATATTAAGAAGAAGCTCACATCAGATACAACGTATGTCAGCATCACAACACCTCATAATCCTACAGGTGCAATGATCGTGGAGAACGAGCTAAGAGATATCATCCGTTATGTTTGCATGGAAAAGGACAGGCATCTGCTGATCGACGAGACATACAGGTACATGACATTTTCGGATCCAACTCCCATTGGTGCAGGGATCCACGAAAAGGTAATATCTGTTGCATCAGTTTCAAAAGCGTTTGGATTGCCTGGAATTCGCATAGGATGGATCATCACTAAAGACAATGCCTTGATGAATAAGTTCCTCGCAGCTAAGGAACAGATCGTAATCTGCAATTCTGTGATCGATGAAGAGCTCGCATGGCAGGCATTTAAGAACAGAACGAATTACCTCGATCCGATCCGTAAGCAATGTGATGAGAATTTCAATGTAGTGCAACCATGGCTTGATGCACATCATCATCTTGAATGGATCAGGCCCGAAGGTGGTGTGGTGTGCTTTCCAAGATTCAAGGCTCCTTCGGAGATCGATGTAGATAAATTCTATAAAATACTTTTTGAAAAATACCGTACATGTGTTGGCCCGGGACACTGGTTCCAGATGCCTGACAGCTACATGCGCATAGGGTTTGGATGGCCCGGTAAGGAAGAGCTCGAGAAAGGACTGCAGCGAATCGACGATGCCATAAAGGATTCTTTGTACTGAACTTGTAGATCCCAAAACTCTTTATACTTCAGCCTAAATAGTTGAAAACCCGGTTTAAATCTTCTGTGGCCTCTGAAAATTCATACTGGATCTATACCTAAATTAGCCTTATGTCTGAAGAGCTTTCAAAGCCATTTGATGTGATCATGCCTGCAATACCTTCAGCAGGGGTGTATCATTTTATAACGGACGAGAACCAGAACTACGAGGTGCGTTTTGGAAGAAGGCAGGACAACATCCTCATGGCAACCATCGTATTTGGTGTTACAAACGAGGAATATGAAGGGGAGGAGTATGTTGTGACAAACAAAGGTGAGCTATACCGTGTGATGGCCACCATTGTCAAAATTGTAAAGATGTTCATGGCTGAACATCCTAAAGTGATCTCCTATGAGTTTACAGGATATGCAAAGCCAGGGGAGAATGAAGACCAGGATACTATCCGCATCAACCTTTACAAACGTTACCTGCCAAGGATCTTCGATGATGGAAGGTGGTCATTCAATTACAAAGGGAATACTATTGTTGTGAACAGGGTCAGATAAAAATTATCTGACCCCTGTTGATATTCATCATCACAACGATTCAGTTCAGGCGACCCTGAGATTATCTCCTTCAATCGGCTTTCTGAAAACAAACTCCTTTTCAAAGACATCAACCACAAGCTCATCACCTTTTGATGCTTTACCTGCAAGGATCTGCTTGCTCAGCTCATTGAGGATCTTTTTCTGGATCAGCCTCTTCACAGGACGTGCTCCAAACTGAGGATCATACCCAAGCTGTGCCATCCATTCAATGGCTTCTGGTGTCGCGGATAATTTAAGTCCTGCCTGTTCGGTTGTAACAGCGATGTTCTGGAACTGCAGCTTCACGATCTCCTTAACATCCTCACGGCTTAACGGAGTGAACATGATCACTTCATCGATCCTGTTAAGGAATTCCGGCCGTATGCTCTTCTTCAACAGATCAAACACTTCACGTTTTGTTTTAGCCAGCACTTCCTCTTTGTTCAGCTCATTCAGCTCTTCAAAGTTTTGCTGGATCAGCGGTGAACCAATGTTGGATGTCATGATGATGATGGTGTTCTTGAAGTTCACATTTCGGCCTTTGCTGTCGGTAAGCCTTCCATCATCCAGTACCTGTAACAGGATGTTGAATACATCAGGATGTGCCTTTTCAATTTCATCAAGCAGCACAACTGAATACGGTTTTCTTCTCACAGCTTCTGTCAGCTGGCCACCTTCTTCATAGCCCACGTATCCCGGAGGTGCACCGACCAGCCTTGAAACAGTGTGACGTTCCTGGTACTCGCTCATGTCGATTCTGGTCATCGAATTTTCATTATTGAATAAAAATTCTGCAAGCGCTTTTGCAAGCTCGGTTTTACCAACACCTGTGGTACCAAGGAAGATAAATGATCCGATTGGTCGTTTCATGTCCTGGAGTCCGGCGCGGCTTCTTCTGACAGCATCTGAAATTGCTTCGATCGCTTCTTCCTGTCCGACAACACGTTTGTGCAGCTCTTCTTCAAGGTGCAGCAGCTTTTCTTTTTCACTCTGCAGCATCCTGCTGACAGGAATACCTGTCCATCTGCTTACAACTTCTGCAATGTCTTCTGCATCCACTTCTTCCTTGATCATTCTCCTGCCTGCTCCCTGACTTTCAGCAAGCTTGCCTTCAAACTCCTTCAGACGTGTTTCAGCTTCTCTTATTCTTCCATAGCGGATCTCGGCAACTTTACCATAATCACCTGCACGTTCGGCCTGCTCTGCTTCAAACTTCAAATGTTCGATCTGTTCCTTTTCTTTCTGGATGCCTTCTACAACATCTTTTTCAGCCTGCCATTTTGAACGAAGATCTGATCGCTGGTCATTCAGTTCCGCAATCTCCTTGTTCAATGATTCAAGCTTGCGCTCATCATTCTCACGCTTGATGGCTTCACGTTCGATCTCAAGCTGTCGGATCTTTCGTTCCACTTCATCAAGCTCCACCGGCATCGAATTGATCTCCATTCTGAGCTTTGATGCAGCTTCATCGATCAGGTCAATGGCTTTGTCCGGAAGGAACCTGTCGTTGATATACCGCACCGAAAGCTCCACAGCGGAAATGATCGCTTCATCCTTGATCCTGACCTTATGATGCGTTTCATATTTTTCCTTGATGCCTCTGAGGATGGAAATGGCATCTTCTGCTTCCGGCTCATCCACCATGACTTTCTGAAAACGTCTTTCCAGCGCTTTGTCTTTTTCGAAATACTTCTGGAATTCGTTGAGGGTAGTTGCACCGATGGCTCTCAGCTCACCGCGTGCCAGTGCGGGCTTAAGGATGTTTGCCGCATCCATGGCACCTTCTCCGCCACCTGCACCTACAAGCGTATGGATCTCGTCAATGAACAGGATGATCTCACCTTCGGCACCGATCACTTCCTTGACCACCGATTTCAATCGTTCTTCAAATTCACCTTTGTATTTGGCTCCTGCGATCAGTGCGCCCATGTCGAGTGCGAAGATCTTCTTGCTTTTCAGGTTCTCCGGTATATCGCCGTTGATGATACGATGTGCAAGCCCTTCGGCGATCGCGGTTTTTCCAACACCTGGTTCACCAACAAGGATCGGATTGTTCTTTGTCCTTCTTGATAATATCTGCAATACGCGTCTGATCTCTTCATCTCGCCCGATCACCGGGTCAAGCTTTCCGTTCTGTGCCTGCTGGTTCAGGTTTACTGCATATTTATTCAGGGCATTGTAAGTTTCTTCCTGTGTCTGGCTTGTAACTTTTGCTCCTTTACGAAGGTCTTTGATGGCCGCTTTAAGGCCTTTTTCAGTGACTCCTGAATCTTTCAGCAGCTGACTCACATGATCGGAACCACTTAAAATTCCGAGCAGGATGTGTTCAATGGAAACAAACTCATCACCGAATTCTTTTAGAAAGGTATTGGCTTTGAGTAAAGCGTTGTTTGCGTTGGAGGAAAGATATTGCTGTCCGCCACCGGAAACTTTCGGATAGGTCATAATGATCTTATCCAATGCCTGTGTAACGACAGGAATGTTAACATTCAACTTTTTCAAAAGGAAAGGCGTGACATTTTCATCAGCCTGTAATATACCTTTCAGGATGTGTGCGGTTTCTATTGATTGATGTTCATTCGACATCGCAAGCTGCATCGCCTGCTGGATCGCTTCCTGAGACTTGATCGTGAAATTGTTCAGATTCATGAGTATGGGATTGTTCTATCCTTTCTTCAAACAATATTCCGTTTGCAAATAATGCTTCCTTTACTGAATAAATGTCATGTATCCCTAGTGCTGCCTGACTTTTTGTCCAGCGCTACCTGATGTAAGGTACATTTATGGCAGTCTTGTTTCCCCGTTCATCCTCACATTCGAAGGTGAGCAGGTGTTTTTTGCCATCAGGCTTTTCATCAAAGAAATAGGTGAAATGATCGGATTTCGCATCGAATTCAAAAAGCTTCCATTCACCATCGATGTATCCATTGTATTTTGACACATCGCCAAGGTTGTCATAAGCCCGGACACGAATAGTTCCCGGATGCGTAAGCCGTGCACCTCTTTTAAAGCCAACATGCCTGGCAAAAGGAGCGATCGTATCCAGGTACACTGCGTATGTTCCGAAAGTTTTCGATTCCGTCATCAAACCATCATTTACCCATTCTCCTCCCGCATTTTTCATTCTGCCTTTTGTATCAAGGGAAACAATGGTCAGCTTGTCCTTCAGCTTTTCAGGAAAGTTAGATGGCTTAATGGTCATGATGTATGCTGCCTGCAGAGGGATGTCATCTGAAGAGATCGTGTACACGGATGAATAAGCTCCTTTAAATGGTGAGGATCGTTTTACAGTAAAATCAAGATTCTCATAGAGAGTATATGCAGGAATGGAAACCTGGAGCTCATCCTTTGAATGGATATTAGTTTTATTGAATTCAAACAGCTTACCTGCAATAGGAGCGGAGACAACTTTATTGCGTCTGCTCATTCTTACCGGAAAGATGTAGGATGTCTGGTTTGAAGCGGCATCCTTAAAAATCAGGTTGCCCTGGTGCACAAGCGTATCTGGAAGGTTCAGGATGCCGGAATTTTTTGATTTCAGATAGATAGGTGCTTTGTTGTTAGGCGCCAGGAATGTCTTTTCAATATTTCTTCCGTTTCGTTTTTTTAATTTATAATCGAGGTGTGTGTTGATGTACCTGGCTTCTTCAAAAGAAAACCGGTCGAAACGCGAGTGATAGATCGTATCCTGGTCGATCATCAGAATTGCTTCATATATGCCGTTCCTGCTTCCTGCCTCGTGCTCCTTGTCATAGCCTGTGAATCCGATGCCACCAATACCGTTGATGACAATGGTATCCCGAATGACTTTTTGTTTTACCGGATAATCTTTTCGCTTATTTGAAGCTGCGGTGGTTCCGAATGAAAATGCACTAACTGATTCGAGCACAGGAGCAAATCGGTCATTCACCGGCAATGAGAATAATAAAGGGTTTAAAGGCTTTTCAGATATGGTTTCACGGATCTCAAAATGCAGGTGTGGGCCTGATGAACCACCTGAGTTTCCTGAAGATCCGATCACATCGCCTTGCTTTACAGGGAATTCACCTGGCTTTGGATAGTATTCAAA
Organism: Bacteroidota bacterium; assembly: GCA_036675075.1. Taxonomy (GTDB): domain Bacteria; phylum Bacteroidota; class Bacteroidia; order JAKFFM01; family JAKFFM01; genus JAKFFM01. The sequence continues at coordinate 73,928 of JAKFFM010000029.1, forward strand.
CTCGAATCTCTTTGATGCATA
>JAKFFM010000045.1:0-69643 GCA_036675075.1 Bacteroidota bacterium
ATATATTTCCTTGATTGGATTCACTTGTATAAGTACCTGATCAGTTGCAACACAGCCTTCTGGAAAATTTGCAGTTAATTTAAAAGACCTTGTACTATTTGGATAAGCCATTGTTTGAGAGGCAAATTCATTACTCAAATCAAAGTTAGGACTCCAATGATAAGTAGCTCCAGAAACTCCGCCTTCTCCTATTACAACTTTTTCTCCTTTACAAATACTTGTGTCTTTTCCAGCATTTACAGTCCTTACTTTAATAACTACAGTATCAACATAACTACATCTTCCTTCGATTGAAGTAGTAAGAAAGTAAGTGGTGGTTTCTGAAGGAGAAGCTTTAGGTTGGGCAATGTTGGGATTATTTAATCCAGTAGTTGGAAACCAGGTATAAGCGACATCAGGAAGTGATTCATTTCCTAATAATATTGAATCCTGAAGGCAGATAAGAGTGTCCGACCCCGCGCGGTCCAATTGATAAATAGAAACATCATCAATAAAGTAACCTGAAAGAATAGTTGAGTTTTGTGATTCGCTAATGACTGTTGTGTCAGAGTTTGATATGTCATAAAAATTTCCAATTGTAATAAACTTCTCACCTCCTTCAGCCTTATAAATCCAGCTTAAAAGCTGCCAGTTTAACGTATCAGTTAATTGAATTGTGGCATTTGTTAGCTGAGGTTGATTTATTAATTGAGGATGAAACCAGGCGCCTGGTGCTATATCAACATTTTTTGTCGGAGCTAAATACGCTCCTAACTTATTAACAGCGATTTGCGAGGTTCCAACTAATGAGACATAAAAAGATACGCAATAAGAGGTGCCTCTTTTTAGTTCATTTGTCAAAGGAACTTGTATGTATTCACGAAGATTATCCCAGCCTATATTCTTGAAGTAGGCCATAATTGATGCATATGAATTTCCTGAATGTGGATTTTGCAATTTAACCCCATATATCGGTTCACAACTAGAAACTAAATCTGGAGTAGAAAAGGGTACAGGTGAGTCCCAGGGAACTGCTTTGTATAGTTCTGCTCCTCCTGTCGGACAGGAAGTATGGATCTCAAAACTAGAATTTGGGACAAGATTTTGTGAAAATCCAAAAAGCGATGAAAACAATGAACAAATAAACAATAATTTTTTCATCTCTAATCTCCCATTGAATCTGTATTCAAATATATATAAAAAAAGGGGAGTATCCCATCCTGAAAACGTGATACTCCCCCTTATAATTGTAATTGTACTTACTACTTAATGATGATTAATTTCTGACTTGAAGTTGGTTCGCCTTCAATAAAAATCCTGTATAGATAAACACCAGTAACTATTTGTTGAACTGATAGTTTGTTTAGACCAGTTTTAAGGTTGAAAGTTTCTACAATCTTACCAGTTAAGTCATAAAGTTCAATTTTGTTATTTGAAGTTGAATTGAGAACAATTTCAACAAAAAGCTCATTTGAAGTAGGATTTGGATATAGATTAGCTTGGCCATTTCTTAAAAGCTCTACTATTGTACCGTTTGCATCATCATTCGCCTTTCTCAGGTTAGATAATTCAGGTGCAGGTGTTTCACAAGAATTGATATACGGCGTACCCACCGAGTCAATTCCTCTTAACAATGCTCTAGCTTCGAATACAGCAATACCATCAGAATATGGACATTTAGCAGCAATCTCGCGAAGTGATGCAACTACCGAAGAGTCAAGAGTTGTATTATCCATTTTAGCGCTGATATAAGCAGAGGCAACCCACGCACTATGATTCAACATCATTAATAAACCGATGATACTCCAGTGCTAATCCCGATGTACCAAATGTTATAGATGAAGTATTAAGATTGGAATTTATATGGCACAAGTCTCGCCTCCCTTCAATCCACACTGGAAGACTCGCGCCAGTGTGAGGATATTCTGCAGGAACTGGCTGATGAATGACCATACGATGTTCATTACAGAAATGAATTTCAACAATTAGCTTCTGTTTAGGTTCAGGAATAGAAACAGGAATAAAACCGGTAGTCTTTTAGCTTTTGTTTGGACCTCTTCGCTCTCCTTGTTTGCAAGTCCAGTCAATGAAAGTCAGGTATTTGATGTTTCGCTCAAGGTGGAAGTCCTTTTTGGTTTTTTCCGCTGAGTCTCCATTGATCAATGAGTTGAGCAATCTCTTCTTGTTCGTTAAGATGATAAAATATTCATCGCATAATTTTAATAACGCGACGAAAATAGATAGCTTAGATTATAATGGAAAGATGTTCTCCGGATGGATACGTTGTAAAATAATAGTTTTCCTGAGTAAAGCACGAGAATATATAGCGTAACCATTACCACATCCTTTTTGATTATATTTACAATATGATCAGATATCTCACTTTATTCATAATTGTTATTTCATATACTCTTGCCTCTTCTCAAACAATTACAGAGTCATTCTATGGTGGAGTTAATTATGATTATAGTACAAAAATAATTCCTACAGCTGATGGAGGATTTATGATGGCTGCACGCATAAACAATGGATTTTCTTACTATAGTTATTTCTTTAAGTTAGATAGTAATGCAGATACGCTATATACCCGAAAAACAGCACTCCCAGATAGTGTTAATATAAGTGATATAGTTCAGGCAAATAACGGTGAATTTGTAGTCGTGGGATCAGGCAATTTCGATTCATACTGTGCAATGCTCGACGCATACGGGAATATTTTAAATATTGAATGGTTTGTACATAGTCCTGGTCAAAGGAATTTGAATACCGCTGTAATAGAAATAGCAAACGGCGACTTTTTAGTTAGTGGTGCGTTTGTTCCGAACAACCAGACTCCTTTCCAGGTCGTTCGGAAACTTTCTCCAAGTTTTCTCCAAAAATGGGTTAAGGTTTTTACAAAAGGATTGATTCATGCTTCTTTGGAGGTTAATCCAAATCAATACGTTTTTGGGTCAGAAGATATTCCATATTCCTATATGCCTAATTCTTATATTTTTAGCCTTGATTCTACTGGAATCCTTACATGGGATAAGCTGTGGCAGGATGGTGGATCGATAACTTCATTACATGTTTATAATGATACTCTTTATGGTACTGGTAATATTCCCAATGCGCCTTCTGGAGGAACAGTAATATCATCAATGAATATTAATGGGACCATTATTTTCCATAAAACATATCTTGGTACATTTTCCCAACAACATTTAAGGATTGCTGGAACCTCGTCTATGTTATTAGCCGGATCCTCCTTAGTGCCGAATCTAAGTTCCCAGGGTAGCTTTTTCCGAGTTGGTTCTGCAGGAGATTCTTTATCACTTTTAACAGTTGGGGGTAGCTTACGTGAGAAGTTTATATCCATTGTCGCTTGTTCAGATACTTCTTACATAGCTGTTGGTATAACAAATAGTTATGGTAATGGAGGTGATGATATTTATATTGTAAAACTTAATAGCCTTGGACAGTTGCTTTCACGCACAAAGATTGGTGTTCCGAAATCTAATTTCCCTGGTCTGTTATTCGCAGGAGAAACAAGAGAACTCGATTATTATTATGAAAAAATTAAGTTATTCAGTCAATTGGGAACTATAGTTTATGAGGTGGATAATATTAACTCTATATCACTTCCGTCTTCCATCAGTGCAGGCATTTATTTATATAATATTACTTCTGCTTCTGGTGCCGTCAATAAAGGAAAGGTTTGCGTATCAAAAAGATAAGTAAGAGCAGATTTAATACGTTTTTAATTAATTCTTTACTTGGCATTTGCTACAACGCTTTACTGTCAATTTTTTTCATGATTCTTTAGTCTTTAATCTAACCTGTGCTAACCTGGCGATATTAAAGTGAGAAGTACATGATTAGTTTTTAACTGAGCATATGCGCGATAAACGGTCGTAGCCAATGCTACGCTATGGTTATTTCTTAGATATGTGTTTTAATCAACCTTCACTCATAGTAGCCTGAGATACACTGTTTTAAAAATCTGCTAGCGGTAATTTATTTCCCTTGTAGCCTCTAGCTACAGTTGCAGACCGAGGTATTGCGTTTGATTTCTTAGTCGGATAGGTGATTGAGTGCAATCGTTCACACGCGTTGAAATGCGCGGGTTGATCACATTGCCCAACGATTACAAACGTGAACGAGAAAATTACTTTTTTTCCCGATCCAGCAAATAATGCTTTACAAGGGTGGCAGTGCCTTTTTTGGCTGCAGTCAGGGTGACTTTTTCTTTCACGGGCTTATAGCCTTGCTTTTCAATAGACACTTCATAGGTCTTGTTTGCCGGAAGTGTTATGAAGTAATCTCCATTCTCTCCTGAACTGATCTTTGCTGCCACCGTATTCGTTTCTATATCCATGATCACGATCTCTGTCTCTAGCGCCTCTCCTGCATTGGAATCAAAGATGTCTCCTTTCAGGATCGATAGTGCTGGTCCTGTATCCTCCGCAATTTCTTCCTTGCCTTTCATGACTGGATATTCGGTCATGTCCACTTTATAAATATCCCGCTCACCTAAACCATCTACTCGGTAGTTGCTGTAAAATGCTGTCTTGTTGTCTGTCGTCAGAACGAAATGAAGGTCATCTCCAACTGTGTTAATCGGGTAACCCAGGTTCTCTGGCTTTGTCCAGATCCCGCCTTCCAACGTGCTTTTGAAAATGTCATAGCCTCCCATTGAATTATGCCCGCGTGAGCTGAAGAATAATGTTTTCCCATCAGGATGCAGGAACACCGAGATCTCATCTTCAATGGTGTTGATCATTGGTCCAAGATTAACGGGTTCTCCCCAGGTTGACCTGTTGATCTTTTTGATCATCCAGATATCTCCGTTTCCAATGCTGCCTTTTCTTTCACTCACAAACAACAGCATCTTTCCATCAGGTGAGATGCAGGCTGAGCTTTCGAAGTAGGAGCTGTTGATCTGGCTGTCCATTGGCTTTGGTGTTCCCCATTTACCGCTTGCACTCAGCTTTGAAACGAAGATGTCTCCACTTCTTGTTTCGCCGCTGATGTTCTTGTAGAGGTAGATCTCTTTACCGCTTGGAGAAATGCTCAGACTCGCGTCATGGCCTTCCGTATTCAATGAACCTTTTATTGGCTCAGCGTCAGACCACTTTCCTGTCGGTTCATCAAGCGTTGCAATGTAAATGTCTTCATAATATTTTCTGTCATATTCATCATCGGTCTGACCGCCTTTGGTATCCGGTCTTCTCGAGGTGAAGATCATGGTCGTTCCATCAGCAGAAAGTGAAGGTGCATAATCATCATACGGACTGTTGATGGATTCGCCCACATTTTCAATCTTGACAGGTACAGGCTTGGCCATTAGCTCTTTTGCTGTCTTCACCTGGTCGATGTAAAGCAATACATCGTTTTCCTTTAGATTCTTCGGGCTCAGTGTTCTTTTGTAGGTTTCGAATGCTTCCAATGCCTGGTCGAGCTGGCCTGTACGGTGAAATGCCATGCCCATTGACATGTGAATATCTTTAAACGACTTTGGATCCAGCTTGGTGGCTTTCTGGAAAAAGTCAATGGCGTTTTCAACTTGTCCTAAAGCGAGGTAACACTCGCCGATGTAGTTGCATGCTTTTGCATTTGCCTTATCGTTATTGTAAACTTCTGTATAGAGTTCAAGTGCACCTTTAAAATCCCTGCGCTGAAACTTATCCTTCGCGTTGATCATCTTGATCTTTTCCTTGGGATCCAGATCGTACCATTCATTTCCTGCATAGCTCAACGTGGAGAAGATGATCGTTGATAGCAGGATGATATTTTTGTAAAGTCCTTTCATGCTCGAGTAATTATTCAAAATCAGGCCAATAACAAATATAAATTTTGACCTTTTGAAGCGTCGGAAAATGTCTAAATACTTTTCAACAAAACTCAGCTGTTTTGGCCGATTCTGTTGATAAGGGAGAGAAAAAGGTCGAGTGCCTTGCGTTTTGATGAATCCAGAACGTAGGTAATGTTATTTGTCAGGTATTCTTTTACATCAATTCCCGGAAAGTTTTCTGCTTCCTCGCGAATCACTTCCTGCCTGTTTTCGATGCCCTGTTCAAGCGCTTCGTTAAAGTGCCTGATAAATGATTCTGGTAGTTCACGTTTTCCGGCCCAGCAGGCAAAAACAAAGGGAAGTCCCGTGAACTGCATCCACTGCTCAGCAAGATCATACGAATACCTGAACCTGCCTTTTACTTCAAAGGTCCGGTCGCCGATCATTACCGCCGCTGTATCTCCATGAACCCGGGAAAGGTAATCGGGATTGCTCTGATCAACATGTTCCCATTCAGGTTCAATCTTCCAGAAAAATGTTGAAAGCACCTTTGTTAATGCCACAGATGTTCGTGACTGTGGATCTGCAAGAATTTTCCTGATGGAATGTAATGGGACATCACTATACAGAAATACGGAATCAACTTTTCCTTTGGCACCGATGCAATAATCAGTGTGGATGTGATAAGTTCCGAGCTGTGGAAGAACCGCCACCGGAATGAGTCCAAGATCCGCTTCTCCCTGGATCACTTTCCTTGCACATTCGGCAGGATTGTCCATGCTCAGGATCGCGTGTTCCTTTATATATTCTGAATTCGAAAGTCCCTTTACAAAAGGCTTCGAGTTCAGGTAAGAGACCACCGAGATCCGGAAAAGATTCATCCATGCAATGTTACGAAAGAATGTTTTAAAGTAATTTTGCAACCGCTTAAAACTATGTTAAGACTTCTCACCTTACTACTGCTGCTCACCCAGATTCATCATCTTGCAGCTCAGACACATACGCAAACTGTCAGAGGCCGCGTGGTGGACATTGATTCCAAATCGCCGCTGCCAGGTGTAAGCGTCTATATTGCCGGCAGCTCTCCCATCATAGGAACCTCATCGGATCTCAATGGTAATTTCAGACTGGTGAATGTCCCTGTCGGTCGTCAGACGATCAAAGCTGTCATGATGGGTTATGAAGAATCCACGATCATGAACCAGGTGATCAGTTCAGGGAAAGAGCTGGTGATCATCATCGAAATGAAGGAAAAAGTCTTTACCTCGCAGGAAGTGCTGGTTGTGTATGAGCGCGATAAGACAAAGGCGAACAATGAGCTGGTCACCAACAGCGCACGGAATTTCAGAAGTGAGGAAACAGAACGTTATGCCGGAAGCAGGGGAGATCCCAGCAAGATGGTTTCTAACTATGCAGGTGTTGCCACGGGTAATGATGCGCGGAATGACATCATCGTAAGAGGAAATTCTCCATTGGGTGTCCTATGGAAGCTTGAAGGTGTTGAGATCCCTAATCCCAATCATTTTTCAACGCAGGGTGCAACAGGTGGTCCTGTCAGTATCCTGAATAATAATGTGCTCGGGAATTCTGATTTCCTTACCGGCGCATTTCCTGCAGAATATGGCAATAAGATCGCTGCGGTGTTCGATCTGAAGATCCGACAGGGAAACAACGAGAAGATGGAATACATGGGGCAGATCGGTTTCAACGGGATAGAAGCCGGGATCGAGGGCCCTATCAGCAAATCAGCTGGCTCTTCATTCCTGGTGAATTACAGGTACAGCACGCTCAAAGTTTTTCAGGCGCTTGGGATCAGCTTTGGTGTGGCTGCACTTCCTAAATACCAGGACCTCACGTTCAAAGTGAATCTTCCTACAGAGAAGGCAGGTGTCTTTTCTGTCTGGGGTATCGGTGGATTAAGTCATATCGAACTTCTGGACAGCGACAAGGATTCTTCAGAATGGTCATTTACAGACAAAGGCGAGAACCTCATCTTTACTTCGGGAATGTTTGCTGGTGGTCTTTCTCATCTTTACTTTTTTAATGAAAAGATCTCAGGAAAGCTGAATATTTCGGGCTCACGCAGCCTTTTCCAGATAGACCTGGATACCTTGTCACGCTCGAAGGAAACATTCAATGTGTACAGGAATATTTCAAAGGATGACCAGCGCATTATAAATTATGTGCTTACCGATAAGATCAATGCCCGCCATTTGCTCAAGGCAGGCATATCCTATAACCTTCTCGGATTTAATTATCATTCCACCTATTATTCAAAAACATTTGGCGAGCATAAAGATCAGCTCAATGAAAAGGAAGATGCTGGGATCATGCGTTCATTCATTCACTGGCAGTGGCGGCTGAGTGACCATCTGACATGGAATAACGGATTTCATTACCAGCATTTTGGTTTGAATGGAAGCACATCCTACGAACCGCGATCAGGCCTGAGCTATCAGCTTGCGCCCGGACAACGGCTATCTGTGGCATTTGGCGAACACAGCCAGACGCAGCCTCTGGTATATTACTTCTTTAAAACGTACAGCCTCTCTGAACCTCAGGGGAAAGTGACCAACCGTGACCTTGATTTTTCACGTTCACGCCATTATGTGGCAAGCTATGACCTCAATCTCTTTAAGGATTACAGGATGAAGCTGGAAGCATATTACCAGGATCTTTACAACCTTCCTGTAGAGTCGAAGCGTTCATCATTTTCACTTGTCAATGCAGGCAGTGACCTCGAAGGAATTCCCCTGGTGGATTCGCTGGTGAATAATGGACGAGGTTATAACCGTGGATTTGAATTCACCGTCGAAAAGTTCTTCAGCAGGCATTGGTACTTTCTGTCATCATTATCAATGTATGAATCAAAATACAAAGCGAGTGATGAAACATGGAGGAATACAGCATTCAGCGGCAGGTATGTGTACAACCTTTTGGGCGGATATGAAATTCCCCTGAAAGGCGATAACAAGCTGATAGCCATTGATGGTAAGGCAACGTTTGCTGGTGGCAACAGGTTTACGCCTGTAGATATTGCTGCGTCGAAGATGCTGAAGCAGCCAGTGTATATCGATCATCTGGCCTATTCAGAACATTTCAGGGATTATTCGAAGATCGATCTTAAAGTTTCGTTCCGCCTGAATCAGAAGAAAGTATCACAACTCTGGTTTGTCAGCATTGAGAATATTATGAACAGGAGGAACGTCCTGAGACAGGTTTATGATGTATCCAGCGAGTCCACTGTAACAGAATATCAGCTTGGATTATTCCCCTATGCTGGCTACAGGATCGAGTTCTAGTCAGCTTATTCTTAGATTTGCAACTTAATTGAAATCACATCATGCATTACGCACTTAACGCGATCAGTCCTGTTGACGGAAGATACCAGAGCCAGGTTGCATCGCTTTCATCCTATTTTTCAGAAGCGGCCCTCATGAGGTACAGGGTGCTGGTTGAGATTGAATACATCATCGCATTGTCACAGCACAGCCTTCCCGGCTTGCCATTGATCAATGACCAGCTGAAGAGTGAGCTTCAGAAAGTTTATAGCGGGTTTTCAGAAGAAGATGCGCTTCGCATCAAAGAGATTGAAAAAACAACGAACCATGATGTGAAGGCGGTTGAATATTTTATCAAGGAGAAGACTTCACTCGGACAAGCAAGTGAGTACATACACTTCGGACTCACTTCACAGGATGTGAACAACACATCGATCCCGCTTTTATTTAAAGAAGCATTGGAGCATGAATATTATCCTTTGCTGAAACGTGTGATTCAAAAGCTTGATGATCTCGTAACAGAATGGAAAGATGTTTCATTGCTTGCACATACACATGGACAGCCAGCATCACCAACGAAGCTTGGAAAAGAGATCAGGGTTTTTTCAGAAAGGCTGAACAGGCAATTGAAGCAGCTGCAACAAATACCTTCATCCGCGAAGTTCGGTGGCGCAACAGGAAATCTCAATGCACATTATTGTGCTTTTCCTGATAAAGACTGGCGTTCATTCGCGAACAGCTTTGTGAAAAGCCTCGGTCTTGAACGATCAGAGTACACTACACAGATCGAACACTATGATAATTTCGCTGCACAGTGTGACGCGATGAAGCGGATCAATACCATCATCCTTGATCTTGACCGTGACATGTGGACTTATATCTCCATGAATTATTTCAAGCAGAAGATCAAAGAAGGAGAGATCGGTTCATCCGCCATGCCGCATAAAGTGAACCCGATCGATTTTGAAAATTCAGAAGGTAACATTGGAATTGCGAATGCCTTGTTCGAGCATTTCGCTGCGAAGCTTCCTGTATCAAGACTGCAACGAGACCTTACCGATTCAACGGTGCTGAGAAATATCGGTGTGCCTTTCGCGCATACTATGATTGCGATGAAATCGTTGCTTAAAGGCCTTGATAAGCTCCTGCTAAACAAAGAGGCGATTGATAAAGACCTTGAGGATAACTGGGCAGTTGTCGCGGAAGCCTTGCAAACCATTCTTCGCAGGGAAGGATATCCGAAGCCTTATGAAGCGTTGAAAGAGCTTACCCGAAAGAATGAAAAGATCACGAAGGATTCGATTCACGCGTTCATCAATACATTGAATGTAAGCGACAAGGTGAAAGAAGAAATGTATAAGATCTCTCCATTCAGCTTTACCGGGAACGCCTGAAATGAAAGTCGCGGGATTCACGATCATCCGGAATGCGGTCAAATATGATTATCCTGTTGTTGAGGCGATCAGATCCATACTTCCGTTATGCGATGAGTTTCTCGTGCTTGCCGGTAATTCATCTGATGAAACACTGGAGCTGATCAGAAGCATTGATTCACCGAAGATCAGGATTGAGCACTCCGTCTGGAACGATGAGCTTCGTACAGGTGGTGCTGTGCTTGCGGTTGAAACGAACAAAGCGAAGGCGCTGATCAGTCCGGGCTTCGACTGGTTGTTTTATATCCAGTCAGATGAAGTGATCCATGAAAAATTTCATGAGCCTATCCGGAAAAGCATGCTGAAGTATAAAGATGATCTTGCGGTGGAAGGCCTGCTCTTTGATTATGTACATTTTTATGGATCGTATGATTATGTTGCCACTTCACGTAAGTGGTATAGAAAGGAGATCCGAATCATCAGGCAGGATGAGGATATCATTAGCTACAAGGACGCACAGGGATTCAGGAAGTCAGGCAGGAAGCTGAATATCGCGAACAGCGGAGGCATGGTTTATCATTATGGATGGGTGAAGCCACCTGAAGCGCAGCAAGCCAAGCAGGAGTCGTTTCACAAAATGTGGCATGATGACCAGTGGATGGAAAAGCATATCCCAAAAGTTGAGCAGTTCGATTATTCAAACATTGATATGCTGGTAAGCTTCAGTGGTACACATCCTATGGTGATGCGTGACCGGATTGCCAGGAAGAACTGGAAGTTTACCTTTGATCCTGTAAAAGCACGCAAGCCATCCATGAGGATCAGGTTGTTGCATGCTTTTGAAAAGCTTACAGGAGTAAGGATTGGCGAGTATAAAAATTACAGGCTGATCAGGTGATGTTTTAAATCACCATCGACCAGTCCACACAAATTCAGGCTTAAACTTTATCGAGTGCCTGTTGTATATCCCAGATGATATCCGCTGCATTTTCAACACCCACTGAAACACGCACCATCTTTTCAGAAATGCCAATGTGATCACACTGCTCTTTTGGAATTCCTGCATGCGTCATGGTTGCAGGATGTTCTGCCAGACTCTCAGTGCTTCCAAGACTTACAGCAAGTTTGATGAGCTTTAAATTATTCAGGAACACAAAAGCTTCATGCTCTCCGCCTTTAATATCGAAGGATACCATGGCTCCTGCAGAGGTGTATTGCCTCTTGTAGATAGCATATTCACGTGTGCCTTCAGGAATGAATCCAAGGTAATGTACACGTTCAACTTTTGGATGGTTCTTCAGGAATTCAGCGACATCTTTTGCATTGTGCGCCTGCTTTTCCATTCTCACTTTCAATGTTTCGAGGCTGCGCAGCAACAGCCATCCAGTCCACGGACCAGCCATATTCCCCAGGAATGTACGCAATGTCTTCACGCGTGTGATGATCGCCTTGCTTCCAAGTACAGCGCCTGCGATCACGTCACTATGTCCGCCAATGTATTTCGTTGCTGAATACATCACGACATCTGCGCCATGCTTTAAAGGGTGCTGCCACAACGGACCCATGTAAGTGTTATCGACAGCGATGAGGATTTCTTCGTTCTTCCGGAAGCTGTCTGCAATGCGTTTACAGGCTTCAATGTCGATGACATCATTTGTTGGATTGGCAGGTGTTTCAATAAAGATCATGGCAAGCCTGTCGGCATGTCCGCTGCTTTTGATCATGTCTTTAAGCTTGTCATCTTCTTCACCAGGCATGAAGCCCAGCGTATGAATTCCAATCTTTGGAAGGAAGTGATTGATGAAATGTTCTGTCCCGCCATATACAGGCTGACTGTAAACCAGGAGATCTCCGGGCTTCAGGAATTCAAGCAATACCGTGGTGATCGCAGACATTCCGCTTTCGAATACCGCGCAATCTTCTGATTCATCCCAGAGTGTGAGCCTGTTCTCAAGGATCTCAAGATCGGGGTTGTTGATCCGGCTATAGATCAGACCAAGCTCTTCATTTGGCTTCTTTTCACGAAGGCCATATGCAAGCTCAAAAAATGCTTTGCCTTCTTCTGCCGTCTGGAAAACGAAAGTAGAGGTTTGAAAGATCGGACATTTCACTGCACCTTCTGATAACTCTGGCTTGTAACCATACGTCATCATCAGGCTTTCAGGATGGAATTTGTGATTTGAAGACATAAAAGATCTGCTAAATAATTACTGAACTACATGGCTGGTAATGTAGCAATAACTAATGAATTTGAAAATGACAGAAACACGGGTTTACAGGGAAGAGCGAGAATAGAAGGAAGTGTTGGTCAGTCCCAGCCTGAAGCCAGCACATCTGCAACATGCATCACCTTCATTGGCTTTCCGTTATTCTTTATGATACTCTCAATATGCATCAGGCAGGACAGGTCTGTGGAGATCAGGTAATCAGCCATCACCGCTTCAGCATGAGCGATCTTCTGGGCACCCATGGAAACGGATACAGGCTCAAAGCGTGTAGAGAAACTTCCGCCGAAACCGCAGCATACATCTGCTTCAGCCATTTCACGCATCTCAAGACCTCTTACTTTTCCAAGCAGTGTGCGTGGCTCCTTATGGATGTTGCATTCACGCAATGCCTGGCAGTTATCCATGTAAGTTCCAATGCCATTGAGTGTAGCACCGATGTTCGTGATCTTTAAAATATTCACCAGGAAATCGGTGAACTCATAGATGTTCTTCTGGATCTGCTTGTATTCATTATGTAGCACCGAGTTATGAAACATCTCCGGAAAATGATTCCTGATGAAGGATACGCAGGACGCTGATGGCACCACGATATACCTGTCATTCAGGAATTCCTTGATGAACTTCTCACCGACTTCTTTTGCATCATCCCAATATCCGGCGTTAAAAGCAGGCTGTCCGCAGCAGGTTTGCTCTGGATTATAATTCACAGCGCATCCCACTTTTTCCAGCACCTTGATCATGTTGGAGGCTGTTTCAGGATAAAGCTGATCAATGTAGCAGGGAATGAAAATATCAACGATCATGACAATGCAGGCGCCTGAAGACGCTGGTTTTTAGGAACAGTTAACAAGAGGATAAAGCCAATCACAAAGAATGTGATGAGCGCTAAAATTGAGTTACGCATGCTTCCGGTAAATCCTTCAATATAACCAAAAGAGAAGGTGCCGATCACAATCCCAAGCTTTTCACACACATCATAAAAACTAAAGTATGATGCATGATCAATTGTTTCAGGAAGCAGCTTGGAATACGTTGAGCGCGACAAGGCCTGTATTCCGCCCATGATCAAACCCACTGTTGCTGCTGCGATGTAGAATCCCTGTGGCGCATAAACAAATTGGTAAACTCCGATGCAAAGCAGGATCCATATAGCATTCGCAATACAGAGTGTGATGATATTACCGAATTTGGATGAAACGAACGAAAAGAGATAAGAACCTGCGATGCCGATAAACTGGATCAGCAGCACACTTACTATGAGGTCAGAATCTTTCATCCCTGCAACTTCCTTTTTCGCAAAGAGCACAGCCATCAGCATGACCGTCTGAACACCCATGGAATAAAAGAAAAATGCGATGAGGTATCTTTTCAGCCTTGGTTGTTCTTTCAGTTCTTCCCATACTTTCCTGATCTCTCTGAATCCTTTCAAAAGGATGTTTCCTGATGGCTTGCGGTTATACAGATTACCTGGCAATCTTCGGAAAGCAAGCTGTGCAAAGCCGATCCACCAGATGGCAACGAGTATGAATGAAAGCCGTGTTACAAAACCTGTCGCGGAGTAGCCCATCACTTCCTGGTCAGAAGAGAGTCCGAGGTACGATGGATTTTTTATCATGATCAGGCAGAGGATCAGCAGCAGCGAGCTTCCTAAATACCCCAATGCAAATCCTTTCGCAGAAACGCGGTCATGATCTTCCGGCTTCGAGATCTCAGGAAGAAATGCGTTATAGAACACAATGCTTCCCCAATAGCCAATGCTTGCGAAAAGCACGCTCAGCATACTTAATCCAAGGTTATCCGCATTAAAAAAAAACAATGAGCCGCAGGATACTGCTCCCAGGATGCAAAAGAACATCAGGAATTTCTTCTTGGCTCCACTGTAATCTGCAATCCCTGAAAGCATCGGAGATGTGAATGCAATGATGAGGAACGATAAGGCGCTTACATAGGCAAACAGCTCTGAGTTCCTGAATGTCGTTCCGAATGCCTGCACAAGGTCAGACCTTGTTCCATCGGGTAGAGTAGTGGATGTAACGTTGTCAAAAAAGATGGGAAAGATCGCAGTGGTGATCACAAGAGGATAGGATGAATTCGCCCAGTCATACATGGCCCAGGCATTGATCACTTTCCTGTTGTTCTTTTCTGCCATCAGAAGCGGAAATTTTTAACGGTGTCAACGAAGAACTTCACATCATCGGCATTTGTTTCAGGATATACACCGTGGCCAAGGTTTGCGATGTGCTTTAAGTTTCCGAAGGAGCGCAGCATTTTTTCAGTTTCTGATTTGATGGTTGAACGATCAGCGAACAATACACAAGGGTCGAGATTTCCCTGCAATGTTTTATCGTTTCCAACTTTTACGCGGGACTCTTCGATCCTCATGTTCCAGTCGAGACCAATGGTTCTGCAATTTAGTTTGCCTAGCTCTTCAAGTGCGAAAAAAGCTCCTTTGGGAAACACAGTCACTGGTGTTTTCGGAGAATACGCATGGATTGCTTCGCAGATATCGGAAATGTATTTCAATGAGAACGTGGAGTACTGTTCTGGTCCCAGAATTCCAGCCCAGCTGTCGAAGATCTGAAGCATGTCGGCACCTGCATCGATCTGTGCTTTCAGGTATCCTATGGTTGACTGAGTGATCCTGTTCAGGAGCTCATGGCTGAATTCAGGATCGCTGTATAACAGTGAACGTGGAACGGTGAATGTCTTGGAACCTTTCCCTTCGGTCATGTAGGAAAAGATCGTCCAGGGTGCTCCGGCAAAACCAATCAGAGGAACTCTGCCATTGAGTTCTTTTTTAGTCAGGCGAATGGCATCAGTGACATAGGAAAGCTCCTGAGGATTGGCGATCCTTATCTGTTCCAGCTCTTTTTTATTTCTAACGGTTTTTTCAAACCAGGGGCCTTTCTTTTCCTCGATCTTGTAAGGCAATCCCATTGCTTTAGGGATCACCAGGATATCAGAGAAAATGATTGCTGCATCAACACCCAGGATGTCAACAGGCTGGATTGTCACTTCACAGGCCAGTTCAGGATGCTCAACCATTTCAATGAAGCCACCTGCCTGTTCTCTCACTGCCCGGTATTCCTTCAGGATCCTGCCAGCCTGGCGCATCAGCCATACGGGTGTACGCTCTACATTTTCGCCCCGGGCAGCTCTCAGAATCAGATCATTTTTTAATTCCATGCTGCAAAAATAGCAATGAGGCATGGAATAATGAGGGAAGGCCGGAAGAAGTAATAAACAAGTTTTTCGCAGGAATGGAAGATCCTAAGCCGTCGCGGGCTTACTTTTTATCATCCTTCTCAAAAAAGCCATCGATGCGTTTCCCAAGGTCGTCGAGGTCACGATCAACTTCTTTCTTAAACTCATCCCATTTTTCATCTGAATGATCCATGGTTGAATCAAGACGTGTACGAAGCTGTTTGCTTTTCCGCTTCATCTTGTCGCGTCTGGCTTCATAGGTTTCACGGCTTTCTGAACGTTCCTGCTTCCACTTTACTTCGAGAGAATCTATGCGCTGGTCAAGCTCGTCGATCTTTCTTTTTGAAGATTCACGAAAATCGTCCATGTCACGGTCTCTTTCTGACCTGTCATCCTGGGTTGCAGGTGAGGACTCTAATGTGGTATCGCGGTCTTCAACGTTTTGATCATCCCGCACTGCTTCATTGCATGCTGTTAAGGTTAGAAATGCAAAAGCGAACATCAGGAATTGTTTCATTGGCTTGATTTTTTATCAGGATAGGCTAATTATTATGCCATATAAGCTGTTAATTTTTGAGAGATGAGATTGGTCTGGTGTTTTTTGAGGGTATGCTCTCTGATGTTCGTTATACTTCTGTTCGGTGGTTTTTCAGTCATTTCACGACAGGTCAATGTTTTTTCGATAAGAAAGGCAGGAATTAAAATCGGGACATTAACTGCGACTTCTACTCATGAAGGTTCGCATGTGTTTTATTCGCTAGCGAGCAATAGCAGCATGTGGATGGGAACGAAAGTCTGGGTGAATTTTTCGCTTAAATGCGTGTATGACCGCAATAAACTTTTTAAGGCCGACATGGAAACGCGCTCATCAAAAGGCAACTATGTTTCGTGGATACGCTGGAAAGGGGATCATTATGAATATGATGTAAGAAGCTACAAACGGACTAAAGCTGGGAGATTGCCGATGCCTGTTGATTTTAGTCTGGTTAAGATGTACTTCATTGAACCTCAGTTAACAAGGCGGCATGCGCTCTCAGAAAATCATGCGGAGATGGTGAAAGTGGCTTCAATGGGTGATCATGTTTACAATGCTTATGTGAATGAAACACCCAACGTATATCATTACCGGAATGGAAAGCTGATGAAAGCGGATCTTTCGAGTTCTTCGTTTGAATATACACTGGAAAGAGAGGATTGATTTTACCCAATCAGCGGGTAATTAATACCACCTTCCTGCATGTATATTTTTTAAGTAGAAATCGTGAAAATACATCGGTTGAATACCCAGCTTTAACGACGGATTTTTACTGATTGGCGACCTGATTTATAGCCTGCAAAAAGTACGGCTTGGCATAATTCTTCCACCTATATACCTGAACCCAAAAACTGTCGCCAATGGGAAAAGAACTGAAATTGGAGAGTCATGATCTGAAAACCCTGTCACAGTGTATGAATGCCTTAAAAAAGCATGGTTACAAAAAGGATTTTATGATCCTGGACGAGGGCTTGAAATCTACAGAAACTGATCGGGTTTATAAGCCCGACGAAATTAAGATCGTGAATTTCTATAGGTTTGAAGGTGAAAGTGATCCAGCGGATATGAGTATCCTGTATGTGATCGAAACTGTTGACGGAGTGAAGGGAACACTATCTGATGCGTATGGTACATATGCGGGGAGACGACTTTCAGACTTTATTGTCAGAGTCGAAGAGATCGCGAAGAAAACCGATCGCAGCAATGACAGTGATGATCATGATGAAGCCGAGTACCGAAAGGCCGGCTAAAATCATCAATACATAAATTTGATGAGAAGGGGAGCGTTTTTATGCTTCCCTTCTTTTTTATGGCGTAAATCCTTCTGGAATCCAGATGAACTTCTTTTCAGAAATCCTGAAATAGGCTGTCTTATCACCTCGTGAGATCTCGATGATATCATTCGCTGAGGTATAGCTGATCTCATCATAATCGAGCGGAAGGATCAGTATTCCATTCAGATCAATTAGCCCGTAGCTTCCTTCTTCTTCCACAATGCAAACACCCCTGAAGAAATTACCTGCATCATCATATTCAGGCTTGATCACGACTTTACCCTTTCGGTCGATAAAGCCTGTTTTTCCACCTTTCACTATACGTGCACGATCATGGGAAAAATCGGATGCCTCTTCATACATGGCAGGTATGGTCAGTTTGAATGATTTGTCAATATATCCCCACCGTCCGTTCTTTCTCACGGCTGCAAGCCCTTCATGAAAGCTTCGTGCAGCCTGGTATTCTTTCAGCCTGACAACCTTATTTGATGTATCAATATATGCAGGTTTACCTTCCACTTCAATCTTCGCATAACCTTCATGAAACCCTTCAGGATTTTCAAGATCGGAACTGATCTCATGGTCGACAGGGATCACCAGAACACCTTTTTCATTCACAAAGCCCGTCTTGCCATCTCTGATCACCTGGAAGTATCCTTCATTGAGGCTGCTGATCTTTTCATACACGGGAGGCTGTAGAAACTCTCCTTTGCGATCGATCAATCCATACATGTCTTTCATCTGAACCCGCGCGATCCCATTCTGAAAATCTTCTGCCCACTCGAACTGGCAAGGGATCACGACAACACCATTCTTGTTCACATAACCCTGCAAATCTTTCTGTTCAACAAGCGCACGTCCTTCATGAAAGCTTCGTGCATTATCAAAGAAGAATTCAATCACCACATCTCCCGCAGAATTCACATACCCATATTTATTGTTCTTTTTTACTGCTGCGAGGCCTTCCGAGAAATTTTCAATCTCTTCGTAAATCGTTGGCAATACCAGCTTTCCGGCTTTATTCAGCAATCCGTACAATTCTTTTTTCCGCACAACAGCAAACCCTGAGTCGAAAGGTTCAATGTCATCATATGTGAACGGGATCACTGTTTTACCTGTTTTATTGATGAATCCATATTTGCCGTTCATTTCTGCAGGAGCAAGGCCTTCTGAAAATTCCTCAACTGATGTAAAAGACGCAGGTATGATCACCTGTCCTGTGTAATCAATAAACCCCCATTTACCGTTCTGCTCAAATTTCAGCAATGCGGTTTCCGAAAGTTCAAGGTCTTTCTGTAGCTGTTTCTGATCAGGGTATTCCGGATACTTCTTTCGGAACGCGATGATCGATTCAGGTTTGAAGTCGGCTGTTTCCATGGCATACAGGTTTTGCCATGCTGCGTGAATGTTTTTGTTTGACGGGTATTTACGAATGAAATCCAGGTATGCTTTTTCCGTGTTCGATCGTGTCATCATGTAATAGATGGAATCCTCAGCTGCTTTCCTGTAGCGACTTTCCGGATGTTCGAGCATGAATTTGTGATACGCTTCAATGTTGCCTTTAAAGCTCACTTCTCTGAAAAGTGTCTCTTCATATTTGTGTGATGCGCTTTTTATTAAATGTGAATTCGGGTATGACTTCATGAACTCCAGGTAAGCTTCTTTTGTGTCACGGTTCAACGCATAGTCAAATGCAAGCTCATCCCGTTTCTTAATCGCTTTTTTGAAGTAAGCTGATTGAGGGAATTTCTGAATGTAATCTTCAAAGGCCAAAGGAGTGTTTTTTTGTTCAGCAAGCCTGTATGCTTTCTGTTCAACACTGTGTTTAAGGCTGTCAAGTTTGAGTGAGTCAATAAAGAACTTACACATCACTTTCTTCTCTTTCTTCGAGGTATGCTTCAGCGCATGAAGGCTGTTCCTGATGTGCCGATAAGCTGAATCAAGATTATGAAAGGGATTGTCGTTTCTTTCATAGATCGTTGCGAGTCCGTAACTCGCAGCGACAGGATACTTCTCCAGAGATTTATAAAAGATCTTTCTGGCGAGGAAGTAATTGTATTCATGCAGGGCCTCGTATCCTTTATAAATACGTGGTGCACCCGATGCAGCGAGTGTAGTAAAAAAGAAGAGTACTATCGTAAGATAAAGCTTCATTTGATTGCTGATGCCGACCTTGCCGGAGAAGTTTCACGTTCCCCGATCTGCTGTCTCCACATGGCGTAATAAAGTCCTTTCTGTGCCAGCAGGTCAGTGTGTGCACCTGATTCAACAATGGTGCCTTTTTCAAGTACGATGATACGGTCAGCATGCATGATCGTTGAAAGCCGGTGCGCGATCAGCACAGTGAGATGATCTTTTCGCGCGGAAATAGATCGTATTGTTTTGCTGATCTCTTCTTCTGTAATGGAATCAAGCGCAGATGTTGCTTCATCGAATACAAGCAGCGCAGGCTTTCTGAGCAGTGCCCTGGCAATGGATAGTCGCTGCTTTTCTCCTCCCGACACTTTGACACCACCTTCACCGATGACAGTATCAAGGCCTTTCTCAGCACGTGCAAGAAGCGAATCACAGGCAGCCTGCTTCAGGGCTCTCAAACATTCTTCATCTGTCGCATCAGGATAAACGAAGGTCAGGTTCTCTCTGATCGTTCCTGAAAACAGCTGTGTGTCCTGGCTTACAAAGCCTATCTGTTCTCTCATCTGGTCGAAGTCAATGTGCGATCCTTCAACATTGTTGTACAGGATCTTTCCATCCAGTGGCCTGTATAAACCAACGAGCAGTTTGACAAGTGTTGTCTTTCCTGATCCTGAAGGCCCTACGAAGGCAATGGTCTCTCCTGTCTTTGTTGAAAAATTGATCCCGTTAAGCGCGTTTGTTGTTGCCGACTGATGCCTGAAAACAACATTGTGAAACTCCAGGTCTGTGATGTTCCCGATTGGAACCGGGTTGTTTGGTTTCGGTTCAACAGGTGTCTTCAGGATCTCATCAAGGTTTGCAAGTGACACTTCTGTTTCTCTGTAAATATTGATGATGTTACCAAGCTCCTGCAATGGACCGAAGATGAAAAACGAGTAAATAAATAGAGAGAAGAATTCGCCCACAGTGATCTTCTGGGAGTAGATCAGGTAAAGCATGATAAAGAGAATCGTGTTCCTTAAGAGGTTTACGCAGGTTCCCTGTACAAAGCTCAGGCTTCGGATGTACTTCACTTTTTTCAGCTCAAGCTTGAGGATCTTTTCTGTGGTGGAGTTGAGTCTGTTGACTTCCTGTGATGCAAGACCAAGACTTTTTACAAGTTCGATGTTACGCAGTGATTCTGTTGTTGATCCTGCCAGTGCAGTTGTTTCAGCCACGATCTTCTTTTGAATGACCTTGATCTTTTTGCTGAGGACAGAGCTTAATATCCCAAGAAGAGGAATCGTGAGGAAATAGATCGGTGCGATAAGCCAGTAAACATTGATCGCGTAGATCATAACGAACGTGATTCCCACCAGCGAGGTAAAGAGGATATTCACAAAAGCGGAGATCATTTTCTCCACATCTGAACGTACCTTTTGAAGCTTGCCTAATGTTTCGCCGCTTCGCTGATCTTCAAAAACTGAATAGGGTAAACGAAGGGAATGACGGAGTCCATCGCTGTATATCTGTGCACCCACTTTCTGAGTGATCACATTCACATAGTAATCCTGGAAGTTTTTAGCGATCCTGCTCACCATTGCTACACCGAGGGCCGCAAGGATCAGGCTGCCTGCTCCGTAAAAGAATTCTTCAAGTGTCTTGGTTTGGAATTTTGTAACGTAATCATCAATGATCTTGCGGAAGATCCAGGGGTCTAACAGCGAGAAGATCTGGTTCACCGCAGCAAGGAATAGCGCGAGTGTCATCAGCTTCCAGTAGTTCCTCAGGTAAGAGAGAAGTAGCTTCATCCGGCGAAATTACTAAATTGAAATGCCCTTCAGTGCAAATCGCGGTACACCTCGCAAAATTCAGAGAAGATCATCGCGGTAGCTCCCCACATCGATCCTAATTCCAGTCTGTATGCCGGTGCTGTGGTAGGAATACCCGTATGGGTGTGAAAGGTGTCAACAAATTTGATCGATTCATCAAGCAGTGTCTTTACCGGCAATATGGTGATCTGGCTGATCTCTGCTTCGGCAATCGTAAACTCCGGTTCACCATGGAGCCATCCAACAACAGGCGTAACGTAAAAACGGCTTGGAGGTATGTATAAGGGACTCAGCTTGCCGATCAGTTCGATCTGTTGCGGGTGCACACCAATTTCCTCGTGGGTTTCACGGATAGCGGTGAAGTAAAGATCGGCGTCGGATTCTTCCATTTTCCCGCCAGGCAATGCGATCTGGGCACCATGAACACCTGATTCCCTGCGCTTTATGAGTACTGTGGACAAGTCTCCGTTCGAATCCCGGAAAAGCAGGATCATAACTGCGGCGATTTTTGCTGAAGCAATTTCCTGTTGGTAAAAACTCAGTGGGTGCCTGAAATCCGGTGCCATAAGTAACTGTATGGATTCACCGGGAAGATTTTCTGAAAGCCTGGTTCTCAGTATTTCCCTGAGTATGCTGTCGTTCATGGTTAACAAAATAACTAAAAGGTCGTATAATATTATTACGACTGTTCTTTTCTACTATGGTAAACAAGATCGCAGCAGGTATTTTATTCTCGATTTTCCTGGCCGGATGTGCTGGCAGCGAAGAGCAGGTTGTGTTTGACCGTTACGACCTTCCGCAGGTGATCGCCTCGGGAAGACTTCGTGTTCTTATGGAGAACAGCTCCTCAGGATATATGGAGCATGATGGAAAGTTGATTGGCTTTGAATATGAGCTGATGAATGATTTCGCATCCTCTCTGGGAGTTAAGCTTTCACTGGTCAAAGTGAATGACCTGGACAGCATCATGCATTTTCTATCTCATGGCAAAGCGGATATCGCGGCGCTCGGGCTCACGATAACGAATGAACGTCAGCAGCTTCTTGATTTCAGTGAACCTTATATGTACACGAGGCAGGTGCTTGTACAGCATAAACCCAGTGGCTGGGAAAAGATGCCGAAGCAGGCTGTCAGTGCATCGCTCGTGAAAGACATCTTTGCTCTTAAAGGGAAGACAATTACCGTGAGAAGAAACTCATCGTTTTATTCACGGCTTCAAAGCCTGGTGGATGAAACGGGTACCCGGGTAAAAATTCTTTCGGCTCCTGGCAACTATACCACTGAAAAGCTTATTGAAATGGTTGCCAAAGGGGATATTGAGATGACCATCGCCGATGAGCATATAGCCCAGCTGAATTCGCTTTATTTCCGGGATCTTGATATTCAGACAGCAGTAAGTCTGAAGCAGAAGATTGGCTGGGGACTTAATAAGGGTACACCGAAGCTGCGTAAAAAGCTCAATGAGTGGCTTGCTCAGGAGGATACCCAGAAAAAGATCAAAACACTTTACAGGAAGTATTACGAAGGAGCCATGGTGAAGGATCTCAGAAAGCATGGACTTGGTTCACTGCCTGGTTCACTGGCACAAATGATCAGGCTTTATAGTCGTCAGTATGGATGGGACCACAGGTTGATCCTTTCATTGATCAATTCAGAGTCGGGTGGGAATCACTTTGTTAAATCCTGGGCAGGGGCAACAGGGATCATGCAGCTCATGCCGGAAACAGCTGCAAAATTCGGTACTTCATCTACAGGAACCCCTGCAGAACACATCAGGGCCGGAATTTTATATCTCTCAGAATTAGATAATTTCTGGAAGAAGTACGTAAAAAACCCTCAGGAAAGAACTTTTTTTATCATAGCGTCGTACAACACGGGTCCAGGGCATGTCCTGGATGCAAGAAACCTTGCAATGAAATATGGCGCCAATCCTGAGTTGTGGGAAGGTAACGTGAAGGAATGGATGATCAAAAAAGAAGATCCATCCGTTTTTTGTGATGAGGTTGTGAAGCATGGGTTTTCATATGGCTCTGTAACAGCAAGGTATGTAGATGATGTAATAGGAACGTATCATTCAATGATCAGTAAAGAGGAACGAATGAACGTAAGGCTAACAAGAGTAACTCAATAACCCCCGATATGAGACCTGAAGATTTACAAGAACTCATGCGATGGCTGAGAGAGCAGGTGGAGACATCAAACCGGATCATCGAGAAAGCCAAAAATGATCATCACTTCTCGAAAGAGGTTCAGTATGAAGGAATGCGGGAAGCTTTTAATCTTTGCCTGAAAAAGCTGGGTAAGGCTGCCTAGCTTATTCTGATCTTTTGGCCTGGCTTCACATGAGAAGGATGTGAAATGCCGTTGAGTGCCTTTAGTTTAGAAACGGGTACATGGTATCTTTTTGCGATCTGCGACAAGGTATCTCCTTCAGCAATGGTGTACACGACGATCTTTGCCGGATACGCTCCACAAAATTCCCCCTTGTTCTTAATGATCACTTCATCACATACCAGGTTCTGGTCATGGAAGTTAATGATGCTACGCGGATCGATCGCATTTCCCTTAAAACGTATTTCGTAATGCAAATGTGCTCCTGTTGATTTGCCGGTGCTGCCACCTAATCCTATGACCTGGCCCGACAATACAGTTTGCCCGGGCCTGACCCTGAACTTCGACAGATGTGCATACAGTGTTTCAAGTCCGTTATAATGCCTGATGATGACTACATTACCATATCCGCCGTGTTTTTTGGCAATTCTCACTACCCCGTCAAATGAAGCATGAACAGGATCCCCTTTCGCAAGATTTAGATCCGTTCCCTTGTGCATGCGATTTTCCCGCCAGCCGAAAGGTGAATTGATCTTGCCTGGAACCGGATAATAAAAATCCCCCTGCCTGTTTCCTGTCAGCCGGATCTTTTCCAGAGTGAACTGGCGTTCCGCTGCATCTGCAGGAAACAGGTTGTTCTCATCCCACCCGGAATAGTATTCAGCTCCGGGAATGCCATGCTCCCTGTCAGAAGTTTCTTTGATCCTGTCAAGTACCTCATTCAGTGCTGACACCGGCACCGACTGCATATCCATGATCGAGTCAATCAGACGGATGATTTCAGATTCATTTGGAATGAGCTGCTTTTCTGAATTTGATGTGGAAAGTGTGTCTTTTTCTGACAGACCAAAGCATTCAGCTGCAGTACCAAAAGAAATGATGAAGAATAAAACTTTAAGAAAAGACGCTGGCACCTTCATACGTAGGTTACCAAAGATAAAAAAATCTTAAAATGGCCTGATAGCCTTGACAAACGTCTCTTTATAATATTTGTCGCTCAGCCGGTTTTCCATCACACCTTTGCGAAGGCTGGCATGGATGAACACGATGTCATCATCCTTTTCAACTTTTGTAACGATGCCCACATGGTTGATCTGTCCTGATTTCTTTTTGTTCGTCGCAAAGAACAGCAGGTCTCCTTTTTCAACATGCGCAGATTTTACAGTATTGCCAATGTTGCAGAGTTCAGAAGTCGTTCTTGGCAGATCGATCCCTGCATTCTTATAAGACACTTTTATAAGCCCAGAGCAATCGATCCCTTTTTTGTCCATTCCGCCGATCCTGTAGGGAGTTCCAGAAAAAGTGTAAGCCGTTTTTATGGCGATCTCCACTTTGTTCTCCCGTTCCTTTCTCGAAACCCTGGGAGCTTCTTTTACTTCTTTCTCAGGCTTTGAGGAGGCTGTTTTTTTTGAAGAATGACATGCGGAAAAAAAGAGTGCAGCTGACAGGATAATCAGCAGCTTGTAGGTTCCTTCCCCTTTGATCGTAACACTGGCCATGTATTCCTAAGTTACGACATGAAGTTGGTTATGAGGCCTTCCTTCAGAAAAAGTAATTCAATGTCACTTGTTAATATTCCTTGACCTGATGATAAATTGCTCAGCTTCAGTGATCAGCAGCGGAAAGAAATCAAGAAATTCCTGCTGGTAGGCATCATAGTTTTTTATCAGTTCATCCATGCCATGCTCCATGCCCGAACCGCTCACCGTTCTGCGCGACAATCCCTGCAAGGCCCTGTTCACACCTTCAGCATGGGCATAGTTCAGCAACCAGTTGTACTGGATCATGTAAGGAAGCATGATCTGGGTTTCTTTAGGCATTTCAGGCTTCATGCGCTCAAGGTAGAAATAGATCCTTTGGCAATACTCTTCCAGTGGAGATGAGTGAAACCTGTTCCAGTTGGCTGCCAGGAAATGATCGTAAAAAACATCGGCAACTACGGGTGCAAACTTGCCAAAGTTGGTTCTGAGCCTCGCCGTTGACAACCTTACAATTGGATGCTTGTCTGTGAAATCATCAATGAACCTGTGAAGCCAGATCCCTAACCTCACATCACCTGAATAATTTTCATACTGCTTTCCTTTCACTGAATCTGCAATGAAATTTCCCAGCAGTATATCATTGTTGTCACCTGATAAAAATATGTGAGCCAGATAGTTCAACGCTCAGTTCGATTAATTTACAACTAGTTAGGGCACATCACCGGAAAGTCTTTTTTGGCTTCTTTATGGCCACCCTGTGCAGCCTTTGAAAGATCGGCACACATTTCCTTTTTGTGATTAAGCTTATAATGCGCTTTGCTTCTCAGATAATAACCTTCAACATCCTCTTTTATTTTGAGGTAGTTTCCAAGATGTTCAACGGCTGTTTCATATTTAGCAGCATCAAAATCCATCTTCCCAAGATAAAAGTGTGGCTCAGCAAGATTTTTATCAAGTTCCAGGGCCTTTCTGAAATCTGTTGCTGCCAGTGGATGTTTTGATTTTCCCTGTGTAGAATATATGATCCCACGTTCAACCAGAGCTTTGGGATCATCCCGTTTAATTCCAAGGTATTTCGTCAGGTCTTTGAGTGCATTTGGAGCATCTCCTTTCAACCTGTACTGCATTGCCCTGTTCAGGTAATAATCAGCGTTTTTGATCTTCAGTACATCCAAAAGATGACTGTAATCTTTGATGGATGCTTCGTGGCTCCCTGTATTAGCATAGCAGGCTGCTCTTTTACTGAAAACATCTTCCGTTCCTCCTCTGAGTTCGATAGCCTTGGATAAGTCAGCAATCGCTGATTTACAATCATTCTGGCCAATATAGATGCTTGCCCGTTTTGCATACAATTCATGTTTCCCTGGGATTGATATGATCGCCGCATTCAGGTCTGTCAGTGCTTCTTTGATCATCCCTTTTTCATGAAGGATGGATGCCCGGGTGATAAACAGGTCAGCATCTTTACTCTTCAGCCCTGCTGCTTTATTAAGATCAGCCAGGGCATTGTCATTCTGTTTTTTCTTTCTGTATAGTACACCCCTCGCTACAAAGGCAGGAGCATAGGAAGGCTGAAGGCTGATGACTCTGGTAAGATCTTTTATCGCGGCATCCTCCTCGTTTTTTTTTGAAAGAAGGTTCGCTCTGCTGAAGTAAGCATGCGGGTAATCAGGATTGGCTTTAATGCTGCTGGCATAATCGGTAAGTGCGAGATCCGGTTTCCCGAGGGCTTCCTGCGTTCTTCCGCGGTCATAGTAAGATTCGAAATCATTTTTATCCTTCTGCAAAGCAGTTTCAAAATCTTTAAGCGCTCCGGCATAATCACCATTGTTGAACTTCTCGAGTCCCCTTTCATGAAACACATAAGCTGGCTGTGAATAGCAAACCGCATTTACAATGATGAAGCATAGAAGAAGGAAAGATCTGATCATGTAATTAGCATATTTTACCAAAATTACCAAAATGTAAGGAAGCCTATTTAGTTATATTTGGTTGAAAGGCAAAAAACGGTCGATGAGGTTGATTAAGAATTTAGTAGGGTTTATTATGATGGTAGGTTTTCTTATGCTCCTTATTGGATTCTTTTTGCCTGGACAGGTTCGGTTAAGTGCAGAAACAACGGTGGGTGCCTCTTCTGAACAGGTTATCGACCACCTGAAGATGATAAAGGACTATACAGGGAAGAATGAACGGGATATCGGGATCAGAGATATAAAGATCCTTCGGAATTCCCCCGATTCTCTTTATACCGTGACTTCTGTTGGAAGAGATTATAAGGCTTACATTACCTATAATCTTCAATCTGCAAAGGATTCTGTAAAAGTGAAAAGCACCATGCTTGTTGACCTGGGAATGAATCCTGTTTCAAGATATTATGGACTTATGCTTGATGCCCGCTTTGGAAGCTTCATTGAAAAGAACCTTCAGGAAATGAAGCTGGCCTGCGAGAAAAAGGGTAGGAAAGCTGCATAAAAAAAGGCCCGGTGAGGCCTTCTTCCAATAACAAGATCCGATTTACATTAAAGTGGACTTGCCTTGACAGGATAATTAAGGTAGAAGACAATGCGGATATTCCCCTCATCGGAAAATAAACTCACCTGCCTGTTGTCTCTCCTCGACAGATTCCATTCTCTTGATGCAAGAATATTAGTCTGTGAGTTACCTGAAATTTCAAAATCCACGATGTGTGATGTCGGGTCATACTTGTAAGTACCTTTCTCATGTTCATTCATAACAACGGTTTCACACAAGCCTGATTTGTACACATAAAGCTTAAGATCCTTCAGTTCATTGTAAGCATCCTGGCCATCAATCGTGTATTTAAGCACGGTGTAGGTTCCAACGAGTGTATTGTCGGTGTATGGACGTCTAACAACTTCCTGCGGATCGCTGGTAGCTGGATTAAGGTCGGCTGTTTCATCTTTAGAACAGCCTGCAAACATGATTGCTAAAAGTGCTGTGGCAATAACTGGTGTTTTCATCTCTCTCTCGATTAATTTATATTTTCAACCCACTTTGAAAACTTGTTTAACATATTTCCAAAAGCTTGCCAGTGTAAGCATTTCTATAGTGAATTATATTAATTTTACGGAAAAGTCACGGTGAACATTTTCTATCACATAGGCAGGTATGCACTGCTGATCTCCCAGTCTTTCAGTAAACCTGAAAAAGGCCGTGTGTTCAGGAACCAGCTCTTTGCCGAGATGGAAAGTCTTGGTATAGGTTCTCTAGGTATCGTATCCATCATCTCCCTGTTCATGGGCGCTGTGATCACAATCCAGTCTGCTTTCGGTTTTGAAAGCCCATGGATCCCGCTGTATGCGGTTGGTGTTGCGACCCGTGATTCAATCATCCTTGAATTTTCTCCAACCATTGTCAGCCTTATCCTTGCCGGAAAGGTCGGTTCCAGCATCGCTTCCGAAATTGGAACAATGAGGGTCACTGAACAGATCGATGCGCTCGAGATCATGGGCATCAATTCTAAGAATCACCTTATCCTCCCGAAGCTTCTTGCTGCAGTGCTTATTAATCCTCTGCTGATCATTGTCAGCATGTTTCTCGGTATGACAGGTGGCTTCGTAGCAGGTGTATTCACTAAAGCGGTAACTGCACATGAATACATCTACGGGATCCAATACCAGTTTAAAGCGTTCAACATTTCCTATGCACTGGTTAAGACGATTGTTTTCGCATTTATCATAACATCTGTAAGTTCATATCACGGATATTACACAGAAGGTGGCGCCCTGGAAGTAGGTAAATCCAGCACCAGGGCGGTTGTTTATAGCAGCCTGGTCATCCTGTTGTTTAATGTACTTATCACACAAATCCTTCTGGCGTGATAGAGATCCGGAACATCAACAAGTCATTTGGTCAACGCCATGTCCTGAAGGATATATCAATCAACTTCGAGAGAGGAAAAACCAACCTGATCATTGGTGAAAGTGGTTCGGGTAAGACGGTGCTGATCAAAACCATGGTAGGATTGATCACCCCGGAATCAGGTGAAGTGATCTATGATGGCAGGAACTTTCTCCTGATGAGTGAAAAGGAACGAAAAGACATCCGCAAGGAGATCGGTATGCTGTTCCAGGGAGGGGCGTTGTTCGATTCTCAGACGGTCGAGGAAAATGTGATGTTTCCTTTGATGATGTTCACTGACATGTCTCTGGAAGAACGTCGCGAACGTGCAAATTTCTGTCTGCAGAAAGTAAACCTGCCTAATGCGCATAAGCTTTATCCTTCGGAGATCAGCGGAGGTATGAAAAAACGTGTGGCCATCGCACGTGCGATCGCATTAAATCCAAAGTATCTTTTTTGTGATGAGCCTAACAGTGGGCTTGATCCTCATACCTCGATCCTTATCGATGAACTGATCAGTGAGATCACACATGAATTCAATATGACCACGATTGTGATTACGCATGATATGAACTCAGTGCTTGAGATCGGGGAGCATGTGTTCTTTATCTATAAAGGTGAGAATGTATGGAAGGGAAGCAAGG
The DNA here is from genome assembly GCA_036675075.1 of Bacteroidota bacterium. Lineage (GTDB taxonomy): Bacteria > Bacteroidota > Bacteroidia > JAKFFM01 > JAKFFM01 > JAKFFM01. The sequence goes on from JAKFFM010000045.1 coordinate 29,912, forward strand.
AAGATATTCTGCATCCTGAAGACAAAAGGCTGCGGGATTTCGTGTATGCTTCAAAGTTCCTGCAGCGCCTGCTTGCCGGACAATAGGGGTAAGAGCGCTTTTATTGATCACTCAGCAACACCGTACAAGCTGATCATCTGAATTTATAATTCTAATCTTCTTTATTTCCTTGCAGAATTTCCAGATAGTGTGTTATGTTGTCGAATCAGTTCGATGACATTCGGAATTCTTTTTTCTTCATTAGATTCAGTCATGACAAAAAAAAAGCCCTGAAGTAGATACTCCAGGGCCTTTTAAAAGAATTACAACTGATTAGTCAGCGATAACCATTCTCTTAGTGAATGATTTTCCACCTGTCTTAAGTGTGTAGAAGTAAACTCCTTTGTTGAATTCAGATCCATCAATAACCAGTGAATGGTTACCTGCACCTACGTTAGATTCAGTGATCGTCTTAACAACGCGTCCGGTAACATCGATGATCGATAGGGAAACGTTTTCTGACTTATCAAGAGTGTAACGGATAGTGGTTGTCTTGCTGAATGGGTTTGGCTCATTCTGGTGAAGAGTGGTGTTGTTATCAGCAGTATTGTTAACACCGATAAGAACAGAATTCACTTTGTAGTAGAATAAGTGGTGCTCATAAGAATATGTAGCAGTTGCTCCACCCATGTAAGCGAACGATGGGATGAAAAGACCATTCCATGTACCAGCAGCATTGTATCTTACATCCTGAGGGATAATGTATGAAGCATTGTAATCTCTCTTTGTGTAAAGAGGGAATGCCTGATCCTGCTCCTTGTAAGTAAGGAAGAACATGCTGTTCTTGTTTTCAAGTGTATCGTAGTTAGCGATCCAAGTGTAACCTGGCTTGAAACGTGCACTCATAGTAACTACCTTACCAGCCTGAACGTTTGGAAGGTCAGCAGTTGAAACTTCAGCATAGTGAAGACCATCAGCAGTACTGTCAGCATAGAAAGCTTCATCAAGAGCGATCTTGTAAACCTTCTTGCCAGTGTAGTTCATTGAGTTTGAAGCCTGAGTGTACTTGATCGCCTTGAACATTGTAGTGTCAGTTCCAAGGTTGATAGAAACCTGTGAAGTAGAACCAAATGAATACGTTGGCTGTACAGTGTTGTTACCGTTAACACCAACTTCAATGATCAGTGTATCAACGATAGCCGGGTTTGACATCGCTCTGTCATAAATGAAAAGGATGCCAACTGAGTCAACACGGTAAGGAGTCGTGTTGTTCAGGAAAAGTTCACCCGGGTGGATAGAAGCATCATTGAAATAAGCTGAGCTTACATCAAGAACATCGCCCAGGTTGTGGATCCATGGACCAGAATACCCGCTTGTTCCGTAGTCAACAAGGATTGTTGTGTCAGGGAACAGGTTGTTTCCGTATAACATTGAATTTGTACCAGCATTCAGGTTCCAGTACGCATCCATGGTCTCACCGTAGTTATACCATCTTGATGTTCCAACTGAGCGATTAGCTGAATTTTTCTTCTCCAGAAGGTGTGGCGTTGGTTTGCTAACCTTTACTCCGCCTTTTCCTACTGTTGGAGTCCCGGCAGGGGCAGCAGTCTGTGCATTTGCCATGGCAGCGAAGCCAAACAAAGCAGCAAATAAGTAAGTTTTTTTCATTTTAAAAGTGGATTCAGTTTGTGTTTCATTAAAAATAAAAAAAAAAGAGGAAACCAAAAAGGTTTCCTCCGTAAAAAATCAATTTCAGAAAAAAATTACTGTTTTAACATCCTTTAATGTACAATCGAACTTTTGAAAGATTCGATGTGTCAGAACTGGTTCCCTGGTCAATAAATAAAATAACCAGCTGACAGTCTGTACCATACAAATTACTTTGCCATTTCCGGTTCATAGCTTTCAATAGGAGGACAGCTGCAGATCAGGTTTCTGTCGCCAAATGCATTGTCAACCCTGCCTACTGATGGCCAGAACTTATGCTCCATCACCCAATCAAGTGGATAAACAGCTTTCTCTCTTGAATATGAATGATTCCATTCTAACACTACAGATGATGCTGTGTGTGGCGCATTCTTGATCACATTGTCTGTACGGTCTGCCGCTCCTGAAGCGATCTCGTCGATCTCTTTACGTATAGCTTTCATCGCGTCACAGAACCTGTCAAGCTCATGCTTGGACTCACTTTCTGTAGGCTCAACCATCAATGTGTCATGAACTGGAAACGATACTGTTGGTGCATGGAATCCATAATCCATCAGTCTTTTGGCAATATCTCCAACTTCAATTCCTGTTGTTCTTTTAAACTCTGCACAGTCAAGGATCATTTCATGTGCACATCTGCCATTCGATCCGCTGTAAAGTGTTTTATAAGATTCTTTAAGTGACTCCTTAATATAATTCGCATTTATGATCGCCAGCCTGGTCGCATTTGTCACTCCTTCTCCTCCAAGCATTTTAATGTAGCCATAAGAGATCAGAAGGATCAGTGCGCTTCCCCATGGTGCTGCTGAAACTGCCGGGATCGCTTTATCTCCACCGGTTTTAATCACTGCATGTCCTGGAAGGAATGGCTTCAGGTGTGCCGCAACTCCGATTGGCCCTACTCCCGGACCACCACCTCCATGCGGGATGGCGAATGTCTTGTGCAGATTCAAATGGCATACGTCAGCTCCAATGTTGCCCGGACTTGTCAATCCTACCTGTGCATTCATGTTTGCACCGTCCATATATACCTGTCCGCCGTTATCATGAATGATCTTTGTGATCTCCATAATGCCTTCTTCGTACACGCCATGTGTAGAAGGGTAGGTGACCATGAGGCACGATAAATTTTCTTTATACTTCTCTGCTTTTTCTCTCAGGTCAGTGATGTCAATGTTTCCACGGTCATCACATTTCACCACAATGATATTCATCCCCGCCATGGCAGCACTTGCAGGGTTTGTACCATGTGCTGATGAAGGGATCAGTGCAACATTTCTGTGGCTGTCTCCTCTTGATGCGTGATATGCCTGGATTACCAGCAGTCCGGCATATTCGCCCTGAGCTCCTGAATTTGGCTGAAAGCTTACGCCTGCAAAACCGGTGATCTCACAAAGATCTTTTTCAAGCTCGGTGAAGATCTCCCTGTAGCCTGATGTCTGATCTGCAGGAACAAATGGATGAATGTTCGCGAATTCATTCCATGTGATAGGATAGAGTTCTGCAGCTGCATTCAGCTTCATGGTGCATGATCCAAGCGAGATCATCGAATGTGTTAATGAAAGATCCCTGTTCTCAAGCTTCTTGATATAACGCATCATGTCTGATTCAGACCTGTAGCTGTTGAATACCGGATGTGTCAGGTAGCTGCTTTTTCTTTCGAAGTTGGTTCCAGGGATAAGCTGAGACTGTCCTTCAATTTTGTCTTCAGTGATCGGAGAGGCCGTTTTTCCGGCAGCTTCAGCGAACACAGATACCAGGCTGTTTACTTCATCAACGCCAGTAGTCTCATCGATACTTACAAAAATGTTATTTCCTTCAACTCGAAGGTTGATCATTTTTGAAAGCGCGAGTGCATTGATTTTGTCTGCATGCTCTGATGTGATTCTGACTGTGTCAAAGAAAAGATTCTCAGATACTTTGTATCCTAATTCTTTAACTGAGTTACGGAATGAACATGCGGTTTTATGTATTCTCTCTGCAATGTCTTTCAGTCCATCAGGACCATGATATACGGCATACATGCTCGCCATGATCGCAAGCAGTGCCTGTGCTGTGCAGATGTTTGAAGTCGCTTTGTCTCTGCGGATATGCTGCTCCCTTGTCTGAAGCGCCATACGCAAAGCCTGTTTGCCTGATGAATCAACAGACACACCGATAATTCTTCCCGGAAGGATTCGCTTATATTCTTCTTTACATGCAAAGAAAGCAGCGTGCGGACCACCGAAACCAAGTGGCACTCCAAAACGCTGTGAGTTACCGAAGACAACATCGGCACCCCATTCACCAGGATTTTTCAGCATCACCAGACTCATAAGGTCTGCTGCAACAGCTACACCGATTCCTAATGAATGCGCATGCCCGGTGAATTTCGAATAATCATTCACAGAGCCGTCTCTTGATGGATATTGCAATAATGCACCAAAGAAGCTATCGTCGAATGTTGAGGTGAAAGCATCTCCTGTCACGAGCTCAATACCAAATGGCAGGGCACGTGTTTTTAATACGTCAATTGTTTGTGGAAAGCTTTCAGCATCAACAAAGAATTTGTTCGCGTTTCTTTTCACTGCATCACGGCTTCTGTTGCTGAAGAACATCGCCATCGCTTCAGCAGCGGCGGTAGCTTCATCAAGAAGTGATGCATTGGCGATCTCCATTCCGGTGAGGTCCATGACCATGGTCTGGAAATTCAGCAATGCTTCAAGTCTTCCCTGTGCGATCTCTGCCTGATAAGGAGTATAAGCAGTGTACCAGCCCGGATTCTCCAGAATGTTTCTCTGGATCACTGGTGGAACATTCGTATTGTAATATCCGAGTCCTATATAGGAAGTATATACTTTATTCTTTGCTGCAATTTTTTTAAGCTGCTTCAGGTATTCATGCTCGCTCAGTCCTTTGCCGATAGCAAGAGGTTTCTTTAGCCGGATAGCCTGAGGAATTGTCTGATCGATCAGTTCATCTACAGATTTAACGCCGATTTTTTTAAGCATTTGATTGATCTCTTTTTGATCAGGACCAATATGGCGCGATGCAAAGCTTTTGGTGTTCATTATGGTAGTTGGGTTTCGGACCGTAAAAATAGTAAGAATTAAGAGGCTTTCAATACAGAAAACTCCAAAGTATATAACTAAAATTGTAACTTAGAATTGCTTAAAATGTCAACATTCGTGAGGTTTTTCATCGGTTTATTGCTTTTTCCTGTCATTCTGTCGGCCCAGGAAGTGTCCAGGGAATTTAAAGACAGGATACTTTTTATGAATGGCCGCGAGGAGCTTTCAACGATCCTCGATACGAACTCGAGCAACATCCAGTACCTCCGTCCTGAGATCAAAAAAGACCGTGAAGTTTCCATCGATAAGTACCGCATCTTTTCAATTACCTATGGTTCCGGACAGGAAGTCGTTTTCTATCAGCAGGACTCCATAAATGGAAACATGCTGTCAGTGGATGAGATGCGTTATTTTGTATATGGTGAACGTGATGCACTGAAAGGATTCAAAGCCCCTGTAGCTTTCTGGGGTGGTCTCGCAACTGGCCTCGCAGGTGGTGCTGCTGCTCCGGCAATCGGACTTGGTATTCTTGCGCCGGTCATCCCGGGAGTGTTCACTGCCGTCAATGCATCCGGATATGTTACGGTGAGAAAGAAAAATGTTTCTGATGAGAAATACCTCACCAACGATCATTTCCTTGCCGGATATGAACGCACTGCCAGAAGCATCAGAGTTCAGAATTCCCTGCTGGGCGGCGGTCTGGGAGTGGTGCTTGGTGTCGGTGCCTTTTTCTTCCTGATCCGGTGAAGCTTGTAAGAGCTTTTATATCGTTCCTTCTTTACAGTAACATCTTTATCGCATTATGCGCGGTCGCTCTGGTTTTCCAGACATCCATCTTACTTTCATCAAAATTACCGGTTGAATTATATGCGTTGATCTTTCTTGCCACGCTGATCGAATACAACATCCATCGGTTCATCTTATTGGTCCGAAATGCAGAAATGCCTTCAGAACCTAGATATCACTGGCTGTTTGAAAATAAGAAGCTGTTCCTCTTTTTGTTCTTCGCTTCGCTGATGGCTGCAATTCCCATCATACTTAAATTGCCTCTCCGGATCTTTCCATGGCTTCTTGCAACTGGTATGATCACGGTGCTTTATACCTTCCCTGTTATCCCTACAACGAAAGGGCTTAAGAGACTGCGTGCGATACCACATATGAAAGTTGTGACCATCGCCATTGTATGGGTATTGACAACCATGTTACTCCCGGCTGCTTATCATGCAATGGTGAACAGCGAACTAATACTTCCTGCGTTGATCCAGTTCCTGTTCGTTCTGGCCATCACCATTCCGTTCGATGCACGTGATATTGTTTCAGATACAAGACGTGGATTGAAGACAATACCAATTGTATTTGGTGTAAAGCAGTCGTATCGGATCACAACCTGGATCCTTTTGCTCATCATTATCCTGGGATTTATTTCCCATGTAAGCATGGATAATTATTATGGCTTTTCGATGGCGCTGACCTCTTTGCTGACGATCCTTATCATCAAAAGGGAAGTATGGAGATCACATCCATATTATTATTACGGCCTCCTTGATGGAACAATGATTCTTGCTCCTTTACTGAATTTTTTACTTTCCGAATATTTCGTCAAGCGATGAGCAGAATGCTTCAGTGGTGATCCTGATATCTTCATCCGTATGCGCTTCTGAAACAAATCCAACTTCATACCCTGATGGTCCGAGGTAAACTCCTTTACCAAGCAGTGAATGAAAGAACTGTCTGAAATGATCCATTCCTGCAGGATCGATGTCTGAAGCTTTCCGAATTGTATCTTTTGAAAAATAGATCCAGAACAACGAATGAACAGAAATAATGTTCGCAGGGTAATGATGCTGTTCAATATGATTCTTCACAGCATTCACGAGCTTTTCTGTTTTTTTCTCAAGGCCTGTATAAAAATCTGGTTTAAGACATTCATTCAACTGTGCTTTACCAGCATTCATGGCAACAGGATTTCCGGATAAGGTCCCTGCCTGGTAAACATTCCCGTCAGGTGAGATCTTTGCCATGATTTCTTTTGAAGCACCATAGGCTCCTACAGGCATTCCTCCTCCAATGATCTTTCCGAAGGTTAGCAGGTCAGGCTTGATCCCGTAATAACCTGAAGCTCCTGTAAATCCTAACCTGAAGCCGGAAATAACTTCATCAAACAAAAGAAGTGTGCCTTCCTGTGTACAGATCTCTCTGAGGTATTGCAGGTATTCTTTACGCTGAAGAAGCAATCCGTTATTCGCAGGAACGGGCTCAATGATCACACAGGCGATCTGTCCATGATATTTTTCAAAACACTCTTTTACAGCATGCTCATCATCAAGCGGCAGCACAATGGTTTCCTGGGCCAGCGCTTCGGGCACTCCGGCAGATGAAGAAATGCCAAAGGTGGCAAGACCGGATCCTGCCTTCACTAACAGTGAGTCGGAGTGTCCATGGAAGCAGCCTTCAAACTTTACGATCTTTTGTCGGTTCGTGTAGCCACGTGCCAGGCGAATTGCGGACATTACCGCTTCGGTTCCTGAACTCACAAACCGGATCTTTTCAATGAACGGATTGTTTGAAATGATCAGTGATGCCAGGTCATTCTCTGCTTTTGTCGGAGCACCGAAGCTCGTTCCGTTCTTTACGGTTTCAATGATCGCATCTTCAACACGTGAATGACAATGCCCGAGGATCAGTGGTCCCCAAGAGCAGCAGAAATCAATGTACTCATTGTCATCTTCATCCCACATCCTGCTGCCTTTACCTCTCTTAAGAAACAACGGTGTTCCTCCAACACTTCTGAATGCTCTTACAGGTGAATTAACTCCTCCTGGAAAATAGTCTTTCGCAACATTGTACAACGCTTCTGACTTCTCGGTCTTCATGTGATTTTTTTGATGGCTGCAAAGATACTCACTGAAATTTCGTCGGGTCCTTTTCCAGGATTTAATTTTATTTTTAGCGCAAATAATCAGCATGACATTTCAGAACAACCTTGATTTTGCAAGATCTCTCGACAGGGAAGATGAGTTGAAGAGTTTCAGAAACGAATTCCTGTTCCCTCAGCATAACAATGAAGATGTCGTGTACTTTACAGGAAACTCGCTTGGTTTGCAGCCTGTGCACGTCATTGATTATATCAGGCAGGAACTTGATGACTGGGCAAAATTTGGTGTAGAAGGACATTTTCTCGCAAGGAATCCATGGCTGTCATATCACGAGATCCTTACGGAAAAAGCCGCAAAGATCGTAGGTGCAAAACCTGTTGAAGTGGTCATGATGAACCAGCTTACTGTGAACCTTCATTTAATGATGGTATCATTCTACAGACCGGATAACAAACGATACAGGATCCTTTGTGAAGCAAAAGCATTTCCTTCAGATCAATACGCGCTCGAAACACAGGTACGCTACCATGGCTTTGATCCTGATGATGCCATTGTAGAGATTGCTCCCCGTGATGGAGAATACACGATTCATGAACAGGATATTTATGATGCCATCGAAAAACTGGGTGACACACTTGCTCTGGTTATGATCGGTGGTGTGAACTATTTTACTGGCCAGGTGTTCGATATGCAAACGATCACCGCCAAAGCACATGCTGTTGGTGCCTATGCAGGATTTGATCTTGCACATGCTGCCGGAAATATTGAGTTGAAGCTGCACGACTGGGATGTCGATTTTGCTGCATGGTGTACATACAAGTACCTCAATTCAGGCCCTGGAAGTGTAGGAGGTGTGTTCATTCATGAAAGACATGCCACTGAAGATCTTCCGCGGTTTGCAGGATGGTGGGGACATGATAAGGCAAGCCGTTTCAAAATGGACAAAGGGTTTGATCCAATCCCCGGAGCAGAAGGATGGCAGCTTAGCAATGCACCTGTATTTTCAATGGCTGCACATAATGCTTCTCTGGATGTGTTTATGAAAGCAGGGTGGGAGAAGCTCGGAAAGAAAAGCAAATTGCTTACTGCTTACCTTGAATACATTATCACTGATATCAATACACTCATCAGTGACACGAATAAGAAACTGGAGATCATTACACCAGCTTCACGCGGATGCCAGCTGTCTGTGATCGCTCATGGACATGGTAAAGAGCTTTACAATGCACTGCTCGCGAACGGAGTGATCTGCGACTGGCGTGAACCTAATGCGATCAGAATGGCGCCGGTTCCTTTGTACAATAATTTTGAAGATATATACCGCTTCGGCGTGATCATTAAAAAAGCATTGAGCTTATGACAATTCAGAAACAGATCGTTATCACTGGTGCGGGCCTTGTTGGTTCGCTATTGGCCATCATGCTGTCAAAGCGTGGATTCAAAGTGAGCGTTTATGAAAGACGCCCTGACATGCGTAAAGAAAGGATGTCGGCTGGAAGATCGATCAACCTGGCATTATCTGACAGAGGATGGAAAGCCATCAGGCGTGTAGGCATTGAAGAGGAAATCAGGAAAGTGGCGATCCCGATGTATGGCAGAATGATCCATGATATTAAAGGGGATACTGCATTTTATAATTATGGAGAGAAGGATCAGGCGATCTATTCGGTTTCACGTGGTGGATTGAATTGTGTGCTGATGGACCTGGCTGAAAAGCATGGCGCAGAAATATTCTTCAATGAACGTGTAGAGGATATTGATCTGAAAAATGCTGTACTCACAACAGAGAATACTTCAACAAAAGCAAAGACACTCATCCAGGCTGAAAGGATCTTTGGAGCTGATGGTGGCTTTGCAGCTTCCCGTCTTCAGCTTCAGCTTAAAACAGACCGGTTCAACTATTCACAAAGCTATCTTGATGCCGGTTACAAAGAACTCACGATTCCTGCAGCTGATGCGGGAGGTTTCCGTATGGAGAAGAATGCGCTGCACATCTGGCCTCGTGGTCAGTACATGCTGATCGCATTGCCTAACATGGATGGCAGCTTTACCTGTACGTTGTTCTTTCCTTTCGAAGGTGTACCATCCTTTGCATCACTCGACACTAAAGAAAAGATGCTCAGGTTTTTCAATGATACGTTCCCTGACGCGGTAAGCCTGATGCCTGATCTTGCCACACTGTATTTCGAAAACCCAACATCTTCACTTGTCACTGTCAGATGTTTCCCATGGGCTTTCAAAGACAAGCTGCTTCTGATTGGTGATGCAGCTCATGCAATCGTTCCGTTCTTCGGACAAGGTATGAATTGTGGCTTTGAAGATTGCACAGTGCTGGATGATCTGATGAATGAAGAAAAAGACTGGAACAGGATCTTTTCAAAGTTCGAACATTCACGTAAGCCTGATGCGGATGCGATCGCAGAGCTTGCCGTTCAGAATTTTATAGAGATGCGTGATCTTGTTTCCAAGCCGGAATTCATCCTGCGCAAAAAGATCGAAAGCCGTTTCCATTCCAGGTATCCGGAAAAATGGCTGCCTTTATATTCCATGGTTACCTTCTCGGAAAAGAGTTATGCAGAGGCTTTGAAGGAAGGCAAAAGACAGGACTGCGTGATGGAAAAAGTCATGAGCATTCCAGGTATTGAAACTAAATGGGACAGTGAAGAAGTTGAAAAGATCATGCTGGAAGGAGCAGAGAGAATGTAGTCTTATCCGATCCCGAATTGAATGAAAAGCCTGGGCCAATCGCTCAGGCTATTTTTTTTCCAACACTGCTTTAATGTCCGGCCGAAAATAACGTGTGCTTTTCAGGATCTTTCCATCTTCCCGGTAAATGGGCTGATTGTTTTCATCCAGCTTCGACATGTTGCTGCGATGGATCTCTTCAAAAACTTCCTGGATCTTATGCTGAAGTCCATGCTTGAGGATCGTACCACACAGTATGTAAAGCTTGTCTCCCAGTGCATCTGCGATCTCGGTAAGGTCTTCATTTTTGCATGCTTCAAGGTACTCCTCATTTTCTTCTTTCATGAGGTGGTACCTGAGCTGGTAATCGCGTTCTGATAATGCACCTACAGGTTCATCATTGGATTCAATACCGAATGAATCATGAAATTCTCTTACTTTTTTGATGACGTCCTGCATGTTAGTTTATGAATGGATTGTTTTTTCTTTCGAAGCCTATTGTTGTATGCGGACCATGCCCTGGATAAACCGTAACATCATCAGGAAGTTTCATGAGCTTTTCTGTAATGCTTGCGATAAGGTCAGCATGGTTCCCTCCCGGAAGATCGGTCCTGCCGATGCTTAACTGGAAGAGTACATCTCCTGCAATGAGTGAGCTGGAATCTTTATGGTAGAAGCATAAACTGCCAGGCGAATGTCCGGGAGTGAAAAATAATTGAAATTCTGTGTTGCCGAATTTTACCGGGCTTCCTTCATCAATGTATCCGGCAGGTGCGGGAGAAGGCGTAGCATTTACACCGTACATGGCTCCAACGGTCTGTATGTTTTCAAGGATCGTTAATTCAAGCTTGTGCAGCCAGGGACTAAGTCCATACTTTCTGTGGATGAAGTGATTCCCGAACACATGATCAATATGGGCATGTGTATTGATGAGCATCACGGGCTTCAGGCCTTCCTTTTCAATGTAAGAAGAAAGTATGTTTTCCTCATGACTGTCATAACATCCAGGATCAAAGATCACACAGGAGTTGGTATCATCAGAGACCACATACGTGTTTTCCTGAAAAGGATTAAATGCAAACGATTTTATTTTGATCATAATGTAATTTATCAAACCCTGCGAACGTTGGCAAAAATACGGCCTGCAGGGCAATTCACAGGCTTAAGTTATCAACCTGATTTTCACAAAAAAACCGTAAATTAGCTTTCCTTGCACTCCACAATTGCTGGCTTTATGAAGAGGTTCCCGATCCTATTGTTTTTACTGCTGTTCCTGGGTGTGGAGAGATCTGATGCACAGTTCTATTACGGAATGCAGAATGATTTCGGAAAGAACAGGATTCAGTACAGGGAGTTTCCATGGCAGTTCTACAGGTTCGAAAATTTTGACACTTATTTCTACCAGGGTGGTCAGCCTGTTGCTGAATACGTTGCCAGATGCGCCACTCAGAACATTAAGGAAATTCAGGAGATGTTCGATTTCGTCATCGACCAGAACATCCAGTTCATCATCTATAACAAGCAGAGTGATTTCACACAAAGCAACATCGGCCTTGTCACGAAGGATGATTATAACATTGGTGGTGTTACCCGGATATCAGGTTCCAAGGTGTTCATCTTCAACGAAGGTGATCGCTTAAAGCTTGAGCAGCAGGTTCGCGCTGGCATCACCGAGGTGCTTGTGAGCCAGCTTATGTATGGTGGTAACTGGAAGGATGTTGTAAAGAATTCTTACCTGCTCAATTTACCTGACTGGTATGTGAAAGGCCTGATCTCCTATGTCTCTAACGAATGGAATGCGGAGATCGATAACCGTGTCCGTGACGGGATCATGTCGGGAAGGTATAAAAGATTCAATAACCTCACTGGTGCTGATGCTGTTTATGCAGGCCATTCCATCTGGAAGTATATTGTTGACACATATGGGAAATCAACGCTTCCGAACATCCTTTACATGTCCCGTGTGAGCAGGAATGTAGAAGCAGGATACCTGTTCGTGCTGGGAACTTCATTGAAAAGTTTGTCACGTGACTGGAGAGAGTATTACAGGAAGATCTATACAGATCCTGAACTTGAAAAGCAGCTCGATATCAGCAACGCACTGGTGAAGCGTCCTAAATCAACCCGTGTATATACACAGTACAAGGTCTCTCCGGATGGGAAGTTCGCAACATACGCTACAAACGAGCTCGGTCAGATCAAGCTTTACCTGGTTGATCTTGAAAAGGGAAAACGAAAAAGAATTTACAAAACAGGATCTAAGCTGAACAGGATCAACGATTATTCTGTCCCTGTAGTTTCATGGCATCCAAATTCTGAACTGTTCGCATTTGTCACTGAACAGAAAGGCCAGGTTACTCTTAGCTTTTATGATCTTGAATCAAAGAAGATCGAAAAGCGTCCACCTCTTTTCAACTTCGAAAAGGTGCTCGACTTTGCCTATTCTTCTGATGGAAAGAAAATGGTGATGTCGGCCGTGGTGAATGGTCAGACAGACATCTATGTGTTCACCATTGCAAGCAACACACTCGAACAGATCACCAAAGATGCTTATGATGATATCAATCCAAGGTTCACCAAAAGATCTTCATCGATCGTGTTCGCGTCAAACCGTGAGAACGATACACTGACTGTGAATGAACGGATCCCTCAGGAGTTCAACAAGGATATTTTTGAATACAACTATGCTTCAAAATCACCTGTGCTAAGAAGGATCACGAATACACAGGATGTGAATGAGCTTCAGCCCTATGAATATGATCCGCAGCACATCGTGTACCTGAGCGATGAAAATGGGATCTTCAACAGATTTGTGGCCCGCTTCGACAGTGTGATCAGCTATATCGACACAGCAGCACACTACCGTTATCATACCATCACAAGACCTCTGACAAACTACCCGCGGAACATTCTCGAACACTCAGTGAATGCTGAGAATAAAACATATTCTCAGATCATTTTCAGAAATGGGAAATACCGTCTTTTAAAAGGTTCCCTTGAATCGCTCACGGCCGAGGTGCCATTAAAAATGAAACCAACCTTTTATCGCGGACAAACGATCGCCATCGATATGGCCATCGCTGAAGCGGAAGAGAAAGCAAGAGAGTACGCATCAAAGAATGTTGATCAGAAAGTCACAAAGAAGCCTGAAGCTGCAAGGGATACATCAGCGAAAAGATCTGACAGGGTTGACATCAATAATTATGTGTTTGAAGGTGAAAACGTGACCAGGCCTTCAACGCCGGCGCAGGATACACTTACAGTTTATAAAGACAGCCTGCTGATCACGAAGGAAGAAACATTCTCACTTCCAAGGCAGCGAAATTACATGCGCACTTTTCTTCCGGAGAAGTTTACATCACAGATGAGCCCGGGATTTCTCGGATTTGAATACCAGCGTTTCAATGGCTATGACGTTCCTTACAATTCACCTGGCTTTGGATTGTTGCTGAAAGGCGCAGCCAGCGATGTCTTTGAAAATTACAGGTTCAGCGCAGGTGTACGTTTCCCATTCAGCATGGACAGCAAAGAGTTTTTTATCTCTTATGAAGACCGTGAAAAAAGACTTGATAAAGAGATCCTGCTGTTCCGCCAGACTTTCACACCAACGCGCTTTAATGCACCCAAAGTATATACTCATTCAGCAAAGTATATCCTGAAATATCCTTTCAGTGAAGTCGCTGCAGTGAAAGGAACTTTTGCTTACAGGAATGATAAGGCTGTGTACCTTTCCACCGACCTGGTTAATCTTAACAGAAGTGATGAGTATTCCCATTGGGCAAATGCAAAGGTTGAATACATATATGACAATACCCTTCCTTTAGGGATCAACCTGATGCATGGAACAAGGCTGAAGCTGTGGGTGGAATATTATAACCAGGTGCTTAAGCAGAACCAGGATATTACCATACTTGGCTTTGATGTCAGGAATTACATCCGCATACACAGAGATTTCATCTGGGCCAACAGGATAGCAGGAAGTACATCTTTGGGAAGCCAGAAGCTGCTGTATTACCTGGGAGCTGTTGACAACTGGATCAACATTGGAAAGAATCCGACATTCAACACCAATGTGCCTGTGGATGTCCAGGAGAATTATGGTTTCCAGACCATCGCGACGAACATGCGGGGTTTTAATCAGAACATCCGAAACGGGAACAGCTTCGTAGTGATCAACTCGGAGCTCCGCTGGCCGATGTTCAAATACATATTCAATCGCCCGCTTAAATCAGATTTCCTTACGAATTTCCAGGTTGTTGGCTTTGGTGATATCGGATCAGCGTGGACAGGCATGACACCGTATTCCAACGATAATTCATTCAACACAAAGATCATCACGGCATACCCGATCCAGGTGACATTGAAAAGTGAACGCGAGCCGATCGTTGGAGGTTATGGATTTGGATTCCGCAGCAGGATCTGGGGTTATTTCATTCGTACTGACTGGGCCTGGGGTGTCGAAGATCAGGAAGTACAACCAAGGTTCTTCTATATTTCCCTTGGGTTAGATTTTTAATTATGCAGATCTGGATTGTCTTGTTAATTGTTGGCCTTCTCGCAGGTGTCCTTAGCGGTTTGGTCGGTATTGGAGGAGGGATCATCATTGTCCCGGCACTCATCTATTTCTTAAGCTTCACCCAGCACCAGGCGCAGGGAACCGTACTCTTCATGTTCCTGCTACCGATCGGAGCTTTGGGTACATACACCTACTACAAGGAAGGGTATGTGGATATCAAGACCGCTCTTATCATCTGTTCAACTTTTGTGATCGGAAGCTACATAGGTTCACGCATGGCGATCAGCTTCGACCAGGCAGCAGTAAAGAAGATCTTCGCTGTGGTCATGCTGATGATGTCCTTAAAAATGCTTTTCGGAAAGTGATCGGTCTTCAACAGGCAATTAAAAACAGGGCAGAGGAGCTGAAAGCTGCACTGTCAGACATACGCCATCATCTCCATAAGAACCCGGAACTTTCGTTCAAAGAATTCAATACTTCTGAATACATCTGTTCAGTTCTCCGGGCGCATGGAATCTCATACAGGAACGGGATCGCAGGTACAGGAGTGATCGGTGAGATCAAAGGTTCTGTTGATGGGCCAATCGTCGCGCTGCGGGCCGACATGGATGCACTTCCTATACTTGAGAACAATCAGGATAAAAATTACCGTTCACTGAATGAAGGTGTGATGCATGCATGCGGACACGATGTTCACATGACCTGTCTTCTCGGAGCACTGATCATTCTGAATGAGATGAAAAACCAGCTGAAGGGAACGATCCGTTTTATCTTTCAGCCTGGAGAGGAGCTGCTTCCGGGTGGTGCCTCCCTGATGATCCGGGAAGGTGTGCTCGAAGGAGTAAGCTGCATCATTGGACAGCACGTTCAGCCATCCATGGAATCAGGCACTGCGGGTTTCCGTGAAGGAATGTACATGGCGTCAACAGACGAGCTTCGTGTAAAGGTGACCGGGCATGGAGGACATGCTGCTATGCCTTCTGATTATAACAACCCGCTCATCCCGCTTTCACGATATATCCTCGAGGCAACTGAGATGTTCATGAACAGGCAGGCATCACATGGAGATATTCCAACAGTGATCGCTTTTGGAAAGCTTGAAGCGGCGGGTGCTACGAATGTGATCCCGGATGTCGCACAGGCGGAAGGAACATTCAGGACCATGAATGAAACGTGGCGTGAACAGGCACACCAAATGCTTCAGAAGTTAGCAGAAAGGATATCTCATGAAACGAATACATCCTGTGAGATCGAGATAAGCAGAGGATATCCGTTTCTTGTCAATGACCCCGGAATAACTTCAGCGGCACGGGATGCTGCAGAAAGCTATCTTGGCAGCAGTCATGTTGCTGAGCTTGCTTTGAGAATGACAGCAGAGGATTTCGCATGGTACACACAGAAGATCCCTGGATGTTTCTACAGACTGGGTACAGGAAATAAGGAAAAAGGGATCATCGCAGGAGTGCATACACCGGATTTCGATGTGGATGAGCGTTCACTGCATACAGGTGCAGGCATGATGGCTTACATCGGTTGCTCCGTGCTATCTTCCATCTCGACGAAAAACTAAATTATTTCCTGCTTCTCGCTCTTCGGGGCTTTACCGTTTCTTTCTCATCATCTTTTTCTTTTCCCGATGATTCACGGCGTGACTTTGAAGAAGCAGATCTTTGTCCTTCTTCACTTTCATTCGCTCCGATCTGACGTGCGATCAGTGATGGATCAGCTTTCATCAGAAAAGCAGTAAGCACCGCGGGAAGTACATGGTCAGGCAGCAGGTCATCTTTCCATTCATCCTGAAGATACGCGATATGGATGCTGTCGCGGCTGGTAAGCAGCTTGATCTCATCACGTTCTACGGTCGCAACAAATCCTCCTTTACGTGTGATAGTGCCGATGAGCTCATTATCAGGATCCCTAGTGTAGATCGATGATCTTACCCTGGATATTGACGCAAGGTACCTGAGCTGTTCATCGTCTCCATTGAACACAAGCTCGCCATCACGTGAAATGATGTCTGCAAGAAGATCAGGAAGTGGCTTGTAGATCTTTCGCTCCATCGGTGCCTGAGCAGGGTACCGTGTGATCACGCTGATGGATGATGTATGGAATGCGAGGCCTCTGTTGAAGACATCAACATCATTGACTTCAAGGATCGCAACATCAATGGTAGGATCTTTCAGAATAAATTTCTGGTCGGAATAGGCTGTACGCTTTCCTTCACGGAACCGGATGTTGTTGATGTAAACTCCTTCTGAGCTTGTATATCCGGCAATCTGCGATGGATGGTTGATGATCGTTGAAAGCAGGCTCACGGTGGCTGTCTTTTCGATGCCACCGCATACTGCGATGATCGGGATCAGGCCGTCTTCTCCTTCAGGAAATAACATCTGGCCGATCATTTCAGCGACGTTTCTTGGCTTGCCTTCAGCAGGCTCCATGTGCATGCGTATTCCGGGTGCAGCATTCACTTCAACAATGGCTGCACGATTGTCCTGGAATGGGATCGAAATGTTTGGCGAGATTAGATCCACACCGCAGATGTCAAGCCCGATAAGTTTCGAGATGCGTTCTGCCTGGAAGATATTATCAGGATGTACCTGGTCTGTCACATCTGTAGGAACAGCGCCCGTACTGACGTTTGCCGTTTCTTTTACATAGAGGATCTCGTCCTTGTTCAAAATGGAATCAATGCCGAGCCCCTGCTTTTTCAAGAGGTTCAGCGTAACGTTATCCATCGTGATCGGAGTGAGAATGTTCCCCGGCTTCTTTTGCCTTCGTGGTTCCCTGTTCACATTTGCGATCAGCTCTTCTATGGTAGATCTTCCGTCTCCCTTGATGAAAGCCCTGGTACGTTTAAGTGCAGCGACAAATTTGTGATTGATCACTAAAAGCCTGTAATCGAATCCCTGGATATAACGTTCAATGATCACTGCAGTGGATATATGCTGTGCAATATCAAAAGCGTCAAAGGCTTCTCCCATGGTACGCACGTTCACAGTGATCCCCCGGCCATGGTTTCCGTCAAGCGGTTTAATGACTACAGGAAATCCTAGTGTTTTGATCGCGGAATTTAATTCATCCTGGTCGTAAACAATGATTCCATCAGGAACAGGAATCCCTGCTTCTTTAAGAAGGTATTTGGTCGTGTCTTTATCTCCGGCAAGGTCAACACCTATGAAGCTTGTATTACCGCTGATGGTTGCCTGGATCCGTTTCTGTTTGGAGCCATAACCAAACACGATGTATGCATCATCCTTTTCCCGCTGATGAGGGATGCCTCGTTTGTTCAGCTCCGATACGATCGAACCGGTACTCAGCCCGAGATACCAGTAATCACGGATCCTCTCAAGCTTGTTGATGTCTGACTGAAGATTAAATCCAATATTTTCAATCAGTGAGCTGATCATATCCACCGCGGCATCTGCAGCATATCCGCCAGCTTCTTCTTCCTGGCAGCTGAAGATGACTACATACTTCTTCTCTTCATCGATTTCCCTGACTTTCAGAAATTTTGACTGGAGTTCCGCAGCTTTCTGAATCACGACAGCCGTTCTTCCGGCAAGCTCTGCAAGGTTCATCCCTGAAGACATCTGATCGATAAGGTGATCTACATCTTCTTTAACAGCAAAGAGGCTGTCTTGTGAGAAAGTTGTCTTTAGTCTTTCAGCGAGGCCATCGATCTTGTGTGTCTGCAATCCTGCATACTTTTCAAGGTCAAGGGTAAGAACAACAAGCTGCTCTTCTTTATCGTCCCATTGGTTTGGGCCATGAATCAATCTGATATCAACTATACGCATAGGATAGGAAAAAATAGAACAGGCCATGACAGCCTGTTCGTGAATATTTATTTTTCAATTGCCTCGGCATTGATCGTTTCAGCGATCTCAGTGAGGGTAACATCAACATTTTTTTCTTCCTGGAGAATGTCTTCAAGAATTCCTGCAATGTTGTTGTAGTTTAGCATGCGCGCATAAGTTCTTACACAACCGTATGTTGCGATCTCATAATGTTCAGCTTTTTGGGCAGCGGCAATGATCGCGGCATCCATTACTTCCGGATCCGCATCCATTTCAATGATCTCAGCAGCTTCTTCCATAATGCCATCGATCGCCGGACAGAATTTTCCTCGCGGTTCCATGTCGAGCTTCGAAAAAACACGCTCGAGTCGTTCGATATGGCTTTCAGTTTCTGTGAGGTGATTTTCAAGGACTTTCTTCAGTTCCTGCGAGGTGGCTCGCTTGATTAGCTTTGGAAGATTTTTCAGCATCTGTTTTTCAACATAGTACAGATCTTTAACCTGTTCTACCAGCAGATCATCGAGTGTTCTCATTTTTTCCATATGTCTCTTTTTTATTTAGGGCTTTCAGTAACAGGAAAATTCTCTGCCATAATTTTTTCCCGGGGGGATAAGCCTTATAGCCAGCGCTAAATTTTTTATTTTATCGGCCGTGATGCCGGCTTTACATTTCATGGACGGGAAAAAGCATTCCCTGTCACTGAGTAATTGTATCAGTGTGATTCCGGCAGTTTTGAATATGGGACTTTAGTTGTTAATTTGTTTGTATGGATTTTTCAATCGCTGTGCACGGTGGTGCAGGTATCATATTAAGAAGTGACCTGAGTAAGGAACAGGAATTATTATACAGAACTGGTCTGAAAGACGCACTTGAAGCAGGCTACGCAATACTTGAGAAAGGTGGTAGTGCACTTGATGCTGCCGAAGCTGCGATGTGCACGATCGAAAATGAACCTGTATTCAATGCAGGACGTGGATCGGTGTTCACACATGAAGGAAGGCATGAGATGGATGCCTGCATCATGGATGGCTATACCATGCTTGCTGGTGCAGTAACATGTGTTTCAAATGTCAGGAACCCCGTGAAACTCGCACGGTCTATCATGGAAAATTCAGAGCATGTTTTTTTAAGCGGGAAAGGTGCTGAAGAATTCGCCCACAAGATGAACCTTGAATTCGCGCCCGACGAGTACTTCCATACAGAATACAGACTTAAGCAATTGGCAGCAATTCGTGACAGCAATAGGACCATCCTTGATCACATGAAGGTGACAGACGGTGACAAAAAGTTTGGAACAGGTGGAGCTGTTTGTAAAGATATCCATGGAAATATCGCTGCGGCAACGTCAACAGGCGGAATGACCAACAAGCGCTACAACCGGATCGGTGATACGCCGATCATTGGTGCAGGTACCTACGCGAATAACAATACCTGCGCTGTATCATGCACAGGACATGGAGAATATTTCATCCGGGCGGTGGTGGCTTATGATGTTTCCTGCCTTATGGAATACAAGGGACTTAGCCTTGAGGAGGCAGCAAGAATTGTAGTTAATGACAAGCTTGTAAGAATGAGTGGTGAAGGTGGCCTCGTAGCGGTTGATCGCTTTGGAAACATCACCATGCCTTTTAACTCTGATGGCATGTACCGCGGATATATGAAATCCGACGGTTCAAGCTACATCGGAATCTTTAAGGATGAACTTCTTTAAGAAGCTCTAGCGTGTTTGCATAAAACTTACGTGATCTGATATCATAGCAATTGCCTTTTGCGAGCACATGTACGCGAAGGTTTTCTATAGATAGTGGAGAACCGCCGATCACATCGTTCAGGTTTGTGTAGTTGATGTGCTGACCATCCACGATAAGCACCAGGCCTGATCCGATCACTTCAAACGAATGCCCGTCCTTGATCACGATGCCGGTATTCTCACCGAGTCCGATCCCCAGTGTCATTGGATTGCATGATACGGATTGTGCAAGTCTTCCGAATCTTCCGCGGTGCATGAAATGACTGTCTATGATGGCTTCTTTGATGTATCCGAATCCTGCAGACATTTTCACTTCATCTTTATAAAGACCTGAATCTCCGTTACCATCATAGATCATGATTGTTGACATGGCCATAGCTCCGGCACTTGTACCGGCAACAACGAAATCAGGCTCATGCAGGTAACGCTCAAGAATGATCTGCGATAAATTTGTTCCACCCAGGATCTTGGTGAGTGAAAGCTGATCTCCACCGGAAAACAATACACCGTCCGCTTCCTTGATCCTCTTTATAAATGCCGGATTATCGGCGCTTTCTCTTTTTCTGATATGCAGGAAGCCAACGTTGGTGGCACCAAGCTTAGCAAACGCTGCTTCATAGGTCTCTCCGACTTTTCTTGGAATGCTGGATGCGCTGGTGATCACTTCAATACGTGATTCTGGCCCTTTCATCTCATGCAATACCCGTTTCAAAATCCCGTTTTCAGCGAAATCCATCCCCAGGTCTTCCGGAGTTCCTTTGTCCTCATTACCGCCTATCGGGATTAGAATCCCTTTCGGATTTTCCATTTGATGTAGAAATGTTTCAAGATACATGCTTTCAGGCTTAAATTAATGTAGGTTTCGGTAGAACGTAAAAATACCTGTCATGGTATTCTGTATTCTCAAATTTAAGCACTGAATTACCCTGTGAAGGGGCTAGTTTTCCATACTTATTAACGGAAAACGGGGTCTTTTTTACACTTCTATTTTCCAGGATCCCGCTGGTATCCGCATTTCACGTGACTTCGATTCATTTTTCTCAATATGGTACATTTTTAACAGCGGAACACTACTGATTTATTGCCTTCAATCGAAAAATAGCTCTGTATGAATATACTTGAATTACGGGTTCTTAAAGGTCCCAATGTTTGGTCTGTGCGTCGCTCGAACCTCATCGTTATGAAACTTGATATTGGCCAGTATGAAGATCTCCCTACAAACAAGATCCCTGGCTTTTATGAGAACCTTATAAAGCTGATCCCTTCAGTAAAAACGCATTACTGCTCTGAAGAGTTTGAAGGCGGCTTTCTGAAACGTGTGAAAGAAGGAACCTGGCTGGGTCATGTCATCGAACACATCGCACTTGAACTACAAACTCTTGCAGGTATGGACTGCGGCTTTGGAAGAACACGCAGCGCGGAAGCTACAGGAATCTATTATGTAGTCTTTGCATATCAGAATGAATATGCTGGTAAGGTTGCAGGTAAAGCTGCCGTAAAGCTTGTGGAAGAGTTAACTAAAGGAATTGTAAGCGACATCAGTGAGCTCGTTGCAGACCTTCGTGATATTTATGAAGAAGAACGTCTGGGGCCAAGTACTGAATCTCTGATTGCTGAAGCCCAGAAGCGTAATATTCCATACATCAGGCTCAATGATGGATCACGTGTGCAGTTTGGATACGGTGTGAACCAGCGCAAAATGCAGGCATCCATCTCAGGATCTACAAGCGTTCTTGGAGTGGATATCGCAGGCAATAAGGATGAAACAAAAAGTATTTTGTCAAACGCAGGTATTCCTGTGCCTCAGGGACTTGTTGTAAAAAACACCCGTGAGCTGAAGGAAGCCATTGAGGACCTTGGATATCCTGTAGTGATAAAACCCCTTGATGGAAATCACGGACGTTGTGTAACAACAAACATCTGTAACATTGAAAAAGCGATGGAAGCTTTCGATTATGCATCCACTGTGTCGGATGATGTGATCGTAGAGAAATTCATCACTGGTGCTGATTACAGATTCCTGGTGATCAACTATAAGCTGGTTGCTGTGGCAATGAGAAGCCCGGCCTCTGTTACCGGGGACGGAACTTCAACGATCAGTCAGCTAATTGAAAAAGCCAATGAAGATCCACGCCGTGGAAATGGTCACAGCAATGTGCTTACCAGGATCACGGTGGACGATGATACAACATCCATCCTGGTAGAAAAAGGATTGACACTGAATTCTATCCTACCCGCAAAGGAATTGCTTTACCTGAAGCGTACAGCAAACATAAGCACAGGAGGAACTTCTACAGATGTAACGGATCATGTGCATCCTGACAATGTATTTCTTGCTGAACGCGTTGCAAGGATCATCGGCCTTGACATTTGCGGTTTCGATGTGATCGCGCAGAATGTATCGGAATCGCTCTATGAAAATGGTGGTGCGGTGATTGAGGTGAATGCAGCTCCAGGTTTGCGTATGCACCTTTCACCAACATATGGTGTCCCACGAAATGTTGCAGAGCCGATTTTCGATATGCTGTTTCCTGAAGAGGCTGAGTCGAGAATTCCGATCATCGCTGTTTCAGGCACAAATGGAAAGACTACCACGACGAGGCTGATCGCACACATGGCGCGTGTTTCCGGATACCTGCCAGGTTTCACAACAACAGATGGAATCTACATTAACGACAGGATTGTCGATAAAGGCGATTGCACAGGATTCCACAGCTCACGATTCATACTGAAAGATCCTTCTGTGGATTTCGCAGTGCTTGAATGCGCACGAGGTGGTATCCTGAAGAATGGACTTGGATTCAACTCCTGCGATGTAGCGATCGTAACGAACATTTCGGAAGATCACCTTGGCCTTTCCGAGATCAATACGCTTGAAGATATGGCACGCGTGAAATCAGTGGTCGTTGAAACGGTCACTGAAAATGGTTTCGCGATCCTCAATGCAGACGATGACCTTGTGTATGATATGAGACACGATGTGAAGTCGAGGATCGCCTTGTTCAGTATGGATCCGCAGAACCCCCGGATCCTTGAACACTCCATCAGCGGCGGAATCTCAGCAGTAGTGGAAGATGGCTTCTTTGTGATCAGAAAAGGCGCTGTAAAGAAGCGGATCTGTCATGTAAAGGATGTTCCGTTAACAATGGGAGGCCGTGCGGTATTCATGATACAGAATGTATTGCCTGCCATGCTCTCGGCTTATGTGTCCCGCTTCAATATAGATGAGATCCGATTAGGCCTTCAGACATTCGTGCCTTCAGCACAAACCACTCCTGGCAGACTGAACATCTTCGACTTCCAGAACTTCAAGGTGATGGTGGATTATGCTCATAACTCTGCCGGCATGGAAGCATTGAATGTATTCCTCGAGAATACTGAATGTGAATATAAAGTAGGTATCATCACAGGAATCGGAGACCGCCGTGATGCTGACATCATCAACATGGGTGGCCTTGCTGCCAAAGCATTTGATGAAATCATCATCAGGCTGGATTCAGATCTTCGTGGAAGGTCTGCAGAGGAAATCTTTGCTCTGGTGAAGCAAGGCATCTTACAGGTGAATCCTCTCATGCCTGTAACGATCATCCCGGATGCGATACAAGCTACACTCCATGCGATTGATCATGCACGTGAAGGTGCTTTCATTACAATCTGCACAGAGAAGATCGATGAACAGATCAGGCTGGTTTCATCGAAACTTAAAGAAATGCAAAGCATGCCGGTTGACAGGAAGGTTATTAAGAAGATCAAGAAGATCGGAAACCACCTGAACATCTCCAACAATGGTATAACCATTCAGGCGAGCGCGTAAGACAGTTAAGACTGGTTTTAATTTGAAGAAGGCTGTTCCTGAAAAGGCAGCCTTTCTTTTTTAATGAAGAGATGAATGCTAAGTAAGGGTGTGACTAAATTAGTTTCCAAGGTCTGACAGGAATTTGATCCTCATCAGCCTGATCTCTTCTTCAGAATAATCATCTTCACCCAGCTCTTTCATTGCAAGTGAAACGGAATCTGATTCAGCATTCCGGAAATAGTCATAGATCTCATCCTGTTTATCTTCATCAACATTGTCCTGGATGTAGTAGTCGATGTTCACCCTCGTGCCTGAAGATACAATGCTTTCAATCTCACTGATCACAGTATTGATCTTAAGCCCCTTTGCTTTCGCAATGTCTTCAAATGGAAGCTTCCTGTCGATGCTCTGGATAATATAAACCTTGTTGCCGGATTTGTTCACCACCGATTTGACCATGAAGTCCATTGGTCTTTCGATCTCATTTTCGGTCACGTATTTCGTGATCAGGTCGATAAATTCTTTTCCGAACCTGAGCGCTTTTCCACTGCCCACTCCGGCGATCTGTTTTAATTCATCAAGGCTTACCGGATACTGGATCGCCATGTCTTCAAGCGATGGATCCTGGAAGATCACGAATGGAGGCAGGTTCTTTTGTTTTGCGATGGATCTTCTAAGGTCCTTGAGCATTCCGAACAACTCTTCATCAGCAGCGCCACGATGCCCTCCACTTGATGTCAGAACTTCATCTTCTTCAGAGATGTTCTCATAATCGTGGTCCTTCGTAAAGCTGATCGAATAAGGAGCTTTCAGGAATTCCGTTCCTTTATCGCTCAGGCGGAGTAGTCCATAGTTCTCGATGTCTTTCAACAGGAATCCTCCAAGGAGCGCCTGACGGATCACGGCATTCCAGTGCTTTTCGCCTTCTTCAGTCCCTGCCCCGAAGTATTCAGATTCTTCGTGCTTGTATGATTTTATCGTTGGATTCACAACACCTGTAAGGATCTGAACGATGTGCTTGCTTTTGAATTTTTCCTTTACAGAAACGATCGTTTCAAAAAGCATCACGAGGTTGTCCTGTGCTTCAAATGAAGTGCGTGGTGATTTGCAATTGTCACAGTTCCCGCAGTTTTCTGTCGTGAATGTTTCTCCGAAATAATGAAGAAGCTGTTTCCTTCTGCATGAAGATGATTCAGCATAGGCTACGGTTTCCACCAACAGCTGCTTGCCGATCTCCTGCTCAGCCACAGGCTTGCTTTTCATGAATTTCTCCAGCTTCAGGATATCATCGTAGCTGTAAAATGAAACACAATTCCCTTCGCCGCCATCTCTTCCGGCTCTTCCCGTTTCCTGGTAATAGCCTTCAAGGCTTTTAGGAATATCATGATGGATCACGAACCTTACATCTGGCTTGTCGATCCCCATTCCAAATGCGATTGTTGCGACGATCACATCAATGTCTTCCATCAGGAACATGTCCTGCGTCTTTGCACGTGTGGTCGCATCAAGTCCTGCATGGTACGGTAGTGCCTTTACTCCGTTGACCTGGAGTGTCTGGGCGATCTCTTCAACTTTCTTGCGGCTCAGGCAATATACAATACCCGATTTGCCCTGATGGCCACGGATGTATTTAATGATCTCCTTGACAACTGACATCTTCGGTCTAACTTCATAATACAGGTTCGATCTGTTGAAGGAAGATTTAAAAACGGCAGCGTTCAGCATCCCCAGATTCTTTTGTATATCCTGCTGAACCTTGGGTGTTGCAGTTGCTGTGAGTGCTATGATGGGTACATGACCGATCTCTTCAATGATCGGGCGCAATCGTCTGTATTCCGGACGGAAATCGTGTCCCCATTCTGAAATGCAATGCGCCTCATCAATGGCGAAAAATGAAATATTGATCTCGGTGAAGAAACTTACGTTCTCCGGCTTTGTGAGTGATTCTGGTGCTACATAGAGTAGCTTGGTTTTTCCGTCAAGGATATCCTGCTTTACATGAGCAGTCTCTGATTTTGTAAGCGAGGAGTTTAAAAAGTGAGCGATCCCGTCGTCATTTCCGAAATTGCGGATGGCATCAACCTGGTTCTTCATCAGGGCGATAAGAGGTGAGATCACGATCGCTGTTCCAGGACTCATCAGTGCCGGTAATTGATAGCACATCGATTTCCCTCCTCCGGTCGGCATGATCACAAAGGTGTCATTACCTGCAAGGACATTATTAATGATGGCCTCCTGCTGACCTTTGAAGCTGTCGAATCCGAAATATTTGCGCAGTGAATCGTGTAATGCGGGTTTGGGTTCCTCTACAAGCATTTTAAAGCTTTTATTGAGTTAATTTAATTCTGTCTTATAAATATATAACAAAATTTCCTGAGACTTTTCGTATCCCGGATGATTTAATTCACAACCTCTATCAACATCATCTGGCCTACGATGAAAGGCATCTTACATACTTTTAATGCAATAAGCGCTTCGGAATTTTGTTCGGTTTCCTTTTTTAAATACCATATATAATACGGTAGAGCTTTGATTAAAAAAGCGATGAATTATATATCCCGGAGCTCTCTATATTTGTCAGCATACATAGATGAACAGGCTAAATCATCATTCATCTGTGTCTGGTAATATGACTTCAAAAGAGAAAGAAACATTTTCAACAGGCTCCACGGTGGCAGCTGAAGAGGTGCGATACAAAGGGTATTCAGTGATTGAGCATGTGCTGACCGCAGAAACAGTTGCGGAAGCATCGTCGAGGCTGAATGAACTTTTAATGGTGCAGACTGATGAAGTAGGCAGGGAGTACCTGTCTGACATCAATGAAGAAAATCTTGTACGTCTTCCCATGGCATACGATGACTTCTTCATCTGGAAATTCCTGAACAATGCATCTGTCAAGAATGTGGTGTCAGAGCTTCTTGGAACATATCACCAGCTGCATTCACAGAATTCCTATTTCATCGTGACAGGCACCGACCACCGGTTCAGCGCA
This sequence comes from Bacteroidota bacterium, assembly GCA_036675075.1. Classification (GTDB taxonomy): domain Bacteria; phylum Bacteroidota; class Bacteroidia; order JAKFFM01; family JAKFFM01; genus JAKFFM01. Next base: position 57,063 of record JAKFFM010000045.1, read on the forward strand.
TGGCACAGGGATCACAGAATGCCTGCAGATCCAATGAAAACATCGGCAGTGAGTGTCATGTATGTTCTGCAGGATCTTTCTGTAAATACCGGTGGACCTTTGATCATCCCCTTCAGTCATAAAATGGAAAAGCTCCCTTCTCCGGATTATATCAGGCAGAACCAGCTTGCTCTAACCGCAAAAGCAGGATCAATGATCGTATTTGATTCCATGCTGTATCATCGTGCGGGTCCAAACAACAGCCCTGAAACAAGGAAAAGTATCAAGCAGATCTATACAAGCCCTTACCTGAAACAGGAGGTTGACATTCCTTCACTACTCAATGCGGACCTTTCCAGTGATCCATATTTCAGCATGGTGCTGGGATACACGAACAGGGTCCCGGATTCAGTGAAAGACCTCAGAATAAAAAAGATTAAAAGGATCAGGCATTGAGCTTCCCGGACTTCTTTAGTTGGCAAGCTGTTTTACAGACCAGGCAAGGTTGTTCTTTGCCAGCTGAAATTCAGGGTTGATATCTAATGCGCTCTCACATGCCTTCTTCGCTTTCGCATAGTCCTTCAGTTCATTGTAAGCTGAGCAGATGTTGTTGTATGCCTCGGCACTTCTTGGATTGAATTCAAGCGCTTTCTCGGCAGCAGTAATTGATTCTTTGTATTTACCTGCTTTATAAAATTCAAAACTCAGGTTGAAATAATTCTGAAAGGATGGCTGGTTGGATGCCTTGATGATCGCGGAATCCAGCACGGCAAATGAATTCACTTCAGCTTTCTCAGCAGCATTGTCATTCCTGCTAAGATCTGGTTTTGCAGGCAGCTGTTCAGGTAGCCACGATCCTGGAGTCTGCACTAGCAGCACATAAACAACAGGCAATACGATAAACAGGATGACAAGAAAACGAAAGAGATCAAGCTTTACAGGGCCTGCAATTTCTTCTGCAAGCTTCCGGTCATGGTCATCTGTTATGATGTGCGGATTTTTGAAATGGCCTTTCTTCATTTTCTTGTTATTCTTGCTTTGCCGCATTCTCTTTGTCAAGCTGAGACTGCGCCCATTTCATATTGTTGCGTGCGATCTCCAGGTTAGGATTGATCTCCAGCGCTTTCTTGCACATATCGATCTCCATCTGCCATTGACCCAAGGCTCCATAAGCAGCCGCCATGTTGTTGTAAGCTTCCGCGCTTTCCGGTTTCAGCTCCAGGGCTCTTTGTGCTGCAGCAATTGTTTCCGGGTATTTTCCAGCTTTGTAATATTCCATGGAGAGATCAAGGTAATTTCCAGCTGTCGGTTCTTTGTCAACTTTCTCTGTCAGGATCTGGATCTTTGATTTTTTATTCACTCCTGCATCAAGGTATGTAAGGGCCTTTGCATCTGCAGGATTGATCTGCAATGCTTTTTCTGCTTCTTTCTTTAGTGCTTCATATTCCTGAAGGTCAAACAGGGCATCCATCAGCAGACTCCTTGCATCAACCTGTGCAGGTGATAATTCAAGGCATCTCCTGAGTTTTGGTACAGCTTCCGTTAAACGTCCGCGGTTTTTAAGAAAGCGTCCATAGTAATAGTAAGTGTTTGGAAACTGCGGACCAAGCTGCTCAGCATTCCTGAAATAACGTTCCGCTTCTGCCAGCTTGCCTGTGGATTCTTTTAATATTCCCATGTTAATATGCAGATAGGAATACCCTGGCCACAGCTCTAGTCCCCGCAGAAAATATTTTTCAGCCTCATCATATTGAGCTCTTCCCATCAGGCTTAAACCGTAATTCATCAATCCGCGGGCGTTTCCGGGACTTTTAATGGTCACATCCTTCCATAAGGATTCATCTGTTTTCCATACTTCATTGCGGCGATATGTTCCAAAGGCATAGGATGCAATTAAAAGCAGGCTTATCGTATATAGTGTCGGTTTATACAAGTTGAAGTCTGAAAGTCTGTAATACATTCGCTTTATCAGCAGCACCAGTGTCCAGGTGACAGCAAGCACGAGCCCGACGTATGGGAAGTAAAGCCTGTGGTCATTCATGACTTCCGCCAGCGGGATAATGCTTGAAGATGGCACCAGTGCAATCAGGTACCAGAGGATCCCGAATGCGATAGGCCGGTAAAGTTGTTTGAGGGATGCCCAGATCGCTGCAGTGATGAGCGAAAGAATGAACATGACACCAAGGAATACCCGAACATCCGTGACCGAGGTGAAGGTGGTCCAGTCAGTATCGGCGCTCAGCCTGAAAGGAAGAAAGAACGTCATGAAATAATGCACGATCACATAAGGCTGTGTGATCATATAATTGAATCTGGATGAGCCTCCCGGTGTCCAGGTATCGGGTTCCATCTTCTGAACAAAAATAAATGCGGCTGCGCAAAGTATGATCGCAGGAGCCGCTGCTTTCAGCGCATCTATGAACTTGTGACGTTCTTTTCGACTGAGGATGGAGATCAGCGATGCCTGCTTTTCAAAGAACAGAATGTAAAGAAAAAGCAGGGGAGCAAACATCACAGCGGGTGGCTTGGTTAAGGTTCCGATGAGCACCGGAATGATATAAAGAAAATACTTTCGTGATACTTCTGAATATTGATAGAGAACAAAGCCAAGTATGACAAGCATGGTAGAAAGGCTGTCAGAGCGGGCAATGATGTAATTCACGGTTTCCGCATTGGCCGGATGAAAGAGATACCAGCTTACGGCGAAAAGTGATGCAAAGAAGTTGGATTCTTTTTTCCATACGATGTCAAGCAGCTTTCTGAATAAAAAGTACATCAGCCAGCCCTGGATAAGAAAAATGGTAAAGCTTGTCACATGAAACCAGAATGTGTCAGATCGTCCGTTTCCAAGTGCATAGTCGATGGCCAGCGTAGTTGAAACTAAAGGCCTGTATGACTGGTTTGTTGGCAAGCTGCTGAAGGTCGAGCCATCTTTAAAGAAAAGCGGGATGTTCGATGTCTTCTCGATGAACACATTGTGAACGACAGTGTGAGAATCATCGAAATGAAAAGCATTATGAAAATGATTGCTGTAAACGAGCAGAAGCGTAACGCTAAGTAAGAGTAGTGAAAGAAGTGACTTTTTACTTTTATTTTCCTGGTTGAGCACTGAGGGATTGATTTATCATCGGCTAAAATAAAGCTATAAGCCAGTTCCGCCAAATAGGACGTTCACTCCAAAATATTATTTTTGATGCCCTAAACAGATCAAACCATGGAAGAGAAAGCAACTGAGCGCCAGGACCACTACAAGCAGACAGAGCAGGGTCGGGGTAACAAGAGCATGAAAGGATATATTTTCGCGGGAATCATCTTGCTGGCCTGTGTACCTGTTTTTTACCTGATGTTCATGTCAAACAAAAAGACGGAAGTCGCAGAACCTGTGAAGCCGCAGGCAACCGTCCCAGCCCAGCCCAGCCTCGCTTCTCTTGAAGCAGCTGCTGAAAAGGATCCTTCGTTTCAAAACCTCATCAACCTGGGAGTTGCCTACCAGCAGAATGGCCAGTACCGCAAGAGCATCCCCGTGTTTGAAAAAGCCATCGCGTTGCAGCCTGGTAACGCGATCGCATACAATAACCTGAGTGTCGGTTTAATTATGAGCCGCCAGTTTGACGCTGCCGAACAGGCTTTGGCAAAGGCGATCCAGCTTGATCCTAATTTGCAGCTTGCAAAAAACAACCTGGCTTGGATGGAAGATGAACGTAAAAAGTTCAATGATGAGCTGCAAAAGCTGGAATCAGTGCCTGAAGGTGATCGTACACCAAAACAGATGATCGACCTTGGACTGTTGTATTACGCGAAAGGTGATTACCAGAAAAGTGTGGATGTCCTGAAGGCTTGTGTGGATAAGGATCCCGGAAATGCCATGGCTTACAATAACATGGGTACATCATACATGTTCCTGAATGATCATGCCCAGGCATTGACGGCTTTCAAAAAAGCTGTTGAGCTTGATGAAAAGGAGCAACTTTATAAAAACAATCTGAAATGGGCGGAAGATGAACTGAATGCTGCTCCTAAAGCAGAGTAACTCACGTTATCCTCTCATTAGCTTCCTTATAGCTGCTGCAAGAAACAGTACGTAAAATACAAGCGCAGGAATAATTCTGTCAAGCCGTATCACATTCATCATCGTATGTGTAACATCGGTTTCCCCGTAATAGAGGAAGTAAAGGTTTGGCAGCAAAAATCCCGTTCCTGATATCATCAGTACGTAAAGTTCTGTTCTCGAAAGAAGCGACTTCCTGTATAGTAATGGTGCATACGCCATAAGTGGCAGCACAAGTGCATACTGGTATTCCCAGACGGTATTATAGCCCAGGAAAAATGTTAATGTGATCGCAGAGATGATCAGGATCGTAAACTCCATTTGCCTGAATCTGTCTTTAATCCTGAAGCTCGCCAGCGATAACAGCAGGCATGCATAAAAAGGAAGCTTGTAAATAACTCCTGGCAACCTTGTACCTGCGAGGGTATTCATGAAGCTTGACAATGAAAAGATGTCCACATGATTCCAGTAATGATCTGATTGCGCGATCAGGTTCAACCAGTGAATGGAGTTATCTTTCATGTACTCATTCAGTACATAATTGTTTTTGTAGATGTTCAGGTTCTCTTTTATGAATGCAGGATCGAGTGCGATTTCAATGGTTTTTGCCAGACCTATGGATTCAGGGTTGAATACCGGAATAACAAGAAACAGGAAGGACACGAGCGCATAGATGCATAAAGAAATGAACGCTGTTTTTCGGGTGATCCTGTTGATCAGCAGCACAGGCATAAAAAGGATCACGATAGGTTTTGAAAAAAAGGAGATCAGCAATCCTGCCAGAAGTAAGGTTATTCCTCGTGGTTTGCTGACAGCATCATGATACGCAAGCTTATATAATCCTGACAGAATAAGCGTAAGACTGAGCACGAGTGGCGCATGCATATTGCCAGTGTATAACACGGCGAACGTAAGCATGGAGCACAGCAGAAAGAAGTAAGGAAGAACCCGATGCAGTGGAGATTCCGCATCACGTGATATGATGAATGCTGATGCGGCGAAAAGGATGAGCGAAAAAATTCCAAAGAGCCAGTAGCTTGTCCAGGGATCAAAGAATGAGAACCAGGATGCCACAAAAACGGAGAATGCAGGATGCGCCAGGTACCACGTTGCATATGGTCCCCAGGGATCTCCTCCCCAGGTGTTGAAAGCACTCAGCCCTTCAGTAAGGTTTATAAAAGATTTTGGAACGGCGAAAAAGTCAATGCCTTTCAGATCCTGCTTGTTCGTGGAAAAAGTAAGACCGTCGAACCATCCAAAGTACAAGGCACCAAACATGGTCAGGCACCAAACAATGATCAGCGAGGGAAATATCTTAATGAGGATCGTTTGAAAGGACTCTTTCATTATTGTCCAAGATCTTCAACCCATGCATTCACAAGTGCTGATTCTTCAGGTCCAACCAATCCCATCGAGATCAGCTTTTCATAACATCTGACAAGATTTGCGCCCAGATTTTGTGTTCCTGATTCAAGCTTCAGTTTTTCAAGCTCAGAGCAGATGCTGGCATTGTTCAGATACCCCGGGATCTCATCCTGAAAGTCTTTCATCAGGTTATGTTCATTCCGTTCCTGGTACACAGTAGGGGAATAAAACAAGATGCTCCAGTTGTTTTCCCATGCGATACGCTGCGCGACAAAGCTTCTCCAGATGTCTGTCATCCTGAAGCTGCAATAGCTGGGAAGGTATAACAATGGAAAGGCTTCCCTGTACCAGATCGTGTTTTGTGAATTAAATGGACACCATGTGTTCTTCCCTAATACAATCTTTTTGCCTTGTTCAAAATTCAGAGGCAGTGTTCTGGTTAATCGGAAAACTGCATCAACATCAGGATTCTCATCGGCAAGTCCTTGCTGGATGGGACAATCAGACGGTTCCATAATGGACATCTCATTGTTTGAGCTCAGGATCTTCTCTAAAGGAAAGCCACGCGGCCAGATGGTCTCTTTTGTAAAATGGCTGTACACATTATACCAGCCCGCATCTTTTACCGTATCTGTGTTTTGTGATCTGTTGAACTCTTTAAAGAATCCTTCTCTCGGGAAATTGTCATCGTCTGTTTCATACAGTAGCTCCACACCATCTCTGTAAGCCAGCAAATAGCCCAGGTTTTTTCTGCCATAATGGCGATAGGGTAGAAGTGGAGCAAGTTTCCCGCTGATATCTTTCTGTTGATCTATTCCATAGAAATTGCATCCTTCAAGATGAAAATCTGATGGAGATTTTGTGTCGCCGATAAGATAGAAGCGGATCTTCTGTTCCTGGCAGATCCTTGCAAAGTCTTTAAGCACGCCGTTTGGCGCTGCGATGGAAGTAATGACCAGCGCTTTAGAGGGTTCCATAGTTTATAAAAAAGGTGCCCTGAAGGTAATTCTTTTTAAAAAAAGGCTTGTGAGCACTTCAAGCGAATTGGTGATCGCTTTCTGTGAAACCCTTGGTGATGGAGCTTTATAGTGAATCGGAACTTCAGCAAACTTCTTTTTCCTGAGGAGGTATCGAAGCTCGGTCTGATAAAAATGAGCTTTGGATTGCAGCGGATAATCCAGGATCTGCTTCACAACATGTGAGTGAAATCCCTGGTAACCTGAGGTCATATCGTACAGTGATGTTCCCAACATGATGTTCGAAAGAATGGTTCCTGTATGTGAAAGCATTCGTCTCTTGAAAGGTGAATCCACCATGGAGCCTCCATTCATAAAGCGGCTTCCGAATGCGCATTCATTACCTTCATTCAGCACCCTCAGGAACATGGGCAGAGCTGAAGGATCGTGTGAAAGACCTGCATCCATTTCAATGATGATGTCGTGTCCGTTGGCATACGCTTCCTTATAGCCTCTTAAGTAAGCATCAACAACATTTCGGTTCTCAGGGGCAAAGATGGTATCAAACCTCGGGTCTTCTGTGGAAAGCGAGGAGCATAATTCATGTGTGCGATCTTTCGACGCATTGTCAACGATGAAATAAACCTTTCCTGAATTGAGCCGGTCAAGCACCTTCTTCAGTTCATGAACAAAGGGCGCGAAGTCCGGCTCTTCATTGGCCATGGGTATAATGATCGCCCAGTTGTTATCGTAATACATGCACTAAAAGTAACTGTTTTCATGGTTTTAGTGAAATGTACAAATCCCTCAGCATGCCGGATCATGCTTCTTTGCACTGATGCATATGCCTTTGTTAAGCAGGCCCTTTCAATAAAATTAAAATAGCAGCCCGATGAACTTCTTCTGCGTTTCTGGTCGTATGATGACCATCAGGTAAGCCCAGTTCTGTGTCTTCGCAGGGGTTGATACTTTCTGGATCATGCTTAACGTGGATGTGAAAAAGAACTGGCTATATCCTGCCTGTATGGAGAGGTACTTGTTTACGATCCACCCTCCTGTCAGATCAATTTCCTCACCCAGCACAGGATTAAGTTTTGTACTGTTTACAGTCACCTTTTTATTTGTCATGAAGTAATGAAAGTTTGTGGAGAGGAAGATCTTTGGATTGAACTCCAGCTTTAGGCGAATATATTGGTCATACAATCCGGCTGAGTTCTCGTACCTCCCTCCTGAATAAAACATGTCCATATATCCGTTATGTGAATGGTTGGTGCCATACATGGGCGAGAAGGAATGATTGATGCCTGCCAACGGGCTAATGGTTCCACTGAGGATTTCTGTACCAAGGGAGATCTTTAAATTCAGTGTGTTTTCTGACTTAAGCTTTACATTGCCTGACACCTGTGCGTTGGCGTCATACGCGTCAACCGGGCGATTTGTAACATCCACACCCGTTTGGTAATAATAAAAACCAGAGATCTCTATGTTTCCAGTTTTGTATTTTATTAGCGGTGCACCGAAGGTTTGGATATGCCTGATCCCTTTCTTCGTGATATCTCCGATACTGTCATATGTGATAAACTGGTTCCCGTTATTCCATGCCAGCAGGCTGTATTCAAGGTTGCCTCGCTTATTCTCAAATCGTATGAGTTGTGCTGTTTTATATTGATTCTCTATGGTGAACAGATTCCCAGAGAGTGATTCATTGTCCTGGTTATACCCTGCGCCTGCATGAAGCTTTTTAAAACCTTTCTCATATTTAATCAAAAGGAAATCATGAGCCCTTCCCTGGTTTGCCCAGTCAAGATTGCCAAGAAACCTTCCGTTGTCATAGTTCAACTCTTGTCGTCCCGCTTTAACTGACCATGAGGAGTCAAGGCTGATCTCACCCCAGGCTTCATGGATCGAGAGAAAAGGATCTGTTGCTTTTACCTGCGGTGTGCTTCCCCAGATGCGAATGTCCTGGATACTTGCATAAAATTTTACCTTATCGAAGCTATATTTCCCATGGAGTCGCACCCTCTGATTTATGAACCCTGCCGGATCTTTCCCTTTTTCTATAAGCTTTCCATAGCCGTTCCGGTATTCGACACGCTGGATAAGCTGGTAGCTTAGATCGAACTGTGCTTTTACACAGTTCGCCGCTGTAAGACAGAGCAGGAACAGGTATATACGTGTCTTTTTCACGGTTGAGATATTTTTTACAAGGTTATGGTCGGGGTGGTGCTTTTAAAATGTGAACGGTAACAGGAAAATGTGTTTTTGCTCACAGTGGACCATGTCAGTTATGCCTTGCACCTCTCATGATCCTGAACAGATGCAGCACAGATGGAAATACAGCATCCATCGATTCGCTCGCTCCTTTGGTTGAACCAGGCAATGCCATGATCAGGGTATTCTTGTGTAGTCCGGCTAAGCTTCTTGATAACATTGAGTAAGGTGTCCGCTGCTGTCCGTAGCTTCTGATCGCCTCTGCTATTCCTGGTATCTCGATATCTATCAATGGCTTTAATGCGTCTGGTGTTACATCTCTAGATGACAAGCCGGTACCACCTGTGAAGATCACCAGGTTACTTTTTGCGCATAGCTCTTTTGCTTTATCATAAATGAGGTTTTTCTCATCAGGAATTATGATGTAGTCATTGATCAGAACTCCGGAGTTCTCAAGTTTTTTGATGATCGCCTTGCCTGCCATGTCTTCTTTCTGTCCTTTCGAAATGGTATCAGAACATACGATTACGGAAGCGGTGAGGCCTATAGGAAGATCACGCATGTAATCTGATTTGCCTCCTTTCTTCTCAATAAGCTTTATTGAACGGATCTCGATCATTTTATCAATGGGCTTCAACATGTCGTACATGGTAAGTGCAACAACGGATGCTGTGTGCATGGCCTCCACTTCAACGCCGGTTTTATAGATCGTATGGATCTCTGCCCGGATATGAATCTGCAGCTCTTTTATCTCAAATGAAATTTGTGTGAATTCAATAGGCAGCGGGTGGCAGTCGGGAATGATGTCGGATGTTTTCTTGGCCGCGAACAAGCCGGCGGTTTTCGACATTTCAAATACATCGCCTTTGGGAACCCGTTTCTCTTTTACTGCAGTGATAGTCGCACTGGCACTTACTGATACTATAGCCTCTGCTATCGCGATGCGATGTGTACTGCTCTTGTATGTAATATCAACCATAGCTGTTTATATATTAATTTTCCATTGGCTTGTCGTGTCGTTAAATAACTCTTTGCCCCAGATAGGAAGTTTTGACTTGATCTTTTCCACAAGCTCATTGCAGGCGTCGATCGCATCCCTTCGATGTTCTGATGAGACAAAGACGAACAGGCAGATCTCTCCGCTTTTCACAACACCAAGGCTGTGGTATACATGAAGGCAGCACAGATCATATCTTGAAAAAAGATCTTCACGGATCTCCAAATATGTTTCATTGCATGCTTCATCATAGGCTGTGTATTCGATTGCTTTAACGTCCCTGTTATCTATGATGTCATTGCGCACCTGTCCGAGGAAAATGCTATGCGCTCCTACTTCTGTGTGTGAGCTGTGCCTGGCGATTGACGCACCAATGAATGCTGGTGAGACAGGACCTTCAACAAAAATGCTTTTCGTTTTATGTGTGTTCATGCTGTAATGTTTTAGTAAAGTCAGACCAGTTATTTAAGCCTCCTTCAAGACTCACGATGTGATTTTGGGGGTAAATCTTTTTCAGGTACATCGCCGCGGCTTTGCTTCTTTGTCCTGCAGAGCATACGATGATCATATGTTCAAAACGGGAGAGCAACGTATGCTGATCGGCAAGCTCATCAAGAGGGATCTTTAAAAAATGGTGATTTTCAATTTCTGGTTCCTCATAGGAATCCCTCACATCAACAAATACAGCTAAAGAGCCTGTCAGTAGCCTTTGAGCTTCTGCGCCATCGATGGTATTACAGAGAATATTGCATTTTCCTTGTGATGCTTTTGATCTTCCCGATAAAAACTCAGTGTCAGTTTTAGGTGTGCGCTGTACAGTATCTGGGTTAGGAGTGATCGCCACTTCATAAAAGGAAGCTGATAAGGCGTCGAACGTCAGTAGCTTGTTTATCGCAGGTATACCTGTATTTGTAATTAACTTGATCACTTCGTTGGCCTGCAGATTGCCGATAATTCCTGCAAGAACACCTAGTACACCGGTTTCTGAACAATTAGGTATGTGGGAAGAAGAAGCTTCCGGAAATACATCTCTGTAGCTGGTAGAGGAATGATTGAATACTGCAACCTGCCCCTGGTACTTATATACAGATCCGTATACCCAGGGCTTGGATCTTAATGAACATGCATCGTTGATGAGATACCTGGTTGAAAGGTTGTCCGTACCATCCACTATCACATCATACTGACCGATGATGCTCAATATATTCGACCGGTCAATTTTTATGTTGTAGGTGAACACCGAGCATTCAGGGAATGATGCTTGTATTTTTTCTGATGCAGTTATGGCTTTAGACTTTCCTACATCATTCTCGTTATACAGTATCTGTCGATGGAGATTCGTCAGGTCAACGATGTCATCATCAGCAATTCCTAGGGTTCCGATACCAGCGGCTGCCAGGTAAAGCAGAGCGGGACAACCAAGCCCGCCTGCACCTATCACAAGAACTTTGGAGCTTCTTAGTAATTGCTGACAATCGCTCCCGAACCCCGGAAGGATGATTTGTCTGTGATATTTTCCTTTTGGATCCATGCGAATGTTTTTATCCACCAGAGAAGGGTGGGAGTAATGCTATTTCAGCTCCGTCATGGATCGTGCTTTTACCTGATGTGATCTTTCTGTCAACGGCAATCGAATATTTCATGAAGGTTAAACTGGGATAGGTTCGTTCGAGATGCCGGCGGAGCTCGCTGGTGTCAGCAAAGTGTGGCGTTTCAAATGAAAAGGTTTCTGTTGCATCAGCAGTCATGCCGAATGCCTTGATGTTTAAACTCATAGTAGTATTTTATTTCAGCATCAAAATGATCTGATGGTGTATTAATGTTTTCAAAATGATGCTCCATGCTTTCTGATAAATCAAGCACTTCATGATCTAACTTGTTTATGATCGATTGCATCTTTCTCTCTCCAGAGTAGATCATGCTGCTTAGATCGTTCAGGATCTTCTTCTCATATATTCCACATAATGGCTGGAGTCTTCCCATCGTTGATACCAGCATAACATCCCTTGTGGAGCTGAACGATGACTCAATCAGCTTATCAAGGATTTCTCTGTTTATAAACGGCATGTCACAGCTTATGAACAGATTTTTTGAAGTAGTTGTGAACATCAAGCCAGTCATGATTCCAGCTGCCGGACCATGCATCCTGATTACATCACTGATTACTTTTTTTCCGTAGGATTGATATTCTGATTTGTTTGCAATTACCAGGATTTCCTCAATGACTTCTGATACCGTGTCAAGTATGTGCATGATCATGGGCTTCCCGGCAAAAAGCATGGAGCCTTTATCGGTGCCCATGCGCGAGCTTTCGCCACCTGCAAGTATGAATGCGGTTATGTCACTTCTTTTTTTCATGACATAAAAAGTTTGAATGAAGCAATGAATAGCACGATCGCAAGGAACATTTTAAGAACCGGAGTTTGAAAATGTTTCGAGCCATAGTATGCTCCAAGGGCTCCTCCGAATAAGGCGATCAGCACAAGTATCAACGTTTGTCCATCCAGCAGATGAAAATTGGCTTTTGTCGTGCCTGCCAGTCCGGCTATGGAATTTACCGTTATGAACAACGCACTTATTGCGGCACTTTCTTTTATCGTTGTCCAGGAGAGAAGTAATAGAAGCGGTGTAAGGATTATTCCACCACCAATTCCAATCAACCCTGAAATGAACCCTATGCAAGCCCCCATAAATAATGCTACAGGATAAGATTGCTTAACAGTTTGCTGATCGTCCTTTGTTTTCCATAGGATCCTTACAACAGAAAGCACAAGGATTATTGCAAGTGTTTTTTTATAGACTCCGCTATCCAGATTAATGCTTCCACCGATAAAGGCGGCAGGTACCGAGGTAACAGTAAGTGCAAAGAACAGCTTCCAGTTGAACTTGACGGCTGTGTAGTATTGATAAAATGAAACCAGCGAAATAAAAATGTTCAGGATGAGCGCGGTTGTCCTCATTAGCTCGGTGGGGAAGTCATATAGCAGCATGAGTGCCAGGTAGCCGGATGCGCCACCATGTCCTA
>JAKFFM010000042.1:0-68773 GCA_036675075.1 Bacteroidota bacterium
AAATGAATATCACCCGGACGTTCTCTCAATGACGGCACCTTGATAGGCACTGTGTTGAGCCTGTAATAAAGATCTTCCCTGAAGCGTCCTTTTGAGATGGCTTCGGGTATGTTCACGTTTGTGGCTGCGATGACGCGAACATCTGTCTTGATCACTTTTGATGAACCAACTTTGATGAACTCGCCGGTTTCCAGTACACGCAGGAGTCTTACCTGGGTCTGCAGTGGTAGCTCTGCCACTTCATCAAGAAAAATCGTTCCTCCATTGCTGACCTCAAAGTATCCTTTCCTTGCTTCATGGGCGCCGGTGAATGAACCTTTCTCATGGCCGAACAATTCGGAGTCAATGGTCCCTTCAGGAATTGCTCCGCAGTTTACTGCAATGTACTGCCCATGCTTACGCGAACTTAAATGATGTATGATCTGGGGAAATACTTCTTTACCGGAACCACTTTCACCTGTGATAAGTACAGTAAGATCTGTGGGTGCTACCTGTATGGCAATATCGAGCGCATGATCAAGCTGGGCTGAAAACCCAATAATTCCGAATCGCTGCTTTACATCCTGAATTGTCATATAAATTATTGTTCTATCACTGTTCCCAGAAGTGTGGCTCCAGTGCAATCAGTTACCTGGACGTTCACATACTGTCCGGGCTTAAGATTTGTCTTAGGAAATACCACAACCAGATTCTGGCTGTTTCTGCCCATCTGGTACTCTGATGATTTTTTAGATTCTCCCTCTATCAGCACCTGGTGAACCTTGTTCAGGCCGTTCTGTGTTTTTCTGCGTGCCTGCCTTTGTTGAAGATCAACGATCTCGCTGAGCCTTCTTGATTTTTCATCTTCATGAACATCATCCTTGTACTTACGTTCAGCAAGTGTTTTAGGACGTTCAGAATATTTGAACATGTATGCGAAGTCAAACCCGACCTCTTCAATAAGTGAGAGTGTTTGCTGATGGTCTTCTTCAGTTTCGCTGCAGAATCCTGCAATGATATCTGTGCTGATGCTGCATTCCGGGATTATCCTGCGGATGGCTGCAATTCTGTCGAGATACCATTCACGTGTGTATCCACGGTTCATCATGTCAAGCATCCGGTTGCTTCCTGACTGAACCGGCAAATGAATATAGTTGCAGATATTCTCATGCTTCGCGATCATTTCAAGAACACTGTCTTCCATGTCTTTCGGATGTGATGTTGAAAACCGGACGCGCAGGTCAGGGGATATGAGTGCTACATTTTCAAGCAGCTGTGCGAAGGTGGTTGAGTTTGCTAATTCTTCAGCAGTTGGATGTTCTTTTTTCAATCCTCCGCCAGTCCAGAGATAGGAATCTACATTTTGTCCAAGCAGTGTCACTTCCCTGTAGCCTTCTTCAAAAAGTTCCCTGGCCTCTTTTACAATGCTCTCAGGATCTCTGCTGCGTTCTCTTCCCCTGGTGAACGGTACCACGCAAAATGCACACATGTTATCACAACCTCTTGTGATGGAGATGAAAGCGGAGACTCCATTGCTTCCTAATCTCACAGGGCTTATGTCTGCATAGGTTTCTTCACGACTAAGCAAAACATTGACAGCTTTGTGACCATCTTCAGCTTTGTCTATCAGATTTGGAAGATCACGGTATGCATCCGGTCCAACGACCAGGTCAACAAGCTTTTCTTCCTCGAGCAGCTTGGACTTAAGCCTTTCGGCCATGCATCCCAGTACGCCAACGATCAGATCCGGATTCTGCTTTTTGGCTTTTTTATATTCAGTGAGTCGTTGCCTGACGCGCTGTTCTGCATTTTCCCGAATCGCGCAGGTATTAACCAGTATGAGGTCTGCTGAGTAAAAATCATTCGTTGTCGTGAATCCACATCCTGTAAGAATCGATGCTACGATCTCACTGTCTGAAAAATTCATCGCACATCCATAGCTCTCAAGGAAAAGTTTCCTGCTCCCTGAAGTAGGCCGGTCAAGAACTTCTCCCTGCCTCATCTCATCTAGTACCTTACCGCTTGTCGCTGATTCCATTCCATTATATTAAGGAATGCAAAGGTATCATTTTTAGAAAAATCTGACAAAGTGTCAGAAAATGAAAGAAGTGCTTAATGTGCTTTTTTTTGTTAAAAAATATATATATGTAATATATATATGGTAAAAAAGCGAACTGACAGCAGCTAGTCAGTATTTGGAAAATAAAAAAGGTTGTGTTTTTCTTTGCAGAAAATTTGAAGGCTACAATGCTTTCTAACAAGTTTTCAACATGAGTAAGAATCTGGTGATCGTCGAGTCTCCTGCCAAAGCAAAAACCATTGAAGGTTTTCTTGGGAAGGATTATGTTGTTAAGTCCAGCTATGGTCATGTTCGGGACCTGGGAGGAAAAGGACTTGGGGTAGATGTGGAACATGATTTCCAGCCGTTTTATGAAGTGTCTCCTGATAAGCAGAAAGTCATTTCAGAACTGAAGAAGCTTTCCAAGGATGCAGAGACTGTATGGCTTGCAACGGATGAGGACCGTGAAGGAGAAGCCATTTCCTGGCACCTGTTCGAAGCATTGAAGCTGGATGATTCACGTACAAAAAGGATCGTGTTTCACGAGATCACCAAGCCTGCTATTCAGAATGCGATCGCGAATCCACGGAAGATCGATAAGAACCTTGTTGATGCACAGCAGGCAAGAAGGATCCTTGACAGACTTGTAGGTTTTGAACTTTCTCCGGTGCTCTGGAAAAAAGTGAAGCCATCCCTGTCTGCAGGTAGGGTTCAGTCTGTCGCTGTAAGGCTTATTGTTGAGAGAGAACGTGAGATCATTGATTTTAAAAGTGAAAGAAGCTTTAAAGTTTCTGCCTTGTTCACAACAGCAAAAGGTGGGACATTAAAAGCGGAATTAAATAAGAAGTTCACGACTCCTGAGGAAGCAAAGGAATTCTTAAACCGTTGTGAATCTTCCGGATTTTCTGTTGAAAAGCTCGAAGTAAAGCCTGCACGTAAATCGCCATCAGCACCATTTACAACATCAACGTTACAGCAGGAAGCAAGCAGAAAGCTTGGATTCTCGGTATCACAAACCATGGTGGTAGCCCAAAGGCTTTATGAATCCGGAAAGATCACGTACATGAGAACGGATTCCGTGAACCTTTCTGAAACCGCGATCAACCAGGCCAAGAATGAGATCCTGAATCAATACGGGAATGATTACCTGAACATCAGGCAGTATAAAACAAAATCAAAAGGTGCCCAGGAAGCACACGAGGCAATTCGTCCGACCTATTTTGAAAACCACACCGTTGAAGGTGACCGGAATGAAAAGAGGCTTTACGAACTGATCTGGAAGAGAACAATCGCATCGCAGATGAGTGATGCGCAGCTTGAAAAAACGGTCATTACGATCGGTGTTTCAAATTCCCCTGAAAAATTTGTTGCGCAGGGTGAAGTGTTGAAGTTCGACGGTTTCCTTACGGTGTACCTTGAATCATCGGATGATGAAGAACAGGAACAGGCTGAAGGGATCCTGCCGAAAATTGACCAGGGTGAAAACCTGCATCGCCAGGACATCACTGCAACTGAACGATTCACTCATCACCCGGCCAGGTATACTGAAGCCAGCCTGGTGAAAAAACTGGAAGAGCTTGGTATCGGAAGACCTTCGACCTATGCGCCAACCATCTCGACTGTCCAGAAAAGAGGATATGTTGTAAAGGAAGACCGTCAGGGATATGAAAGAGAATACCAGGTGATCACGCTCGATAAAAGTGGTATTAGGGAAGAAGTAAAGACAGAGAATACCGGCGCAGAGAAAGGAAAGCTTTTCCCAACAGATATCGGAATGGTGGTAAACGATTTCCTTGCATCCTATTTTCCTGACATTATGGATTACAACTTTACCGCAAAGGTGGAGATGGAGTTCGATCATATTGCAGAAGGCCAGATGAACTGGACTAAAATGTTGCACGAGTTTTATAAGCCTTTCCATGAAAATGTGGAAAAGACACTCGAGACTTCCGAAAGAGCGTCAGGTAGCAGAACACTGGGCGTTGATCCGAAAACAGGCAAAAAAGTGCATGTGAGAATCGGTCGTTTCGGACCAATGGTACAAATCGGAGAGACGGACGATGAGGAAAAACCAAAATTTGCGAGTCTGAGAAAGGATCAGCTTATTGAGACCATCACTTTTGAAGATGCGATGGAACTGTTCAAGCTTCCGAGAACCGTTGGTGATTATGAAGGCCACGAGATGGTTGTGAACGTTGGAAGATTCGGGCCATATGTTCGTCATGATGGAAAATTTATTTCTCTTAAAAAAGAGGATGATCCAATGACAATCGAGGCGGATCGGGCGATTCAGCTGATCGAAGAGAAAAGAGAAACTGAAAGGAACAGAATGATCCAGTCTTTTACAGAAGAGCCGGAACTGTTCGTGTTGAATGGCAGATTCGGTCCGTACATCAGCTACGAAAAGAAGAATTATAAAATTCCAAAAGGCAGGGATCCCAAGGCAATGACATTTGAGGAGGTGATGGAGATCGTCAAGACTACAGAGCCATCCGGAAAGAGTGCCAGGGCTGCCGCGAAAGCAGCTGCAAAGAAAGCTCCTGCGAAAAAAGCAGCAAAGAAATCGGCAGCGAAAAAGTCTGGAGCAAAGAAAGCAGCTAAAAAAGCTCCTAAAAAGAAATGAGTGTTTAATTTAGCCCGGCCAATTCTGGGATGAAAGATATTTCCATTTATTTCGAACCTGTATCAGATGAACTTCTGTCTCAGGAATATGCTGAAAATCAGCTGGGAAGTCATATTGCAAGACACAACAGTGCTGGATTCCCGGAGCTGGAGATGATCCAGATTGCACTGATCGGTGTTCTCGACGACCGCAAAGCGATCGGGAATAAAGGAACTGCAAATGCTCCGGATAAGGTCAGAGAATACCTGTACCGACTTTTCAAAGGAGAATATCCGGTATCAATTGCTGACCTTGGAAATATCCGCGCAGGGCATGAAGTTCAGGATACCTACTTTGCTGTAAGTAATGCAGCGCAAGAGCTGATCAAGAATAACATCATCCCTGTTATTATAGGGGGCGGACAGGATATCACCTTTGCGAATTACCTTGCATACCAGAACCTTGAGCAGATCATAAACCTGGTTTGTGTCGATAACTGCTTTGACATTGGTAGCATGGATGACAGGCTGGATTCCAGGTCATACCTGAGTCGAATCATTCTTCATCAGCCAAACTACCTTTTTAATTACAGCAACATCGGTTATCAGACATACCTGGTTGATCAGAATGCGATTGACCTGATGACCAAATTGTATTTCGATATCTATAGGCTTGGTCAGGTGCGTACCTCCATGGAAGAGGTGGAGCCTATTGTTCGGAATGCGGATATGTTAAGCTTTGATGTTTCAGCGATCAGAAATTCAGATGCGCCTGGAAATAAAAATTCCGTTCCGAATGGATTCTTTGGTGAAGAAGCCTGTCAGATCGTGCGCTATGCCGGACTGAGCGATAAGTTGTCATCAATCGGATTTTATGAGATGAATCCTGAAGCAGACCGGAATGACCAGACGGTTCATCTGACCGCACAAATGATCTGGTATTTCATTGATGGATATTACAACCGGAAAAAGGACTTCCCGGTAGGAGATAAAAGCGAATATTTAAAGTACCGGGTTTCGATACAGGACAACAAGCATGAGATCGTTTTTTATAAAAGCAAGAAGAGCGATCGCTGGTGGATGGACGTCCCTTACCCTCCTGGAAAGAATATAAGATTTGAACGGCATCACATGGTTCCCTGCTCTTACAATGATTACCAGACAGCGGTGAAGGAAGAAATGCCTGACAGGTGGTGGCAGACATTCCAAAAGCTCAGTTGAAACATAGGCTTGATACCTTGTTGATTACGGTTTTAAACTTTGGAATGATTTTATCCAATGTGATGTGTTCAAAAATTTGGAGTTAAGAAGATAATTTGTTTACTTAGGCCCCTAGTTTCTGTAAAAATTACTGAGTTTAACCCTCAATATTTACCAGTTAATGAGAAAGATACTCTCTACTCTTTTCCTTGCTGCATGCGGAACTGCGGCTTTTGCACAGCAGGATCCTCAGTTCAGCCAGAACATGTATAACAAGCTTTCTGTAAACCCAGGTTATGCAGGTAGCAATGGTACCCTTTGCGGTACTTTGCTCGGCAGAAACCAATGGATGGGTTTTGACGGAGCTCCCAAGACATATCTTATCAGTGTTGAAAGCCCTGTTAAGATGCTTCATGGCGGAGTAGGAGGAACGATCATTTCTGATCAGCTCGGATTTGACAAGACCCTGAATGTTAAGCTAAGCTATGCTTACCGTATGCCATTAGGACCAGGTAACATCGGACTTGGTTTGGAAGCAGGCGTTCTCCATAAATCGATCAAAGGAACCTGGCTTGCTCCTGATGGAACGAATGGAGATCTTGATAATGCAATTCCTAAGAATGAGTCTGCATTAACTCCTGACTTCGCGATCGGCGCATACTACAGCATGCCTCAGATGTATGTCGGGATCTCTGCTGATCACCTGACTGCAGCGCAGATAAAGAGTGTTGATTTCAAGCTTGCCCGTCACTACTATGTGATGGCTGGTTACAATCATGCTTTGAATGCAGACTTTGAATTAAGACCAAGCATTTTTGTTAAGTCTGATGCCGCATCCACTCAATTGGATATCAATTTTAACGTTCTATTCAAAAATACGGTATGGGCTGGAGTATCTTATCGTTTAAAAGATGCAGTTATTCCAATGGTAGGTTTCCAGAAGACCATGACCAGCGGTTCTTCATTGAGATTTGGATATTCTTATGACGTTACTACCTCAGCTTTACGTAGCTATGTAAAGCCAGGAACACATGAGCTTATGCTGGGATATTGTTTGAAAATTCCTGAAAAGCAAAAAGTTCAGAAGAGAAAAACTGTAAGATTCTTGTAATATTTTTAAGTTTTTTGAAACAAAACGAAAAATAATAACGTTACACCAAACCATTTACCCTAATCATCACAGCGAAAGTTGTGGTGATTTTGTGTCAAAAGACTACAAGTGAAAAGACCAAACCCAAATATCACAGGTAACATGAAAAAGTTGCTCTTATATGTCTTCGGATCGGGATTGCTCATGGTGAGCAGTTGCGCCAGTGATGGAGGTGGTGAGCTGATCGGCGTTCAGGGCCGCGACGAATGGTTCCAGCCGGATCCTTTCGGTATGCTCTACATCCCGATGGGTAGCTATCAGATGGGCCCTAGTGACCAGGATGTTCCTTATACTCAGACCGCTCAGTCAAAAACGGTGTCCGTTCAGGCATTCTATATTGATGAAACTGAGATCACTAACAATGAATACCGTCAGTTTGTAAACTGGGTACGTGACTCGATCGCAAGAAGAACGCTGGGTGAAGGTGGTAACGAAGCCTTCCTGATCACTACAGACATGTATGAGCAGGAAATCAATCCTCCTCAGATCAACTGGGAAGAGAAGCTGGAATGGGATGAAGATCCGGAACAGCGTGAAGCCCTTGTTGGTATGTTCCTTCCGGAAAATGAGCGTTTCTACCGTCGTAAGGAAATTGATACACGTAAACTTAATTTCGAATACTACTGGATCGACCTTCGCGCAGCTGCAAAGAGAGGTAACAGGGAGCAGGGTCTGAAAGACAGGTCTGTTTTCATCAAAAAGGACATCATCAATGTTTACCCGGATACACTAGCGTGGATCCACGATTTCACATACTCATTCAATGAGCCGATGACCAACATGTACTTCTGGCATCCGGCTTATGATGAATATCCTGTTGTTGGTGTGAACTGGAAGCAGGCGAGAGCGTTCTGTATCTGGAGAACACAGCTATTGAACAGCTACCTGGCAACAAACGGAGGTACCTTCGTTCAGGATTTCCGTCTGCCGACAGAATCCGAGTGGGAATATGCTGCCCGTGGTGGCCTGGCATTGTCTCCATACCCTTGGGGTGGTCCGTATATCAGGAATGCAAGAGGGTGTTTCTTAGGGAACTTCAAGCCTCTGAGAGGAAATTATGTGGATGACGGAGGTTTCCATACAGTGAAAGCTGTTTCTTATTCACCGAATGACTATGGATTGTATTGTATGGCAGGTAACGTTGCAGAGTGGACAAGCAACGCGTACGATGAATCAGCATATAACTTCAGTCATGACTTAAACCCTGATTACCAGTATGATGCTGCGGAGAATGATCTTCCTGCCCTGAAGCGTAAGGTGATCAGAGGAGGTTCATGGAAAGATGTATCTTATTATTTACAGACAGGAACTAGGACTTATGAGTACCAGGATACAGCAAAATGCTATATCGGATTCCGTTGTGTGATGAGTTATCTAGGAAGAGCGAAAGGCGACGACTTATAATATATCTTGCCTTTTAGGCAATAAAATCAGTAATTTCAGTTATTACCTGTATATATTAATTAACCCAAATACTAACATTAAATTAAGTAGACACAATGAAAATTGGTGGTAAAAAGTGGAAAAACTTCATGGCGAAACTGTATGGTTTCGGTGCGGCGGTTGTAATTCTAGGAGCGATGTTTAAGATCCAGCACTGGCCAGGAGCAGGTCCAATGCTAGTAGTTGGTCTTTCTACGGAAGCCATTATCTTTATTTTCTCTGCATTCGAACCACCACACGAAGATCCAGACTGGAGTTTAGTTTATCCTGAATTGAGAGGACAGATGCATGGTGACGGAGAAGAGGATGGGCATGGCCACGATTCTCATTTAATTGAAGAGCCAAAGTCAGTAACAGAAGCATTAGACAAAATGCTTGAAGAAGCCAAGATTGGTCCTGAGCTTATCGAAAGCCTCGGATTAGGTTTGAGAAGCCTGAGCGACCAGACATCGAAGCTGAACAACATTACAGACGCTTCAGTTGCTACAAACGAGTATGTTTCTAACATCAAAAGTGCAAGTGAAAACGTATTTGAGCTTTCCAAGAGCTATTCAAAAGCTTCAGAAACGCTTTCAAACCTTACACTATCTAATGCAGACGGAGAATCTTTCGGTGAGCAGCTTTCAAGCGCTTCCAAGAATCTTTCAGCACTTAACGCGGTTTATGAGCTTCAGCTTAAGGGCGCAAGTGACCAGTTAAAAGCAAGCGAAAAAATGTACGATGGTATCAATGAAATGATTCAGAACCTAAGTGAATCAATTGAAGATACACGTAAGTACAAAACTGAGGTTACTCAGCTTGCTACTAACCTTAGCGCTCTGAACACTATTTATGGTAACATGCTTACAGCATTGAACTATAAGTCGTAATTCAGAATAAAACCAAATCTTTTTAGTTATTAATCTGAATTAAAAATTACGATAAAAAATGGCTGGTGGTAAAGAAACCCCGAGGCAGAAGATGATCAGTATGATGTACCTGGTACTAACAGCGCTACTCGCGATGAACGTATCAAAAGACATCCTGAATGCCTTCGTCATAGTGAACGATGGTCTTCAACGGACCAACGAGAACTTCGGGAAGAAAAACGATAAAACCTATAATGACTTCGCTGCAGCGTTAGCGAAGGATGAGGCTAAAACAAAGCCTTACTACGATAAAGCAATGCAGGCTAAAAAACTTGCAGGCGATCTGGTTCAATACATCAATCTTTTAAAGGTTCACCTTGTAAAAGAAACTGATAAACTTGAGCAGAATATCGCTGATACAACAAAGCTTGCTAACGTTAATTCAAAGGATAACTATGACGTTCCAACCCAGATCCTGATCGGGGATAACGCAGCGTCTCCTAAAGATGGCGAGTTTACAGCAGTTGAGCTTAAAAAGAAGATCAACGATACCAGAGCTGCTTTGGTAAAGCTTTTTGAAGATGAGAAGCTGTTCCTTCCTACTGTCAAGAAAGAGATTGATTCTAAGATCGGTCTTGAAACAAAGGATTTTGGAATGATGAACGGTACCATGGAAACCTGGGAAACCGGTAACTTCTATCACCTTCCTCTTGCTGCGGTTGTAACGAACCTTTCTAAAATGCAGGGTGACGTTAGAAACGCTGAAGCGGATGTTGTAAACCAGCTTCTGTCTGCAGTAAAAGGTAAAGACTTTACCTTTGATAAGCTTGTTGCTAAAGTAATCGCTCCTTCAAGCTATGTGCTTGCGGGTGATGAGTACAAGGCTGAAGTGTTGCTTGTTGCGTTCAATTCAACGACTGCTCCTAAGATCATTCTTGGTGATGTTGATACAACTAAAAAAGACGATACTGTAAACCCTCTGAAAGGTGCAGGTGACTCAACCAGCATCAAGGTTGAAGGTGGTCTTGGTAAACTTGTAAGACAAACATCCGGTGAAGGTCTTCAGACATGGGGCGGGGTGATCAAAGTTGAGAAGCCAGGTGGTGGTTACAACTACTACCCGTTCAAGTCGGAATACATGGTTGCTAAACCAGCGATCGCGGTGTCTCCTACAAAAATGAACGTGTTCTACATTGGTGTGGATAACCCGGTTGACGTTTCTGCGGCTGGTGTGGCTCCTGATAACCTGGTTGTAAACCTTTCCGGTCAGGGAAGTATGTCGGGTTCTAAAGGAAAGTACACAGTGCGTGTGAACGGTGGTACAGAAGCTACGGTTAACGTAAGTGCCAAGTTTGGTGCTACAACAAAGCCGATGGGCCAGGGTGTTAAATTCCGTGTGAAGCGTATTCCTGATCCATATGCATTCGTAAATGGTCAGAAAGGTGACATCACCATTAAGAAAGGTATGTTGATCGCTTCCGGAGCTGTTATCCCTAAGATGGAAGGATTCGACTTCGACCTTACACCTGTTATCTCTTCATTCACAATGACAGTAAGCATCAAAGGCGTACTATCTGAAATGAATGCGACCAGCAACAAATGGACTCCTGAAATGATCAGTACATTGCAGAAGCTCGGTACAGGTGCCAAGGTTTACATCGAAAATATTAAGTGCAGAATGCCTGATGGTTCAGTTCGTAACCTGCCATCTGTAAACTGTAAGATTCAATTATAATCTAACTAACTAGGAAGGAGAGTTGATCATGAAATCAATCACCAGGATCCTGACAGGAGTACTATTAGTTACTGCATGTTCAACTGCAGTGGCTCAGAATAATGCTCCAACCGTTCTTGATGGTATCTATGTGAAAGAGCATACACCTGAAAGGAAAGTAGTTCCTTACACATATCTGCGTGAAGCCGATGTGATGTGGTCTAAAAGGATCTGGAGGAAAATGGATCTGCGCGAAAAGATCAATCATACGCTTTATTACCCGACTTCTAAAGTTCAGGGTAGAGAAAGCCTGATGCAGGTCTTGTACCGCGGGGTGATCGAGGAAGGTACGCTCACAGCCTATGCTGACGAAGAGTTCAAGGAGCCGAGAACCAAGCAGGAAATCCAGGCTGGATTGTCAAGAATTGATACAAACTATGTTGATGATCCGGATAATCCCGGACAAACAAAAATGGTGATCGTCCCGAATGAATTCGATCCGGGAACAATCAAGCAGTTCTGGATCAAGGAAGACTGGTTCTTCGACAAGCAGAAATCTGTTCTCGAAGTACGTATCATTGGAATCGCTCCGGTACAGGAAGTTCTTAATGCGGATGGTTCAGTTAGAGGTGTTAAAATCCTTTTCTGGGTTTACTTCCCTGAAGCACGTTACATCTTCGCGAATGCTGAGGTGTATAACAGACAGAACGATGCTGAAAGAAGAACATATGAAGATGTCTTCTGGAAGAGAATGTTCGGTAGCTATGTTTACAAAGAACAGAATGTGTACGACCGAAACATCGATGAATACACAACTGGTCTTGATGCACTGCTCGAGGCAGAAAGGGTGAAAGAAGATATCTTTAACTTCGAACACGACCTTTGGGAATATTAATATATAGGTAAATTTAAAAAGCCCTCTTCTTAACTGAAGGGGGCTTTTTTTTTTGGATCAGGTTGAAATGATGCGCCTTTACATTAGCATAGAAACATGATACAAGGTAAATTCCAGATACTAAGTTGTACCTGATTGGACACTAAGGTTATTAGATATTATTTTATCGGACTGTTCGACTCCTCACGCATTGCCTTGTAGATCCTTGAATCCACAAAACCCGGAACAATCTTATACAATAACAATAGAAGCTTCCCTAATGAGGTGAGCGTAATCTCTCTCTTCTTCTTTAAGATCGCATCTCCGATCGCCACTGCAACCTCTTCTGCTTTCATCATACTGGATTCCTTGCGTGGACTCTCCCCTTGCGGAACTCCCTGACTGTTCAATGCCGTATTCCGGATATTCGATTCAGTGAACCCCGGACGAACGACAAGTACATGAACCCCTGTCTTCCGGTTTTCTATCCGCAGGGCTTCCATGAAACCTTCCATTGCATACTTGGAAGCGCAATAACCTGTTCGGCCTGGCAATGGCGACTTCCCGCTGATCGAGGAAACAGCGATCACACTTCCTTTTGATTTTAAAAGATGCGGCATCGCATACCTCGTGCAATAAACAGTACCAAAGAAATTCGTTTCGATGAGCTCTCTTATCACACTCACATCCAGATCAGAAAACAGCGCTCGCATGGAGATCCCGGCATTGTTGATCAGAATGTCGATACGCCCGAATTTTTCAATTGCCTTCGAGATAAGCATTTTGCATTGGAGCTCATCCTTTACATCTGTCTGAACGATAAGTGCCCGGCTACTGTCGAGTTTCGCCACCAGGCTTTTTAGTTTATCCAGATCCCTGGCTGCAAGCACTACACTCGCACCTTGCTGAACAAAGACTTCCGCGCATGCCCTTCCGATCCCTGAGGATGCACCTGTGATAATGATCACCTTGTCTTTCAAGCCACTCATTTTATAACTTTGCGATGACGAATGTAAAAATAAATTCTACTGCCTGAAATGATAATAGAAGAGGTTAATAACGACCAAAAAGTTAAGGATTTTCTCGGGCTGCCAG
The DNA here is from genome assembly GCA_036675075.1 of Bacteroidota bacterium. Lineage (GTDB taxonomy): Bacteria > Bacteroidota > Bacteroidia > JAKFFM01 > JAKFFM01 > JAKFFM01. Next base: position 12,964 of record JAKFFM010000042.1, read on the forward strand.
TCATGATTTATAAAAATGATGATCAGTGGATAAGACCTCTCGATAAAGATATAGAGGCAGTGTTTGACCATAAGAAGAATAAATTCTTCAGGCAGGGCGAAGCTGTTCGTTGGATCATATACAATGAAAAAGGTAAGGCTTGCGGGAGGATTGCCGCATTTTACAACCGAAAATCAGGAAAAGGATTTGAACAGCCAACAGGAGGTGTTGGATTTTTTGAATCAATAAATGATCAGAACATTGCCAACAGACTTTTTGATCATGCGAAAAGCTGGCTTGAACAAAAAGGTATGGAGGCCATGGATGGTCCTGTAAACTTTGGAGAAAAAGATCGCTGGTGGGGATTGCTCATCAACGGATTTACAGAGCCTGTTTATTGCATGAACTACAATCCGCCATACTATCAGCAGCTCTTTGAAAATTATGGCTTCAGAAATTTTTATGAGCAGTACTACTACAACTATCCGGTAAAGCAGGTCATAACAGACAAGTACCAGGAACGTTCACAGCGTATTGAAAAGGATCCTGATTATTCTGCGGCTCATTTAAAAAAAAGCGAGATCGATAAATATGCCGAACAGTTTCGCGAGGTATATAATAAATCATGGGGAAAGCATGCAGGCTTTAAGCCGATGGCAAAGGAGCAGGCGATGTCGATCATGAAAACCATCAAGCCCATCATGGATGAAGACATCATCTGGTTCGCATATTATAAAAATGAGCCGATCGCTTTTTTCATCATGCTTCCAGAAATCAACCAGATATTCAAGCACATCAATAATGGAAAATTGAGGTGGATCGAGATGCTCCGGTTCGCCTGGTTGAAATACCGCGGTGTCTGCAGAAAGATGTTCGGTGTGGTGTTTGGCGTAATCCCTGAATTTCAGGGCAAAGGCGTAGAGTCATACATTATCAATGAAGCGGCAAAACATGTTCAGCCACTTAACAGGTATGATGATCTTGAGATGACCTGGATCGGAAGCTTCAATCCGAAAATGATTCACCTTGTTGAATCTCTCGGTACCGAAAAAACTCGTGTCGCTGTCACCTACCGTTACCTCTTCGATCAGACAAAAGAATTCAAACCACACCCGATTATAGATTAACTTTGCCCTCTTCAAACTTTAAACTTTAAACTTTAAACTTATAAACTCTTCTCCCTCTCATGTACGGAAAATTTCAGCAGCATCTTCAGAACGAGCTTAAGGCGATCGAAGATGCAGGATTATATAAAAGAGAACGCATCATCATTACACCCCAGGGTGCCGATATCAAAGTAAAGGGCGGGCAGGAAGTGATCAACTTCTGCGCGAATAATTACCTCGGATTATCATCTCATCCGAAAGTGGTTGAAGCTGCAAAGAGAGCACTTGATACACATGGATATGGTATGAGCTCGGTGCGATTCATCTGTGGCACTCAGGATATTCATAAAGAGCTTGAAGAGAAGATCTCGAAATTCCTCGGCACCGAAGACACTATTCTCTATGCTGCTGCATTTGATGCAAATGGTGGAGTTTTCGAACCTTTGCTGGGTGAAGAAGATGCGATCATTTCAGATGAGCTCAATCACGCTTCGATCATTGACGGAGTGCGTTTGTGCAAGGCAAAAAGATATCGCTACAAGAACAATGACATGAACGACCTGGAGGAGCAGCTGAAGCAGGCGCAAGCTCAGCGATTCAGGATCATTGTGACTGACGGTGTGTTTTCTATGGATGGCTTTATTGCCAAGCTCGATGAAGTATGCGCATTGGCTGAAAAGTACAATGCACTGGTGATGGTTGATGACAGTCATTCCACAGGATTTGTAGGCAAGACAGGAAGAGGTACTCATGAGCACTGCAATGTGATCGATAAGGTGGACATCATAACAGGTACACTTGGAAAGGCGCTTGGAGGCGCGATGGGCGGATTCACTTCAGGTAAGAAGGAGATCATCGACATGCTTCGCCAGAGGTCAAGGCCATATTTGTTTTCGAATAGTCTGGCCCCTTCAATTACAGGAGCAGCCATAGCGGTTATGGACATGTTGAGTGAAACCACAGAGCTGAGAGATAAGGTGATGGATAATGCAGCCTATTTCAGGTCGGGGATGACCAGGGCAGGATTTGATATCAAGCCGGGAATTCACCCGATAGTCCCGGTGATGCTGTATGATGCCAGGATGGCGCAGAAAATGGCAGACAGCCTGTTGAAAGAAGGAATTTATGTAATTGGATTCTTCTTCCCGGTTGTTCCAAAAGAGCAGGCCAGGATCAGGGTTCAGCTGAGTGCGGCACACACCCGTGAGCACCTTGATAAGGCGATCGCAGCCTTTACCAAAGTGGGGAAAGAAATCGGGGTACTTAAAGAAGTGGGAAGCCAGGGTGGCTAATTGCAGGTTCAGACACCATTTTGGCGAAAAAACCGTTATGAATAGGAAATTGGCGCTTTTATCAACAGAATGTCTGTGGATAAATTTGTTTGATTTAAAATAACTCGTATCTTCGCAGCCCGAATTTTTGGGAAAAAGAGATTTTATTTAATAAAAAAGCTGTAAAAAGTGGATACTTTAAGCTATAAGACGATTTCGGCGAACAAAGCAACTGCAACGAAAAATTGGGTGCTTGTTGATGCTGAGAATGAGGTACTTGGAAGACTGGCTTCGCACGTGGCGATGATCATCCGTGGAAAGAAAAAGCCGGAATTCACCCCGCATGTTGATACGGGAGACAATGTGATTATCATTAATGCTTCAAAAGTGAGGCTTACTGGTAATAAAATGACTGATAAGGTCTATACAAGACACACCGGATATCCGGGAGGACAGCGTTTCGCTACTCCAAAGGAGCTTTTGGCTAAAAAGCCTGAGGCGATCCTTGAAATGGCTATCAAAGGTATGCTGCCTAAGGGACGTCTTGGAAGAGCTCTTCACGGCAATGTGTTTATCTATGCCGGAGCTGAGCATCCACATGCAGCACAGAATCCAAAAGAAGTAAAAATCAGTTCATTTAGATAATCGAGATACATGGAAGTTATCAATACTACCGGAAGAAGAAAAACCGCTGTTGCCAGGGTTTATATGCAAAAAGGAAACGGTACGATTACCGTTAACCACAGGGATTATAAAGAATATTTCCCTTCCGGAACGCTTCAGTATGTTGTAAATCAGCCATTTGAAGCTGTGAAGCTTGCAGGTGAATATGATGTTACTGTGAATGTTGACGGTGGCGGTATCAATGGACAGGCAGAAGCTGTTCGCCTTGGTATCTCCCGCGCTCTATGTGAGATCGATCCTCAGCACCGTATTGCTCTTAAACCGCTTGGCGTTCTTACACGTGACCCAAGAATGGTGGAAAGAAAGAAGCCTGGACAGAAGAAAGCTCGTAAGAGATTCCAGTTCAGCAAGCGTTGATCATTATATACAGAATCAGTTTTTAAATTAATAAAGGAATTACTTTCGAATGTCAAGGACCAACTACAACGAACTGTTAGAAGCCGGAGTTCATTTCGGTCACCTTAAAAGAAAATGGAACCCAAACATGGCTCCATATATCTTCATGGAGCGTAACGGAATCCATATCATCGATCTTAACAAGACCGTTGTGAAACTGGATGAAGCTGCAAATGCTCTTAAGCAGATCGCTAAATCAGGCAAAAAAATACTTTTCGTTGCAACTAAAAAGCAGGCGAAAGAAGTTGTCGGCAATACTGTGAAGCCTCTTAACATGCCTTATGTTACTGAAAGATGGCCAGGTGGTATGCTTACCAACTTCGCTACGATCCGTAAGGCGATCAAGAAAATGAGCATCATCGACAAGATGAGTACGGATGGTACGTTTGAGGTCCTTTCTAAAAAAGAAAAACTGAGCATCAGCCGTGACCGCGAAAAACTTGAAAAAGTTTTCGGTAGCATCGCTGATCTTACAAGACTTCCGGCTGCCCTTTTCATCGTGGATATCCATAAGGAACATATCGCGGTGGCTGAGGCTCGCAGACTGAATATCCCTACGTTCGCGATCGTTGATACAAACTCCGACCCAACAATCGTTGATTACGCAATCCCTGCGAACGATGATGCTACCAAGTCAATCTCTCTTATCATGTCCATCATCGCGAAAGCGGTTCAGGAAGGTCTTGAAGAAAGAAAGCACGATAAGGAAGCTGAATCTGAAAAAGAAGCTGCTGCTGCTGAAGAAAGAGGAACAAGAGGTTCTTCTGATGCATCTGACGAAGGTAGCGACGATGAAGGTGGCGAGAAAAAAGGTGGTCCGGGTAAAGGTGGTCCAAGAAAGACTGCCCCAAGAAAAACAACAAGAGCGAAAGCTTAATCATATTAAAACTAGAGGAAACTAAAGATGTCAACAGTTGCAATTACTGCTGCAGATGTAAATAAGCTCCGCCTTCAGACTGGTGCGGGCATGATGGATTGTAAGAAAGCTCTTACTGAAGCTGAGGGTGATTTCGAAAAGGCGGTAGATATCCTTCGTAAAAAAGGTCAGAAAGTTGCCGCGAACCGTGGTGACCGTGATGCTAAAGAAGGTCTTGTTATTGCTAAAACAACAGCTGACGGCAAAACAGGGATCATCATTACGCTGAACTGCGAAACGGATTTCGTTGCCAAGAATGAAGATTTTACAAATTTTGCGAATTCGATCGCTGACCTCGCAATCTCAACAAATGCTGATAGCCTTGAAGCTCTTAAGGCTGCAAAGCTTGGTGACTTTACTGTTGAAGAAAAGATTATCGAGTATGTAGGTAAGATCGGTGAAAAGATCGAGCTTTCTAAATTCGAAAAAGTTTCTGCTGAAACTGTGATCGCATACAACCACCCTGGTAACAAGCTGGCTACGATCGTAGGATTTAATAAGAAGACTTCTGATGAAGTGGCAAAGAACGTGGCTATGCAGGTTGCTGCAATGGCACCGGTTGCTGTTGATAAAGGAGATGTGGATGCTTCAATGCTTGAAAGAGAGCTTGAGATCGCCCGCGAAACAACCAGAGCTGAAGGTAAGCCGGAAGAAATGGTTGAAAAGATCGCTCAGGGTAAAGTGAATAAATTCTACAAAGAATCGACACTCCTTAACCAGGAATATATCAGGGACAACAAAAAGTCTGTTGCCCAGTATCTGAACGACACCGAGAAAGGCTTAACGGTCACGGCGTTCAAACGAATCGCATTAGGCTAACAAAAAAAAGAGAGAGTTAATTCTCTCTTTTTTTTTGCCTTATTTTGTCAGCATAACATATGAAATATAAAAGAATACTATTAAAGCTTAGTGGTGAGTCCCTTATGGGAAACAAGCAGTTCGGGATCGATAACGACCGCCTCGCCCAATATGCAGGAGAAATCAAGCAGATCGCTGAATCAGGTGTACAGGTTGCAATTGTTATTGGAGGTGGGAACATCTTCCGTGGAATTCAGGCTACCGGCGGAATCGACCGTGTACAGGGCGATTATATGGGAATGCTTGCGACAGTTATCAATAGCATGGCCCTTCAAAGTGCGCTGGAAGCTGTCAGCGTGAAAACGCGTCTCCTGTCAGCCATTAAAATGGAACAGATCTGTGAGCCATTCATCCGAAGAAGAGCTGTTAGACACCTTGAAAAAGGCCGTGTGGTGATTTTTGGTGCAGGAACAGGAAACCCGTACTTTACAACAGACACTGCTGCTACCTTACGTGCGATCGAAGTGGAAGCCGATGTCATCTTAAAAGGTACACGTGTGGATGGAATTTATACTGCAGACCCTGAGAAGGACAAAAGTGCAACCAGGTATGAAAAGATCTCTTTTGCTGAAGTGTATGAGAAGGGGCTCAATGTAATGGATCTGACAGCCTTCACGCTTTGTAATGAAAACAAGCTTCCTATCATCGTGTTTGATATGAACAAGCCAGGCAACCTGAAAAAGGTGGTGGTTGGTGAATCTGTTGGAACATTGGTTGAATTTTAATTCATCTGTGAGATTGTTTTAACTTTGAAAAAAATCAAGAAATAAATTATGGATCCTCAACTTCAAGGATGTTTAGATCAGGCGGAAGAGCATATGAAGAAAGCTATTTCACACCTGGAAGCTGAACTTCAGAAAATACGTGCAGGCAAGGCAAATCCTGCATTGGTTGATTCGGTCATGGTGGACTATTATGGCAACATGACACCCCTTAACCAGATCGCAAATGTGAGCACTGCCGATGCAAGGACTTTGATCGTTCAGCCTTGGGAGAAGTCAATGCTCACCCCAATTGAAAAGGCTATTCAGGTCGCTAATCTTGGTCTGAACCCTCAGAACGATGGTGTTGTGATCAGGATCAATGTTCCTGCTCTGACGGAAGAAAGAAGAAAAGAGCTTGTCAAGAAAGCGAAAGCTGAAGCTGAACATTGTAAAGTGACCCTGCGCAATGCGCGTAAGGACGGTAACGAAGCAATCAGGAAATTTGTAAAATCAGGTGTTCCTGAAGATCTGGGTAAGCAGGCAGAAGCAAAGATCCAAACGCTGACTGATAACTATTCTGCAAAAGCGGATAAGCATATTGAATCGAAGGAGAAAGAGATCATGACTGTTTGATATTATTTGAACAATAATTAAAAAAGCCTCCGAAATCATCGGGGGCTTTTTTTTTCTAACTGGCGCGAGTCTTCCAGCGTGGATTGAGCGGAGCGAGACGAGTGTGATATAAATTCCAATCCTATACTTCATCTATATGAATTGATACATCAGGATTAGCACTGGAATACCAGCAGATTATTAATGAGGTAGAATTATAGTGTGTGGCACAAGACTCACTCACGCTCAAAGCAAACGCAGGAAGTCTTGCGCCAGAGACTGATCCAGCCTGCTCATCTGAGTTGATGTGACTATTTGCATTAACATAAACCGTTAAATCTTTAAACCCATCTCTCCCGCAATACCATTACCTTTGCGCCGTTATTTTTGAATCATGATCTCAGTTGACTCTTTAGCAGTAGAATTTAATGGAACGACACTCTTCAGCAATGTCGGATTTAACATCAATGAAAACGACCGCATCGCCTTAATGGGAAAGAACGGCGCTGGAAAATCAACCTTGCTCAAGATCCTCGCAGGCAACAACAAACCTACAAGGGGAAAAGTTTCTGCTCCTAAAGATGCTGTGATCGCATACCTTCCTCAGCATCTGCTTACTGAAGATAACTGCTCTGTTTTCGAAGAAGCTTCAAAGGCTTTCTCCAAGATCCTCGGAATGAAGAACAGGATCGAAGAACTCAATCATGCGCTTGAAACACGCACTGATTACGAGTCTGAAGAATACAGCAGGATCATCGAAGAAGTGTCTGAGCTCAGTGAAAAATATTATTCCATTGAAGAAATAAATTTTGATGCTGAGATTGAAAAGACACTGATGGGCCTTGGCTTCCTTAGAGCTGATTTTGGTCGATCTACGAGTGAATTTAGCGGTGGCTGGAGAATGCGTATCGAGCTTGCCAAGATCCTTCTTCAAAAGCCAGATCTGATCCTTTTAGATGAACCTACAAACCACATGGATATCGAATCGATCCAATGGCTTGAAGATTTCCTTGTAAACAATGCAAAAGCCGTTATGGTCATTTCACACGACAAGGCATTTGTTGACAATATCACCAACCGGACCATTGAAATCACGATGGGCCGTATCTATGATTATAAAGTCAATTATTCCCAGTACCTCGAACTTCGCAGGGAACGTCGCGAGCAGCAGCAAAAGCAGTTCGATGACCAACAGAAGCAGATCGCAGAGATCCAGGAATTCATTGACAGATTCAAAGGAACTTATTCGAAAACATTGCAGGTTCAGTCACGTGTCAAGATGCTCGAAAAGATTGAGATCATCGAAGTGGATGAAGTTGATACCTCGGCATTGAACCTTAAGTTTCCCCCGGCTCCCCGTTCAGGAAATTATCCTGTGATCGTGGAAGATCTTACCAAGAAGTATGGTGATCATGTTGTTTTCAAAGGTGCGAATATGACCATTGAAAGAGGACAGAAGATCGCGTTCGTTGGCAAGAACGGGGAAGGTAAATCGACACTGGTAAAAGCCATCATGGGTGAACTTGAATACGATGGTAAGGTTCAGCTTGGCCATAATTCAATGATCGGCTATTTCGCCCAAAACCAGGCTTCGAAGCTTGATGAGGAATTGACAGTTTTTCAAACCATTGATCAGATCGCTGTTGGTGACATCCGTACGAAGATCAAGGATATCCTTGGGGCATTCATGTTCAGTGGTGACACCATCGATAAAAAAGTGAAAGTGCTTTCAGGTGGTGAACGTACGCGTCTGGCAATGATCAAACTGCTGCTTCAGCCGGTTAACCTGTTGATCCTGGATGAGCCAACTAACCATCTTGATATCAAAACAAAAGAGATTCTGAAGGATGCATTGAAAGCGTTTGATGGAACTCTGATCCTTGTTTCCCACGATCGGGATTTTCTGGATGGACTCGCAGATAAAGTGTTTGAATTCGGCAATAAACGTATCAGGGAACATTTCGAGGACATCAATGGATTCCTCAGGAATAAAAAGCTCGAGAACCTGAGAGAGATCGAACGCACGGTTAAAGCATGATCAGTTACCTGGATCGCTTTTATACTTCTTCACCTGGACGAAAACTGCAGCGATGGCAATGATGATGCTTATGGGAAGAAGCCATGCGATGTAGTTCTTGATCCCTGGAAATTTCAATCCAAGAAAGTAGCCGGAGAACACAAACACCGACATAAACAGCAGGCACGATAGCACAGTCAGCCAGGTGAACCGGGCCGTTCCCATTTTCGTCGTACCTGTGATCGCTGGTACAAAGGGTCTTACTACAGGAAGAAACTTTCCAAACACGATAGCGCTGTATTTATTTTTCAGAATGATCTTTTCAGCGATTCGCAAATACTTCTTTTTAAGGTACCACTTGTCGCGCTCATAAATTTTTTCCCCTGCTTTTCTTCCAATAAAAAAACCGGTCAGATCTCCTGCGAAGCCAGATAGTATGAGCAAACTTGCCAGTAGGTAAACATTGATCTCAATAAAACCTGTGCTTGCAAGTACTCCTGCTGTGAACAACAGGGTCTCGCCTGCAGGTATCAGCAATCCAAGAAGAAGACCGGTTTCTGCATACACCATAGCAAGAATCAGAAGCAGTCCTCCCCATTCAATGAGTGAAGCGGTGTCTATAAAAGCAGTCACAATTTTCCTTTGTCGATTAAATAGATTATGCCATTTGCAGTAAATGTTCCTGTGAACTTCTGTGCAAGTATGTAAACATTGCCTTTTTCATCTTCTCCAAAACTGTTGATGTTCATACCAAGGTCATTGCTTTTCTTTCCTGCTATTGAAAGCGCTTTCATCTGCCAGGCGTTGTTTGCTTTTTCAAGGTAATACATGTCTCCTTTCCAGTCAGCAAACACATACCTGCCGCTGAGTTTTTGGTTGTTGTTTCCGTGGTAAACATATCCGCCTGTCACGCTGATCCCCAGGTCTCTTCCATATTCTGCTATGGGATCTATGAGTCCTGGCTTATTACAATTTGTTTCAGGATTGTAACAGTGTGAAGCTTCTTTGAGCCTCCATCCATAGTTCTTTCCCTTCTCAATCATGTTGATCTCTTCATATTTGTTCTGTCCTACATCAGCGCAGAATAACTGGCCGGTCTTTCTGTCAAACGAAAACCTCCACGGATTCCTTAGTCCGTATGCATAAATCTCTGGCTTTGCATTCTTTGTATTGATAAAAGGGTTGTCTTTCGGGATTCCATACGGTGATTTTGAATCTACATCGACACGAAGGATCTTTCCTAAAAGTGCATTGAGGTCCTGTGCATTTCCGATCATTCCATGCTTGTCGCCGCCTCCGCCACCATCACCAAGGCCGATATACAGGTAACCATCAGGTCCGAATGCAAGCTGTCCACCATTATGATTCGATTCAGGATGTGACACTTTCAGGATGATCTTCCCAGATGAGGCGTCGGCCCGCGAGGCATTGCCGGTGACCTTGTACTCTTCAACAACATCTGTATGATCGTTCTGTTCTCCTGAAGGTGGAGCACTGTAGTAAACAAAGAATCGTCCGTTGCTTTTATATTGTGGATGAAACGCAATGCCAAGCAATCCTTTTTCTGTATAGCCTTTCCCGATCTTGTCGAGCTTGCTGCTGATGTCGAGGAAAACGATGTGTGCGTTGCTGCCTGGTTGAATGATCTTCACCTTGCCTGTCTGCTCACAGACAAACAACCTGTTGGAACCATCCTTTGGGCTGTCCATCGCCACGGGGCCTGTGAGGTCTTTAGCTACTTCAGTTAATGTGATCTCAAGACCTTGTGAATAGGTGCATGAGAAGATCGTGAAGAGTTGTGTGGCCAGAATGATGTATAGAATACGCATCGGAACAGAGTTGATGAAACCTGTATTCTCCGCAGATATCCTGCCAGAATGGAGTTGGCAGATTCCAGTTTGCAGTGGGCAGTGGCCAGTTTACAGTTTACAGTTTCCAGTTTGCAAGGGAAGAGTACTAAACGAGCGAATTTCGTTCGCCACTTTGAATTTTGAATTTTGAATCTGGAAAGGAAACCAGAAACATAAATCAGTTTGCAATTTACAGGTACAGTTTGCAAGGGCAAGGTCGTTACTTTGAATTTTCAACATAGAACTTTAAACTCCAAATGAGCACTTAACTCCCGGCATTTCGTATTCCTCTTTAAACTTTAAACTTTGGACTTTAAACCTGAAAAGCGCACTATCTCGCGGAAGTCCGTTTAGCCAAACTAGTTCATAAAAGTTTCGGGGAACAGGTTTCCCCGTCCCCCGAAAACTTACTTGCAGCATGTACATCCGCATGAGCATCCTTTGCCTGAGCAGGTATCCCCGCAAGTACAATTGGTGCATGTGCAATCAACATTTCCGCAGTTGCAAACATTTTTTGTTGTTTCCATGATCTTTGTTTTTTATGATTAATTTATTGAAACAAAGGTATCGTGTCCTGCAGGGTCTGGCTTTATGGAATAGAAGGGAAGATGTATATAATTTTTGGATCAGAGCTTATCGATCGATTTGCGCTTCTCCGCTCCAATCTTTTTGAAGAAGGAGGGCGTAAGGCCAGTCACTTTTTTAAACTGTGCCGATAAATGATGTACACTGCTGAAGCCCGTCTGGTAAGCAATTTCCGTCAGTGTAAGATGATCATACACGATGAGCTCTTTAACTTTTTCTATGCGTTGAAGAATGAAATACTGTTCTATCGTAGTGCCTTCAAGAGAGGAGAACAGATCACTCAGATAACTATATTCATAAGGAATATGTGTTGTGATGAAACTTGAAAGCTTTTGATTCTTTTCGTCACTGCTTTGGATGTATTCACGAACCAGTTTCCTAATGTTTTCAATGATCATGTTCGCCCTGCCTTCAATGACCTCGAAACCAACAAGCTTAAGCTGTTTCTCAATTTCAGCTGCATCGTTATTTCCTGGTTTATTCTGGAGTTCAGCTTCTCCAAGGATCACATGATTGTATGGAATGTCAAGAGTTTGAAGGATGTTCTCCACAGTCATTACACAGCGCTGGCAGACCATGTTTTTGATGTGAAGTTTATATGCGGGCATTTTCCAGTTTGGCATTTTCCAGTTTACAGTTGCCAGTTGCCAGTTTGCAAGAGCAAAGTACTAAACTTTCGGCATTTCGTTCGTCACTTTGAATTTTGAATTTTGAATTTTGAATCTGGAAAGGAAACCAGAAACATAAATCAGTTTGCAGTTTACAGGTACAGTTTGCAAGGGCAAAGTACTAAACGTTAGCCATTTCGTTCGTTACTTTGAATTTTAAACATTGAACTTTAAACTCCAAATGAGCACTTAACTCCCGGCATTTCGTATTCCTCTTTAAACTTTAAACTTTAAACTTTGAACTTTAAACTTTAAAACCAGTTCTTCCTAATACTCCTCGTTGATCTGTTTATCTGTTGGGAACATCGTACTCTGATCACCGGCTTTACGGGCCCATTTCAGGTATTTGCCTGTACCCATGCATGCGTAAGCGATCATCGTGTCATTGGGATTCATGTTGTTAAAGTTGAACACCTTCCATGTTTTGTTGGTTTCCTGAACAGCCACTTTAACATCAAGCTTTTCAGTTCCGGTGTTCTTCAATTTTACAGTATAGCTTTTTGAGCTGAGGTCTCCACACGCTTTACAATATTGTCCCCATGCTGATCCATATTTTTTTATGTGATCTGTCAGATCTTCCTGGATGAACGCGGATGCTGTAAATCCAATTACAAGAATCAAAACCAGCTTTTTCATAGTTGAAAATAAATTGAGGATGATTATTTACAATGATTGTTTTTCAGAATGATCCTTGCTTCATCGTTGCCCAGCTTTTTGGATTTGTTCCAGTCGGAACATGCGCCGTCCTTATCTCCCATGCCTTTCTTTGCCCAGCCTCTGTTGTTGTAAGCTTCCTGGTCTTTAGGATCGATCTCGAGTGCTTTGTTGAAGTCTTCGATCGCCGAGCTAAATTCTTTCAGCTTGTTCTTTGCACTTCCTCTTGAGATGTAGGCCCATTTTTGATCTGGAGCAAGAACAATCACCTGAGTGTAATCATCGACTGCTCCCTTGTAATCCATAAGCTGTACTTTGCCGAAGCCTCTCTGTAGCAGGGAATTGACGTGCCTGGGATCATCTTTCAACGCGTTTGTGAAGCATTCATTTGCTTCTTTATAATTTCCGGAAGCCATTTTGGCCTGGCCTTTTTTAAAATGCTCATCGGCATTCTGGGCCTGGATGGTCAACCCACTCGTCAGGCATATCAATAGGATGATGACTTTTTTCATGTTATTCAAATGGTGTTGCGCTTTTATACTTTGGTTCGTTCATCAGCCTGATGAGGTGATTGAATGCGTTTACAATGCCCTGGCCTGATTTCTCATCTCCTTCCCAAAGGAAAGGATACCGGTCATATCTTCTTGTCACTTTGGTGTTTCCCATGAGCTTTCGTTCTACACAATCTTCTTCGCTACAAAAAAGATAGATCATTTTTTCTTCTTTCACCAGCGCGGTAAGCTTCGGATCAAGGTATTCGATTGCTCCTTTATCACGACGAATGCATGTACCACTGGCATCATAGAATTCCGCGATGAGATCTCCGTTTTTAACATCAACTTTACATGCGCCGTTGAACTTCCTGTTCAGGTAGTCCAGGGTACGATCAATAGAGAGCTCCTGGGAGCAGGCGTGTCCTGAATAAATTCCTGTAATTAAAACAAATAGCAGGAAAATTCGTTTTGCTGAAGCCATCATATTCAAATATAATCAAGTTTGGATATTTTGTTAATTTTAGAACTATGAGGGTGTCAGATCTGTAGTTGAATGAACCTGAGAAATGGCTTTTTGATTCTTATGCTCTCGCTTGTGCCTCTTATCCTTTCGGCGCAGGATAAATCCCTCTTTGTTGTTCCCGTAAAGTTTGATATCCAGGATGGTAGCCTTGATGACGCAACCATTAAGATTGAAAAGAACGGAAGCTCTTATAAGACACTTACTGAAGTGAAGCGTGTAAGCCTGGAACTTGAGTATGGTGCGGAGTTTATGATCACATTTTCAAAGCCGGGTTATGTCACCAAGAAAATTTATATAAACACCAAAGGCCCAAATGCAAACCGGGTGAAGGAAGGATTCGAACCTTTCAAGTTCACCTTGAGCCTGTTCAAACAATACGAAGGACTCAATACGGTGATCTTCAATCAGCCTGTCGCAAGGATCACATTCATGCCGGCGCTGGATGATTTTGATTATGATGTGGACTATACCAAGTCCATACAGGCAGCTCTGGCTGAGGCAGAGAAGCAGCTCGAGAAAAAAGTGCAGGAAGAAAAGAAGCAGCAGGTACAGCAGGCACAGGCGCAAGCCCAGGCTGCCGAAGAAGCGAAAAAGCAGGCTAAGGCGAAAGCTGAGGAAGAAGCGCGTCTCCAGGCTGAGGCAAAAAAGAAAGCTGAAGAGGAGGCCGAATTAAAAAAGCAGGAAGCTGCCGATGCTAAAGCAAAAGCGATCGCCGAGGAGGAGGCAAAGAAGCTTGCAAAAGCCAAAGCGGATGAGGAGTTGAAACTGTCAGCAAAAGCAAAAGCGGAAGAAGAAGCGAAAAGGAAGCTACAGGCACAACAGGAGCTTGAGGCGAAGAACGCGGCGAATAAACAGGCGCAGGAGGAAGCCAGGTCGAAAGCATTTGCCGATGCCGCAGAGGCGATGGAAGCAGCTAAGAAAAAGGCAGCAGAGGAAGCAGCGCTAAAGAAAAAATCGGATGCGCAGGCTGCAGATGAAGCCAGACTTCTTGCCAAATCAAAGGCTGAAGAAGACGCAAAAAAAATAGCGGCTGCAAAAGAGGCGGCGGAAGCCCAGCTCTCAGCGAAAGCAAAAGCGAAGGCTGATGCAGATGAGGCATATCGTGTTAACAAGAAAGCAGTTGAAGAGGCAAGAGCCGCTGCGCTTGCAAAGACACAGGCTGATGTAGAGGCGGCAAGGCTGCGTGCAAAACAGAAAAGTGATGCAGAGAGCTTCCGTGAAAACGGATCAGGTAAGGAATCAGTGACCAGTGAGCTAATCGAGGAAATGAACCGTAAGATCCTTCGTGTGAAAGTTACGCGTGAAGAGAAAACGTATGTATATGAAAAGATCACATACAATTGGGGTGGTCTTTATTACTTCATGGACAGCAATTCGATTTCAGAGAATGTATTTATGAAAGCGACTGCCCAGGTTAAGGATTGACATGTCTGGTGGTATGAACTACATATTTCTTCCCTCTGAAGATTTCTTTTCCAATCCTCTCTTCCTGTCCTGTCTCCATTAAAAAATAATTACTCCCTTGTGTTGTAGTCATGCTGATGGTATGATACCTCATGAAATAACATTGCATGGACCATTCATTCCATAACCCCGGAGGTATTGTAATAACAGATCCTTTTGGAATCACTTTTCCTATGGCATAAATATCTTCAAGCATTGCTTTGTCACGGCTGTATTTACCTGCTCCTGCTGCAGTGAGGATGATAACTATTACTGCGAGAACATATCCTGAATTTCTGATACGGATCAGATTCTGACCTGATATCTTACTGATCTTATTAAATACAAATGGCGCCACCATCAAGCCAAGCCCGATGGAAAAAAATGGTAACGTGTGTGAAAAATAAAATGTCTTCTGCACTTTGGTTAGCATTAATGGAAGTGTTCCTGATCCACCTATGGCAAGCATAAATACTGCGGTTTTCATCTCCTCTGTATGCAGTTTTATTTCTCTTCGTCTGATGTATAAAACTATTGCGGTGATCAGCAATGCGGGTAGCAGTTCAATGAACAACCGTTGCACGATATAAAAATGGGAGTCCACTGTGGGCACTGCCTTCATCCTGTGCAAGGCTCGTTCGATAAAATAGATCCTCAGACTTTCCCGCGCCGGTTCATAGAGCAGCAGGCAGCCATATATTAAACAAACAATGCCCAATAGTATAACAGATTGCATGATCGCTTTTCTGAATGCTGTTCTCTTTGTTATGACCGAATACAACACTGGAACTGCCAGTGGAAAAAGTCCTGGCAATCCTTTGGAGAAGCTGGCAAGAAAGATCATCACCCCACTTAAAATTAACAGCATCATGCGTTGGTTGCGTTCCTGCGACATGAGGTAAAATAATACAGCGGCAAGGGTGAACAGTCCCATTGTATTTTCATGCATGTTGTTTGAAAAGGACCAGAAGCAGATCGGAATTGTGATCCATATAAGCAATGGAAGCCATTCACTTTTTTCATCGTTCTTCCTGGAAACTATTTTCCATGTTTTGCTGATGAGCAGGATCGTAAGCAACATGGTGAAGAATACATAAATGCGTTCGGTGTACATTGATTCACCAAACAAACTGAAGAAAACAGATTGTATCCCGAAAACAAGTGGAGGCTGCTCATGAAATGTTGGAAGACCAGCTATACCTTCCGCGCTGAATTCAGGAAACCAGAATGTACCAATGCCCTGTGACAGATTCTTCGAAACGGATGTGTACAACATCGCATCCATGAACATCCCATCTCGAATAAGAACGGGTAAGGTTAGTGCGGCAATAACTGCCAAGACAACAATCCTGAATGGCGTATGCATGCTGTTGTTCATCCTGACGCCAAAAGGCTTGTTTGTTAATGTGACCTGTCCATTAGCTGTTCAGCCCAGGTAAGCATGTCGCTTTTCATCTGTTCTCCCGCCGGAATATTTGCCAGCTCAGACTTGGCACGTTCAAAGTAATTCCACGCTTCTTTTTCTGCAAGCGCTTTCACTCCGGTAAAGTCATAGATGCTTTTTACCGCCTCCACTTTTTCCTGTGCGTTGAATTCTTTTGCGAAGAGCCATCCCTGAAGTTCTTCGAGCATATACCTGTTGGAGAGCTCGAGCGCCTTTAGAAGCAGGTAGGTTTTTTTATTTGAAATGATGTCTCCGCCTGCCTGCTTTCCTACTTTAACAGTATCACCATAGACATCCAGGATGTCATCATGTAGCTGGAAAGCGATACCAAGATTTCTTCCAAACCGATACAGGCGTTTTGCGTCTTCTTCTCTTGCATTTCCGCAGATAGCACCCATCTCAAATGCAGCGCCAAGTAGCACCGCTGTTTTAAGTTCGATCATCCGCATGTATTGTGGAACGGAAACTTTTTCTTTTGATTCGAAAAGCATATCCATCTGCTGACCTTCGCAGACTTCCAGTGCAGTCCTGTTGAACACAGGAAAGATCTTCTGGAAATGTTCAGGTTTGCATGAGCCGAGAAGTTGATACGCTTTAACGAACATGGCATCACCGGAAAGGATTGCTGTATTCGCGTTCCATTTTTCATGAACAGTCTGGTGTCCTCGTCGCAGTGGCGCATTGTCCATGATGTCATCATGAAGCAGTGTGAAGTTGTGGAAGTATTCAACAGCCAGCGCGGCATTGACCGCTTCCTGAATATCTCCGTTGAACAGTTCACATCCAGCTAGAACAAGCACCGGTCGCATTCTCTTACCGCCGATCGATAGCATGTAACGGATCGGGTCGTAGAGCTGCTCAGGCTTTCCTGAAAGATCTACACTGGAGAGCTTGTCTTCTATCAGCGTTTGGTATCGGGAGATCTGCAGCACGTTATATAATGTATTCAGTATTGGCAAGCACTTTTTTCAATCCTTCTTCAAGTGACAAGGTAGGCTTTCCTTCCAGCAGCGTTTTCATTTTGCTGATATCCGGCTTTCGTCGGGTCATGTCGCCTTCCGCAAGCGGGTTCTTATGAATGATCTTGCTCGTGCTTCCTGTGAGCTTTATCACCATGCCCGCGAGGTCAAGTATGGTTGTCTCGATCTCTCCTCCAACATTCACCACTTCATTCACAAACAGGTTGTTTTTAAAAGCATTCGAACATGCTCTTACATTATCATCAATGTAGCAGAAAGTTCTTGTCTGCTTTCCATCTCCGTAAATGAAAATATTCTTTCCCTTCAATGCGCGTTCAATGAATTTGGAGATGACAAAGTCTTTACTCTGCTTAGGTCCATAAGTATTAAAGAACCGGAAGATCGTGTAGTCGAGTCCGAATTCTTTCTGGTAGGATTTCAGGTATGCTTCTCCCACGTTTTTTACAATGGCATAAGGAAGCCTTGAGTTGAGTGGAGTGGTATCTTCATTCTGCGGGAATTCAACAGGCTCTCCATACACTTCTGATGAAGAGGAGAAGTACACTCTTTTCACTCCGGTGTTTTTTGCAAGGCTGAGAATGTTTTTGAATCCTTCAATATCACACAGTACCTGCACAGGGTGATCAAGCGTACGTTGTACTCCGACAAGCGCCGCATAATGAAAAACGTAGTCGAACGAAAATGAATTGAAAATGGGAGAGATGTCATTGAAGTCATTCACATCTGCTTTAATAAACCGGATATTCTCTTGCGATGATCCTGGTAGCTTTTTCAGTTCTCCGGTGACAAGGTTATCGACGATCACAATTTCGTTTCCCGGATCTGAAGCCAGGTTTTCAGCCATTGCGCTTCCAATAAATCCGGCACCTCCGGTTACAAGTATTTTCGTTTTCATAGGATCAGATATTCAGCAGGTAGTTGCCATATCCGCTCTTTAGAAGTGGCTGTGCAAGCTTGATGAGCTGTTCACGTGTTATAAAGTTCATGCGGTATGCGATCTCTTCAATGCATCCGATTTTCATGCCCTGCCTTTCTTCGATGACCTGTACAAACTGTCCGGCCTGCATCAGCGAGCTGAAGGTTCCTGTATCAAGCCAGGCCGTTCCTCTGTCAAGGATGCCTACCTTAAGTTTCCCCTGTTCAAGATAATACTTGTTTACATCCGTGATCTCATATTCTCCTCGTGCGCTTGGCTTGAGCTCTTTTGCTACCTGGATGACAGAGTTGTCATAGAAATATAAACCAGGCACGGCGAAATTCGATTTAGGCTTCACTGGCTTTTCTTCGATGGACAAGGCTTTGTAGTCTTTGTCAAATTCAACAACACCATACCGTTCAGGATCTGCAACATGGTAAGCGAACACAACTCCTCCATCCGGATCGTTGTTCTGTAACAGCAGGTTCGACATGGTAGATCCATAGAAGATGTTGTCTCCGAGGATCAGTGCAGCTTTTTCTTTTCCAATGAATTTTTCACCGATCACAAAAGCCTGCGCGAGTCCGTTCGGCACTTCCTGAACTGCATAGCTGAATGAACAGCCAAGGTTCTTTCCATCGCCAAGGAGCTTTTCAAAGTTCGGAAGGTCATGCGGTGTTGATATGATGAGGATCTCACTGATGCCAGCCATCATCAATGTTGACAGCGGGTAATAGATCATTGGCTTGTCATAGACAGGCATCAGCTGTTTGCTGACAGCCAGCGTTAATGGATGCAAACGTGTACCGCTGCCCCCGGCAAGGATTATTCCTTTCATGAGTGTAGTTCGAATCTTGTTGTTTGTGAGTTGCTGTAAAGCTGCACTGTAAGACCTGATTGTATCGATCGGCTACTCAATTTGTTGAGCGTCGTCCGTTGCCATCATGAACCGAAAATAAGCCTCATAGCTGACCTCTGCAATATTTATATGAACGAGGATATTATAAAACTTCCGAAATTAGCAAGTAATTACGGAATATGAAAATGATGAAATCCGCTCCAATCCTTCTGTTTACCCTGATACTGACGTTCGCATTCACCCTGCCTTCGTGCATCTCACCGCGTAAATTATATGACCATGGCCAGTATGATGCTGCTACGAAGGCAGCTGTCAGAAAGCTTCAAAAAGGTCATAAAGACAAACACCTTGTTACGCTTGAGCGTTCATTTGTGAAAGCCAATCAGCAGGACATTGAAAAGATCAACTTCCTGAAAAAGCAGGGAACTCCCGATGTATGGAATGAAGTGTTCGGGATCTATACCAATATGAAGTTCCGTCAGGAAATGGTGCGTACCGTTACTCCACGTTCATACCGCAGCGGATCTAAACGCCAGGTGTCTTTTCCGTTTGTAAATTACGACGAGGAGATCATTCATGCCAAGCAGCTTTCAGCGGAATACTATTATGCGAGAGGTGCGAAGCTCTTAGCGAATGGTAACCGGAGAGATGCCCGCCTGGCTTTCGAAGAGTTTCAGAATGTGAAGTCGCTGTACCGTGATTACAAAGACATCGATAAGCAGCTTGACCTTGCGCGTGAACAGGGAACTGCCCATGTGTTCTTTAAGATGGAAAACAAAAGCGGTGCAGTACTTCCTCAGGGCTTTGAAGCTGAACTTAAAAAGATGACACTTCATGAACTGAATGGCCAGTGGGTTCAGTTTGATGTGGCAGAACAGGCTGGAAAGAGCTATGATTATACGATCCTGCTGACACTGAATGGAATTGCTGTTTCTCCCGATGCATTGAAGGAAGTGGTCACAACTGAAACAAAGGAGGTTCCTGATGGCTTTCAATATGTCCTTGATAAAAATGGTAATGTGATGAAAGACAGTCTCGGAAATGATGTCAAGATCCCCAAGACAAAGACCATTAAATGCCTGGTTACTGAAGTTCAGAAGCATAAGGAAGTATCTGTTACGGGCGTTCTGGATTTCTATGACCTTGTGAACAGACAGCTTGTACGCTCATTCCCGATCAAAGCGGATTCTTATTTTGATAACATCTCTGCATTCGCTGTTGGTGATTTTAATGCACTGAAGCCGGAGACAAAAAAGAAACTCGAGGCAAGGCCATTACCATTTCCGAATGAGCTTGGTATGATCATGCAGTCTTCCACTGTACTCAAGAACATTGCAAAGGATATCATCTGGAACAACCACAGGATCCTGAACTGATCAAAAGCTGATCTTCAGTACACTCTTGATTGTGACGTTGTCGCGAAGTTGAGGTACCTGGTGGTATCCATAGCGATAAAATCCACCCAACCCCAGCTTCATAAAACTGACCTTGATAAGGTCCTGCAGGAGCAGACCTGACTCCAGGTATGGTGTGTTCAGTGTAGCAGCACCTTTCATCAGGCCTGCAGCGGAAGTGATGCCCAGTGTCGGTGAAAAGTGCCTGGTCTTAAAGAGCAGTGATCCGAAATCATGCTTTATAAATACATTGAGGTATTGGGTGGTAAAGAATTCATTCACACCCATGGTTTGAAAGCTCTCATCATCATAAAGTCCCCAGTCAAGGTACGACCCGCGGATGTGATAGCTGAACGGAATTCCTTTGATGCCTGACAGGTCACCTGCTTTTACAATGTAGCTGAACGTGCCGACGTTCCGAATGAGCAGCTCATCCCGGATCATAAAGTCAGTTCTCAGGTAATCATACGCTCCTTGTAGAAATCCATTGATCCCTTTGGTAATAGACAGCCACAGAACCGGTCTGTCACTTCCAAGCGAGATGGGATCTCCAAGCAGCTGCATGAATTTTTCTTTATATACATACCTGAACATCGCTTTTACTTCGGTTGATGAATACACGAAATGTTCATTCTGTATATATAAAGGCAGCCGTTCAAAATGTTCAACAGCAAAGGATGTATGCAGGTACTTCAGCCATCGGAAAGTTGCAGAAGCGGACGTGGCCTTCACCTGATCCATCATGTTCACTGAAAGTCTGCGATAATCTTCCGCGAGCAGCGACTGCTTTCTGAGAAATTCTCCCGGACTGCCTGACTCAGTAACGTCATCGATATAGCTGAATTCAAGTGTGCCGTCCTTGACTTTTTTCGTTTTTAAGGTGAGAGAGCCGCCATACTTCCAGCTCTTGTCATCTGTACCATAAGCAAAATAACCGCCTGTACTGAAGTGACGGGATACCCTGTTGTTTGTGTAGAGCCCGGTGCCAAGCCTGTAGCCTTCATGACGATTGTAATCAATGATCCTGCTCAGATCGATGTCAATATAACCAAGTGGATACCGCCCTGTCATAAAGCTGTTCAGCAGCAGGATCTTTTCTTCAAGCTTTGCTTCTTTGCCGATGCTGTCGATCACATGATAGGTTTTCTTGTCCTTAACAGTGAGAGAGTCCTTCCTGTAGGCCTGCCAGAAGCGTTCATCTTTTGTCATCGCGTCTTTATCCACTTCCACCACAACTTCTGAGAACTGGCTTTTGGGTAAGGCATCTCCGATTCGGATGGCTGAAAGATATGTTCGGGCATTCCCCTTCAGCGGCCTCCCGTTGATCGCTAACCCACCAAATAAAATGTCGGTGTTAAGCTGCGTAGGAAACCATTTGTCATCTACCAGCTCATAGAGTTGCTGGATCTTCACCCTGGTTGCTTCTGGTCCTGATGGTTCTGCGATCACATTCTGAACAGCGTATCCATGTGTGTTGATGTAAAGAACTCCTTTCAGTCCTTCAAAATTCTTTCCCTGCCGTGGTTCAAAGCGTATCTGGAATACCGTGTCGCTGGTGGTGAATGAAGTGTCTTCTAATATGAAGATGTATTTCTTAATTGCATTTGGACTAATTGGATTGAGGTAGTTCTTATCTGATACCGTGATGTGATCTTTATAAAAGCTGAACGACTGGAATTGTGTCCCAAGCAGGGTGAACAGGGGATTGTTTAATCCTGAAACCCTTGATGCCAGGATCTTTTCATTGCTGAGTCCTTTGTAGCGATACTGTCTTTTAGTGACTGACTCACTCAGGAACATGTGATTGCTTTTGAAGAATTTTTTTGCTGCCTCCAGTGATGTATCCATCGCAGATGACTGCACTTTTTCAAGACTGTCTGCTGTCACTATAAGCTTGTTGTAGCTTTCGTAAGTGAACCCAGCCAGGTTCTCAGGATCGTTGAATTCCCTGTTGGCAGAGGCTTTCAGAATGATACGGTGCGCAGGATTTTCACCTGCAACAACAACAACCTCTTTAAGTCCGACAGGTTTTTTCTTCATGGAAACCACGATGCCTTTCTGTTCATCATCGGCTAGTGCATAGGTCTTTTGCTCATAGCCAATGTAGAAAAAACGCAGCCCCGATATTTTAGTAGCTGTGTGGATCCTGAACTGTCCGTCAATGTCTGTTACGAATCCATTCTTTTGATCATCTGCCAGAATATTTACAAAAGGCAGCGGATCACCCGTGTTTGCATCGACCACTGTTCCTGTGTAGATGAGCTGTGCAGATGCGTGATGTGCAAGAATAAAGAGTATGATCGCCAGTAACCGGTGCATGGCTAAAAGTATAAAAATAGAATTGTCTGCGATCTATGGGTTAACTTTGGATATGCACATGATGATGCTCAGAAGTCTGACAGTACGAAGAGTGCTGAATTACATCCTCACTTACCTGAGCTTTCATTTCTCAAGGCTGTTTAAAACCAGCATTCATCCGGGATTGCCAGTTGCAATTTCCATCGAGCCTACAACGAGCTGCAACCTGCGCTGTCCTCAGTGCCCGAGTGGACTGCGTTCATTCACTCGTGCTACAGGAATGCTTGAAGATTCCTTATTCAGGAAGGTGGTGGACGAAGCATCACATCATGCTTTTTATCTTACGCTTTATTTTCAGGGAGAGCCATTTTTAAATCCTTCAGCTTACTCCATGATCGAATATGCGAAATCAAAAAAGATGGTTGTAGTGACATCAACGAACGGACATTACCTCAATGAAGAAAATTGCAGGAAGCTGATCCGTTCAGGGCTTGACAAGCTGATCATCTCTATTGACGGCGCAACACAGGAATCTTATTCAACCTACAGGGTAGGAGGTAAGCTGGACACAGTGATCGAAGGGGTAAAAAGATTGCAGGAGATGAAAAAGCGGCTGGGAGCAAAGTCACCGATGGTGTCCATACAGACTGTTGTTTTTTCCACCAATGAGCATGAGCTTGAAGAGATCAGAAAGCTTGCGGTTGAAATTCATGCAGATGAATTGAAATTCAAGTCTGCGCAGGTGTATGATTATGATACAGGCAATGCGCTGCTTCCAACAGATGAACGACTCTCAAGGTATGAGCGTACAGCTTCAGGAAACTACAGGATAAAGCATGCCATTGATAACAAATGCTGGAAAATGTGGAGCAGCACCGTGATCACCTGGGATGGACATGTTGTGCCGTGTTGCTTCGATAAGGATGCCACATACAAAATGGGAAACCTTGGTGAGATGAGCCTGAAGGCAACCTGGAACACTCAGTCATACCGGGCATTTCGTAAGACCCTGTTAAAAGACCGCAGCTCTATCGATATCTGCAGAAATTGCAGTGAAGGGAGCAACGTGTTTGTAGGCTGATCCTGTTCACTGTTACAGGACGATTAATTCCTTTAGATGACCTTGATGAGGTAATAATTTTTCTTGCCTTTCTGGGCAAGGATGTACTTATCATTCAACAGGTCAGAAGCGTCCACATTTCTTTCGATCGATTCAACTTTATGTTTGTTGATGGATATTCCTCCACCCTGAACCATTTTACGGGCTTCGCCTTTTGAAGGAAAGATGCTCGTCATTTCAGATAAAAAGTCAACGATCGGCACACCTGGTTGAATTCGCTCTTTAGAAATTTCAACTTGAGGAACACCTTCGAAGACATTTAACAAATCACGTTCGTTCAATGACCGTAAAGTTTCGGTAGTGCCGTTTCCGAAAAGGATCTCTGATGCGTTAATGGCTGTCTGCAGGTCTTCTTCGGAGTGCACACGAATGGTAATGTCGTTTGCCAGTGCTTTTTGCAGGATCCTCATGTGTGGTGCTTTCTTATGCTCTTCTTCGAGCACTTCAATCTCTTCGCGGCTAAGCATGGTGAAGATCCTGATGAAACGTACAGCATCTTCATCAGCTGCATTAAGCCAGAACTGGTAGAATTTATACGGGCTTGTTCTTGCCGGATCGAGCCACACGTTACCTTCTTCCGACTTGCCGAATTTCGAACCATCTGCCTTGGTGATCAAAGGACAGGTCAGTGCGAATGCTTCCCCGCCTGTTTTGCGACGGATCATTTCAGTTCCCGTCACTATGTTACCCCACTGATCTGATCCACCCATCTGTATCTTGCAATTCATGTTGGTGAAAAGGTGGAAAAAGTCATAGCCTTGTACAAGCTGGTAAGAGAATTCAGTGAAGGAGATCCCTGATTCAAGGCGCTTTTGTACAGAATCTTTGGACATCATGTAGCTGATCGTGATGTGCTTGCCTGCATCCCGCAGGAACTGCAGGAACGAGATATTCTTAAACCAGTCGTAATTGTTAACGATCTCCGCGGAGTTCGGACCACAATCAAAATCAAGGAATTTTTCGAGCTGCTTTTTCTGGCCTTCAAGGTTATGCATGATCTGTTCTTCAGAGATGAAGTTTCGTTCTGCTGATTTTCCTGATGGGTCGCCGATCATCCCGGTAGCGCCACCGACAAGCGCGATGGGCTTATGTCCTGCTGCCTGGAAATGCTTCAGTAACATCACCTGCACCATGTTCCCGATGCCTAATGAATCAGCGGTCGGGTCAAAGCCAATATATCCGGTAATGGATCCTTTTGATAAAAGTTCTTCTGTGCCCGGCATGATATCATGCAGCATTCCTCTCCATCTAAGCTCTTCAACAAAGTTTGACATATCTGATTGTTCTATATAAAATTCACGTACTGATTCGGCTTTAGCGTTTTAAGCCTTGAATGGTCACTTGTTAAACCATTCAATAACCTCATCTTCCTCCATCAGGAGGTAATTACTCTTGTTTTCAACGGTTGAGTTATTCACCCAAAAGATCTGTGGCAATGAAGGGCTACCGGTAAGTTTCAGGAAGTTCTCAAGGCCAATGAACATGGACCATGAAATGTTCTGGGATCTTGTCTCTTCAAAAAAGTCTGTGAGCTTTTCCTCATCTCCGTTCAGGATCATATGGATCCTCATCTCCGGATTTCTCTTTTTGTAGAGGTGAAGCTTTTTCGCTGCAGTCCGGCAATGCTGGCAGGTCAGACTAAAAAAAGCGATCACCCATTTGCCTTCCCGGAGCTCCACTTTCGGAGGTGCGTTTGTTGCATCATTGTATAAGATGTCAAGGTCAAGCTTGTAATTCAGCTTTCCTTCATATCCTATCGAAGAAGCCTGCATGTTGACCGGATTCAGGATGAATGGAAATACCAGTGATGTGGTGATTAGCAGGATCGTTACAGCCTTCTGAAACCTGAACTGAAAGCCTCTGTGAAAAAAGTACACGATTGCAGCCAGTCCGAGCATCAGTATGTTTTTAATGATTCCTTCAAGCGGTGTCATCTTCAGTTCAGTGCCGAAGCATCCGCAGTTGCCAGTATTTCCAAATTTGATGATCTGTAAGCCAAGGTATCCGCAGAATATAAGAAGCACGATAGCAACGAGTGGAATTGTAAATCGTTTTAACCAGAGATTTAAAATGAGTAGCGCACTGCATGCAAACTCAAAACCGATCATCAGTCGTGCAAGGAAAAGGGAAGACTTCCAACCGGCACCCAGCTCTACAAATGAATATTCAAATGGCTCAATGGGATAGAGCTTCGTGATCCCTGAATACAGGAAAACAATACCAAGGATGATCGAAGTAAGAATGGCAAGGAACCGCATATACGAAGGGTACAAAAATAAAAAAAGGGTAACTGAGAGTTACCCTTTTTTTATAGCAAAATGTATAATTACTGGATTTCGCAAGCTGTAGTTGCAGTAGTTCCACCTGCAGAAGCAGTTGCATCAAATGCATCACAAGCATCTTTAGCATCTTTCTTAGTAGCATGGATAGTGATTGTGCTTGTTGCAGAATAACCACCGCTAGTAGAAGTACAAGAGCAAGTGTAATCTTTTTTGCATGAAGCAAGGCTTAGCATGCTTAGAGCGAAAACTGAAAGTAATACTTTTTTCATGATTGAAATTTGAGTTTAAAAGAGTTTGATGGGGCAAGTATATAAAGAATTCTAAAATAATCCAATGTCTTGAAAATAATTGAAGTAATGCTCAGGAGTATATTACCTGATAACTCACCATGTAAATACTGCTAACAGATCATTCAGCTGGCATGGTCCATTCATCAACCAACTCATTGCTAACAGTAACAAACCGAACATGAAGCTTTTGCTGTTCTGCATCGATAAACAATGCTCCGAATGATTCATTGAATCTTTTTTGTGAACCTGTCACAGCATGACCAAGGTCATATCGGCTTGCTCCGCCAAGTCCATTTACAATGTAAGTGAGTCCATTTAAGCTGCTTCGTTCATACAGGTGTGCATGTCCACTCAATACAAGATCAGCTCCCCATTCTTTAAAAGGCCAGTGCATCCATTCCGCGCTTCCATGTGATCTGTCGGATACATAAGGGGCGTGATGGGTGACAACAATTTTCCAAACAGCTTTGCTCTCTGTCATTGATTTTTTTAACCACCGTGCCTGTCTTGATTTTTTTGAAATGCCATGTGGTTCGCCTTTGTTGCTGTTAAGGACGAACAGATGTACATCACCAAGATGAACATCATAATAACGTTCATTTCCTGGAAGATGGAAGTACTTCCTGTACGGAATGGCCCGCCATGCCCGCCAGTCATGATTACCTATCGATGGATAAAATCTGTTGTAGTCAATCCTGCCAGCCTTGTATTCCCCTTTATATGGATAGATGAACTCCGAGAAATATTTTCCAATGTTGTTGTCGATCGTGGATGATTTGCCATCAGGATAGTTGTTATCGCCGGTGGTGATGATGTAATCAGGTGTATTTCGTTTGATCAGTTCAGCAACCTGAAGCACATCAGGGCCATCTGACCCATAGTCGCCGATGACTGCAAACTTTTGTGATGCTGCGGTATTGAACGTGAATAATAGGGTGAGCAGCGCTATTGCTTTTGTGTGACTTTTTTTGTCCATCCTTCACTGTTTGCCATGGCATCAAGCATTTTTTCCAGTTCTTTCAATGCCTTTGGGGCGTTCATCTGGTTTTCTATTGTCTTTGAGCGTCCGTTGTGCTCGAACGTTGTATAAACTGAAGGCAGATCTGTCACCCCCGGGTTCACATAGGAATCATTGAAGTTCCAGTAACCTGCAGCTTCAAAAGCATCCACCACGCTTTTAACCTCGTCTCGGGAAAATGTCTTTTCATATTCTCCGACTCTCTCAACATGTGTAAGGCCTGTATAGCTCGCTTTTCCATCGAGGTAAACAATAAAGGTGAATTCCGGGCAACTGCCAAAGCAGGGTGTTTTTCGCAATTCCAGTCTCGCAGTTTCCTGTTTCACCTGTTTCCCGGCTTTGCAGGCTCCACCAAGGAGAATCGTTAATAATAGGAGGATCCGGATCATAGTTCAGGGTTTTCAATTATCAGACCATCAGGCTGCAACCACGGATATCGCTGTTGTCAAACCTTCCGAGTATTTCAGTTTGTTCAGAGTTTGGTTGTCTTCCGAGGTCCTGAGTTGCAATAAAGCTACAGGAATATAAATTGGCAAGATCGATCACATTGATGCCCCCGGTTTTACCTTCAGTGGCATAGCTGAACGGATCGGTTGCCTCACGGATCAGAAGCTTCATCCAGGGTGGTGTAGTGAATAACCCTTTGCCTTTTGAATAGGCTTGTGAAAGTAATTCTGTCATGCCATATTCGGAATGTATGGTGGACAGTCCGGATGCCTTTGTCAGGATCTCATGAAGCTCTTCTCGAATGATCTCTTTCCTTCTCCCTTTCATTCCGCCGGTTTCCATGATTAAAGTATGCTTCAACTGAAATTTCCGATTTTCAAAAAAGTCGAGAAGCGCGAAGGATACACCCAAAAGCAGTGTTTGCTTTCCTTCAGCTTCTTTCTTTAGTAGGATCTCTTCGAGCTTTGTATGCTCATTCAGATAAAAGCCGCTGTCTTTGTCATTGGATCTTTTGATCAGATCATGCAACATATAAATCAATGATGAACCTGATCGTTCGAGGTAGCCTGGAAGAAGCGCAAGAATACAATAGCTTCCCGGATTACCATAAAAAAGCTCAAAGCCTTTCATGTAGCTTTCCTGGTAGAGCGATGACTTTGCGACTGCATGTGCGCTGGTGGTCATTCCTGTTGTTCCGCTGCTTGTAAAGATGATCTCAGGTGCAAATCCTTCCGTGATCACTTCATGTGATTTGAAAAAAGAAATGGGCAGGAACGGGATCTGTTTTAATGTGCTTACTGAGTCTGGAAAGATGTTCAATGTCCGTATAAACTGCCTGTAAATACTGCATTTTTCTGCCTGAAAACGGAATATACGTAACGCCAGTTCAGTAAAGTCATCCTCGTTTTTGAGACTGAAAATATTCTGTTCTAAAACCTCAGGATTCACACTCAAGGGGATAATTTTTGATGAGTTTTGGCGTATATTTACACTACGATGCGTCTGTCAAAATTAACACTTCCTCTATTGTTTTCACTTCTCATCGCTGCTGAAGGGTGTAAGAAAGATGATCAGTTTTCAGAAGTTCCGCACATCGAGTATAAGGATTTTGTTGTTACTGCTGATTCTGCTTTTGTCCTGCTTGACTTCACCGATGGTGATGGTGACCTGGGTCTTGGCGATTCAGATACCGCTGGTGAATTCAGGTATAACTTTTTTATAAAGTATTTTGAAAAGCAGAACGGAACTTTCGTTGAAAGACAGTTCACACCACCATTTAATTACAGGATCCCTGTGCTGAATGATGGTAAGGCGAAAGCCTTGTCTGGCGAGATCAGAGTAAGCATCACACCTTTCTATTATGATTTCCTTTCAGATTTCGATACGATCCGGTATGAGATTTATGTGAAAGATAAGGCGCTCAACGAGAGCAATCATGTAACCACTCCCGACATCATAACTCCTTAAAGGAAGATGCTTACGATCATGTAGCTGATCGCTCCGATTGCCGCAGATGCCGGTATCGTGAGGATCCAGGTGATGATGATGTTTGATGCGACTCCCCAGCGTACAGCCGATACTCTCCTGGTTGTTCCAACTCCCATGATCGATCCTGCTATTGTCTGGGTTGTACTCACAGGAATTCCAAAGCTTGTTGCACCGAACAATGTTAATGCACCTGCAGTTTCAGCACTGAAGCCACCTATCGGCTTTAGATGCGTAAGCTTAACTCCCATGGTCTTTACAATCTTCATTCCGCCAGACAGAGTTCCGAGTGCAATGACAATAAGAGAAATAAGCTTCACCCATAAAGGAACCTGGAAGTCATCGAAGGTGTAGAGGTGCTCTCTTACAAACGGAACATCCTTGGAAGCAAAAAGCAGTACGGTAATGATACCCATTGTTTTTTGTGCGTCATTCCCTCCATGCCCGATACTAAATGCTGCGGAGGAGATAAGCTGTCCAACTCTGAACACTCTGTCAACCTTGCTGGGTGCCTGATTCCTGACGATCCAAAGTGTCAGTACCATGATGAGATAACCCATCAGGAGCCCGATCAAAGGTGCAAGAACGATGAACAGGATGGTAATGAAGATCTTGCTTTCAATGAATGAACCTGATTTTCCTGCTAATACAAGTGCAGCGAGTCCGCCTTTTGCCATGGCAGCACCAAGAAGGCCACCGGTTAGGCTGTGTGAAGAACTCACTGGAATACCAAGTCTTGCGCAAAAGAAATAAGCCCAGATGATGGCACCGAGTAAAGCCGAAAGGATGAGTGTCACATCGACAAATCCTGGCTGTACAAGGCCTTTCCCAACGGTTGCTGCAACTTTTGATTCATCAAAGATGAAGATCGCTGCGAAGTTGAACATTGCTGCCCATGCGACAGCCAGCCTTGGAGAAAGAATCCGTGTGGATACGATTGTAGCAATTGAATTGGCTGCATCGTTCATCCCGTTCACGAAGTCAAAAACCAACGCGATTAGGATGGCAATTAAAATAAGAGTCAGCATCGGACTAGCTTGCTTTTACGATCAGTGATTCGATGATATTGGCAGCATCCTCGCATTTGTCGGTGGCTGTTTCAAGAACCGAAAGGATCTCTTTTGTTTTGATGATCATGATCGGATCTTTTTCCTCTTCGAAAAGCTGTGCGATCGCGCTGTTGAACACATCATCCGCATGATTCTCAATGCTGTTGACCCTCACGCAGGCTTCTTTTATCCTGGAGATGTTCTTCATGTTCTTCAGTTCAATGACTGCGCTGTGAAGCTCTTCAGAAGATCGCTGTGTAAGCTCTGCCAGCTTCTTGATGGAAGGCGAGATCACTCCGATCTTGTAAAGGTCGATACGCTTTGATGAGCCATGAATGAAATCTGCAACATCATCAATTGCTGAAGCGAGAAAGTGAATGTCTTCTCTGTCAAACGGTGTGATGAAAGTTGCGCTCAGCTCATGGAAAATTTCATGTGTGATTGAATCGCCGACATGCTCGAGACGTTCGATCTCTTTGATCAGCTCAGCTCTTTTTTCAAGAGAAGGTGTATTCACCATCTCCACAAGAACTCCGGAGATCGTGACCAGGTTTCCTGAAGCCCGTTCAAAAAGAGGGAAAAATTTTCTGTCTTTAGGTAAAAGAAACTGAACAATGCGATCTACGATCATGGCCGGATGAATTAGACCGCGAAATTAATACCGGCTGATGTTAAATCTGTGTTTCCAATGTTAAGACAATGTTAAGTCTTTTAAGGAAACGTGCTTACAGAGGTGTGCGTCTGGATTTTGAAGCGTGCTTGAGAACAACGGCTTCCACAAAAAAGATGATCTCTTCTGCGATGTTCTTTATCTGATCTCCAAGCCTTTCCAGCTTTCTGATGGTCGAGAGGACGAGTAGAGCCTGCTCAATATTGTCTGGATTCTCCCGGATGTATTTAGTGATTGTACGTGTGGCTTCGTGGTTGATCTGGTCTAGTAGCTTATCTTTTTCAAAGATGCTTTTTGCGATCGTAGCATCCTCACTGTCAAAGGCATTGTAAACATCCACCAGCATTTCGCATCCTCTTTCATACATCTCGACCACTTTCGTGATCTCAAGGAGCTTTTTATCAAAAGAATGTTCATCAACATCAATGACGAATTTTGCGATGCTTTCCGCATTATCTCCGATCCTTTCCAGGTTGGTGTTGATCTTTAAAACAGCCAGGACACATCTCAGATCCACGGCCACCGGGTTAAACAAAGCAAACAGGTTCTCACAGTCACGGTCGATCTTAAGCTCATAGGCATTCACCCGGCTTTCATTCATAACGATAAGCTGTGCCTGGCTTTGATCAAGTTCAAGTAACGACTTCTTACCACGAGTGATCTGATCGATCACCAGTGACCACATTCTAAGCAAGTCTGTCTTTAGCGCCTGTAATTCCGTATCGAGGTGTGTCATCTTTAATATCTGTTAGCCAAAACGTCCGGTAATGTAATTCTGTGTTCTTTCTTTCTTAGGTTTAGTGAACAGGTCTTTTGTAGGACCATACTCAATAAGTTCACCCATGTAAAAAAATGCAGTGTCATCGCTCACTCTACCAGCCTGCTGCATATTATGTGTTACAATGATAATGGTATAATCTTTCTTTAGAGAATAGATCAGCTCTTCGATCTTGCTCGTAGAGATCGGATCGAGTGCTGATGCAGGTTCGTCCATCAACAGGATATCTGGTTGTATGGCAAGCGCTCTCGCGATGCATAAACGTTGCTGCTGGCCTCCTGATAACTGAAAGGCAGACTTCTTAAGCTTGTCTTTAACCTCATCCCACAATGCAGCCTGCTTCAGGGATCGCTCCACTGTTTCCTCTATAAATTTTTTGTCAGACATTCCATTGACTCTCGGACCATAAGCCACATTTTCAAAAATTGATTTTGGAAATGGATTTGGTTTTTGGAAAACCATGCCGACTTTTTTCCTCAGTGCATCTGTCTGGACATTCTTGCCATAAACATTCTTTCCATCAATGATCACTTCTCCTGTGATCTTTACACCTTCGATCAGGTCGTTCATTCGGTTGAATAATCGCAGGTAGGTTGATTTTCCGCAACCCGATGGTCCAATCAACGCAGTAACAGTCCTTGGCTGGATAGCCATTGTGATGCCTTTTAAAGCATGAAAATCTTTGTAATAAAGATGCACATCACGAGTCTCTATCTTGTTCATTCTTCTTCTTTTCCTATTTTGATTTTCGCTGCGTTTTTAATCTCAGGTACACTGCAATGCCATTCATTATAAATGTAATACATAAGAGTACAATAATGCCTGCAGTCGCGTTGATCATAAATCCTTTCTGAGGTCGTGACACCCAGTTAAAGATCTGGATCGGCAGAACAGAAAATTCTGACATCGGATCTTCCGGTAAAAAGGGCACATAGGCCAGGGCACCAATAACGATCAGTGGCGCAGCTTCACCTATTGCTCTTGAAAGGGCGATAATAATTCCGGTGATGATTCCTCCCATGGAAGCGGGAAGCACCACATGCTGGATCGTGTACCATTTTGATGCTCCGAGTGCAAGAGATGCTTCTCTTAATGAATTGGAAACAGCTTTCAATGACTCTCTTGTGGATACGATGATGATGGGTAAAATCAATAATGAGAGTGTAAGGCTTCCTGCAAGGAGACTTCCGCCAAGTCCCATGATCCTTCCAAAAAGTTCCAGCCCCAGTAATCCATAAATAATGGAAGGCACTCCTGCCAGGTTTGTAATGTTTATTTCAATCAGGTTGGCGAGCCTGTTCTTTCTTCCATATTCTTCAAGAAAGATCCCTGTTCCTATTCCGATTGGTATCGCGATGATTGCTGTCAGCACCATGATCCACAGTGTTCCAACCAGGGCAGGCAATATACCGGCCTTTTCCGGGATCCTCGATGGAAGGTTGGTGATGAAGTCCCAGCTCAGGCGGCCCAGCCCGTCATTCAGTATGCTTCCAATAAAAAAGGCGAGTGTGGCAAGCCCTATGAATGTGCAGAACACTCCAAAGTACTTGAATAAAGTGTCTTTCAGCCTCTTGCTTGTATCATTATTCATAGCGCTGCATATACTGTTTTTTCAGCCAGAAGCTTAAGTTATTCATAATAAAAGTAAACACGAACAAGGTCATACCTGCTGCAAAGATCGTCCGGTATTCCAGTGAGTTGTGGGCGACATCTCCAAGGCTAACCTGAACAATATATGTTGTGATGGTTTCAATTGGTACCAGCGGACTTGCTGTCAATCTCGGTTGCTGTCCTGCTGCGATGGCAACGATCATCGTCTCACCGATCGCTCTTGATATGGCTAGTATAATTGAAACAATGATCCCTGACAATGCGGATGGTACAATGACTTTGAATGCTGTCTGGAACCGGCTTGCACCAAGTCCGTAAGATGCTTCTCTTAATGATTTCGGGACAGCTGCTATGGCATCATCGCTTAATGAGGAGATGTATGGAATGATCATGATCCCCATGACAATTCCGGGGGAGAGTGCATTGAAACCAGCAAGACCAGGAATAAATGACTGTAGCACCGGAGTGACGATCATGAGTGCGAAAAATCCATAAACCACTGTTGGTACTGCTGCAAGGATCTCCAGAAATGGCTTGATGATGTTCCTGAATCGCTCAGATGCATATTCATTCAGATAGATTGCGATGGTGATACCGAATGGAAGGGCAACCGAAATAGCAATGAAGGATGTTAGCAGGGTTCCGCTCAGGAGTGGAAGAATACCAAAATGCTTTTCTGCAAAGAGTGGTGTCCATTGTGTATCGGTGAGAAAATCAACGATCGATACATCTTCAAAGAATACCAGTGTTTCGGAAATAAGAACCCAGAGAATGGATATGGTTATCAGGATTGAGATAACCGAACACATTACAAGTAAAAAGTATATTATTCTCTCTTTTAGTTTCACTCTGTTCAGAACAGCTTTCTGTCCGCGTATTATTGTTTGGAAGTTGAATCGCTGAAGGCTTTGAATTTTTCCTTCTGTTCTTTGTACTCCTGATCAGTTAAAGGAATAAAGCCTACCTCCTGTGTAAGGACTGGCGCATTGTCAATATAAAAGTTCACGAATTTCTGAACCTCCGGCCTTGCTGCAGCCTTGCTTGTTACATAGATAAACAATGGCCTTGATAGTGGAGCGTATGATTTATCTTTTACGGTTTCAATGGTTGGCGCGATCGGACCTTTTCCGTTCTCATCGTTTTCATCATCGACAGGAACAATTTTCAGCTTGTCTTTATTCTGGTCATAATAGGCAAACCCAAAGAATCCTAAAGAAAACTTGTCATTCTGAATTCCCTGGACAAGTACGTTGTCATCTTCACTCGCTGTGTAATCGCCGCGGCTTGAATGGCTTTTGCCAACAATGGCTTCAGTGAAGTAATCGTATGTTCCTGACTCAACACCTGCACCAAACAGGTGAATTTCTTCATTTGGCCAATCGGGACGGATCTGGTTCCATCTCTTGATCTTTCCTTGCGCTTCAGGCTCCCAGATCTTTTTCAGTTCAGCAACAGTGATGTCATTCACCCAGGTGTTCTGTGGATTAACGACAACCGACAGTCCATCATAAGCTACAGTTACCTCAGCGAAGTGAATGTTATTTGCCGCAGCGGTTTCCATCTCTTCCTTTTTAATCGGACGTGATGCATTGTTGATGTCGATCTCTCCACGGCCAAACTTTTTAAATCCTCCACCTGTACCTGAAAGCCCGACTGTGATATCAACCTTTGGAGCTTCTGTTCTGAATTCTTCAGCCATTGCTTCTGAGATCGGGTAAACCGTGCTTGAACCGTCGATCCTGATCTGGCCGGAAAGTGAATCTTCAGATCCATTGGAATCTGTTTTTCCTCCGCCACACGATGCGAGCGAAAGTCCGATCGTAGCAGCGAAAAGTGGTATGTAAAGTTTTGTGAAATTCATATTCTGTTTTTTTGTAATGGTATGTTGCTGTCTTTAGTATTCTAATGCCTTGTAAAAGTTCATCTGTTGATTCTCAAGATTAATACCTGTCACAAAAGAATGTGCAAATGTACTTGAGAAAATCATCCGGGCTTTCTCTTTAATATTAACTGTATGTAAACTTTTTGATATCATTTCATGATGCTTTAAGAATTAGAAGTTTACCTGTGCCTGGATCCTCATCAGGTTTCCAACCATGATGTGGTTCATCTTGCTGTAATCCATCGTCCTCCTGTCCATCATGGAATAGGCCACCGTTAGCTCAAATGCTTTCAAAGGCTGCCATTCAACTCCTACTTCAGTTTCTTTCACCAGGTACTGACGTGCATCCTGCTCATGCTTTTTGCCGCCATCGTAAGCCTGGTATTTCCCATAGGTGTTGAATCGCTGCTTCCCCACTTTAAGTGCGTAGATCAGCTGTACATATCCTCCTTTGAGGTCTCTTGTTTTGATCGTTGAGTCAGCATTCGAGAAGGCCGGTCCTTTTCCTATGTTGTATTCAGCCTGAATTCCGAAGGGCTTTGGATAAAGAACGAATGTTGCACCGACACGTTCATCTTTGAATTCATCAGGGCTGTCGATCTTGCTGCTTTTTTTCGTCACAACATAATCACCGGTATAAGCCTGGATGCCACCTTCAATGATTTGGGAACCGATTCTTACAGGATAGGAAAATCGAGTCACAAGGTGTCGTTTGTTATTTGCTTCTGCATAATTGCCTGTCTGCCCGTTGAAAACACCAAATGCAAACATTCCATAATTACCGGAACCCTTAAGTGCTCCGTTTTGAAGCTCACTCAATAGCTCTCCTACATTCTCAGGTGTCCAGTAAAAAAATGCACCGAGGTCGCGTTCGTTTGACAGTGCGCTGTTTGTCGGATCAGCACGATCAAGGGTCACTCTGTTCTGGCTCGACTGCATATTCTCGAACCCAAAAGGAACTTTTGATTGACCAATGCGGAATCGGTATTGCATTTTCTTATCAATGCCGAGATCCATATACAAGTCTCTTAGCTGTACAAAGTGTTGCCTGGTTGGATCAAGGTTGTTAACGAAATCCGGCTGAAAGTAAAACGATACATGGTCATTAAGCTTCCCGCTGAAGATGATACGGGCTCTTCTTAAGAAGAAGCCATTATTCTCTCCAATGGATTTATCTCCCTGTTCATTCGTGAGATCAGGATTCGTCACAAGGAGCTGATTGTAACGTACCTGTGCATACCCTCTCACCGAGATGTGATCATACCACTTCTTTGTTTCCTTCTTTGGTTCACTGCTTTCTTTTATAAGCGTATCACTCTTTGCATTTTCAGTAGTTGCTTGTGAGAACACTTGCGAAGCAATCAGCAACATCAGTATGAAAAAGAACTTCGGATTACTTTGTTTGTACATCTTACTACAGGAGACCTTGATCATTGTTAAATATTTTTGGCAAATCTCTTAAACAGAAATAATCAGATCCTTAATCCTGTGTTAAGAAACCGTTAAGCCATGACCAGCGGACCGTGTGGTTTACACCTAAAACGTGCCATGATTATAGTCTGAGCAGGGATTTAGAGCCTTAACCTTTCGTTAAGACAGCTGTTTATTGCGTTGTGAAGGTTCTCAAAAACAAACTCAAAGCCCGCCCTGCGGAGCTTTTCATTGGAAACCGGTGATCCTTTTGTGAGTACAGTGGCAATGTCCCCTAACGCAATCTTAAGCATGAATTCCGGAATGTTGGGTAGCAGGATGGAGCTTCCACAGGCTTCTGCAAGTGTTCTGGTAAATTCTGTGTTGGTTCTGATGTCATCTGCAACAGCATTATAAGGACCTCGTAACTTTTCATTCATAATCGCAAAGAGGTAACTGTGAACAAGATCAGAAATATGGATCCACGGCATGTATTGGTCGCCATGACCCAGGGGGGAGAGCACCCTGTACTTTGCTGCTTTTATTAATTTTTCAAGGCCCCCTCCATGTGATGCAACGACAAATGCTGTCCGTAGAAATACAGTTCGTATGTTATTTTCCGAAAGAGGTGATGCCGCATTTTCCCAATCAACGCATAGTTTTGCGAGAAAATCATCTCCCGGCTTGTCATGCTCTTTATAAGGGTGTTTAGATGTCACGGCTCCATAATAACCGATGGCCGAAGCTGATATGTAGGCTTTTGGCTTGTATTTGCTTTTAAGAATGGCATCCGTAAGCAGCCTGGCCGATATCACCCTGCTGTCA
This sequence comes from Bacteroidota bacterium, assembly GCA_036675075.1. GTDB lineage: Bacteria > Bacteroidota > Bacteroidia > JAKFFM01 > JAKFFM01 > JAKFFM01. Next base: position 50,482 of record JAKFFM010000042.1, read on the forward strand.
TAGAGGATTCTTTTTCGTTTGGTTGTCCATCGCTTTTCGCTGATGTCGGCACCTGCGAGATGCACGATGTAATCATGCTCTACAGCATCCTTGTCGATGATGTTATTTTCAGGATCCCAATGAAACTGCCTTACTGCGGTGAGATGTGCTTTGCCGGGATTTCTTGTAAGATGTGATACTGCAAAGCCTTTATCCAGCAGCAACCTTGTAAGGTGTGAACCGATAAAGCCAGATCCTCCGGAAATTAATACACGTTCCATTATTTCTGATCAGTGCAAAGTTGAAACCTTAATTTTGGCGAAAAGGAATTTATGATCTACGATAAACATATTTTCGTTTGTGTGAACCAGCGTGCACCAGGAGCGGCAAGACGCAGCTGTGGTGAAGCGCATGGTCTTACGCTGATCGATGCGCTCAAAAAGGAGCTTTCAAAAAGAGAAATAAAAGGAAAGATCAGGGTACAGAAATCCGGTTGCCTTGACATCTGTGACTTCGGACCCACACTGGTGATCTATCCTCAGGGAACATTTTATGTTGGAGTTACAGTGGATGATGTTCCTGAACTTATTGAAAGGGAGTTTGTTCAGAATGAGCGCCTTGAACGCCTTATTCTTGAAAGAAAAGGATAGCCTTGCTTTTTAACGGGCCCGGACAGTAAAACCCCGCTATTTTATTAAATTTGTAAGCTTATTCTGAACCTGATTATGGATAAATTCAGCTTTTTGGGAAATGGGGATGTTTCTGCAGTAGAAGACCTTTTCCAACACTATTTAAAAGATAAGAATTCAGTTGATGACAGCTGGCAGGGATTCTTCGAAGGATTTGAATTCGGAAGAAAAGATTATGAAACATCTGGCGAGGTTCCTGAAAATGTTCAGAAGGAATTTAAGGTTGTAAACCTGATCAACGGATACAGAAGTCGTGGTCACCTGTTCACGCAAACCAATCCGGTGAGGGCAAGACGCCAGCACACCCCTACACTTGATCTTGAAAACTTTGGATTGTCTGATGCAGACCTTGAAACAGAATTCAAGGCTGGAAGCCAGATCGGGATTGGTACTGCAAAGCTTAAGGATATTCTTGCGCATCTCAGGCAGACCTATTGCCAGTCAATTGGTGCTGAATATATGTACATCCGTACACCGGAAATGATCGAATGGCTTCAGACAAAAATGGAAAGCTCAAGGAACACTCCGAGATTTTCTGTGGATGAGAAGAAGACGATCCTCAACAAGCTGAACCAGGCTGTGGTGTTCGAAAATTTCCTCGCGACAAAATTTGTCGGGCAAAAACGTTTTTCTCTTGAAGGTGCTGAATCACTCATCCCTGCTCTTGATACGATCATCGAAGAAGGAGCTGACCTGGGGATCCAGGATTTTGTTATGGGAATGGCACATCGCGGACGTTTGAATGTGCTCGCCAACATCCTCAATAAAACTTACAAGGATATCTTCACGGAGTTCGAAGGCCGTGGTTCAGAAGATTCACTTTTTGATGGTGACGTAAAGTACCACCTTGGCTATTCAAGCGATCAGCTTACCAACACCGGAAAAAAAATACATTTAAGCTTAACTCCAAACCCATCGCATCTTGAAGCTGTGGACCCTGTGGTTGAAGGTATAGCAAGAGCGAAGGCCGACAACAAGCATTCAGGTGATTTCAGCAAGGTGGCTCCGATACTCATCCACGGAGATGCAGCTGTAGCAGGGCAGGGGATCGTATATGAAGTGATCCAGATGTCACAGCTGGATGGATATAAGACAGGTGGAACGATCCATGTGGTGGTGAATAACCAGGTAGGATTCACGACAAATTATTTTGATGGACGTTCAAGCACCTATAGTACAGATGTCGCGAAAGTCGTGTTATCACCTGTGTTCCATGTGAACGGCGATGATGTTGAAGCAGTTGTTTTTGTTGCAAAGCTTGCCATGGAATTCCGTCAGAAGTTCCATCGTGATGTGTTCATCGATCTGTTATGTTACCGGAAATACGGGCACAACGAAGGTGATGAACCTCGCTTCACACAGCCATTGCTTTACAAAGCGATCGCGAAACATCCGAATCCTCGTGAGATCTATTCCGAAAAGCTTCTTGCAAGCGGTGAGATCGAAGCTGGCCTGGCGAAGGAAATGGAAACAAACTTTAAAAAGCTGCTCCAGGAAAAGCTTGATGAAGCCAAGCAGACCCCTAAAGCTAAGATCACTTCGTTCCTCGAAGGTGTATGGACAGGCGTCAAGATGGCCGGACCGGATTCATTTAACCGCTCACCTGAAACAGGAGTGGATGAAAAGAAGTTCCTGGAGATCGCAAACAAAATTGCCGGGTTACCGAAAGACAAAAAGTTCTTTAATAAAACAGAAAAGCTCTTTGCAGACCGTCAGGCGATGATCAAGTCTGATTCCTATGACTGGGCTATGGGTGAACTGATGGCTTACGCGACATTGATGGTTCAAGGCCACAAGGTTCGTTTCAGCGGTCAGGATGTGGAACGTGGCACATTCTCACACCGTCATGCCGTGATCAAGATCGAGGATTCTGAGGAAGAATATGTTCCGTTAAATAACATTTCAAACGATCAGAAGAAGCTTGAGATCTACAATTCACATTTGTCTGAATATGCTGTTCTTGGATTTGAATATGGATATGCGCTGGCATCTCCGAATGACCTTGTGATCTGGGAAGCACAGTTTGGAGATTTTTTCAATGGTGCACAGATTATTATCGACCAGTTCCTTTGCTGCGCCGAATACAAATGGAGAAGGATGAACGGACTTGTGCTGCTTCTTCCGCACGGTTATGAAGGACAGGGACCTGAACATTCAAGCGCGCGGGTTGAGCGATGGCTGCAGCTTTGTGCTGAAAACAACATGCAGGTCATTAATGCAACGACACCTGCAAACCAGTTCCATGCCATGCGTCGTCAGCTTCTGCGTGATTTCAGAAAACCATTGATCTGCTTTACACCGAAAAAGCTTCTGCGTTATCCAAGCTGTGTTTCATCTGTAAAAGATTTTACAAAAGGCGGATTCCAGGAAGTGATCGATGATCCACAAGGTGATCCGAAATCTGTTGAGCGGGTACTCTTCTGTTCAGGAAAAATATATTATGATCTTGCTGAAGCGAAAGAGAAAAATGGTTCCAGTGATGTTGCGATTGTTCGCCTCGAGCAGCTTTATCCTTTCCCGTCCACGCAGATCAAAGAGATCCTTGCCAGGTATAAAAAGGCGACAGATCTTTTCTGGGTTCAGGAAGAGCCTGAGAATATGGGAGCGTGGAGCTTTATGATGAGGCATTTCAAGGATGGCCATCTGAAGTATATCGGAAGACCAGAAAGTGCAAGCCCTGCAACTGGTTATGCCGCGATCCATTCCGCACAGCAGAGTGCCATCATCAATAAGGCATTTGAGCTGACTCCAGTAAAAAGTTAAAAGACACTGGCTGCTTTGAATGTCATTTCAGAGCAGCCAGATCTTAAATACTTTTTCACCACCAATCTCAACCCATTCACATCTTACATTACCTGATCGTTCCAGAACTTTAATGGAATTCCAGTTCTCTGGATTCACTGTTGCAATCAGTTGTTTACTGTAACCTGCTGCGTAGTTTTTGATTTCTTTGACCACCTCGGGCATCAGCTGCTTTCCCCAGTAAGGTTTGTCAAGAAGGTAAATGATCTCAAGCTCTTCCTGTGAAGTGTTTACTGTTTGTTTTAATTCAAAATGTCCTGCAAGCCTGTTCTCAATTGTGATTGCCCAGATTTCAAAATGCTTGTCGGTTTTTTGATAGATCTCCATGATCCTGTCGAAAAGCAGCGATGCTTTTTCTTCTGATTCACATGGACCATCACCCATATATTGCATGACGGACTCATCAGTGAATATCCTGCAAAATTCATTTCTGTCGTCATCGCTATACCTTCTAAGAATGCAGTGTTTTGTTGAAATGGTCTCGCTGGTCATGAACGTGTTTTGTTAATGTATTCAATGGCTTGTGCCTGTGTATATGCGCTGAAGTCTTTGTAACGATCATGAACATCAATGATCTCATCGATCGCGTCTTTTACAAGTTCCTGGTTCTTCCAATGCCTGATGGTTGATATGACAGTTTCAAGGCAGCCTTTTTTATAGGCGATCTGTCCAATCACATGAACAAGCGTATTCCTTACACGCGCTGCTTTGTCGAACTGCAGCTCCTCAAGCAGTGGAAGAATGTCCTGAGGATGTGTCCGACCGCGAAGTTCAATGCCGTGACAGATCTCTCTTCGGATCTCCTTGTCAGGATGATGAAGGAATCTTCTTGCGAAGAGTAGGACAGGTTCAGGATTTACCTGTCCGCTTTTTTTTATCGAACCGATCACTGCATTTCTTACGCGGTGGTGTTTGTCAAAAAGTCCTTTTTCAAATAGGTCACGCACAAGCTCAAACTTTGATTTTGCAATTTCTCCTGCAGCATTGATCACTGTCTGCCTGATCTTTTCATTTGAATGATTGAAGAGTCTTGTAAGCACTTTGCAGATAGTAAGTGTGTATGCATCATCTTCTTTGAAGATCTTTCCGATGGATTCATATCCTGCTTTACGGATATAGGTATCCTCATCAGAGAACACCCGTTTTATCGGTTCATCGCTGCCACTTATGAGGGCAGTGAGCAATGTTTGCCTGATCTTATTTACGATCTCCTTTCTGACATCAGGTGGATTGCTATAGAAGCCCATGGTTGAATTCGTTGAATAAAAAAAGGGATGAACGAATCATCCCTTTCCAAAGTTAATGAACAGACCGATTAACGTGAACCTGCGCCATTGTTCATGATGAGGTTTGCTTCACTGCCATCGCCGTTTAGTACTGACAACCGTTCGGAGAGTGGGAGGAATGTCACATTTCCTGTTTCAAGGTCATACATTCCGCCGATGATTCCGATCTCATGATTGTCATGAAGCTCACGGATGATAGGGCTTTTCTCAAGGATACCTCTGATCGTCAGCTCAACATTGATGAGAGCGACACGATCAACGAACTCGTAGTTGTTTCCATTGCGGTCAACCTTGAATTCAGTTTCTGCATTGATTGCAGGCTGGATCTTTTTTAGCAGTCCTGTAAGGTGACCAAGTTCGACTTGGTTGCAGGCTCCCTGGATTGCACCGCATTTCGTATGTCCAAGGACAACGATCACCTTCGCTCCGGATACCTTGGTTGAGAATTCAAGACTTCCCAGAATGTCTTCATTCAGCACATTTCCCGCAATGCGGATACTGAATACATCTCCCAGTCCCTGGTCAAAGATCAGTTCAGCGGATGTTCTTGAATCAATGCAGCTAAGGATGGCCGCAAATGGATACTGTCCGTCGGATGTTTCATTGACCTGTTGAAGCAGGTTTCTGTTCATCTTCAGATTCTTTACGAATCTCTTATTGCCATCCTGGAGGAGCTTGATCGCGTCCTCAGGTGACAGGTTATTCAGGTTTTCTTTAGTGAATGTTACCATTTGATATTTTTTTCAATAAGTGTTCGATTCCTATTATTTCCAGGTTGATCTTTTTGTTTGTTGCTATCCGTTTAAACTCGGAAATGATCTCAAGAACATCATGATCGATCCTCTTGGATTGAGAACCATCGATCACAATATGTGCTCCCGGCTGAACATGCTGCAGCGTATTCCGGATGCTCGCTTTATTTAAAAAGCTTACATCTTCGGAAAGCTGGATGACCGTTTCACCTGATTTGCCTCGGTCTTTAAAGAATGGGTTGATGTAATTGCTGCGAAGCACGAAGAACAGTGATATCACCATTCCTACACCAATACCCTTCAAAAGATCCGTGAAGATGATCACGATGATCGTTACAATGAAAGGAAGGAATTGTTCCCAGCCTTCTTTGTACATGGTCTTGAAAAGTACAGGCTTGCTGAGCTTGAATCCAACAACAATAAGGATGCATGCCAGAGCTGACAGAGGGATCATGTTAAGGACGACAGGAATAGTTGTCGCACAGATCAGCAGCATGAAGCCGTGCATGATTGCAGACTTCTTTGTTTTACCGCCGAATGTGACATTCGCTGAGCTCCTCACAATGACTTGGGTAATGGGTAATCCTCCTATCATGCCGCTCAGGATGTTTCCTATTCCCTGTGCTCTGAGCTCCCTGTTTGTAGGTGTCACACGCTTGAGTCTGTCGAGCTTGTCAACGGCTTCAACAGACAGCAGTGTTTCAAGAGAGGCAACGATCGCCATTGTAATTGCGATACCATATACCTGAGGATTTGCGAATGCGCCCAGGTCAGGCATGGTAAGGCTGCCAGCGATGTCACCGACTGAATTGAAGACCGGCAGAGTAACCAGCTGCTCTGGCCCTACCTGCAATGAAGTGCCATCGAAAAGTTTCACAAGGATGATTCCCATGATCACTGTGACAATAGGGCCCTGGATGAGCTTGAAGATCTTGTGCGCATTCTGCAGGTAGGTATCCCAGATGATCAGGATCGTGAGAGAAACCACACTGATCACAACAGCTCCCGGAGTGATGAACGACCTGATGTTTTCTAAGGAGAATCCACCAGAGTTTTCAATGAACCCGAAAGCGTATGGGATCTGCTTGATGATGATCAGGATCCCGATGCCTGTAAGCATTCCTTTGATCACTGAGGATGGAAAGTAGTAGGCAATGATGCCTGCTCTTATATATCCAAGGATGATCTGGAGAATACCGGCAAGGACAACTGCCAGCAAAAAGGCTTCGTATGATCCCAGAGTTTCGATGGCCTGAAAAACGATAACAGCAAGGCCTGCAGCAGGTCCGCTGACACCCAGAGGCGATCCGCTCAGTGAGCCTACAACGATTCCACCGACGATCCCCGCTATGATGCCCGAAAACAATGGAGCTCCGGAAGCCAGCGCGATACCGAGACAAAGGGGTACAGCAACAAAAAATACTACGATACTTGCAGGAAGGTCATATTTGACACTCCTAAACATTTTTTTCATGAATAAGACAGAATGATAATTACGTGAATACTACTACACTGCAAATCATGCAGGTAATTCAGAAAAAGTAATTAGCAGCTGTGTTCGGGAGGCAGGTGCACATCCTGTTCGTGACCTGTTAATATAGACCCTGGTGCGACACCCGGATGCGAGGTACAACCTAAATAATATTTGAAATTGAGATCGTCAGGCCTGTTGAAGATGTCCTTGGCCGAGTCTTTCACTTTTGTTTTTCCATGAGCGTGTTCATCTTCCCTGATCTCTTCGATCATTTGAGTGAGGAGGATAGAAAGCTTTTTCATGGATGAAGCTGCTCCGGAAGCGCTCCGTACATATGTCTTGTCGTTCTTTACTCGCTGAAACTTACCTAAAAGCGGAAAGGCAGGCAGGGTCATCATAAGGACAACCATGAATACCGATATGATTTTATGTATAAGCGTCTTTGACATCTTAAGTTCAGAGTTGCAAAAATAACACCCGAACCACTCCGATTCGTATCTGCAAAGAAATTTTTTTAAAAAAGAAGGACATTTAGCATCCTTTAACAATTCCGACGGTAAGCTAACCCGGATTTTGGTAAAAAACAAGTTGATGTGTCATAAGTGTAAGATTGTCAGATGTTTTCCCGATACAGAGAGCTTTTGTGAATGCTTTAGTTGTTCAGATGGAAATGAGGGTTGAAAAGAAGTAGATATTTATTGCGAATGGTTGCTTCTATTTATTTCGTGAGGGAGACAATATAAATTGAAACAATAATATAAGATACACCTTTACCTTGACTTCAAACCTGGTGGCTAATTATTGGAAGGAACTCCGAAATCGTTCAAAGTCAATTTTAGATTATTCTGATCAGTGGATCGTCCAGCTGCCTGGCTTTTCAAGATTTTGTAATCATGTGATTCCTGGATAGAGGTCAGAATATCCCTTTAGCATTAAATTAATGATAAATTTAGCCAATTGTATATACTTATAATTGTGAGACGAATATGAGATATTCACTTTTATTAATTTGCGGGTTATTAATTTATACGATGAAATCCTATGGGCAGTGGGCACCGAATGATGCAATCTGGCATTACGGGGTGATAGAGTCAGTGTTTGCTTCCCAACAAGGGTATGAGAAGGCTGAGGTTGTTGGTGACACAATTATTAATAGCAGGATATGTAAAAAGCTTCGAGGGAGGAGATATGGATATAATAATCAATTAGTGAGTGAAAAAATATGGATTACTTTTTCAGATAGTGATAAAGTTTATTTGCAAACTCATGGAACCTTTAAGGTTCTGTATGACTTTAGCGCTAATGTAGGCGATACGTGGAATGCTCCAACTTATGATGCGGCCGTTGCTTGTTGTCCATGGGATACTACAGTTCTGGTCACAGTTGATTCAATATCTTCGATGGTTATCAGTGGGTTTTTAAAAAGGGTTTTATATGTTCACTCAGACTCAATTGTTTCCGGAGAATTTTTGAATCCATTAATAGAGGATATTGGAGGTGCCGGTTACTTGCTTCCTTTTCCATATTCATATTTGGATGGGGATATACCATATTTCAGATGTTATGAAGGCGGCGGAATTTCTTATCAGCCTACTTCTTTTAATTGTGAAGAAACGATTGTAAAGGTTGAAACTGAAAAAGGAATTTCTGTTTCAATCTTTCCCAATCCAGCTTCCGAATCTATTAGAATCATGGGCATTCCGCCAAGCCAGGATATTAATCTGTTAGTTTTTGATAATACAGGTAAACAATGCCTTTCTGAAGATATTAACGAGGAATCAGTGATTAAAACCAGTAATTGGCCGAATGGTATGTATATGTTTCGTTTTTATTCGTCAGATTCAATATTTAATGCTTGCAAATTATTTATTAAATATTGATCGAAGGATCAATAAGCAATGACCAGACAGATGCTGTAATTATCTGGTCTGATAATTCAGGAAGTGGCTTTGGACCTGATAACCTGAGGTTTATTTTTACAAATAATACAGCAGCTACTCAGAACTTTCCGTCTTATATGCCTGACTCTTATTATTGACGAGAAGTGATCAGGGCCACTGGTTATGGTAATGTTGGAATTGGGTAGGTGGTTTAATTCGATTGAAAAATGTTTGTGGAATTTTCAGTTATTTCTATTCAACATGACTAAAGATATCCCATAATCAATTGTATATTCGGCAAATGAAATTACTCTTTATAAACACTTTGCTTTTTCTTTTCTCCGTATGCGGGTATTCACAAAACTTAGTTCCAAATTCAAGTTTTGAAGATTCTACTGGTTGTCCTTTTGGAAGTTATCAAATTGACAAAGTTGTTTCTTGGTCTTCAGCAGGTGGTAGTCCGGACTACTTTAATGCTTGCGCATCAAGTGGGGGTGCTTCTGTTCCGACAAATTTCTGTGGTTATCAGAACGCTGCGAGTGGAAATGCCTACGTTGGTTTGTATACCTTTAATAAAGGAGTTTCTTACCCAAACAATCGGGAATATATTCAGGCAAGTTTAATTAGTCCTCTATCCATTGGGAGCAAATATTACGTTTCTTTTGATGTAAGCTTTACATTGGATAATATTGAAATTGGGTATGCTGCGGACAAATTAGGAGCTTTGTTTACAAATGTCCTTAGCTATGATTCAGATAATCCTCCAGTGCTTTCAAATAATTCTCAAGTGTATATTGATACCATTATTTCTGACACTTTAAATTGGTTTCATTTCGAGGGAAGTTTTATTGCAGATTCAGCATATCAGAAAATTTTAGTTGGGAACTTTTTTTCTGACCTTTATACGGATACATTTGAAATAGATAATTCATTATATACTGCATATTACTTCATCGATAACGTATGTGTAAGCTCTGATTCAACGGATTGCCTTTTGATCGAAAATGTAAATATGTTTCCTTCATCGAGCTCCTTTGAGATATTTCCGAATCCGTCTAATTCTGGTTTTGTTTACCTTCAATTACCACGAAATTTAATAAACACGGTGTTTGGATATTCTATAATTAATAGTGTCGGTCAAACGGTTTTCAGCAATTCGAGTGCTTCAATTTCTGATATATTTAAAATAAATGTTAGCACCCTCCCTCATGGAGTCTATTTTATCAGAATTCGAGAAGGGCAAAATCAATGGACAAAAAAGCTATTCATTAACTAAAATCAACACAGCACATGACGAAATTTTTAATTCAGGTAGCACTGAGCCTGCTATTTTTATACTCATATCCTCAATCATGGATGAAAGGAGGAAACAATCCTTCTGCAAATCCATTTACGCTAGGCTCTAATACAAATGACCCTATAATGGTTGAAACTAACAACACCCAAAGAATAAAGCTCAACCCAAATATCAACTATCCGATTAACGGATACTTTTCAGCGAACAAAAATGGATACCTCTTATTGGGCTCAGACGGCAATCTTGGTTCGGGCGGAACTCTTTATCAAACAAAAGGCGCATTTTCTCTTTTGCATCTGAATGGTCCTGGCAGCTTTGTTCAGGAAGCCGGTTACAGACCCTGGATGCAAACCGGTGTAACTTTTACTTCCAGCAGTGATTTAATGTATGTAGGTCAATTATCAAGAAGCAATGACCAGACTGATGCTGTAATTACCTGGTCTGATAATTCAGGTAGCGGCTTTGGACCTGATAACCTGAGGTTTATTTTTACAAATAATACAGCAGCTGCTCAGAACTTTCCGTCTTATATGCCTGACTCTTATTATGGACGAGAAGTGATCAGAGCCACTGGTTATGGTAATGTTGGAATAGGACCGGTGTTCGGTTTTACAACCAATGACCTTCCTCAATCACATTTGCATATAAACCCTGAGCTAAACACCACTGCCTGGTTTCAGATGACAGTTGACAATACTACCGGTCAGCTTGCTACTGATGGTTTACGTATAGGTGTTGACGGAACAAACTCTGATGTAATTTTTAATCAGCAGGAAAATGCGAATGTTCGAATCTTATCTGGAGATAATTCAGGGGGGGGTGAACGAATGAGGATAACCTCAATTTCAACTCCGGGAACAATAAACCCTGGTAATCTTGCAAATTCAAGAATTACACGGGTTTCAATTAGCCATGATCGATCCAATCCTGTCACAAAACCATTATCTCTTCTTCATCTAGGTTATAACACCGGAGGACAGTCAGCAACAGGTGCAAGCCTTGATGGCTGGAGATCATGGATGGACATTGGTACGTTTACTTCGAACGGAACAGATAACGTCTTTCTTGGCCTTAAACAGGAAGGAAACAATGCAGACAGGTATGATGCTGTATTAAGCTGGGGTGATAACCAGGCGACGACATTCCCTCCCGGAAGTGGTGCGGATAATTTAAGGTTTATTTTTACGGCAACTCAAACCGGATTGGGAAGCACAAAGCCTGCAACTGACCAGGACGGTGTTGAAGGAATGAGAATGACACCAACCGTTAATAGCGTGAACGTTGGTGTTGGAGGTAATCCAAGCACAAATTTGTATAGTGGAGGAAACATCAATCCTCAAAAGACTTTAGAGGTTAATTCTACCGGAAGCCCAACGATTCCAGGAGGAAGTAGCGGACTACGATTTACTGATCTAACATCGATCAGCCCGGCTTTGCCAACTAACCCGGCAACCGGAGTATTAAGTGTTAACCAGGATGGTGATGTCATACTTGTTAAATCAACAGGAGTAACAGGCGCAACGGGTTTAACAGGCGCAACAGGCGCATCAGGAATAACAGGTGCTACAGGGACTAACGGGGCAACAGGGATAACAGGTGCCACAGGAGTTACAGGTGCTACGGGAGTTACCGGAGCCACAGGACTATCCGGAACAACTGGCTTAACAGGTGCCACTGGTGTTACCGGAGCTACTGGGGCTGCAGGAGCCGCAGGTACATCTGCTGCAAATAATGGAACATCATTAAGTTTAATTTCACCTGGTACTGTTGTACTTGGTCAGAACATCGCTCAAACCGGGGATCCTGCAAGATTAATTTCTGATCGCGAAATTCCGCTAAATGGATTTGATCTCCATTTCAAAGGACTTGGTTCCCAGGGAAATAATATAATGTCTCTGGGTCAACCGAATCCCTTTGTTTCCAATAGTTCAAAGTTTACTTCATGGAATAATACGGAGAAAGGAGCAGGAGGTTTTTTTACAGACGGTTCCGGCATAACGAATTCAACAATCTTAAATCTTTCCAGTTTAACCGGTCCTATTGGTGTAGCCGGAACTGTTTTCAATGTTCAGGTTATTCGATCCACCGGGGTATATGGATTTAATGATGGAACAAATTCATCTGATGGAGAACTTTACGGTGTATTTGGAAATGCAAAAGCAATTTTCCAGGAGGCAAGGGGAGTATTTGGAACAGCAATGAATACGAATGCAAGTCAAAACATCGGTGGATATTTTAAAGCAGAAAACGGGTCCCACAATATCGGTGTGTATTGCAGTGCTCCTGATCAGGGAAACATGCAAAGTTTAGCGCTCCATGCAAATGGATCAATATTTTATTCAGGAAGCAACCTGGGAACTTCTGATTCATTACTAAAGACAGGCGTATCATCAATAAGTGACCCTTTATCAATCATCAGGAAATTATCTCCGATTTCTTTTGAGTTCGATGAAAATGTTTTGCCTCAAATGCATTTAAGCGATGGAAGGCATTATGGATTGTATGCTCAGCAAGTTGAACGAGTACTTCCGAATCTTGTTAAACAGATATATATTCCTGCTGAAAAAGACTCACTTGGAAATATTACATCTCCTGCGGGTTCGGTTAAAGCCCTTAACTATGAAGAATTAATTCCTTTCGCGATCTCCGGAATTAAAGAATTAGACTCTTTGGCAAGAGCTATCTATAATGGGGGAAGACCTAAGGATTCAGTAATTACGAAAACTATTGATTCACTTGTTTCTTCCGATAATTCCAGGACACTGTCAGACCAGGTATTCAAAGACAATGTTCAAACGATCGAGCCTTCATCAGCATTGTCCAAAATTTTACAGCTGAGAGGTGTGACCTATGAATGGAAAGACAGCCAGTTTCCCTGGAGGAATTTTGAAACTGGAACTAAAATAGGGTTCATAGCTCAGGAGGTGAACACAGTCATTCCCAATGTTACATTTACTGATGACTCGTCGTTTATGCATGTGGACTATTCAAAAATAGTTCCGGTACTTGTGCAAGGCATAAAGGCTCTAGACTCAGTAAATACAGCACTTAAGCTGAAAGATTCATTGTTGGAAGCCAGGCTTACGAATCTGGAAAACATGATTATTCAATGTTGCTCCAATTCTTCTGCAAGCAGAACTCTGGAACCAGAAAAAGAAATTAGTCTCCATACGATTGATGTGGAACTTAATGGAAGTGTAATCGTTCTGGATCAGAATTCTCCAAATCCTTTTGCTGAAAAGACATCCATCAGCTATTTTATACCTGGGGACGTAAAATTTGCTCAAATCCTATTCTTTGATAAAATGGGCAGGATAATTAAGACAGTTGATGTAACAGAAAGAGGTGCTGGAGTTTTAAATGTTTATGCTGAAACTTTATCTGCAGGTACATATTCTTATAGCTTATTCATTGACGGCAAAGTGTTCGAAACAAAGCAAATGATAAAGACAAATTGAAGCATCTATAGTTGTGAACTGTGAGTGTACTCAGCGTAGTTCTGCAAGGCTGAGTACACTCACAATTGGTTGTTTTGTACCTGGTTGGAAAACCGCTTTTGTCTGGTTATAAATTAAGCTGACCATTCGTTGAGTTACTAAAATAATGAGATGGATACATTATCATCTGAACAAATGATTATCCTGTTTCGTAGTTAAGTGGGCTACAACGGTATTGAAAAAACACTTTTAATTATCCTGATAGCTGATTCTTTCAGCCATTGCTTCATTACCAATTCAAACTCTTTCCATTGAAGCATCTTCCTGTTTCTAATCTTCTTCTTAGCTTTAAGTGTTATGAAGAATACCTTATTCACGCCGGTTAAGATCCGTTCGGTTACATTCAAAAACAGGATCGTTGTTTCACCCATGTGTCAGTATTCATCGGTTGATGGATATGCCAATGACTGGCACCTTGTGCATCTTGGAAGCAGGGCTGTAGGTGGAGCAGGGCTGATCATTTCGGAGGCAACAGCTGTTTCTCCCGAAGGAAGGATCTCTCCGGATGATCTCGGTATCTGGGAAGATGGCCACATCATTATGCTGAAAAGGATCACCTCGTTTATCTCATCACAGGGCGCTGTCGCAGGAATTCAGCTGGCTCATGCAGGAAGAAAGGCAAGCTCTTATTCTCCCTGGAAGTCAGGTCTCCCATTGAAGAAAGAAGATGGTGCCTGGCAACCTGTTGCTCCCAGCGCCATACCATTTAAGGATGGATATCCTATGCCTCATGAATTGTCTGTTGATGAGATTCAAAAAATACAGGGTGATTTCGTTGATGCTGCCATCCGCGCAAAACAGGCAGGTTTCAAGGTTATTGAGCTTCATGCAGCGCATGGCTACCTTCTGAATGAATTTCTTTCTCCACTTTCTAACACCAGGAATGACAGCTACGGAGGATCATTTGAGAATCGGATCAGGATGCTGACTGAAACTATAGACCAGGTTCGGAATGTCTGGAATGATGAGCTTCCGCTGTTTGTTAGGATTTCTTCCACTGATCACATCGAAGGAGGATGGACACTTGAAGATTCAATTCATCTTGCGAAGATATTGAAGGGTCATTCTGTTGATGTGATGGATTGTTCAAGCGGAGGAAATGTGAGTGGTGTTCGTATAGAAACAGGACCGCTCTACCAGGTAAAGTATGCGGAAAGGATCAGGAAAGAGTGTGGAATAAAAACGGGTGCAGTGGGAATGATCACTACTGCTGAGGAAGCGCAAATGATCATTGAGACAGGAAAGGCAGACTTTGTATTGATGGCTCGCGAGCTCCTGAGAGATCCATATTTCGGTTTGCATGCCGGAATGGAGCTTGGAGTTGATCTTGAATGGCCACCTCAGTATGAACGTGCAAAGAAACGTTGATCAGTCAGGAATGTACCATTTGCTGTTGTCGTCGATCGCATAGGTGAGACCATCGCTCATCTCATACACGTCCCTATTTTCCTTTTTGCTGAAATAGCTTTTTTTCAGGTACGCCTGTATTCCGTTTTGCTCTCTTGTAATGTAAACGATCAGGGCATTTATTGTTGGAGCAACTTCATGCAGCCACGGTTCGTCACGTTCACGCATAAAAGCCTGGCTCATGAGAAATGGTTTTTTAGCATAAAAGACAAAGTCCGGACCATACCTGGCTTAGTAATCATGGTATCTGCTGATCTATCGTGCTTTACAATTCTTGAGACTGTTGGCATATGTGATTCTCACCTGTATTTATCCGTCAGATTCAAGTGCGGAATGGGCTTTTTTCCGCATTGTTCATTCACTCATATTTTAGTAATTTCACCCCGCAATTCCCAGCGTGTCGGGATTAAATCGAATATATGGCAATAGATATAAAAGTTCCTAGTCCGGGTGAATCGATCACCGAAGTTGTAATTGCCCGTTGGCTTAAGAAAGACGGTGATTTCGTTGAAAAGGACGAAGAGCTTTGTGAAATAGATTCTGACAAGGCAACATTGACTGTGAATGCTGAAGAGGCCGGGCAGGTCAAATTGCTTGCAGAAGAAGGTGCTACGGTTAAAGTTGGTGATGTCATCTGTAAGATCGACACCAGCGTGAAAGGTGAATCAAAGCCTAAGGCTGCTGCTCCCAAAGCAGAGCCAGTGAAAGAGCAAAAACAGGAAGCTTCTAAACAGGCAGCTCCCGCAAAAGAAGAATCGTCTTATGCTTCAGGTACGCCGTCAGTGTCTGCCAAAAAGCTGATGGATGAAAAAAATATTCCTTCGAATGCAGTTTCAGGATCTGGAAAAGGTGGCCGCATTACCAAAGGTGATGTTTTAAACGCGCTTAGTTCCGGGTTCACTGCTGCAGCCAGTCAGGACTCATGGCAGGGTGGAAGGGATACTGACCGTCAGAAGATGACTGCTCTGCGTAAGAAACTTTCGAAGCGCCTTGTTTCTGTGAAGAATGAAACAGCCATGCTCACTACGTTCAATGAAGTTGACATGTCTGCGATCATGGCACTGAGAGCCAAATACAAGGAAGCTTTCAATAAAAAGCATGGAGTGAATGTGGGCTTCATGTCTTTCTTTACAAAGGCAGTCACGGAAGCACTGTATCATTTTCCTGCTGTAAACGCCATGATCGATGGTGAGGAGATCATCTATCATAAATATGTTGATGTAGGTATCGCTGTAAGCGCGCCAAAAGGCCTCGTGGTTCCGGTGATCAGGAATGCTGAACAGATGAGCCTTGCTGAAATTGAAAGCAAGATCAAGGAACTGGCATTGAAAGCAAGAGATAACAAGATTACGCTGGATGAAATGAGCGGAGGAACATTTACAATTACAAATGGAGGAGTGTTCGGAAGTATGCTGAGTACACCGATCATCAATCCTCCGCAAAGTGCGATCCTGGGAATGCATAATGTGGTTGAACGTCCGGTGGCTGTGAATGGGAAGGTGGAGATCCGTCCGATCATGTATGTTGCGCTTTCATACGATCACAGGATCATCGATGGACGTGAATCTGTTGGATTCCTTGTGAAAGTGAAGCAGATGCTTGAAGATCCTTCAAAGATGCTTTTTGGTTCAAAAGATCCGATGGAGATCCTGCTTGGTCTGTAAGAAATAGTGAGGCTGATTCTTTCAGCCTTTTTTTTTGTACTTAATGAACATATTCAGGTGATATTAATAACTGGTGGAACGGGGCTGTTGGGAGCTCATCTGGTGCGCAGACTGAAAGCAGAGGGCGAGCAGGTGAGGATCCTGTATCGCTCAGAAGCCAGTAAAGAAAACCTGAAAAGAATTCTCGGGTATTACAATTCCAGTGTCCAGCTTCAGGAGCATGATTTTTTCAAAGGTGATGTTCATGATCTCTTTTCCCTTGATGCAGCGCTAGTAGGTGTCACGAAAGTGATCCATGCAGCGGCAGTGGTTTCTTTTGCGCCAGGCAAGGAATCGTTCATGTACAAGACGAACATCGAAGGAACAGCTAACATAGTGAATTCATGTCTTGCAGCCGGAAGAGACATCAGGTTCATTCACATCAGCTCTGTGGCTGCATTGTCGAAACCTTCAGTTGGCATGACCGACGAAGTCAGTGGTGGAAGACAGGAGCCATCTTCCTCATCGTACGCTACGAGTAAATTTGCTTCAGAGCAGGAGGTGTGGCGCGGCTTTGAAGAGGGGCTTACCGGATTCATTGTTAACCCATCTGTCATACTTGGCCCAGGAAACTGGAGAACTGATTCATCGCAGATCTTTGGAACTGTGCGAAAAGGATTGAAGTTCTATCCAGCTGGCACGACCGGTTTTGTTGGTGTGCATGATGTTGTAGAAGCAATTATTTTTCTCGACAAAAGAGGTATAACAGGAGAAAGCTACGTGCTCAATGCGGAGGATCTTCGGTATGCTGATTTTCTTACAATGATGAGCCGGGCGCTTGGAGTAAAGTCACCTCAGTTCAGATTGAGTAAAGGTGTTGCAATTGCAGGCATGTATGCGGAAGCTGTCATGAAATTTTTCAACCGAAAGGAAAGAAAGCTGTCATCGGATCTGATCAATGCGATGATGGAAACAAACTCGTTTTCTTCAGATAAAATAAGGTCGTTGGGATTCAGGTTCGCTCCGGTGGAAGAAGTAATAAAAGAAACTGCAGAAGCGTATCTCCGCTCGGAAGGCTGATTTATTTTTTTGTGTGTACAGCTTCAAGGCGGCTGATCTCATTCAGCACTTCATCGTAGATGTCCGTGAGTTCTGCAGGATGACTGAGGTAAAAGTCGTAGCTCTTTTTAAAATCATCATACGAAAGACTGTCCACTGGAAGAAAGCGTGCATAGGAAACTTTTGGGTCTGCAGGCATGGTGATCCCGCTTGCAAAATTCTGCTGATCAGTGGCACCGTCGATGATATAGATGCGTGTCATTAGTTTGACCATTTTCTCTTTTGACAATACACCATCAGGAATATGTAATTCTTCCTTGTTTGAACAGCTGGAGAGGAAAAGTGAAGAAAGGAGTATGAAAAAAAGAAGTGGATGCATTTTCTTCAGCTTAATTTACATTAAACTCCACGCGCCTCCCAACCTCTTTATCATCGAAGCTCCCATGAACAAATGCTAAATGCCCGTTCACAAAAGTATGGGTCACATGAGAGGAGAATGTTGTTCCTTCAAAAGGTGACCAGCCGCA
>JAKFFM010000031.1:0-2750 GCA_036675075.1 Bacteroidota bacterium
TGAGCTATCAATTTGCCTTTGCAGCTCTCTTACACTCCAGTGACCATGAATAGCCTCAATTTCATAGAAGCTTCTTTCGTTCTCATCCTTTATCCGCGATAGCAATACATAATGAGACCAGGATAAGGGAAATACATCGATAAATGATTTCCGAGACGCTGTCTCGGAAATTTGGATGAGTCCAGATTTCGCAGACAGTGTCTGCGTTTTTTTAGAGGAATTGGATTTCCCCGATTTCGCAGACAGTGTCTGCGGAATTTGCAAAGTACTTACCCGGTCCTTGAATAAAGAGTAAAAAAGCCGCATCTGTTCCAGGTTTCTTTCTGAAAAACCATCTCCAAATTTTTCAGATAGAGTTTGGCTTAATTCCTTAATAGTTTCTTCACCATACCTGGCTTTTGCAGAACCTCCCTGTTCATGTTCCACAATCAATTTACCCAACTGAAAGTATGTAAATACCATCAGCCCATTAGTCTGCCGTACCGCCTGGGTACGAGCAGTATTAACAAGCTCAATTGCCTGTTTTAAAAGAAGGGATGATTTTACGGGAGATTTTCTTTTTACCATATCAGTTCACTTCCGGTAATAAAATGTAAACCCCCAGTACATCCATGGGTAAAATAGGTTCAACAACCTTAAACTTCTTACCCCCCACAAGGTCTCTGAAACGAAGGTGCGCTTTTACCAGCAGATCAGCTCTTTCCAAAGCAAAAGGATCAGTCAGAGAACGGAATTCCTTTTCGTTTTTAATCCAGGACAGCTCTTCATTCAGCCAGTAAGCTTGTTCCCCTAGTTCCACATTAGCACTGGCCTTTGCGCTCATCAGCAGCTGTTTTGCATTTGAATGTTCAATAGCAGTATTACGTGAAAAGTCTCCTGAATATCCCCACAGCCACATTTCCTCAGCAACGATCTCCCTGTTTGAAGGCTGTTCAGCTATTACATTACGAACCCTGAACTGAAACAGGACAGTTTTTTCTTTAACCTCACCTGTGCGCATTACAGAAGCACGTGCCGCATGAGTACCGGTGTTTGAAATGGCAGTGTTTAGTATATGCTGACAGAGGTGCTCAACAAAAAGATGATTCCTTCCAATGTAATGATATCCAACTGGCGTAGGTGAATGGAATGACACAGCAAGCTCATTTCCTTCAGGAAGACAGACTCGTAATCGTTCAGGAATATTTGTGGTAAATATCTTATAGCCTTTTTTATGGGATGTAATTTCTGCACCGATAAAACGTATGGATTCAGTTACAAAGGATTCAACCGCAGGCACATCGCCTATTGCTTCATCAACATCCTTTAAATCGTCCTCAACCTTTTCTGCTTTAATCGTATTCTGGGCAAAAATTGATCGGGTTGCTTTCTCACGTTCAGCATTGGCTTCCATCGACTTCTTCAGCAAAGTGATTTCAGCCATGGAGTCATCATCAAATAATTTACCCTGCACTACATCTTGTTTGATCTTAAAGTTGTCTTTAAACTTTAATGCGGAGATCAGGGCATTCATCAGTGATTTATTGTCCTCAGGAATTGGAACTGTTACCCCTAACTGGGTGCGTATCTCATCTGACTTTTTAAGCAGCACTTCCAATACAAGACCGTCAATAGGATTATTAGATCCATACAGCCTGCCTGTGAAAACTTCTGACTTTGGTTGACCAAACCGGTCCACCCGGCCTTCCCTTTGTTCAAGCCGATTGGGATTCCATGGAAGATCATAATGGAGGATCGCATCAAAACCATCCTGGAGGTTTATACCCTCGCTTAAGCAGTCTGTAGCAATTAATAAACGCTGCCCATCTTCATTCTTACCCATGGATCTGATCTTCTCCTTACGAAGCTCATCATCCATTTCGCTGGTAATAATTTCTATTGTCAGGCCCCGGTATGCCCTGCCGGTAAAGTAATCTTTGCAAAGCTTTCCAAGATAATTAGCCGTTTGGATGAATCTGCAAAATACCACAGGGTTCCGTTGATCCTTAAGCCAGGTCTTCAATGTTGCAATGGCTTCGCGGGCCTTAGCATCTTTTTCAATTCCGCTTAACTGTACAAGGCGCTCAGCGAACGTTGACAGGATATTCACCTCAGGTGTACCAGGTTCAATTAGAGATTCGACCAACGGCAAACTATCATCAGCGAATAGTTTACTATCTGATAATTCAGCTTCAAGAAGATTAGAACCAAATTCATCCTCTTCAGTGGCGAGCATGTGCTTTTCTGCCTTCTTCTTAAGCATAGCTGCCCCGGCTCCGGGACTGCTCATTAACCCTCTTAAAAGGGCTAACGTTTCCCAGTAGGTATAGCGTTCCTTTCGTTTATCTCCGTTGGTGTGAAGGATATTGTTAAGGGAGTAATCAAGCACTTCATTAAAGAGATCTCCATATTCCTTGTCAACCAGAACTGGGATATCGACTGATAACCGGGTTGGGAACTGTGCATCATCCTTCATCCATTTAAGTACGTCACCACGTCTCCTTTGAATGAAATGATCCGCAAGTTCCGCCCTTAATTTATTTTCACGAGAAGCATCAGAAACATCAACGGACTCAAATTCATTCTTCAGTAACCCGAGCAAGGACTGAAACTCTTCGGTTTTACCGCTGTGTGGAGTTGCTGTTAGAAGCACAAGGTGCGGATCCTTCTGATCCACCAATTCCCGCAAAAGCTTAAACCGCAATTTCTGGGAGTCATTGGCGCCTGCCGGCCTTGCACAGGTATGCGCTTCATCCACGATGATCATTTCT
>JAKFFM010000028.1:0-2693 GCA_036675075.1 Bacteroidota bacterium
CACACCTGAAGGACTTTGCATAAACAGCAGCGGCGTTGTCTATGTGGCAAGTACAGGGAACAACAAAATCATCTCACTCGACCAGAATGGAATAGCTACAATAATTGCTGGAACTGGATTGTCAGGATCAACAAATGGCTCAGCAACCTCAGCGACGTTCAACCAGCCTTCAGATGTTGCAGTTGGATCTGACGGAACGATCTATGTTGCTGATAAAGGCAACAACCTCATTCGTAAGATCTCTTCAGGTGCGGTAAGCACACTTGCAGGTTCAGGATCTGCCGGAAGTACGGATGGCACAGGAACAGCGGCTTCGTTCAATGCACCTTTATCACTTGACATAGACAATGAAGGTAACCTCTTGGTCAGCGAACAATCCGGGAACAAGATCCGCAAGATCAATGTTCAGACAGGTATCGTGACCACGCTTGCAGGATCCGGTACTGCTGGCTTCCAGGATGGAACAGCAAGCAGCGCGAAATTCAATTCTCCAGCAGGAATTTATGTACAGCATAATATGGGCTCTGCAACAAACGGGATCATTTATGTTGCAGATCGTCTGAACCACAGAATCCGTGAGATCAACAAATCAACGACCATTACAGTCAGCAATCCAACATATGTTACCTGGTATGCTGACAAAGTGAATGTACTGGATGAACAGAATGGTGCTTATACAAAACACATCACTGACCTGGATGGAGACGAAGATCTGAATGATGTTCCCGGCGACGAGGAATACTATGCAAACAATGTTATCCATAACAGCACATTAACAAACACGGATCCGATCTGGATAAATTACGTGAATGCATTTAACAGAATGCATCATGTTATACCGGTGATCACAGAGATGAATCTGTATTCCGTAACGTCGACAGCAGGAATGAATGCTATTGACCAGGAAAAACTTGCTTTGATCGATGACCAAAACTTACTTGATAATTCAGATATGCGAACCTATTATCTGTTAAAGGTTATAATGACCAAGGCAAGCTGTGAATCTAAATGTACAATAACAAATGAAACAGATTGTAATAGCTCGTGTGAAGAGCAAAAACTAGCACATTTTGCAGAAATGGTAGCTGCAGAGGAAAGACTTTTATTAAGTACTGTTGCTTCATATCATACTGAAAGACCGGGCTTCACCTTGAACTACCTGGCTACACACTTCTACCCGTTGCCTGATTACTGGACAAGTAAGCTCAACGAAGAAGACTATGAGCGCTATCAGGAATACGACAGCAAACGATTCATCTTTGAGCATTTCAAGATGGATGAATGTTTGGATCTTTGCAATGGTGTTGGTTTAAGTGCATGTGAGATTTGTGCACCTGAATTCAATGACTGTGTCTCGGCAAATATTGAAAAACTTGTCAATGGATGTGATTATCTCATATCGAAATGGGATGCAATTGGAAGCAACAATCTTCCTTGTACTATAAATGACCTGATGAATACAGGTGCGAATGGAATATTGGTTCCAGATCCGGATGAACTGCAGAATTTTGGAAAAGAACTATTCTATTTCGTAAAAGAAGCGGTTGAGAATCCAACAGGCTTAATAGGAACTTTTGCAAATAACAGAGAATTATGGAACCAAATGGGTCCGGGGACATCACTCTCCTGCAGTAATTGCCAAGCCCCCGCCTATAATGGGGAAGTAAGCTGTTCTGCCGGGCAGACAAGAAGTCTTGCAAACATTCCATCTATGTTGCTACAACCATTCGGTGGGCTATCCATGCTTGAAAAAGCGAACCAGGAATGTACGGGAATCTATACTGCCTGCCTGGAAGTCAACAGCTCAGCTGCAGCACAGCTGGAATACTTCTGTAATGACCAGAAAAATAATTGCATTTCTTCATTGGGAGCAGAAACAGATCTGCAATATACCGATGTGACTTCTCCGAATTATGGAATGTATCAGGCACTGTTAGGGCAGTGTGATGATGCATATGCAAATTGCATCATTGGCGAAGCTGGCAACACGATGGAGTTATATAAGAAGAATATGATCCGCGAAACACTGCTCCAGATCTATACAGGTCAGCAGGAAGAATCTTTCATTGAAGGTTTGGTTTCTTCAATATATGAAGATCATGGAAGCTTAAGCGTAATGGATCTTCAAAAATTCCTGACCAACTACTTGTTTGAAAAGCTTTGTGAGATCGAGTGCCAGAATGCATATATGACTGCTTTCCAGCAATGGCTTGATAGTAAAAAAGAAACAGCCGCCAGCACAATTACCAACGACTTCCTGAATCAATGCTTTGGAAGCCTGAATGAAGAAATGGAGTTAAGATACGGACAAAGCGCTTACCATTACACACTCTACTATTACGATAAAGCAAACAACCTGGTAACAACGGTTCCTCCAGAAGGAGTTGATTACATCAATGTTGAAAGCACAAGTTCTACAGAAACTGAACGTACTCCAAACCACCGTATGAAGTCTGTATATGCATCGAGCAGCTTATATACAGAGAGTGCTGCAAGTCCGGATGAAGGCCAAACCACCTATCTCTATGACAAGGCAGGAAGGATCCGGTTCAGTCAGAATGCTGACCAGTTAACACGCGGAGGAAGTAGTTATGTGATCTTCTCATACACGAAGTATGATGAGAACATGCGTGTGACTGAAGCAGGTGAATACAAAAGAATCATCGCAACGGTGCCAGGAAAAGGAATCTCCG
>JAKFFM010000016.1:0-2689 GCA_036675075.1 Bacteroidota bacterium
TTAGGCTGCCCCTGTTTATCTCCAGTTTTGTAAAACCCAATGTGCTCTTTAACTTCTTCCTTAACCACCCCACCATAAAGAAAGGCAGACAAATGGTCGCCAGAACCAAAGTTAATAGGAATGTTGGGATAAATGTTTGTGAGTTTTCCTTTAATCTTTGATATTTGGTCATCTACCTCCTTGCTTCTTTCAATACACAGGTCCTCGTCGTAAAGCAATCCATTGGCTTCCATTTCTCGTAAGACATGGAGGTCCATACATTGGAGCTTACACAACATGATTTGTGCCGGTGTCATCACCTTACGCTGAGCGTGATAACACTCTAATGTGATCTTGGCATCGTGTGCTGCATATTCTTTCAGGACATCCCATGGAATTTCATCTGTATTGATGCCTTTGTCCCAATATTCAGTAGCTACGACATCTTTCTTTTTCTCAATACCATACTTTTCACAGGTTTCATCAAGACTAGGGAGTTTATGCGTTTGATTTGACAGGATGAATTCTGCCAGTTGTACGTCCCAAATTTCCTTATCACTTAGATCAAGTCCAACCTTAGTGAGCCAATGTAAATCAAACTTGAAATTGAACCCAATAACAAGACCAGTCCAGTCCAAAAGAGGGTCCAGCTTAGCCAAATGTTCAGATCGAGCAGCATGTCCGTGATCAACAGAAGTAGCCCAACTAAAACACACAAGCTTATTACGGCTGTCATAGGGGTTCCCTTTGTTCCAGAACGTCGTTTCGGTGTCTAGAGCTAATTCGTTTGGCACGTTCCTCCCATAATGTTTGTGCTCCCTTAGACAAGTTTTCCCATCCTGTCGGCTGGGGCCAATTTAGAGCTTCCTGTTCGTAGAGATCTTGGCCTGTCATGCGTTGTAATAAGTAGTGAGAACCACATTGAACACCACGTCTTGCTTAAAAGGGTCTACAAGATGCCGATCAATCCATTCTTGTTTACAAGCATCTTTGTAAGCATCTGCTGCTTCTACGTTATCAAAGGCACCAACAATAACAGTAGCTCCATTCTCATAAGTCCACCGTTCTACTAAATATAGGTTGGCTCTGTTCTTAGGGAATTTCATTTGAAACCAGTCAAGAAAATATCCGCAATGGCATGACCAAACGCGAAACTAGCCATAAATTTATAAATCATTGTACCTTGCTCTCATTGCATCAATGATTACCTCTGCACGACCATGTCTTAACGCAGGATCGGTGTCTTCATCTCCTGCCAGTTTATTTTTGGACAAACAGAGAAAACGTAAATTGTCATATCCCACATCATTCACTTTCCCAATGCCTAGAATGAAGTCAGCTTCTGCTTGCATTGCTGTCTTAGCGTTGGACACATGGTTCATGGTGAGCCATCTAACACCCTCTGCTGTGCCATCCGCTTGATGCACCGCCACCACAGGACAATAGGTTTTAGCCAACACTCGTCCCCATTCACATGCAGCACCTAGTTCTAGGTCCTTCCTGTCACTTGAGAAGCCTCCAATCTTACTGAGCTGATCTACCACCAACAGAGAAGGTTTAAGCTTGTCACAGAGCCGTTTAACCCCGTCCTTGGTCATCCACGACAGATCAGAAACCACCTTAAGACGACCACCATATTTGTCGTAATAGGCTTTCTTCCATTTAGCCGTGTCTGCCATAAGAGTTGGCAAATCAATACCGAAGGTGGCTTGGTAGATGCGAAGCATCACCTTTTTACCATCTTCTTCGTTAGCCAACCAAACAACGTCCCCTGTGGCTTGTTCTGCCATGAAGGTGAGTTCAGACGCTAACAGCGTAGTTTTACCCGTTTCAGGACGGGCAAAGATGAATCCGAAGTCCCCATTACGGAGACTTCCTAACATCTTATTCATGGTGTTAAGACGCCAGCGTAGGCCGGGTTTCTTATACACCTCATGCACAATGAAGTCTAAATCGTCAGAGATGTAAGGCTCTTCTTTTTCTTCTTCTTTGGTGTTCTGCAACTCCAGAAAGGAGGAGAACATTTCTCTGACATGCTCGATATCAACACGGCCTTCTTTTGCGTCGTGAGCAGCTATTGAAATTTCGTTTAGCTGTTTGTTCGCAATGATGCGGTTGATGAGTGAAAGAGTTGTTTCTGTGGATACTTCGAGCTTCTGTATTTGCTCAAGTACACCAAGATAATACTCTTTGTCTTTAATTGATCCAGCAACAAGAAGATTGCCTAGATCAGCGACACTGAGGTTGGCTTTAGCCTCGTTTATATTATGGTAGTTATCTAAAAGAGAAAAAACAGGCTGAAGTTCTTTCGGGAAATCTTTTACTTCCAGCCTGTTCTTGTATTTCAACCAATTGTCATAAATGAGGAAAAGTTTAATTACCGAGAGTTCCGGCGTGATGGTGTAACACTCCTTTCTGTATAAGGCCAAAGCTGATTGGCAATGTCCATTAAGGCTTTGTATCTGGGATGGTTTTTCCAAGTTCCATCTATCCAATCAGCAATGCCCCGTAAAGTGGCAGCATCTAATACTCGTTGCCTGTCAGCTTCAAAGGCTTTCTTAAACTCTTCATCCTCCGTCAGCATCCTTGCCGTCAGCGGTGCTGCTGGTGCAGGGGAGGCGACAACCTGCCAACTTTTCCCGCGATCACTCCACGCGAACTCGCAGGCCCTCTCATCAAATGGGACGTAGAAGCGCGTTCCGTGGTCGAT
>JAKFFM010000005.1:0-63619 GCA_036675075.1 Bacteroidota bacterium
AGCTGCAGGGCAAGAATAACAGCAATAAACGACGCCATGGAGATACTGTCAGGAAAATGGAAATTCCATATCCTGGGGACACTCATCCAAAGCGGTAAGATGCGATTCATGGATCTTTTGCGTGAAGTGGATGGGATCGCACCGAAAATGCTTTCAAAGGAGCTACAAGACATGGAAATCAACCATTTGGTACATCGCACCGTGTTCAACACAAAACCTGTAACTGTGGAATATGAGATCACTGAATATGGGAAAACCCTTGAGCCGATCATCGATGAGTTAGCTAAATGGGGAATCGCCTATCGAAAAAAGGTATTTAGAAAATGATCCTGGTTACTTGATTAAGCAGTCTTATACATCAATTGCAATCAAGATCTCAATCAATCAATGATATCATGCATTGTAATATAAACTACTTCATCTTTACCATCAACTGTTTTTATTTCCCATTTCATACCGAATAACTCTTTTGGGTAAGCACGTCCATTAACATGAAGCATCCCTCCCAGCTTATCCTTGCTACCAGTATTTAGTTTTAGCGTAAAGCAGGTTGTATCGTTTCTCACACTGACAGCGATGTATTGGTCAGTTTGAAGCCTGGTTAAATAATAGTATCTGAAATCCTCCGGATCGTGTTCTTTAAGAAGGTTTACAAGTGCTCTCTGATAACCCTCATTGTTGACAGGATCATTGTTTTCGATCACTTCATCTAAAGGAATACAAGCGACTTCAGGTTTAAAGTAATTCCAATTACCAGCAAGAACAGGGCTTATCAGGAAACGGTAAAGCAGAAAAGCGACGATAAAAAGAAAAAGAAAAAAAAAGCTTCTCAGAGTAAATTTAGCTGCTTGATTTAGAAGCATACAATCAGTTTTGAAAGAACAACGAAAAATTCCAGGGAATATTGATTAGACTAGGCAGGTTTGGGAAGCTTCTCACCTGTTTCTCTCGATATTGGTGACCATTACTCATTTTCAACCTAAGTCTTGATATAAATAAAAGTGAATAAATAAGAAAATCACTTGTACTTTTAATATACGATACAAGGAGTCAGAATACCAGCTTTTTGAACTAATGATCGAATAAGTTCGTGATTTTCGATTCTTTACACCAGACTGATTCAAGTCAACAGAGACAGGATTATACCTATTCAAGATTCGTTTGGTATACATCGGCAGTATCACATAAATAGTCCAGTGTCACGTTTTTGTTTCCGGCAGATAACAAATTCAAGCAAGCTTGATTTGGCGTTGACAAGAAAGGGATTATTCCATGATCCCATAGTCTCCAATCTTGAAAAATAAGAACTAAATCAAAGATACAATTTCTAAGAAATCTTCAGATCTATGGACTCAGATAATTGTTTTTTCGGCCCTTAACAGAATTCCAGGAATAAACTTGATTCTACTCAAATTCAAAATGTATTCTTCTCCGAAAGAAGTTAAAAAAATATAAACATCATTAATTGTTGCCTTATATGTAACAAGATCCTTCTCTTGAAGATGTTTAGCCAGATCTAATGCGAAATTGAAGTCAGAGTGTTTAAGATTGAGAGTTTTTATCATCGAACATGAACAATTATCTGAGATCCTCAATTCATCAAATAAGTATTTGGTACTATATCGAATATCATCACTAATTGCATCGATACCTTTAATACTTATACTAGCCAAAATACAAACCTCGCCACCAGTGCTCAATTGTTTAATATAGCCACAGTTCTTTAACTTTGAAGCAACTTTAAATAGTCTCGATGGGTTGGGAACAGTCATTTTCTCCGCCAAAGGGATTATATCCCAAGTGGACGTGGGATTTTCCTTAAATTTCCCATAAAGAAATCTCAAAATATTCCTAGCAATCGTTCTGTTTGTTTTCACAGTCGTACTTTTCATACAAATTTGATATTTGAATGAAGCTTTACAAGGGACAAAATGCATACTTCTGTGACATCTAAAAAACCATAACTATATGATTAATAATATGGTTATGACATTCCTACTAGAAATTACTTTGGAATTTTTACTAGTTAGTCTGACTTAAGTCAATTGATTTTGACTTTTTGGCAGGGGAATAGTATCAGAACCCAAAAAACGCCGTATGAGAACTTTTGTCACGCTATTTCTTTGTCTGATTTTTTATTCATCCTATTCACAGACTTTCAATTGGGCAACTCCTTGCATCGGCAATGGTAGTGTGTCGGGCATCTCAACCTATAAAAGTCCAGAAGGATTTGTTTATAGTCTAGGAGTATATGATAATCCCAGTGATAGCAATAACATAAGAGGAATTATTCTACAAAAATTAACTTCCAGTGGTGATCCAATGTGGTTCAAAGAGATGAAATATTTGAACGGTGGATCAATGAACTATTCACTAACTGCAGATAATGGAGCAGCATATATCTCATTCTCCTTAAATGGCGAAATTGAGATTAATAACACAGCTGTAACGTCTTCAAGTTTCGATCTTATCGTGATAAAGGTAAAAGAGAATGGCGTTATCGAGAATTTCAAAAAATTTGGAGGAGTAGATTATGAGGGTGTCCAAAGTCTCGTCGCAAAAAATGGCGAACTGTATTTGTTAGGCAGAGTTATGGGTTATGCTGAGATTGACACCTTCCAATTTACTGGTGCGGCTCACTTCTTTATCGCCCGCTTTAACTCAGCTTTACAAATTGTTTGGGCAAAAGAACTTGCAACTACTGGCGGGGCTGGGAATATTGGCCGAATGGAAATATCTCAAAGTCAGAATAGGCTCATAGTGTATGGTGAATTCACAGACGACCTCTATTTAGACTCGATAACACTAACAAGCAATGGTTTTAATGATCTATTTATTACTTCGGTTGACCTGGACGGGAATTTTAAGTGGGCAAGAAAAATCGGAGGAATTTATCAAGAAAGACCTTCTGAACTACAATTGGATAAAGAAGGATATATATATATAGCAGGATTTTATAATGAATCTGTTGACTTTGGTAATGGGAGTATAACTGCACCTAGCTCGGATACCAGATTTTTTGCCAAATATGATTTGAACGGGTCATTACTCTTTCAGCTTAACAAAAACATATCTGGTTTTAAAATTAGGAGTGACATGAACATTGTGTCAATCTCGGGAAACGAAATAAAGCTAATGGATAATCAAGCCTCAAATTTGTTGTGGAGTGAAACTATTTCAGGAGCAATCTTTTCAAATATTTCAATTGACTCAACTCATATTTATTTAACTGGGAGAACGAATGGAACCGCATCCTTTGACTCTCACATAATATCCAATGGATCAATGTTCACAACTGAACTACAAGCATCACTTATAACTTCTCATAGAGAATCATTAAAAAGGGCTGATTTTCTAATCTATCCTAACCCAACAACATCTAATACAATTAACATTTCCTCAGAATTTAGAAGCGGGGAACTAATTGAGCTAAGCATATATGATAGCACTGGTAGATTAGTGCAAGCTGACAAGGTTATTTATAATGAACCTTTAATGACCAATTTTAATTTACCAAGAGGTATTTACACAGTTAACATTACTAATAATCAGCGTGTTACAAGAACCGGAAGATTTACGGTCCGATAATTGAGAAGCGGAAATAAATTGCCCATTTATTTATACTTACGAACAAATTCGTATTTCTTATTACCTATTTAATTGTTTTGGTCGATCTCAGAAGAAAGTCTTCTGATTAAACTAAAACAATTTATAATGTTCAAGTTCATTCGAATTACAGGTTTACTGGTGATTACAGCAATTGGTGCGAAATCACAGATAGCTAATCATGCTATTTCAACAAACCTTTCTGGTCAAAACGCATGGATGCCAGACACTGTAGTAACAACTGGAAGCTATTGTTACGGGACAGATGTGGCAAATGGCTTTAATGGAACAACTCAACGTCCATGTATCCTGAATGGGGCGTTGTACAATCAATTTTCCAAAGTTGCTTCAGGTAAAACTAAAATCATGAGATATGGAGGGAATAACGTTGATGTTAACAACCCATCTTTATCACAGTATTTAGAATTTGTAGATTCTTGTATTGCAAGAAATATTGAACCGATTTTGCAAGTTCCATATTTCGGTGTATATGATACTACCAACGCGAAGAACATTGTAACATACATTAATGTCACAAAAAACAGAGGCGTAGATTATTGGATAATTGGAAATGAAGAAAATCTTGCGTTCCCAGATGGTGGAAACAAAGGTTATACAGCATCCAACTATTCCTATATTAAAAACTTTTCGAAAGCAATGAAAAGGGTTTCTCCTACTATTAAGATCATTGCTCCAGAACTTTCGCAATTTGACTCTACACTCCTAAAGGCACTTTTTGATTCTTCCGCTTATAATCCAGATTTCTTGGGCGGAAAGGTTCCAGGTAAGAGCTATTATTATGTTGACTATGCATCTTTTCACTATTATGGATTTGGCTCTGGAGATCAAACTACCTATTCACAATTCTTTAATCGCTTAAGAGAAACCGACCCACTTAAAAGATATAAGCATCTACCTAACGACTTAACTTATCTTTCAACATGGGTAAATAACACAAATACAAACAAAAGCAGAAGTTCTGCTCCTTTAAAAATTGCCATCACTGAAGGTGGACCGGGGCATAACCCAACTAACGTAACACTGAGAAATCGACTAGGCTGCGGAGGTTTTGTCGCCGGTCAATGGATTTCAGAGGTAATGAATATATGCATGCAGAATCAAGTTGATATCTTAACCTTTTGGAGTATGATAGAAGGAGATAACGGAACTTATGCTGTGAATAATATTGGGTTTCTTGATGGAGTGTCTGCTTCAAAAAGATCCACATATCAACACTTTAAAGAGATCAGTGAGAATTTTAAAGGGAATTATTGCGAAGGGACCTCGAACCAGGCAAATTTAAAAGCATTTGGTTCGGTAGATGGAAACCAAATCTCAGTTTTAGTGTTAAATGAAAGCCCGAGCACAAATTTCAAGCCTTATGCTATATACCTAGGCTGGACAGCTTCAACTTCTGGAAATTATGTGAAAATTGATGCAGATCTACCTTTAAAGACATACACAGATTCCATTGACTCATTATCTTCAACATTATTGATCTTTAACAAATGTGGAAATATCGTATCTAAAAAGCGACTTACAAATCAAATGACTGCTGATAATGGATTTACTTCTGTGTGGGCTGCTACAAGTCCCGCTGTTGTTTATACTGCTGTCAGTGCTGGTTCACCAGGATCTGTATGCTGCCCTGGATGCTCTCATGAATTCACTGCAACCTCAACTCCTACTGCATCTTCTTCTAGTTACTCGTGGAAAAGAAATGGAACGAATATGGGTACCGGAAACCCAAAGTCAATTGCTGGAACAGGATCAGGATTAGCTGGATGTTATATTGCATCTACAACACTTCAAGTTGGTACGGGACCAAACTGCTCCATAGTTGGAATCGATGACTTAGATGTGAATGCGACCGGAATAACAGGAGTGATTCCAAACCCTACACCAGGACAAGTAAAGATTTCAATTAATTTCGATACACAACAGAAAGAATCAAGACTTACGATCTACGATCTAAGTGGAAGACAAATCGTTGAGAAAATAATTGAAAAAGGAGCCACAAGTCAAGAATTCGATTTGACGCAACTTTCAAATGGACTTTATACCGTAACTCTATCAAGCGAAGGGCAAACTATTGACTCTAAGAGAATAATGGTGACTAGATAAACAAAGCTAACTTGTCATCGATTAAGGAGGAGTCAATTGATCCCTCCTTGAGGTTAATTATTTAAATGGTGACAACTATCAGATTCAGATCTATAACCGTTTAAGCAAACTAATAAAAAGACATTTTTATCAAATAGTGATCGAAAAAAGAATTCCATGAACTAATTCCTGGACTGTACTTGGTTTTTCTATTCCAATCATCCCACGATTCCAACTCTCACTCTTTTTGAAAAGGGAAGAACAAGTTGTAAAATAAACAATCAAATTTTTTTTTTGTAATAGGAGCAGATTTAATCAATTTTTTTTGAATCATTCCAGATTCTGACGTTAACCTTCCCAGAACTCAAATCTTTATGACGGTAAGGGTTCTAGGTTTTCCTTGTAATGAAGGCATTCTATACTCTCCGCCTTGGATTTGACAATCACTTCCTGTATAGTTAAATGCCTTATTTGCTTCAAGTTCCACAATATTAAATTTATGATATTTAAATTTTTCAACCTAAGTCTTGATATAAAGAAAAGTGAATAAATAAGAAAATTACTTGTACTTTTAATATTTAAAATGAATTGGATGGATAGATATAAACCTACAGATCCTTCACCAGCATGTGAGAGACTATTCCATTAGATTTAATTTTCTGTCTAGTAGGTAGAGAAAGGGAAAGGGAAAGAGTTGTGCATTGAACAGTATAACTCACGAATTCCGCACTCGCATATCAACAAACTCCCATTTTGAAAAATGAACTAAAGCGACTGCTTCGCAGATCGTTTTTATATTCAGGATTCCAGGAATTCAAGCGAGCTTGATTTGTTACTTCCTGAAAACAAAAATGTCCTTTCTGAAAAAGAAAGGACACTTTATTTCATTTTATCTGCGGAGAGGGAGGGATTCGAACCCCCGGAGGTTTAACCCTCAACGGTTTTCAAGACCGCCGCAATCGACCACTCTGCCACCTCTCCGGGGGCAAAGATAGATGTCTGTTTTTATTTACGAAATTTTTTTTCCCCAAGGCCTCATTTTTTTCTACGAACGTCGTCCTTTCTGTTCCCAAAACAGCCTTTCAGCTCGCTCAACCTTCGGTTCTAATAAACATCTGCTTCCGTTTCTGCCTCTTCGGGAATAATTACCGAAAGCTCCTCTCCTATCCCGTTCAGCTCTCCTAAAGTCTTTTCATCACTCGTGGTTGTGACCAGCCAGCTCCGTCCGGATTTCCTGAATACCTGCATAGAAAGTCCTTCTTTCCTGAATTTTTCTTCCAGCTTCTTTACTTTTGTCTTGCCGGAATATGAAAATATCAACTCCCTCTCATCCTGCTTCCCAATTACTGTTGAACTTTCCGGCCTGATGGCAGGATGACTGGTACCTTCAATGAACCGGTCTGATCTGAAGAAACATAGCTTTAAAAAAGGAAATGCTTTCTGGAATTCTGAATTGATCTCACCTATCTTCTTTCCTGAATGGATCTGTAGTTTCATAATAAATCTTTTCACGAAACTACTTTTCCCTCTTTCTGTAAAAAATGATGTGCTTCAATATGACACATGAATTCTGTCATTTACTGACTAACTTTCACGGGTATAGTTAAAAGCGGAACTTTGGTTACCAGGGCCATACGCTTCGCAAGACTTCCCCAGAAAATTCTCTCAACCAACGATTTCTTGCTTGTAAGAAGCACAACCACATCTGGCTTTAACTTCTTCACTCCTTTATTCAATCCTTCTATGATATCTTCATCATGGATCTCAATAAACTCACTCGGAAACCCTTTAAAATCTGACCTGATCGTTTTTGAAATATCAGCCATCATTTCCTTTTCATATGGACTTGAATATTCTCCAATTTCAATATGCACAACTTTTACACTCGCTTTTTTAGCCAGAATTGTCTGGACTTTCCTGAAATTCCAGTGAAATTCCTTTTCATAATCTATTCCCAGCATCACATTATTAATCCCTGTATAACGGGCTTTCTTAGGAACCGATAAAACAGGAACATTGGCATCCATGATCATTCTT
Source organism: Bacteroidota bacterium (assembly GCA_036675075.1). Taxonomy (GTDB): domain Bacteria; phylum Bacteroidota; class Bacteroidia; order JAKFFM01; family JAKFFM01; genus JAKFFM01. Next base: position 7,747 of record JAKFFM010000005.1, read on the forward strand.
GATGTCATACTACCCATAAACAGTGTATCAAGGCCCGTTTCTCCTTTTGTGCCCATCACGATCATTGAATCCTGGGTGGCAAGCTCATTGACCCCATTAAACAAGGTATCTTCATTCATGGTGTACCTGCATTTAACTTTTTCATCTTCCGCCTGCTTTTTGAAATTTTCAAGCAGCCTGACCTTTTTGTCCTGATCTTTGGTATGAGCTGCTTTCCGTGCATCTGCTGAAAATTCCCTCACGATGAACGGAGCGGTCCAGGCATGATATAGCTCAATGCCCGCCTTCAGATCTTTCGCAAGACCCAGTGCATACGAAAATGCCTGTCTTGAATTTGATGAAAAGTCAACTGGTACAATTAGTTTTTTGATCATAGGTGATTTCTTTTTTATCGCAAGATTATACGAACATGCGAAATATTATCATGATTACCATCATTCATCAGGATGATCCATCTGTGAATCCAAGGTTGTACCATTATTTGAGAGGTCAGGATGTTTTCAAACAGCTCCTGAACCAGGAATTACCCTTCCAAACTTTTATGAATTTCCCCAAAGCTTTATGTAACCATTTCTGAAACGGGCTTCGTTCAACAGAATGCAACACTATTACACCCGTGCATTTTTAGAATAATAACTTGTAAAGATGGTTGTTTATAGTTGTATATTTGGCTGTGTTGGTGATTATCTCCTTGTCATTTATTTCTTCCTATGAGTTATAGAATATTTGTTTTCGAAGATAATCTTGAGCTGATCGATCTTCTGAAGGAGATTTTTAGTCTGAAAGGAGATCATCTGGTTGCATTTCAGCCAGGAGAATCAATATCGGTTCAGGTGATGAATGCTGATCCGGATGTCATACTTGTTGATCTTCGAATGAATCCTACCGGACAGGAGATCATAAAAGAACTAAAATCAGATCCGGTTCTAAAAACAATTCCCATCCTTCTTTTTACAGCTTCATCGATCAAACCCTCAGAAGTCACTGCCATGGGAGTTCAGGGAATTATTCATAAGCCTTTTTCCCTGGAAGACATTGAGAAAAATGTCGATAAAGCAATTAAAAAGCATAACCGTCGGATCGAATCAGCTGAATGATTTTCTGGTAACAAATTTGTCTTTTATTCCTCCCAAACACTTATATGCAGAAGCTGAGAGCGATTCTCCTTATTATCTTGTTGATTGCCGTTGGAGTAGGGCTTTATTACCTGTTCGGAAACTACAGTAATGGCTACCGGGCCGGTACAATGATCAAATTCAGCAGAAAAGGGACTGTAATTAAGACGTATGAAGGAGTGCTCAACCTGGGTATGATACTGAACGAGCCGGGTGTTGATCAGGCTCCCGCGACCACCACCAATTTGTGGACATTCACTGTTAAGGCAAAAGATACAGCTGCCATTCATACGATTGAAGAAGCCCTCCTGAGCGGTAAACGTGTGAAGCTGCATTATGATGAGAAATTTGTAAAGCTCTTCTGGCGCGGTGATACGAAGTATTTTGTTGATGAAGCAGAGATCCTGAAGTAGGTATCCGGCTTCATTATACTTTGAAACGCTTGTGAACCGCTTACCCTAGGATTCAGGCAGTTGCTACTCTAGATTTGCTTTCGTGAATCTAATTCATCTATTTCTTGTTTACCTGGTTCTGTCAGATTTTCCAGGTGTCGATGGCCAGATCAGGATCGATGATCCATCAGGTGAGGTTCGATTTTTTATCTCCGACCGCAAGCTCAGAAATTGCTCAGATGATCTGACTTATTACTGGTATTCCGGCAAATCGATCCACTCGTTGAGAGGAGCCTATTCAGGTTACTTATTAAACGGACTCTATGAACTCCGGGAATTCGCTTATGGGAAGATGATCGAACGCGGCACTTTCAGGTATGGGTTAAAGCATGGAACGTGGTACAGCTGGTATCATGACGGTCAGTTAAAAGAAGTATGTGAATGGAAGAACGGGATCCGGAATGGGAAAATGAAAATGTATGATCATGAGGGAAAGCTTCTTTACAGGCTTTCTGTAAAACGAGGAGTGCTTCATGGTAAATGTGAATGGTTTAATAATGACCAGGCTGATCAGTGTGTTTACTCTGAAGGCATTGAGCAGACTGAAAAAAGAATCCTGTTGCCATGGGAATAAAATTAAGCCCAGACATTACCCTGAAAGCTGCTGCCTTGCCTATGGCGCTTTCATTTTCCCTTCTGTTCCTTCTCATAACAATGACACTACTTGACCATTCCAGGATTCTGACAAAGGAGCTGAATGAGATCAAATCAAGGGAACAGGTGATCAGGGGAATTGATCATATAGAAGATTCGATTTTAAATTCGGGAAGAGAATTAAATCTCGGTAGCCGGATACATCAACATGAAGGATCATATACAGAAGCGACAGTCACCAATTGGGGAGCATTCATGTTGTTACTGGCCAAGCCTGAAAACAAGGCTCTTAGAAATTCACGATCCTTGTTTTTATGCAGGGAAGCTGGAAATGGCTACGGTGCTTTCACGGACGAAGAGCAGGTCTTTATTGCAGGTGATGTAACTTTAAAAGGAACATTCTACGCCCGTAAACAACTACGAAAAACCAGGATTGAAGGGATTTCATTGAATCCGGATCTCTCGAACGCCATCATACTTGAAAGAAAAGGTTTTGACAATCCCAACATTGAATTTGAACTTCCGGAAGACTGTAAACCGATACGGCAAGTTCCAGCTGAATGCAGTAATTCCTTCATGCAGCCTGCAATGCGGTTTTCTTCACTAAGTGACATCTCACTGTCAAATTGCACCCTTCGGGGGAACATTGTTCTTGAGTCTGGGAAAAGCATCATCATCGACAGTTCCTGTGTTTTTGAAGACATTTTGATCAAAGCAACAAAAATTAAAGTCGGTGAAAACGTGAGAGGAAATTTTCAATGTTTTGCAACTGAGTTATTGAAGATCGGAAAAGGATGCAAGCTGACTTTCCCAAGCGCATTGTTCATGTCAAAAGAATCACAAGGGAAAATTATTATTGATGAAGATGTCAGTATTGAAGGAGTGATCGGAATAATAGAAGATCATGTAGCACAGACAGGTACAATTGTTCAGCATGAACCTACAAAAGCAACGGGCAGTAGTATACCTGGCTATGATCCGGTTCAAATAAATTACACGAAGAAGGAAAAAGTTGGTTTCCGGATCGCAGAACATAAAGCAGGTCGGGAAAACTTGTTAATCCTTGGCAAATCAAGTAAGGTAAAAGGCCAGGTATTTTGGAAAGGAGCGGTGATCAATCATGGAACTTTGAAGGGATCTTTTCAGATTGAACATAGCACGTACCAGACAGCATCACAAACTCATGTAAACTTTCTGGCAGAAGGTTCCTGGCTGGTTGATGAACAGATGCAGTGTATGATCATGGCAGATAGGATTGTTGATATCGAAACGAAAGAACCGACCTGGTATAGAATTGCAAAAAGGTCGGGATAATTGTAAGCAGAATAAAATTGTGGTCGCAATTAACTCATGGATTATTCATGATCTGATACATCACAGCTAATTATGTTGTCATGGTTATTTCAAGATTAGATGTGTATGCGCTTCGGAAAAAATGGGTGAATGATGATACCTGAGTGCTAAATGTCTGTTTGATGTTATAACGCGACAAGTAATCAATATTTATTATGATAAACTTTGATTCACAATGAATACAGCAACATTGAAAGGATCCATATTGCTTTCCACCATTGCAGCTATGACAATTTTAGCTTTTACATTCTACTTATGCCTGAGGTCGATGGTTGTGATCCAATCACATGAACATCGTGTATGCACAAACACCCTGGATAACTTTGAAGTAACTCAGTCAGGCAGATCGATTGATGCAACAGATTATGAAACACAGATTGTTCACGATAAAAGCCCACCGGGAAGGAAGAAAACATGATTCAATATCTCAAGTTTCATTTTACGATGAGTTCACTTATTTGCAGTGAAGTTCTGATCTGATGACTGACATTACATGGCTTCATTCAGCTCAATACGTCAGCATCAGCTATATGAATTCTTATATGGAAACTGCTTCAGACAGCTGTAGATTACACGCGGAAGGTTACTAGATACAATATTCAACACTTACACAAAAGAGTAAGATCATTCCAGAGAAAATCTCACAATCGATAACCAACCGTCAATCCAGCTCCGGGAATAGGATCACCTTCATATATCCACCTCGTTTTTGTGCTATAGAAGTCCGTTCCATTGGAATAAGCGAAATACAGACCGGCAGTAACAGACAGGTAAAACGGCGATTTGAATTGAAAGGTGTAGTTTAAATTCGGGTATAGTATGAGGTCAACAAAGCTTCTGGTTTTTTCGGTATAAATAAAAGGGTTTGGAGTAAATCCTGATGCCTCCACCCCTATTCCAAAATTCCTGAAAGAATAATTGATTCCACTATGAATTATAGATGTAGGCGCATCCCATGAAGGAAGCAGGAAACCAATGCCCAGCGACGGAGTAATAGCATGGTTACTGCTGTCACCGAGTTGAAAAGAATATTTGGTATTGATGCTGGCTCCAAGAAAATTGGATCCACCAAACTGAGCTTCTATGCCCGCTTGAGCATTCACTTTTAAATAACCAAGAGCCATACAAATAACCAATAAGGTAGTTTTCATAAATATCACAATTGAAGTGTTAACAATAATGTTATTTAAATGTTTTTGCCTGAATGACGGGAATTGAGATCAATTAGTTTTAATGTTCAAAACTTTTCGGGATCAAACTTCTGTGAAATTCGAAGGTCGGTTGTCGGACATATCAACGAAAATTCCATTATATGAAACACGCATGCACCTCATACTCTAAAAACGTGACCAAAAATGATTCATACAAAACTCAACGATGATTAGAACTCAGCTTAAAGCCTCCACCCTGCCTGAGTTACTTATCTCAATGGTCATTTGTACAATCATTACCTATTACTGCATGACAAACTTTTCCAGGTTGCTAAATACGTCCCGTAAATTAATGTCAGATTCAGATATTAAATCAGCACGTCTGGACATGCTGATGAATATTCATGCAGATGCTGCAGAATCAGAACGCATTGAAGTGAAACATCCGGGTGAATTTTCATTCATAAGCTCAAAGGATACGATCCAACTGTTTGTAAACAAAGACACGATCACCAGGAATCACAAAAAAGTAATCACGAAAGCAAGCTTTACGAACCTGGGCTTTACAATCCAACCGAATGAATCTTCTCAAAAACTCTTCATACATGTTTCCTTCAAAGAAGGCCAAAGTTGGCGCAATCTGGTTTTTCAGCATGCAATATCAGTCAGATCTGAAAAGGAATTAAAAAGTCAGGTTACACTGAACCTAAACCTTAAAAATCTGACTGATCAAAGACTGAAATTAAATTGATCTTTTCGCATTGATTCTGTCGAAGCAAGGAATAAACTCAGAGCAATGCTGCAAATCAAATTTGAGGTGATAAAGCCTGAATGTCGGACAATGTATGATTCAAAACTTGATGGTTCTGGGCATTACAAGATGATGAGAAACTTTTAAAGAAGGGATGTTCTAATACACTGAAAAAAAGAAGGGATCATCTGCCAAGCACCCTATAAAAAATACCCACGGAGGAGTACTTATAGGATAGAATCAGAATCACCCTTCCTTCGCAAAAATAGCACACAATATGCCACTATACAAGTTTAACCTGGAGGAGATGTTTCAAAAGCAGTTTGGTTATAAACCGCTTGACATTCCTATTGATCAAAATAATCTTCACAAAAAGAGTGAACCTGGTAAATATGGTTCTTACAATGCGGAGGACCTGCAAGGACGTACAGTATTATATGCTTGTCACGCTTGGTGTGTTTCAGGGTTTGTCCAAACTCCCTGCATGCGCCAGTACTGTGTAAGTCCCTGCATTTCCAGGTGACGTACCAGTAGATTTCGATCCACCTAAAATTAACAAGCAAGCGCGACCCATGCAGGCAAGTCTTAAACTTACATTAAAGCAACGTCAGTCCTTTTATTTTAACCTCGGTTCACTACTGCTTTCATCTTTAGATATACTCACTGCAATGGAACTGATCATTGAGGAGGAACGGAGTGATAAGATCCGAACTGGTTATAACCATATCGTTTATCAGCTCCAGTGTGGCCATACTTTCTCTGAAGCCTTTGAAATGTCAGTCATGATCAGTGCATATGAAAAATCAACAATTCAGGCTGGCGAAACATCAGGTAATCTGGCTGAAGTCATTAGCCAGCTCTCGGAATATTACAGAAAAAAAAGAGAAACCAGGAGGCAGCTTGTCTCACTATTTGCGTACCCGGCGATCCTGCTGGTGACTTCTTTTTCCATCCTTTATTTCATGATGGCATTCATGGTTCCTATGTTCACTGAATCTTTCAGGCACATGAACATGGAGCTACCCATGGTTACACAGCTTGTAATTAACCTGGCTGAATTCATACGTCAGAGCTTCCCCTTCCTGCTCTTCGTTTTAATTTTTATGTCCACAACTTTCTTAATGATTTCGAAAAGCACGGTGTATAAAACGAAATGTTCAGATCTTCTATTCCGGATCCCGTTGATCAGAGAAGCATTGATGACATTAGAATTACAAAGGTTCCTCGTGATGATGTCGATGCTGCTTTCTTCGAAAGTTCAGATCACTGAAGCGTTGATCCTGGCTTCAGAAACTTCACTGTTTCCAACCTTTAAGGCAAAGATCAGGGCGATTGAACATTCGATCATGCAAGGAACATCAATCCATGAATCGTTTTGCAATAGCAACCTGTTTCCTGTTAAACTAACGACCATGGTAAAAATGTCAGAAGAAACGAATTCTCTGCATGAAACTTTTGAGGAACTGGGGAGTCAATATCACCGGTCAGCAATTGAATTTCAGCAACTTATAAAAAGTGTCGCTGAACCAATCCTGATCCTTGTGATGGGTTGTATCGCAGGTACCATTGTAATTGGAATGTACCTGCCGATATTTCAGTTGTCTATGGTTGAGTAACCAGGGATTCCGCTGATTCTTCAGACTCAATCCTTCCCAGGTTATACAGCATCTTTGTATGAGAGGCCAATGCTCCGGAAAAAGTCTTATTAGAATTGTAAGGAATATTAAATTCTTCAGCCGTTGACTTCACGATTTGTGAAATGCTTCTGTAATGCTGATGACTGATGCCTGGAAAAAGATGGTGTTCAACCTGGTAATTTAATCCACCTACAAACCATGAAAATATTTTGTTGTCAGGACAGAAATTAGCGGTGGTATATAACTGGTGAACAGCCCAGTCATTCTCCATATTTCCGCTTTCATCCGGCAACGGGAATTTCGTATCGAGTACAACGTGTGCCGGCTGAAAGATCATTCCTAACAGCAAACCACCAGTGAAATGGATCAACAGAAAACCGGAGATGATCATTCCGAATGAATAGTCTGTGACAAGCACCGGGATGACGATCATATAGAGCAGGTAAAGAATCTTTGAAAGGACAAGGATCCCAAGCTGCTTACTGTAGCTTTCCTTGCGTGCTTTTAGCAAGCCCATCTTTTCATACTCCTTCAGGCGCACAAAATCCTTTCTTAACACCCATGTCAGGGTCATCAGACCATAAAGGAACCAGGCATAGATGAACTGGTACTTATGAATTCCCCTGTGAGGAGAATGTGGTGAAAACCGAAGAATACCGCGTGGAGAGATGTCTTCATCATGCCCTTCAATATTCGTATAGGTATGATGCAGGTCGTTATGCTGGATCTTCCAGTTCAGGGAATGCCCGCCGATAAGATTCAGGCTGTAAGACATGATCTTGTTGACCTTATGGCTTTTTGAAAAACTGCTGTGGTTCGCATCATGCATGACCGCCAGTCCGATGCAGGCCATACCTACACCCATAAGCACCGCTAAAGCTAAAAGCGCCAGTGAAGATGTAACAGTTCCTGATAAAAAGATGAAATAAGGAATGAAATACATGGAGAAAGTAACCAGTACCTTTAAGTACATGCCGTTATCACCATGCTTTGGGATATTATTCACTTTAAAGTACTCATCCACTCGTTTTCTCAGAACCTGGAAAAACAGCAGGTTCTTATTATTAAACTTGATCTTAGGTGTTGGAGTCATTGTGGTCTATAACGTAATCCGCTAAAGATAAGTGTTAATCCCAGCCGGAAAAAATTGAAAATCACCAAAATGCCTGATCTAACTAACAATCAGGAGTTAATAAACTGAGTATGTCCCGGGTATGAAAATCAATCAGTTAATTGCAAAATAGAACAGTTTATCCGTGGACAGTTTCTTTATTTCCATATCGTGCAATCACACCAGACTCATATTCCAGGAAGTCTTTCCAACGCTTATCCACATCAACATCTTTCCCAAGCTGCCGTGCAAAAGTGATGAACATGGTGTAATGGTTTGCTTCGCTGATCATCAGTTCCCTATAGAATGAGGCCAGCTCAGGATCCCTGATATTTTCTGAAAGCACCCGGAATCTTTCACAGCTTCTCGCTTCGATCATCGCCGAAAGCAAAAGCCTGTCCACCAGTACAGCATGCCTTGGGCCTCCTTTATTGATGAATCCAAACAGGTCATTCACGTAATGATCTTTTCGCTCTCTTCCAAGCACCCATCCCCTCTCAATGATCTTCGCATGTACCATCTGGAAATGTTCAAGCTCTTCCCTGGCGAGCTCTGCCATGGCATTGACCAATTCACTGTGTTCAGGGTAATTGACCATGATCGTGATCGCATTCGATGCAGCCTTCTGCTCACAAAATGCATGATCCGTGAGAATTTCACAGATGTTGCTTTCAACTATATTAACCCAGCGTGGGTCTGTCGCCAATTTTAATCCTAACATCAGATATATGTGAATACGTCTTCTTCTTCTTCTGAAACCTGCTTCTTTTTGTCTTTATCGATAAACCTGCGCATAAGCGGACCGCTGGTGAGGCTTGTCACAAGCGCCATGATCACCAGAGCCACGAATACCGGCTCTTTGATCAGTCCTGCCTTTAAGGCAAGTGTACCAAGAATGATCTCCATCGCACCTCTTGCATTCATTCCAAACCCGACTGCCATGGAAAGATCCTTATTCATGCCTCCAAGGTATGCGCCGATGCTTGCACCAGCCACTTTTCCTATGTAGGCAAGCACCATGATGATCGTGACGATGGTGAAATCAAACTGTGTGATGAAGTTGACCTTCAGACCAATCGAAACGAAAAAAAGTGGCGCGAAAAAATTCGTAACAAACTGGTGAATGATCTCACGTGCCTTTTCATGCAGATGAACTGAATCACCTACGGCAATGCCTGCGATAAATGCACCGAGTATCGCATGGATATTGATGCTTTGCGTGTATGCAGCACACAGGAGGCAGATCCCCAGTGAAATTGAAAGAACTCCTCCCGGCCAGCTAAGCTTCGTCTGTACCCATGGAAGTGCTTTATTGATGATCTTCTTTCCTACAGTCAGCATCAGCACACCAAATCCAATGATGTAACCCAGGGAATAAAACACCGCACTGTTATCGGAACTCGAATTTACAAGGCCGAGGATAAATGAAAAGATCAGCCATCCAAGCAGGTCGTTGAACATCGCCGACGCGATAATGATCAGTCCAACCTGCGTCCTGAACAGGTTCATGTCGATAAGGATCCGTGCAATAACAGGAAGTGCCGAGATAGACAATGCAGTTCCGAAGAAGAGGCTGAATAACAATTTCTGATCTTCGGGAATACCAAACCAATGCGGGAAATAGCTCGCAATAACAAATCCTGTTACAAACGGTATGATCATGCTGAACACACTGGTGTAAACAGCAATCTTCCCCTGCTTCAAAACAAGAGGCAGCTGAACTTCCATACCGGCAACAAACAACAGCATGATCACACTCAGGCTGAAGATCCCGTCGAGCGCGATAGGAACATTGCCTTCAGCAGGAAAAATGGAATTAAATAGTTCAGGGAAAAAGTTTCCTAAGATCGTAGGACCCAGGAGAATTCCGACAACCAACTCTCCCATCACAACAGGCAGCTTGAATTGCTTTAGAAATTCAGCAACGATCCTGGAAACGATCAGCATAACACTGATCGAAACAAGTAAGATTATTAAATCATCATGAGAGAGGGATGCCATCGTTACACACGCGAATGGACGATCAGAACATCACATGGAAGATCTTCCAGGATGTATTCTATATCATGTGTAAATATTCTGTCAAGTATATTCAGCTGTGTATCAGGACTATTGATCACGAGAAGATCCGCTTTTCTGCTTTCCGCATAAGCACGAATGGCATACCCGGGTTTTCCGGTGATGACTTTCTCCTTGACGTTCAGGCCTTCACGCTGGCATTTTTCAACGATCGAATGAAGCTTGTTTGTTTCCTGCTCCGAATATTCTTTTTTGATCTTTGAAGCTTCAGGTGCAGTTGAACTCTCCGCAATGGTCATCGCAAGCCCGGGCATGTGGTTCTCTGTGACGATCGCAATGTCATTGATCCCAAGGCTTCTTGAAAGATAAAATGACGTATTGATGGTATGGAAAGTCTTTGGATTATCCACACCGTTCACCACCACTTTTTTCGGCTTTCGTGCCGGCATGGTCGGTTTTGTCAGCAGGAGTACCGAGCATTTGGCTCTGCGGCTGAATGAACGGGCAATGCTGCCAAGGTAATAACGAATGAGGTTTTCCTTTTTCAATGCTCCCATCACTAGCAGATCAATGATATTCAGCTTGCAAAGTTTGAGGAGTGTATCTACAGGATCACCATCCATCCACATGGTCCTTACCTTTCGCGAATCAATGCCCAGCTTTTTCAGGATGATTTCCAGTGCTTCCTCTTTTTCAGAAGTCTTTTCGCCTATGTGGAAAAGGAACAGGTTCGCGTTCAGCACATCAGCAAGCATTTTCGCTTCTGAAAGGATAGCTTCAAGATTCGGTGAAAAACCGATGGCAACACCAATATTTTCGAACGGGTAGGAAGCGCGTTTCTTTAATTTACTTAAGTCCATTGAACTATCCCAGTTTCTACAAAATTACTTAATTATGATGAACAGCATAATCATGGCAATTTGATTGTCGTAAATAAAGTCGAAAACTTACCTTTGCAGCCATGATCATTTTGATTTTCTTTCTATCTCACTGGTTTCTTGGGCTTTTCTGCCAGACCTTCTTCTTACACAGGTATTGCTCACACAAAATGTTTACGATGAGCAAAGGCTGGGAACGATTTTTTTACCTGATGACCATGGTATTCCAGGGAACATCTTTCCTGAATCCGCGGGCTTACGCCATCATGCACCGAATGCATCATACCTATTCAGACACTGAAAAGGATCCTCATTCACCACATTTCTTTAAGGATGTTTATCAGATGATGATGCATACCAAAGAGATCTACAGTGATTTCGTTACAGGAAAGACTCAGCCAGAAAAGCCATTTGATTCGAACTATCCTGTCTGGTCTATCGTTGACAAGATCGGCGACATGTGGGCTGTCCGTTTACTTTTTGCTGCCGGATATATCGCATTCTATGCAGCATTCGCAACTTCACCATGGATGTACCTTTTGTTGCCTGTTCATTTCCTGATGGGCCCTGTGCATGGTGCTATTGTAAACTGGTGCGGACATAAATATGGCTACAGCAATTTCAGCAACAACGATCACTCAAAGAATACGATCCCTGTTGACATTTTCCTGATGGGCGAGCTGATGCAGAACAATCATCACAAGCATCCCAACTCTCCGAATTTCGCATCACGAAAGTTTGAGTTCGATCCTACATGGCCAATCCTTAAAGTGCTGAACTTTACAGGCGTGATAACCCTTCGCCGGCCTTCCTGATCATTCCATCTTCAATTGAAACTCTGGTAGCTCCGGCTCTTCAACACGCATTGAATCCGGAACTGTTTTTATAAGCTTCGAAGCCGGCCCAGTTAATGTTACATCGGCCAGCAGATTTGCCTGCTGCTCTTCCGTAATGACTTCTTTCTTTACAAGGTGCTTCGCAAGTAGGTTGTAGTAAGCCTGGCAATGTGGCTTTAGATGCGCCTGTTCATCGAAATGATAACGGAAACCTTTTGGCTGTGGAACGATCATCGCAAGGAAAATGCTCTCATTCAAGGTGAGCGCTGATGGAGATTTATCAAAATAAAAATGAGAAGCTTCACCTATCCCGTAAACACCCGGGCCCCATTCAATGATGTTCAGGTAAACTTCGATCATCCGCTCTTTTGAAACAAGCCTGTTGCTTTCGGTAAGCCACGTCAGCATGGCTTCTTCGATCTTCCTTGAAATGTTTTTATTCCTTGTCAGAAACACATTTTTCATGAGCTGCATGCTGATTGTGCTGCCTCCCCGCTTGAACCGTTTTTCCCTGATGTTCTCAATGATCGATTTGCGAAACGCATCTTCATTAAAGCCATGATGGTAATAAAAATTTCCATCTTCGGAAGTCATCACTGAAGATACCAGATAAGGTGAAATGCCTTCAAGTGGAGTAAATGACGAATGCGATGGTCCAACAGGAAATGACCTTACAGCCCTGCCTTTTTCATAGGCAGTATAAGTGAACTCACCATTCATTTTCCTGGGATCTGTCTTTCCGAATGATTGTATGGAAAAATCATTCTTTGTTAGTCTGGATGAAAATTTCAGACTATCTGGGTTCTCTTCATCATACCTGAAATACATCCTGTATGAAAGTTCACCTTTCGCTTTAATGCCTCTCGTATGCTCGAAGATCCCCATAGGAAGCGAGCTGAAAAAGCTGTCTGCAGGTGTTTCAGGAATTGAAACATGCATGGTATAGATCTTATTTTTTCCTCTTACCACGGAGAGGTATGGCTTAATGATAAGATCGTTCAACCTGATGGTGCTTGTCGAATCCAGATAAATTGAATCTCCTGAAAATACCAGGTCATAATTCAACTGTGCCTTTTCAACAATGACAGGTTCAGGAGCTAGCCTCCAGTTTTCAGCATAAAATCCTTTACATGCGATTGACCCCTGAATGGCAAATTGATCATTATTCCCTGGTACTTCTTTTATATAGAATTGAAATGTATCTGATTTTAATGCGAGGTTATAATATTCCTTCAGAACAGGAATAAGTTGTTGTTTGCTTATGGAATATAATGCTCCTTCGATCGTGTGATCACTTCTGTCAACATTTCCTGTGAAGCTATATGTAGAGGGAAATGAATCGGAAGGAAGTTCAATAACTGCGTTTATGGAATTATCATGTATGGATGCTTCAGGCATATGCACTCGGATCTCTTTATCTTTTAAATGTGCATTCAGTCCAAATTCATTCACCTGCATCTGATCGGGAACCTGGTTAAAGAATAGATCAAAAAGTTTGTCCATCGTATTTGCCAGTCCGGCTTTGCTCTCTGTATTCTGTTCTTCAGTATCCTCTTTAAAAAGAAAAGAAACATTGTCCCTTTCTGCAGTTTTATAGATGGTAAGGTAAGGTTCGAAAACATCCAGCGTGGCAAATTCAAGATCACCCTGGATGATCGGCCAAATCCGCGGAGAGAGGTAAACTGAATCAATCGTGAGCAGAGTGTCGCCTGTCGGAGACGATATGGAGATGTCTGAAAAAGAAACATTGAAAAACGATTCGAATTTTCTTTCACCAACGACAATTACCAGCCCTTTACGCTCTTGCGCTTTTTGAATGATACTGGTGACGGCTTTATCAAGTAACGTTGTCCTGAATGAAAAGAAAAGCAACAGGAGAATAAGAAACAGGACGACAAGCCATATAGCCAGTTTAATGATCAGCCTCACAAACCTGTTTTTGGGTTCTTCTGGAATTCCTTCTGAAAGTCTGCCCATTTCACTGATTTGTAGGAATCAGTTCCATAAAAATGGATCACAGGATTGAGTATGCCTGGTGTCATATAGAAAGGAAGCACATCGATGACATTCAATTTTTCATCAAGCATGACAACCGTGGGCAATGCAAAATTACCTTTGGTGAGTCCGGCCACCAGCTCATGGAATTGCCCCGACTTTCCTGCCCCCTGGAAGGTGGTGCCATTAAAAGTGATGGCTTCTTTCATTTCTGCATTAAACGGCACCAGGTAAAACTTTTCATTGAGATATCCTGCAACGAGAGAATCGGAGAAGGTCGTTGCGTTCATGACACGGCATCCGTTGCACCAGTTGGTATAGATGTCGAGAAGGATCTTTTTAGGCTGCTTTTTTGAAAGTTCCAGTGCTTCTGCTAACGAATACCTTTTCACATTTCCGCGAGCTAATGTATCTGCAGGATTTTCAGGATAGGTCTTTTTATAATAAGTTTCAAATTCATTGTAGGATGTCATCCTGAAGATGTTTTCCACCATATACACCAGGAGTGGTTCGATCTTTTTTACATCAAGATACCCACTTGTAAGTAGCGTAAACTGCAGGTTGTTACCAAGAAAGACAGTTGATGGATAAGATTGATTCTGACCGAGCAGCTTATACGCCAGCTGATGCACTGAACGCTTTTTTTCCGGTGACTGATTGATATACTTTGTACCGAGGTATTCGATCGTATCTTTTGACTCAGCATCAAACTGAACCGGATAAAAATAGGTGTTGATGTAATTCGCGATGTCAGGATTAGAATAGGTTGTCTTGATCATGTGCTTGCACCACCCGCACCAATCGGTGTACACATCCACAATAAATGGCTTTGGTTGCTTTTTATTCAGTTCGAATGCCTCTTCAAATGTCAGCCACTTAACGAGGCCATGTTCTGCGTTAGGTGTTGCAGGCTGACTTTGTGCCACCAATGAACTGCAGATGATTGATAGGAAAAGAATGATCCTGTACATTCTTTAAAGTTACAAAATGATGAGGAATATAGCTGATATGAACAAACCGAAGACTTGGTCATTTAATGATATGATCAGCTTCTGCTTTGTGGAAATAAATCGAACTGCTAAAGCGATGAAAGATAATCCCACAGCCATGCGATAAGCTTTATTGAAAGCCAGCTGATGGCAGCGACAGCCAGAAGACAGACCAGGACAATAGCGAAAATGATCCTGTTTCCTGAGCCCTGGTATTTTCCTTCGTGGTAGTGCTTTTTAAGCAGGTTTACATTTCGCTGGTTCGCCTTCATGAAGAAATCGAAGATCCTTCCGATGATCGGTATCGCCCCGATGATGGCATCCAGCAATACGTTCAGAGTCATCCTCACAACAAGCTCACGTGAAGCACCATGTCGCGCCATTGCAACAACCATCAATGCCGATGCACCGAACGTTACGAGATCTCCGGCAAACGGGATCAACCCGATGATCGGATCAAGCCCAAACCTGAACTTCGTTCCAGGAAAAGTGAACCGCGAATCGAGCATACGGCTGAAATTCTCGATCCACCGGATCTCTGGAATGTCCCGCTTTATTGGCTGATTATAATAATCTCCAGACTTCATTCTCTTTCAGCTCCTTTGCATGGATTCGTGAAATATGCGGCACCAGAGGCTTTTCGAACCGATACCTGCGTTCATGCTGATTTAATCCCAATGTGCCTGCGTTACTCTGTGTCGCACCTATCTCCACATCATCTGAATAATGCTCATACGTTACAGGAAAATCTTTCTCCTCTTCAATTTCATCCGTGACTTTCATCTGTATGGTTTTGGTAATACAGGTAACAGAATCATGCCATGAGCAGTATATTTAATCCGTAAAAATAGTTTAACAGACACAATAATGAGGTACGCGATCGGCGATGTACATGGATGCAATGCCAGCTTAAAAATGCTTTTGCAGCAAATCGGTCCGAAGCGTACTGACGAGGTCTATTTTGTGGGTGACCTTATCGACAGAGGAACTGATTCTAAAGGAGTTATAGACACCATTTTTGACTTGAAAAAAATAGTATCCGTAGTAAAATGCTGCAGGGGAAACCACGAACAGCTTATGTTTGACAGTGTGAAAGGTGAGACAGAATGTGCAGCCTGGCTGAGAAACGGTGGCGATGCAACCATGAGATCGTTCCACATAAGTTCGTATGATGAAATGCCAGAGGAATACCGTTTATTTTTTAAATCAATGGAATATTACATTGATCTGCCTTCCGCATTGATCGTACATGCATCGTTCAATTTTGACAGTAATGAACCATTCGATGACACACATGCCATGCTTTGGAGCAGAACACATCGATGTGATCTTTCAAAAACAGGAAACCGGCCGGTAATTCATGGACATACACCAGTACCATTTTCTGAAAGCCTTGAAATGATCACACAGGGAAATGGTGACATCAACATCGATACAGGCTGTGTATATTCTGAACGTCCGGGAATGGGTCATCTTACTGCCTTACGAATAGATGACATGAAGCTGATCAGTGTTTTAACCCAGGAAGTTTAGGCTGGAGACCTGTCACACGTTCACTCAGAGTTTCACTCCGATCATGCAGATATCATCGACCTGCTCAAGGCTTCCTTTCCATTCAACATGCGCATTTTCGATCGCTGCTTTCTGCTCCGCCATAGGCAATATTGCAATGCTTTTAATCAGCTGAGCGGTGTTTTTAGATTTGAACTTCTTTGAGGAAACACCACCAAACTGATCCGAATATCCATCTGACATCAGATAGACGCAGTCACCTTTTGAAACCGATACCTCCTGGGTGGTAAATCTTTTTTCAGATGCAGATTCATAATACCCGATCGGAAATTTATCTCCGCTGAATTCTCTCAGCTCGCTGCCATTTGTAATGATCAATCCATTAAATGCACCCGCAAAATGAAGCTTGTCTGATCCGGCTTTGTAGCTGATGATCGCTATATCCATTCCATCCTGGCGTTGTCCTCCATCTTCACGTTTTCTAAAAACTTTCAGCAAGGATTCTTTCATGCCATCGAGTATAAGTCCGGGCACAATTACATTCCGTTCCATCACCATTTCGTGAATGATCTGGTTACCCACCATCGACATAAATGCACCAGGCACACCATGTCCTGTACAATCAGCTACAGCAAGCAAAACGGTATCGCCCTTTTTTGTGAACCAATAAAAATCACCGCTTACAATATCTTTTGGCCTGAAGAAAATAAAAGAATCTTCAAAGTAATTCAGGAGCTGGGCTTCATCAGGAAGTATCGCCTCCTGGATCTTTTTCGCGTATTCAATACTGTCGGTAATGTCTTTATTTTTTTCTTCGATGATACTCTTCTGATCATTGATCTCTTTTTCAAGACGCAGGCGTTCTCTAATGTCCCTGGCATAGATCACAATGGCTGGCCTTCCTGAAAACGGCGCTACTTTCGCGCTGCACTCGACAGGCAACAGGGTGCCATCTGCAGTAACAAAAGGTATGTCCTTGTAGATCAGTCCACCCTTTTCCCATACATCAGCAACGATCGCGGAACTTTGATGCAGGTATTCACGTGGATGGAGTTCGAACAGGGATTTCTTTGAAAGTTGCTCACTTGTATAACCCAGCAAGGCTGCCGCACTCGGATTCGATTGATGTATCTTGCCATCAACAATATCGATCACCAGCATGGCATCGTTTGCCTGGTCGATGATGCTCGCATAGTTTTTCTGTATCCTCTGATCTTCCTGCGATCGCTTTCTGTTATTCACCAGAAGGAGCAGTAACACAAGGGCAGCTACCGCGAGTATGATGGCAATGATCTCCATGGAATATATTTTTAAGCAGGTAACTTTTCGATAATTGGAAAGATGAGCGAAGGATTCAGGAATTCACCGATTTTATCTGGCCTTGAGACATATCTCACGATACCATTCCTGTCAACAAGAAATGATGCTGGCAGTGGGATGCCATCTTTAAAATCATGCATCACATGTTCATACTCCCTGATCTGCACACCATAACGCATGGCTGTTTGCTGGGCTTCATCGGAAAGCACCTTGAAATCCAGGTCAAGCTTCTGTACCATTTCAAGGTTTACACCAACCGGGTCAGGCCCGATGGCAAGCACCATGATGTTCTTTTCCTGGAATTTTTCTTTTTCTTTCTGATAGGTCCTGAGCATCATATGGCAGCCAGGACACCAGTCACCTCTCACGAAGATCAGCAGCAGATCGCGTGTGTTCCGGAAATCCGACAATGTAACTGGTTGATCATTCTGGTCAGGAAGTGTAAACTCCGGTGCCTCCTTACCTATCTCGATCATATAGCCACCTTTAGAAAAAGAAAGCAGCTGCATACGATCTTTCAATATGCCTGATGCAAGAAAGCAGGAGAAAAGTATAATCACCAGATTGGTGATGAGCACTCCCCATTCATAGGAGCCAGTGAATGCGGCGAACATCCAGGCGATCACGGATAAGCCACACAACAGCGGTTCAAACCATGCATGCCCGGTATAAGAGAATTCTTTGAAATACATGATCCTTCCGATCGAAGAAAATCCTGCCAGCATGACGGATATCGTCAGCACATAGTTTTGCGGTGACTGCAGGTCTCCAGACAATCCGGTGATAAGTGCACAAAAGAGAACAGTGAAAAACTGAAATGATGAAGTGAATTTTGAAACTTCCTTTAAAGCACAAAAATTCCCGGCAAGTGCGAGGATCGCAGCAGGCAGAAAAAAACCACTGACCATGAGAATAAGTGCAGACACACCCAGAATAAAACCAAGGGTGGTGAATGGATGAAGTTTCCTCATTCAGCAAATATAATCGAGTTTACTCTCCGATGATCAAAGTTTTACACCTGAAGAGTTTTATGAAAATAAAAAACCCGGTCACATTTCTGCACCGGGCTTTTACTTTATTTCAGTTGATCAATGTTTCTCCTGGATCTTTTTTACAAGTTCCCGTTTGAACTTTTCTTCAGCTCTGTAAAGCCGGGCAACCTTTCGGGCAGGCAGAACTGACTTGAACTGCTTGTGGTATTCCTTCTGAAGATCAAGTTCACGCTGGCGAAAAACGATCTCATCATCAACGATAGCTTCAACTTCTTTATCACTCATTTCATCAAGGGATTTACCAGTCTCTTTGATCTTCGCTTTGCGTGACTTTCTAAGCTCGTGTTCCTTGTTTGTGTATTCATTGTACACAGGCCAGAATTTCTGGGCTTCTTCAGATGTCAGATCAAGCTCTTTTGTAATATAGCCGATCTTCATGGTCTCGATCTTTTCTTTACGTTCGCTTTTTCGCTGGCCTTGTTCTCCCTGTCTGCGTGGCTCACGCGGTGGAAGCGGCGTTCCTGGCTGAGCATAAGCTGCAAGACTGCCAAGAAAAAATGTACTAATCAGGATCAGGTTTTTCATAGTTGATTGTTTTAGAATTCAAGTGGGGTTAGGTCTGTTTGCTGTTCAATAAGGTATTCGGTAATGGCATCTTCATCTTCTATTGTCAGAACAACATCATCAAGGTCTTCTGTTGTGAGATGTTCAGCAAGAAGGCTCTCATCCATGTCATACAGGACACCTGATTCAATGATCTCATTGGCAGTAAGCGTTGCAGCAAGACTTTTTGTTCCATCATGAAAGTAATTTGAGATCCCGATGCTTACCAGGAACACTGCAGCGATGGAAGCAGCGTATGCAAAAAGCTTTATCACTGTCTTTTGAACTCCATCTGCAGAACCGCTGTGTACGATCTTCAATGGAGCTTCCTGGTGTATTCTCATCATGATGCGGTCAGGAAGCTGTTCAAAGTAACCTTCGGGAACCTGGAATAGCTCATCCTGTTCTTTGTCTTGTCCCATCTTGTTGTTCATGTCTTTATGACTCTTTGGTAATCCAATGGTTTAATTGACCCTGAAATATTCTTCAATTTTTTTCACTGCATGATGGTAGGATGCCTTTAACGCTCCGACTGATGTACCAAGGACTTCCGACATTTCCTCATATTTCATGGAGCTGAAATATTTCATATTGAAAACAAGCCGTTGTTTCTCAGGCAGCGTTTGCAGGGCTTTTTGAAGCTTCTGCTCGATCTGTTCACCGGTAAAGCCGGAAGTGTCAGTAGTATGATCATCCAGCACATGCTCAAACTCATCAGAAGAAACGAAGAGTGATGCTTTTTTACTTTTTATGAAGTTGATGGATTCGTTGTATGCGATCCTGTAGAGCCATGTTGATAGCCTAGATTCTTCATTGAATCCGTCGAGGCCTTTCCAGGCTTTTATGAAAACGTTCTGGACAACATCATTCGCATCATCATGGTCAATGACGATCCGACGGATCTGGTAATAGATCTTGCGCTGGTACTTAAAGATGATGTCACGAAATGCAGTATCCCTGCTTTGAGGGATTCTGAAGGCCGATATTAAGTCTTTGTCTTCGTCCATAAAATCAGGTAAAGACAAAAATCAGGCTTACTTTCTTTTGATCACACGCTCAACAGCTGAAACGATATCCGGCGTATCAAGGCCGTACTTTTTCATCAGCTCTTCCGGAGTTCCACTTTCACCGAAGCTGTCTTTCACAGCAACCATTTCTATCGGAGCCGGATGATTCATTGAAAGCACGTGAGCGATCGAATCTCCTAGCCCTCCATGCATGTTATGCTCTTCAGCCGTTACAACGCATTTTGTCTTTTTTACCGAAGCTATGACAGCCTCCGCATCCAAAGGTTTAATTGTGTGGATATTAATTAATTCAGCCTTGATTCCTTTCTGCTCGAGAATCTCACATGCTTCAACAGCTTTCCATACAAGGTGTCCTGTGGCGAAGATGGTAACATCACTGCCTTCGATCATGTGCACGGCTTTGCCAATCTCAAACTTTTGGTCTGCAGGTGTAAATACCGGTACAGCTGGCCTTCCGAACCTAAGGTAAACCGGACCTATATAATTAGCGATGGCAAGAGTTGCTGCTTTGGTCTGATTGTAATCGCATGGATTGATCACCGTCATGTGCGGAAGCATTTTCATCATTCCGATATCTTCAAGGATCTGGTGTGTGGCACCGTCCTCACCGAGTGTCAGACCAGCATGTGAAGCGCAGATCTTTACATTCTTTCCCGAATATGCGACTGACTGGCGGATCTGGTCATAGACACGACCTGTAGAAAAGTTAGCAAATGTGCCGGTGAACGGGATCTTTCCACCGATCGTCATACCAGCAGCCACCCCGATCATATTGGCTTCAGCGATGCCTACCTGAAAAAACCGTTCAGGAAATTCTTTTGCAAAAGCATCCATCTTCAGGGAACCTGTAAGGTCAGCACACAATCCTACAACCTTCGGGTTAATCCTGGCTGCTTCAAGCAGGCCTGCACCAAATCCTGAGCGAGTATCTTTCTTTTCGGTATAGCTGAATTTTTTCATAGATCAATATAATTTAACATTGACCGAACCGCCTGATTCGATCTTAAAACTTCTTTCTACTGTATAAATCGATTCTTTCGAACTCTTTGACCTGTATATCGCTCTGTATGACCCTGGCTGCAGCACAACACTTTCGCGCGAGGCATTTTCAGGGAGATTATATACTAGCCTGAGAGTATTCTTTTCTTCAACGAAGATGGCTCCATATCCTGCCCCGTTCGATTGTAAATTCACCATGCCTGGCTGAGGGATCTGAACAGTCGTAGTATGACTTTGTGTGATGGTGACATCACTAATCGTGAGGCGCGGAAGACATAACACTTCCACATCGTACTTGCCGACAATATAGCGTTCTGACTGACCAGCATCCTGCACATGCAGCGTTTTCATCTCGCCCTTTTTTCTTACAATAAACTTCAGGTTCTTGTATTCGTTGATGCCATTGACTTTTAAGATGAGATCGCCTTGTGGTGCGTCTAAACCGATCACATTATGCTTGCCGGCAGACAGGAAAATACTGTCTTTTGAAACAGGAGGAATGGTATGAACCACTAGTCTGTAGCCGCTTACAGGGTCGATCGTTAATGTATCAGGATTGCCTTTGTGATTCATGGTGTGCATGAAATTGTACCGGAGTGCACCTGAGTTCATGTCATATAAGGTCATGCTGACATTGGTTTCTGAAGGCTTTCCATAGGAATCTATCAGATTGATCTGTGCTGTAGTGGAGTTTATAGCCTGACTGATAATGATCCCCATGGCAGTCTGAAAAGCGTTCTCAGTGGATGCATCAAAATAACGGCCTATACACTCGAACGTTTTCTGAAAGCCAGGATCCAGTCCGACACCAATGACAAAAGGACGAAGGATGATTCCCTTTTTCTGAAGAGCCGCAGAAACAGCGCAGGGATCACCATCGCATTCTTCCACACCGTCAGTGATCAGGATAATGATATTACGTGCTTTGGTATCCGGAAAGTCATTACCACTCTGTTCCAGGCTGTATGCGATGGGCGTAGTACCTTTAGGATGTGCTGATGCGATCCGGTTTTTAATTACTGTCGCATTATTCTTTTTAAATGGTACCTCAAGCTTTGTGTCTTTACAATCACGCTGAGGAACCAAGCCAGACTGATGACCATACATCCTGAGAGCAAGCTCCACATTAGGAAATTTACCTAATGAATCCACGGCCTGCATCAGCATCTTTTTGGCTACATCGGATTTATTTCCTGATTCCCAGCGGCCAAACATGCTTTGAGAGCAGTCATAGATGAAGAGGATCCTTGTCAGTTGAGGTTCCTGAGCGCGTGAAGACTGCCCATTTACCTGAAGGAAGTTCAACGCGCAAAATAAAAGAAGAAGCTTTTTAAAAGCGGTCATTAATAATCTCCCAGAGTTTCCTGAAGCTGAATGAGAGCCTGCTGAAGCTGTTCATCATTCGGAGCGACACCATGCCATTTATGAGTATGCATCATAAAATCGACCGCATTGCCCATGATGGTCTGCATAAGGATCACAACCGGCTTTCCTTTTCCTGCATGTTCAGCCCTCGCACGTTTCATCGTAGTCACTACATCATTAAGATCATTTCCATTCATGGTAAGCACGTCCCAACCAAAGGCTTTCCATTTTGCAGCAAGATCACCCATAGGCAAAACTGCATCAGTGCTACCATCGATCTGCTGACCGTTTACGTCAACCACCGCGATAAGGTTGTCGATCTTCCTGGCAGCAGCATACATGGCAGCTTCCCACACCTGGCCTTCCTGCAACTCACCATCTCCCATCAGAACATGCACAAAGCTGTTGTCGTGATTCAGTTTCTTCGACTGTGCAGCACCGGAAGCTACAGAAAGCCCCTGACCAAGGGAACCTGAGGCGATACGGATTCCAGGTAAACCTTCTTCCGTCGCTGGATGTCCCTGTAACCTGCTGTTGAGCTTACGGAACGTGGAAAGCTCCTTTACGTCAAAATATCCGGAACGAGCTAAAACACTATACCATACAGGTGAAATATGGCCATTTGAAAGGAAGAACAGATCTTCGCCGATACCATCCATGGTAAAGTTCTCAGGATCATGTTTCATGATTTCGAAATACATTGCCACGAAATAATCGGTGCATCCGAGAGAACCTCCGGGATGACCTGAATTTACGGCATGTACCATTCTAACAATATCACGTCTGACCTGAGATGCGATTCTTTCTAACTCCTGAATTGTCGGCATAAATTCTAACGAAATAAATATCCTGCCAGAAACGTTCTATAAGGATGGCGCAAAAGTACCCTTAATTAAAAAATGGGCTTTGTGCTGTTGAAAAGATTTAAAATTTGTTGAAAACTGCGAATAATAAAGGGATTCAGGGGCATAGATCACCTCGGAAACCCTTATTTTTGCGTTTTTATTTTTTAAGAAGTTATGGGATTACAATGTGGAATAGTCGGGCTTCCGAACGTAGGTAAATCAACACTGTTCAACTGTCTTTCAAATGCAAAGGCACAGGCAGCAAATTTTCCTTTCTGTACGATCGAGCCCAATGTAGGAGTGATAACGGTGCCTGATGAGCGCCTGGAAAAGCTGGAAGTGCTGGTTAAACCTGAAAGGGTCGTACCTACTACGGTTGAGATCGTGGATATTGCCGGCCTGGTTAAAGGTGCCAGCAAAGGAGAAGGGCTTGGAAACAAGTTCCTCGCAAACATCCGTGAAACAAATGCAATCATACACGTACTGAGGTGCTTTGATGATCCGAATGTGGTGCATGTGGATGGTTCAGTGAATCCGGTGCGTGACAAGGAAACGATCGATTTTGAGCTTCAGTTGAAAGACCTTGAAGCTGTGGAAAAGAAAATGCAACGCCTTGAAAAGATGGCAAAAACAGGCCAGGACAAGGATGCCAAAAAAGGATATGAAGTTCTTTCTATATATAAGGAACACCTTGAAAAAGGAAAAGCTGCACGTTCAGCTCCTGTGATCGTTGAAGACAAAAAATACATTGAAGATCTGTTCCTTCTTACTGACAAGCCGATTCTTTATGTATGCAATGTGGATGAAGGTTCAGTGAACACCGGAAACAAGCATGTTGATGCCGTAAAGGAAGCCGTGAAAGATGAAAATGCGGAAGTGATCATTATCGCCGCCGCAATTGAAGCAGAGATCACGCAGCTTGATTCCTATGAAGACAGACAGGCATTTCTTGCTGACCTCGGACTGAAAGAAGCGGGAGTTAACAAGCTGATCAAAGCGGCATACAGGTTACTTAATCTCTATACATACTTCACTGCAGGAGTAAAAGAAGTAAGAGCCTGGACCATTACAAAAGGCATGACAGCACCACAGGCAGCAGGTGTGATCCATACCGATTTCGAAAAAGGATTCATCCGCGCCGAGGTGATCAAGTACCTGGATTTCATTTCCCTCGGGTCTGAATCTGCCTGCAAAGACGCTGGTAAACTAAACGTCGAAGGCAAGGAGTATGTCGTGGAAGATGGTGATGTGATGCATTTCAGGTTTAATGTATAAACAGATTAAAGTTTAATGTTCAAAGTTTAAGGTTTAAGGTTTAAAGAATTGCAACCCCGGAGCTATAGATTCAGCTTATGCCTTTTATTAGAAACGATTATATAAAAAGACCAAAAGAATATAGAATACAAACTCAAGATTCAGTGGTTAAAAGTTTAAGTAGTTCCATTCATAATTGAATTAAGAATGAATCATCTTTAGTTTTTAACTGAAAAAAAAATTTAAAAGTTGAAGCATATTGATTGAAGCATGTCATAAAGATTACACAATGATTTGCTTCTGACTTTAAACTTTAACTTTTTAAAACTTTAAAATTTAGTTTCAATGTCAAAATACACAGAAGAAAGCATCCGATCCCTTGACTGGAAGGAGCATATCAGGCTCAGGCCGGGTATGTATATAGGTAAGCTGGGCGATGGTTCTGCTGCTGATGATGGAATTTATATCCTTGTGAAGGAAGTTGTCGATAACTGTATCGATGAATTCGTTATGGGATATGGAAAGAGCATCGATATTGCCATCAAGGAGAACAGCGTCAAGGTGCGTGACTATGGTCGCGGAATACCTCTCGGGAAAGTCGTAGATGTAGTTTCGAAAATCAACACCGGCGCGAAATACGATTCAGAAGCTTTCAAGAAATCAGTTGGCCTGAACGGTGTCGGTACAAAAGCAGTTAACGCGTTGTCGAGCTACTTCAGGGTACAGTCTGTCCGCGATGACCGCACAAAAGTTGTTGAATTTTCCCGCGGAGAGGTCACCAACGAAGAGGCTGTTGAGCCATGCACTCTCAGGAGAGGCACGCATGTCACCTTTACACCTGATGAAAAGATCTTTGGCAAATATCATTTTCTCAATGAATACATCGAGAAGATGCTCTGGAACTATGCATACCTGAACACCGGACTTACCATCAACTATAACGGCAACAGGTATTTCTCAGAAAAAGGACTTCATGATCTTCTCACACAAAACTTAAGCGGGAATATCCTCTACCCGATCATTCATCTGCTTGGTAATGATATTGAGATCGCCTTCACCCATGGCAATCAGTATGGTGAAGAATATTATTCATTCGTAAACGGTCAGCATACAACCCAGGGTGGTACTCATCAGGCAGCATTTCGTGAAGCTGTGGTGAAGACACTCAGGGAGTTCTACAAGAAAGACTTTGAAGCTGTTGACGTCAGGACATCTATTGTTGCAGCGATCAGCATCAAGGTACAGGAACCGGTATTTGAATCACAGACCAAAACCAAGCTGGGATCACAGAACATGGCACCCGATGGTCCGGCAGTGAGAACATTCATCAACGATTTCGTAAAAGAAGCACTTGACAATTACCTCCATAAAAATCCAGAAACAGCGGAACTTCTTCTGACCAAGATCATACAGTCTGAAAAGGAACGTAAAGAATTATCGGGCATACGCAAGATCGCGAGAGAACGTGCGAAGAAAGCCAGCCTGCATAACAGGAAGCTTCGTGATTGCAGGGTACATTATAACAGCACCGATGACCGCAGACTGAACACTACCCTATTTATTACAGAGGGTGATTCAGCAAGCGGATCGATCACGAAATCCCGTGATGTCAATACACAGGCTGTATTCAGTCTGAAAGGAAAACCACTTAACTCATACGGCCTTACCAAAAAGATCGTGTATGAGAATGAAGAGTTCAACCTTCTTCAGGCAGCGCTGAACATTGAAGATGACATGGACAATCTGCGTTACAACCAGGTTGTGCTTGCCACAGATGCCGATGTAGATGGCATGCACATCAGGTTGCTACTGATCACCTTCTTCCTTCAGTTTTTCCCTGACCTGGTGAAGAACGGGCATCTTTACATCCTTCAAACTCCTTTATTCAGAGTAAGAAACAAGAAAGAAACGATCTACTGCTACGATGAAAAGGAGAAGCAGGCAGCCATGGCAAAACTTGGAGCACGTCCTGAAATCACACGATTTAAAGGGCTTGGAGAGATCTCACCGGATGAGTTCAAGCATTTCATTGGAAAGGACATGCGTCTTGATCCTGTGATCATCGGAAAAGAAAGCACCATCGAATCACTCCTCACCTTCTATATGGGAAAGAACACCATGGACAGACAGGAGTTTATCATCAATAACCTCAAAGTTGAAAAAGACATCGTTGAGGAAGCTTCAGTTTAGGAGAACATATAATGAGTGACGAAAACACAAACGACTTAGAAAACAATACACCCGAGGATAGCGAGAACTCGGATCTTCAGCATGTGACGCATGTTTCAGGGATGTACCAGAACTGGTTCCTTGATTATGCATCGTATGTTATTCTTGAACGTGCGGTACCAGCTATTGAGGATGGCCTGAAGCCCGTACAGCGTAGAATCCTGCATTCCATGAACGAGCTTGATGACGGACGATATAACAAGGTCGCCAACATCATCGGGCACACCATGAAATATCACCCGCATGGCGATGCTTCAATTGGTGACGCCATGGTACAGTTAGGACAGAAAGACATCCTGATTGACATGCAGGGAAACTGGGGAAACATCTTCACTGGTGACTCCGCAGCAGCTCCGCGATACATTGAAGCACGACTTTCAAAATTCGCATCGGAAGTTGTATTCAATCCAAAAACTACAAAATGGCAGGCATCTTACGATGGACGAAACAAGGAGCCGGTCACACTGCCTGTCAAGTTTCCATTGCTGCTTGCCCAAGGTGTGGAAGGAATCGCTGTGGGTCTCGCCTGCAAGATCCTGCCGCATAACTTCAATGAGCTGATTGATGCATCTATTGACATTCTCCGGAATAAAAAAACAAATATTCTACCTGACTTCCCTACTGCCGGGATGGCCGATTTTTCCAATTACAACGATGGCCTTAGAGGTGGAAAGATCAGGATCCGTGCGAAGATCAACCAGCTGGACAAAAAGACACTGGTAATCACTGAGATCCCATTTTCTACAACCACTACATCTTTGATCGATTCAGTGATCGCTGCGAACGACAAGGAAAAGATCAAGATCAGAAAGATCGAAGACAATACTGCTGAGAAAGTAGAGATCGTGATCCATCTTCCACCTGGTATTTCACCAGACAAGACGATCGACGCGCTATACGCATTTACTGACTGTGAGATTTCGATCAGTCCGAACGCATGTGTGATCGCCGAAGACAAGCCGGTGTTCATGGGCGTAAATGAGATGCTCCGGTATTCAACGAACAAGACTGTCAACCTTCTTAAAAAAGAACTTGAGATTACAAAGTCTGAACTCGAAGAACAGTGGCATTTTTCATCTCTTGAAAAAATCTTTATTGAAGAACGCATCTACCGCGATATTGAAAAAGAAGAAACCTGGGAAGGCGTAATTAACGCCATTGATAAAGGGTTAAAGCCTTTCAGAAAAAGATTAAAAAGAGACATCACCAGGGACGACATCACGAGACTTACAGAGATCAGGATCAAGAGGATCTCAAGGTTTGATGCATTCAAAGCAGACGAATACATCAAAGGTCTTGAACAGGAGCTTGGAGAAACACAATACCACCTTGAACATCTTACTGAATATGCCATAGATTACTTTAAGAATCTCAAGAAGAAATATGGCAAAGGCAGAGAACGTCAGACAGAGATCAAGTCATTTGACACGATCGTTGCTTCACGTGTTGCCGTAGCAAACGAGAAGCTTTATGTAAACCGTGAAGAAGGCTTTGCCGGATACGGATTGAAGAAAGACGAATATGTCTGCGATTGCTCTGACCTTGACGACATCATTGTATTCAGGGAAGATGGCACCATGACAGTATCGAGGATCGCCGAGAAAGCTTTTATCGGCAAAGGGTTGATATACATTAACGTCTTCAAGAAAAATGATGACCGCACCGTATACAACATGATTTACCAGGATGGACCGAAAGGGAATGTCATGGTAAAGCGTTTTTCAGTAACAGGCATCACGCGTGATAAAGTGTATGATCTGACCAAGGGAACAAAAGGATCCAAAGTGCTTTACTTTACAGCCAATCCGAATGGAGAATCAGAAGTATTGACCGTACATCTGAAGCCACTGCCAAGGCTGAAGAAGCTGACTTTTGATTTTGACTTTGCCACCGTAGCCATCAAAGGAAGGAACTCCGTAGGAAACATTCTCACCAGGTATCCTGTCAAGAAAGCAGTTCAGAAAGAAAAAGGGACATCAACGCTAGGAGCACGAATGATCTGGTTTGATGATTCAGTTCACAGGCTGAATACAGACGGACGCGGAATGTACCTGGGTGAATTTGCCGGAGAAGACAAGATCCTGACGATCATGCAATCCGGACATTACCGGCTCACCCCGTTTGATTTGTCAACCCATTTTGATGAAGACCTGGTTATAATTGAGAAGTTTAATGCCGAGAAGCCTGTTACAGCCATTTATATAGAAGGAGAAAAGAAGGAATACTTTGTAAAGAGATTCCTGCTTGAAGTGACGGACAAGAAAACCTTTTTCATTCCTGAAACACCAGGGACCATCCTTGAACATGTATCCACTTTGAAGCAGCCGGTGATCGAGATCAGGTATGCAAAGCAGAAAGATAAAGAGCTTGCACCAGAGACGATAGAAATTGAGCAGTTCATTAAAGTGATGGGATTGAAAGCAAAAGGAAACAGGTTATCTGCGAACAAGATAAAAGACATCATTCTGCTTGAGCCAGAAGAGGAAGAAGAAGAGGAAACTGTAGTAGGAGAAGAAAATGACAATGAATCTCCAGCGGACCGTGTAAAGAGGATCAAAGAAGGGTTAGATGATATGGACACCCAGATCAGCATGTTTGATTGATTTGAAAGACTATTTAAGAGAAGCCCTGTATACGGAAGTGTGCGGGGCTTTTTGTTGGTTTTGTTATCGGAGAGCTTGGGCTTAGTATTAAAACGAAGGGCTAGGGTTTCGGTTATCGAAGAGTTCGGGCTTTGTTATTAACGAAGGTTTAGGATTTCGGTTATCGAAGGGCTACACCCATCGATAAAATAAGGATTACGCCCTTTCAGGGCTAGAGGGTATGAGGGACTACACCCAGCGAAAATAGCTTGAGCCCTTTCAGGGCTGGGGTTGGGCGGGATAGATTTTGGTTCGAAGGGGGGTAGATTATATTGAGAAGGGTAGTTTTGTTCTCGGAGAGCTCGGGCTTTGTTATTAACGAAGGGTTAGGGTTTCGGTTATCGAAGGGCTCGTGCTTAGTTTTATTATCGTAGGGCTAGGGTTTCGGTTATCGAAGGGCTACACCCATCGATAAAATAAGGATTACGCCCTTTCAGGGCTAGAGGGTTGGAAGGGCTATTATTTTCGAAAATAGATTACGCCCTTTAAAGGCTGGATGCCGAGGAGTTCAATCCCAAACGTACTGCTCGCTATATTCTACCTTGAACTTTTTCAAATATGAGCGGAATTCATTTTGAAAGTTCTTTTTGCTGTGATGCTGGTGCTGATTTCTTATGTAGGCGATGACGGTATTGATTTCTGAAGGCCTCACCGAAAATGCACCGTATCCATCTTGCCAATAGAAGTTCTCATACTCCACTCCTTTGGATTTTATCCATTTTGAGGAATGGGATTTTAGTTCTTCCATCAACTTCATTAATGCGATTTTTTTAGAAAGCATACAGAGAATGTGTATGTGATCGGTGTAACCACCAACTATAACAACATGGCATTCGAGTTTGTTGCATATGCCTCCGATGTAGCTGTGAAGTTCTTCTTCAACTGGTGGGTATATTAGCTGCTGGCGATACTTTGTGCTGAATACGATATGTACATAGTTTTTAACAAGTGACTGTCCCATGGTATTTCGGCTTTTGCAGGATTTTTAGGAATATCAGCGTGTTTATTTGAACGGGGTTAATTTGTTATGCGGGGCTGTTCTAGAGGCTTGTTATAGGCGACTCTTTATAAACGGTTTTATATTTTTTTTAGGCGGTTCTTTATAGAAGGTTTGTTATAGACGGCTCTTTATAGACGGGCTAAACCCATCTATAGGATATTACGCCTTTCAGGGCCAGGTCTATTATACACTTTCGGTCCTAAATATTACGCCCTTTCAGGGTTAGGTCTATGACACTCTTTCGGATCTAAATATATTATGCCTTTTCAGGGCCAGGTTTATTCAGGGTTTGTTGTGGCATAAAATTGAGTTATAGTTTTTGTGGCAATTTAACACTCTCACGGCTTGTGAAATACCATCTTTAGCTAATAAGCATTTCAATAGAACTTTGCCATCATAACGTAGCCTAAACTTCAAACCCTGGAAAGGCGAAATATCTTTTTCGACGGTCTTGAAATTCGTTAAACACGAAAACCTAATTCCTCCCAGCCCTGAAAGGGCGCAATAACCTATCGACGGGTATAGCACGTCGATAACCGCGACTAGATCGGAAACTTTACCCAACGAAAACTTAGCCTAAACCGTCAGCCCTGAAAGGGCGATATTCTCCTATCGACGGGTATAGCACGTCGATAACCGCGACTAGGTCGGAAACTTTACCCAACGAAAACTTAGCCTAAACCGTCAACCCTGAAAGGGCGCTATTCTCCTATCGACGGGTATAGCCCGTCGATAACCGCGACTAGGTCGATAACATTGCTCAACGATAACTTAGTCTAATCCTCCCAGCCCTGAAAGGGCGCAATCCCCCTATCGACGGATATAGCCCGTCAATAAACACGATCAAGTCGTATACGTTGCCAAACCATAAATAGTCATCACCAATATCAACGCCTACCACCTATAACAGTTACAACCTTAACAACCTTAACGTTGTCAAAGGTTTACAACACCGATAACGTGTCACCTTTTATAACTGGTACAACAACGAATCTAAACGTGTCAAACATCCCCTCTCCTTCCCTTGGTACAATTTTTACTGCTTCGCCTCTATGCTTTGGAATACGATCATTACATTGTTCCTTCTTACACCTATTAACGAAATGACTCCTGTCTCGGCATCGGCATCTCTGCTGAAACAATTGCCTGAAATCCCCTCGGGTTCAGGAATTGAACTCATTGATGGCTCTATGTACATCATCAGTGATGACTCTCCTGATTTATTTATCCTGGATGAAAATTTAGCAGGAAAACCTGTTTCTTTTAACATCCTGAAAGGCCTAAAGGGCAGAATCGAAAAACCTAAAAAGCCCGACTTTGAAGCAATGGTCTCTGTGATTACAAACCAGGGAACAAAACTCTACATCTTCGGTTCAGGTGGTATTACTCCTTTTCGTGATACTTTATCTGTCATTGACATCACACGTGAGCCTTATAAAAGTGAATCCATCTCCCTGAGTACCTTTTATTCAGCCATCATAAAAAAAAGAAACCTCTCTCCAGGTCAGCTGAATATTGAAGCTGCAGCCGTGCATGATAAGTCACTGTTCCTTTTCAATCGGGGTGTGAACTTTATCGTAAAGGTTAACCTGGATGATTTTCTTGGCTCTCTGGGTAATCAAACATCTCCTGAGTTTGAAATTCATGAATGCATACTCCCTGTCATTAACGGAACAATGACGGGCTTTGCGGGTGCAACATCTCTGAATGACCAAGGAGATATGCTGATTACCGCCACTGCTGAAAACACTACCGATTACATCCAGGACGGAACCATCGATGGAAGCTATGTTGGTGTTATTTCTGCTAGTGAAATCAAAAATGGAATGAAGATAAACCTCACTCCCATCCACCATCCCAACAACGAAGTGTTAAAAGAAAAGATCGAGTCAGTGGCTGTAAGAAATGTCTCGGATGATAAAATTGAAGCCTACGCTGTTGCAGATAACGACAACGGAAAAACCAACCTGTTCTCGCTGATCATTCAGCTAAAAGGCCGTTAAACCGTAGCATCAGTTTGCTGAAGATTCTCCTGGCAATTCTTCTTCTTTGGGCTGTTCTATTTCGGGAGATTCCACTGGCTTTTGTCCTGGCCTTTGTTCAATTTCAGATTTATTCTTCTTTCTGAATTTATCCCTGAATCTTCTGAACAGCTCACCCATCGTATCAAACTCTTCCCGATAGGAAAGCCCCACTCCATTCTTATTGGTCGTTCCTGAAAGACTTGTTGCGTAATCATTGGTCTGATGGAACGCGTTCACTCTGAGCTTTCCATCCTTGCTCACCTTATATTCCACGACCGCATCGCCAATGATGTTGCTTGATTTTTCAGCATTCGCAACACCTACGTTTCCATCAATAGACAAGCGTTCATTAAAGAGCTGCTTGCTCAGGTTCAACTCAACATCTTTACCATGATACTTCACTCCAACATCAACCGCTTTAATTGATGATGCTAACCAGTTACTTAGCTGGTTCGATAGAAGCTCCGTTGAATTGGCACCTACGCTGGCACCAAATTGTGAATCGTTATTCGCAAATCCTTGTTCCGGATTATAAAATGTTCCAAGGATCAGCAGCGAGAAGATCTGCTTGTTTAATTCCTGCTCGTTATCAGGATTGATCCTTGTCTTCACATCGGACCTTATCGACTCATCCACGGTGGGCGGAACCGATATATCGAACCTGATCGTAGGATTCATAAGCTTGTCGGTCATGCGCAGGTTACAATCGATCGGTATCCTCTTCTTGTGTGCAGCGGTCGTGTCTTTAGGGAAGAGGTTCTGCAGTGAGGTTCTTACTTTATACACTGCATTCAGGTTGATCTCTGCATCATAAGGATCGCCGCTCCATGTGATGGATCCTCCCTGGTCAACCTTGAATCGCTTGTTGATCACATTCTGAAGTGTAAATAGGTAATCTCCTTCCCTGATCACATAATCTCCGAAGATCCTGAACACTCCAAGTGTGTTGATCTCCAGCTTCAAATTTCCATTTCCGCGTCCTTTAATGATATCTCCAACCTTTGGATCAAAGATCAGCTGCACTTCAGCGTCAGGCGTAACTTCAAGGTCAAAGTTCAGCTGTATTCCCGAAAGGTCAACATCGTTCTTCTTTGTCTTGACAACATTCACTGTATCACGCGAACGGAAGGTAATGAAGCTGCTTTCAGATACATCCGTTGCTCCTTCAAGTGGCACATTGAATTGTGTACCCCGCTCGGTGCGTGCCTGAATATCCATCACGATATTCTTTGGATCTCCGGCTATCCTGATCCTGCCTGTTGTCAGCGCTTTCCCGAAATACAGGTCATTATCCTTCTGTTCTGTGTTCAGACACAGAAAGTTTTTTGCATTGATCACAACATCAAAAGTGAGGTCATCAAAGTTGTTGTGCTTCACACTTCCGTTGACAAGGGCTTCGCTACCGTTCTCATCGAACAGATGCATATTGCCAAAATCGAATGAACCTTTATTGATCGTTACTGTATTCGAGAAAGTATAGGATGTGTTAAGATAATCAACCTTGAATCCGACTTTTTGAAGATTGAGAAGCCCGGTAAGCTCCGGCTTTTTAATAGTTCCTCGAAGGAACAGATCGCCGGATGCAAAGCCGCTGACATTCGATGCAAGGTCTGCAATGTATGGCTGCACGAGTTTCAGCTGGGTCTTCTGAAGCGTCATTTTAATATCAAAATTCTGCTTCTTGCTTACAGGGAAATAAGATCCTGCAAATGCAATGGTCGGCAAGGCACCACGCAGGAATTTCCCATCCATTACGATCGCTTCTGTTGCCGGATCCCACGCTGCTTTAACTGTACCCTCACCCAGTCTTTCTGCGTTGAATGTAAAATCATTAAACACCAGATCACTGCTGAACACCAGTTTTTCTTTCCTGTAATACATGGCTGCTTTTCCCTGTATCATTCCATGCAGGCTCAAGCCGGAAGGATTCAATAATGGATTGATGTTGGCAAGCACAAAGTTGCTGAAGGTAAAACTCAATGGTGTCTCATTACGCTGATCTAACGTACCGTTCACCTGGAGTTCCTGGTTGTTTGATTTTATGGATATACCGGGAACATAAACGAAACTTGAATCAAACAATATTTTCCCTGCACTTGAAATTGCCCACACGGAATCATGCATGGTGACTGAAGAGTTGTACAGCTTCAGCTTTACCGGTGATGAATTCGCAAAATCAAACGTACCTCTCAGCTCTCCTTCGTTTACATGCCTGTCTGCATTCTTCCATCCAAAGCTGAAATTAACAGAGTCGTGCATGGCCCGCGATCCAAGGCTGATGTTCTGCATGTCAAGTGTATCTGAAAGCTTCAGATTTCCAACTCCTGCAATTAGATTCAGTTCATTATTCCGGGCAGTGGCCATAATGGAAAGATCCTTCAATCCAAGTCCATGGACAATGCTTTCACTGTTATCCACCGACACTGAAAATGAGGAGTTCACAGATGAATAGGTTCCATGGATCTTCAGATCACCATTAAGGTCCACATCAGGATAAAACATACTGGTGATCTCGTCGGTCTTTTTAGCTTTCACATAAAATGTAAAATCTTCAACAGCCGTTACTGGCTTTGCTTTGCGACCTTTGTACAGTGTAGGCAGGTAGTTCCTCAGAATATCAATAAAAGATGAAGCAAGTTCTTTTGAATTGAACTTTCCTTTGATCTCCGCGTCAACGATGTCTGACCAAAGCTGCAGTGTCTTCTGATTCCTGCTCTCCGCTGCTACAAGATCAAATGATGAAAGTGTGATTGATTTATCTCCCTGCGTATAGGTTGTATTTAATGCAGCGATGTTACCATTCAGGTTATCGATGTTGTTTCCCCTGATCTTGAAGATGACTGTCGAAGAAATAATCGCCTCTTCCTTGCCATTGTATAAATGTGTAGCTGTCAGATTCGCTTTCTTGATATCCGCAGTAAAATCCAGCAATGGCAACTTTTGTGTGAGATCGACGTTTCCATCGAAACTGAACGTCATGTTAGGATCGTTGATCGCCACGGATCCTTCAAAGATCTGCTTGAGCAAACGACCTTTCGCGGTGATGTTCCTGTATTCATATCCCTTAACGGTGAGGCTGCTGACAAGTCCATCCACTTTGAGATCCATCTTGTCTAGAATGAAACTCTTTCCATCCACAGAAACGTCCATGCTGAGCTTGCCAACTGTTTCGGACATTCTGTAAAACTGACCAATATTGAATCCGAATGTCTTCAGGTTTCCTTTATACCGGATCATTCCTGTGCCTGTGTCCTGTGTTAATGCGAGGTCGGATGAGATTTGTCCAAGGTCCGTTTTGAAAGTTCCATAAGCTACGAAGTCATTGATGAATCCTGTAAAATCTCCTTTGAACCTGATCTTTCCAAGCATGGAGATATTGGAAGGCACTTCAATCTTCTTAGGAACATCGAACGGCGGAACAGGGATTGTTTCGATATCTTCCTTTGTTGAATAAAGCTCATTGATCTTAAGGTGGATAAAGGTTTCCTCGATCAATGGCAATCCTGTAAGACTCACATCTCCCCGGAAGTTGGTATTCTTTCCATAAGAAATCTCAATGTTTTTGCCCTTCAGATCATTTACTGTACCTCTCACCTTTCCATCAAAAGAAAGTGACCGGTCCATTCCCCTCAGTTCATCTGCAAAATAAGCCAGGTCGCGCGAGGAAATTTTCGAGTATCCGAAATCTCCTTCCATGTAAACCTTTTCAATGAAGTCATTGTAATCATCATACGATTCTGTCGTGAACTTTAACCGTGTTTCAAGTTTTGTAAATGGTGTGGAAAGAAACAGGCCATCACACCATAAGCCTGTTGATGAGAGAACTGCACTTGTACTCAGTCGCACAAGCCTGAATCCAGACTTCTCTTTAAAAGACAGGTTACTGATATTGACTCTGATCGAATCATCAACCACTTCAAGGTCTGTAAACTTTCCATTAAGTCGGGTAAGTCCGATATCTTCAAAATTGATCTGTGTTGTTGAAATGGAATCCCTCTGATCTTTATACCGGAACTTTGCATCGTTGATCTGAATGAGCGATGCGGTGATGGTTGTCTGGCGATGAGGCGCAGAGGTATCTGGTGATGAGAAATAATCGATCAGAAAATCGAGGTTCATTCCTTCGTCTTTTCCTGGAAAACGTTTCAGATAAAATTCCGGCTTATCCAGGACAATATCACCCAGATCAAACTTGTTTTGCCGTGTATCGAGCTTCAGCAAAGAAACATCCACCTTCGCACAATATAGTAAGGTGTCTTTTTTTTGATCTTCGATTACCACTTCTTTCAGGATGAGATGATCAAAAAACCGGATATCCACACCACCAACGGAAACTTTTGTGTTCAGCTCAGCAGATAAATGGGTTGCAATACGTGATGTCAGGTAGGTCTGAACCGATGGAAAAGTCAGGAAAAGCCCTGCCAGTCCTGCTAGAAGCAGAATGAACAGTAAGGCGAGCGCCGATATTTTCAGGCTTTTTTTGATAACTTTGAAATTCTAGCAAAATTAAGAATATGCTTCAGCCGAACGCTATGATACTTGCGATTGAATCATCATGCGACGATACAGCTG
Source organism: Bacteroidota bacterium (assembly GCA_036675075.1). GTDB lineage: Bacteria > Bacteroidota > Bacteroidia > JAKFFM01 > JAKFFM01 > JAKFFM01. Next base: position 45,013 of record JAKFFM010000005.1, read on the forward strand.
CTGCCATTCTTAGAAACGACAGGGTACTTTCCAATATTGTTTCGAGTCAGGTCATACACAAGCTTTACGGCGGCGTGGTTCCTGAGCTCGCGTCACGTGAACATCAGCGAAATATTGTGCCAGTGGTGCAAATGGCGCTCGATACGGCGGGAATTACTGTTAAAGACCTGGATGCTGTGGCATTCACGCGTGGGCCAGGACTGATGGGATCATTGCTGGTTGGTGTCAGTTTTGCGAAAGCCTTTGCGCTAGCTTCCGGAATTCCTCTGATTGAAGTGAATCATATGGAAGCTCATGTCCTGGCGAATTTCATCAGGGACCAGGATGAGCAGCCAGTTCCTTCATTCCCTTTCCTTTGCCTGACAGTATCCGGCGGACACACCCAGATCATCAAAGTCAGCTCACATCGTGAAATGAAGCTTCTTGGTGAGACGATCGACGATGCCGCAGGTGAAGCATTTGATAAAGGAGCCAAGCTGATGGGATTGCCTTATCCGGGAGGACCACTGATTGATAAATTCGCTGCTGATGGAGATCCAGAACGGTTTAAGTTTCCTGTTCCTTCAGTGGATGAACTGAATTTCAGCTTCAGCGGACTCAAGACATCCCTGCTCTACTTCCTTGAAAACAATGTAAAGAAAGATCCGGATTTTGTTGAAAAAAACAAAGCGGATATCTGTGCTTCATACCAGGGAACCATTATCAGGATCCTGACAGATAAGCTCATCAAGGCGGCAAAGAGCACAGGCATAAAAGATATCGCGATCGCAGGAGGAGTTTCAGCCAACAAAGGATTAAGGAAAGCACTTGCTGAAACATCAGAAACTCAGGGATGGAAACTGTTTGTTCCTGAATTCAGATATTGCACCGACAATGCTGCCATGATCGGCATTGCAGGGTATTATAAGTATCTTCAGAATGATTTCGCTTCACAGGATATCGCCCCACTTGCAAGGTATGTCATCTGACAGATGTATATGAAACTGATCCTTTTCCTGATGCTGCTTGGGCTTGCCGGTGCTGATGCATCTGCCTTTCCGCCAGACAGTGTTAAAAAAGCAGAAAAGCTGCGATGCCCTCAGGAGATCAGGTCGGTCACCAAGACCAATCCACTCGCCATGCTTTGGGGACCAATTCCTCTTACATCCGAGTTCAAGATCCTCCAGGAGTTCACAACACACCCGTTTCAATCATTACAGGTTGGATTTTCTGTGCTTCGCAAATCACCGTTCCTGCTTCTGTTTGAGGACACACTGACTGCAGGAACCAATGATCACTATGTGGTGAAAGGATGGAGATTTCAGATTGCAAAACGTTATTACATGCAGTCAACGTACTACTCACCTTACGGGATATACATTTCGCCATCGTTTTCGATCTCCTCCGCGAAAATCTCGACGGAGCTTGCCTTGAGGTCAGGCTATTTTCTGAAAGCCACTCATTATAATGCCAGCATACTTGTTGGCGCCCAGCCGATCCTTTTCGATCTCATCGCAGTGGATGTTTTTGGAGGACTTGGCATCCAGGATAAGATCTGGCAGGAACACAATGTTCAGCAAGGCATCGTAAAGCCATTAAATCTGCGTGATCTTGGAATGATGGATTGGCCGGTGAAGATCACTGCCGGATTCAGTATCGGCCTGGCAATGTAGATCTATCGTCCAGCGAAAAAATCTGCTCCTGGCTCCCACAGCTCGATCCGGTTGCCTTCAGGATCAGTCATTGAGCTGAACTTTCCTTCAGGATACGACTCCACATCTTTCACCTCAGCACCTTTACCTTTCAGAGCTGCCACGAAGTTTTCAAGATCCTCAACCCTGTAATTGATGCAGAAAGACTGTCCTTTCTTCTCTTCTCCTTTATAAGGCAACATTGACCAGGAAATGCTGAACACATGGTCTGTATGCCTGTCACGGATCATAAATTCCTTGAACCAGCTGTTGTAAGGTTCATAATAGGTCCATTCAATCCCCATAACATCGCGGTACCATGCCGCCAGCTTTGCAGGATCTGTAGAATAAATAAAAACGCCGCCAATACCTTTTATTCCGCTCATTGAATGATGATTTTTGATGTGATTGTACATTCCCTGAAAATCACTTTAAGCATGTAAGTGCCTGCAGCCAGGTCAGAGCTTATCGTGATTCCTTCACCGCTTATGATATGATCTGCTCTATGCGCTTTTCCTGAAAGATCATAAATTTTAACATCAAGAGGCGTTTCATTTTTTGTCTGTACAGTGAACTTTCCATTTGACGGGTTCGGATAAATGAGCACGGGTGATGAACCGATCTCATTCACGTCTTCAACAATAAGACCAGTGACACTGAATGCGTCGATGGCTGCTTCCACCCTGTTATCCCCTGCTCCATCGTGAACGTAGAAACTTACTTTAACATTCGGTGTCAGGGAAACATAGTCCTTTACCCTGAATGATTTATGAGTCCAGGTACCTTGTGTTGCAACAAGCATTTCAAGTGTATCTGTAGCAATTCCATTTGTAATTGTTACCATGAATGTATCCAGTGGTGTTCCAATCGCACAGTTGAAAAACCTTGAGTACTCAACTGTAGGATCATCATAAATGGTCATGTCCATCACAGGTGATGTCAGCCTTGTATATCCACCATCGAGGTCTTCCAATGCAGCTGAATTACCTGTGACAAATGCCTTGTTTGAACAATCTGTTGTCACATCTCCACTCGGAAACCCGACCGGAGTTCCGCGGACCCAGCTTCCTGCAGTGACTGTTGGTGATGATGAAACAGTCCATCCAAGATCAAAATGAAAATCATCTTTATATCCTCTGGGCAGGCTCAGATCAAGCTGTGAAGATGTGCTGGTTATTTCAACACTGTCAAGACAGATCTCCTGGTATCCCCATTTCGCAGCATGTACTGCTGAATATTGCCCGAAATTCCCGCACATGCTGAAGGTTCCTGCATTGCTGCTCGTAAGCTGGAGTGTATCTGCCTGTGAAAGAATATCGATCATGACACTCCTGATGCTGGATGAAGTGCTGGATTCTTTTGTAGTTCCCTGCAAGCTTACGGTTGACGGCGAATACATCTTTAGCTGAACATTTGTAACTACTCCTGTATCAAGTGTAACAGTTACTGTTTTAGAATTAAACCCGGCTTTTGAAAAGGTAACATTGTATGTGCCTGGAACATAATAACCGGTTTTAAATACGCCGGTTGATGTAGTCGATTCCATAACAGTTGTACCTGTGATCTCAACAGTTACTCCATCCAGTGGCCTGTTGCAAAGACTGTCTGTTACTGTTCCTTCGAGATAGCATGCACGCTTGTAAGCTGGTGTCAGCACGAAAAGCCCTTCCTCGATCCCTGTTGCCAGGATGTTGCCTGAAGGAAGAAACGGATAGACACTCCAGTTGCCTAGGTAGCCTCCGCCGGTTCCTGCGTAGGTATCATAATTTCCAACAAGAACAAGGTTTTCCGGACGATGCGCATCGGCGATCACAACGCCATCCTTGTACCATGAAACAACTGCGTAATCATTCTTTATAAGCACATTATGCACCACCGAATTATTCCCCGGAAAAGCCTGGAAGCGGTCAAGTTCGGTGATATTCTGCTTATCCCTGATGTCATAGCTTGTGAGATAACTATTGTCCACCTCGTCCGTGGTGAAGAGGTATTTGCTATTATCTGAAAGCCATGTATTGTGTGTGAACTTGTTTGGTGTAACTTGTGATGAAACAAGCTGTGGGTTCGACTTGCTGGTGACATCAACAATCGCTGCAACACCTGCGTAAATGTGTCCGGGATACATGGTGTCGTTACGAACATATCCATCATGTATGTATCCGCCTGCAGTATATTGACCTGCCAGCACAGGATTCCAGGGGTCAGCCAGATCAGCGATCAGGGCACCTCCGTTACCAATGTTCGAACCATAGAGGTACACAAAACCATCAGCCAGCTCAAGCGCGTGTATTGATGACAAAGGTGTACCGCCTATCGTGGTGCTCCAATATTTAACAGGAAGGTTTGTCGTATCGGGCAGATTACGAAGATCAATGATCTGTAATCCCTGAATTGATGTAGCCTCTGTAGTTACATATGCAAAACCTCTCCATGTTCTGATCTCCCTCCATAAATTATTCGGACCAGGGAATACCTTGACAACATATACACTGTCGGGGTTCGTGACGTTTACCACCTTTAATCCTTTGGATGCTCCAAGCAGGGCATATTCATTTCCAAGACTGTCAACATATCCCCACACGCCGGCACACGTTTCACCTGGTGTTGTCAAAAGTGACCTTAGTGTGATGTTCTGAGAATAAGCAGTGCCAGCAAAGGCAACTAATAAGAAGAATGCAATTCTGATCATGTGGTTAAAATAAAAACCCTCTCTGAATACAAAGTATGAGAGAGGGTTATAACTGCCTATTTGAAATGATTAATTTTTGATCACCTTCAGTGTACTGGTTTCACCTGTGATTGTTGTGATGGTTATCAGGTACATGCCTGCAGGGAAGTTTCCTTCAACCCGTTCACGGCCTGAATTTCCATTGAGCTTAATTTCATTTACAAGTGCTCCCCTTGAATCATAGATCTTCGCAATGGCCGATTCGCCAGTAAGTCCATAGGCGATCTCAAATCCATCGGTGAAAGGATTCGGATATACAGAGTAGGTATTCAGTCCGTTCATTTTCGCAAGACCCATCGGGCTTCCGCTTGTGATCTGGAAGGCGTCAAACCCTGCTTCCAGAAGGTGTCCGGGGCTTGCATCATTCGTTCTGACCATCAGTTTCATCGTAGCTGATGGTGTAATGTAATCACTCACTTTAAATGCTTTACGTACCCATGTTGACTCACCGGCACTGGTATCGGTAACTGTTTCAATGATTACAGTTGTGGTACCGTTGTTCAGCATGATCTTTAATGAATCATTCGGAGATCCTGTACCTCCTGCATTAAAGAAATACCTGTAGTAATTTACAAAAGGATCAACAACTGTTGAAAGATCAAATACAGGGCTTGTCAGCAAGGTGAATCCGTTATCAACATCGTCATCTGATGAAGTGGTTCCTGTGTTTCCGGTTACATAGGCTTTGTTACCGCAATCTGTGGACGCATCTGTTCCGGGATTTGACTGGGCAGAGCTGTATGTTGTACCTTTCGGTGCACCTCTTTCCCATGCTCCTGTTGTGGCGTTTCCTGTAACGATCCAGCCATGGTCGTTGATGAAATCATCATAGATCGCTGGTTCAAGTTCAATGTTGAGTGCACTGGTTGTAGTCAGCGTCACTGATGCACAATAGCTCTTGTATCCCCATTTGCTTGCATACACGTTATAGGTACCTCCAAGTACATTGCATGCAGAGAATACACCTGACGTATTGGATGTGAAATTGTATGTATTGGAAGTGCTTTCCAGAGTCACCTTCACTGCTCCTAACGGTGAGCCTGAAGTTTTTGTCGCTCCGTTCACGGAAACTGTAGCACTTGAGTATAGCTTCACATTAAGGTTTGTCACCTGGCCTGCTGTAAGTACAACTCCGGTGATCGTTTTAGACTGGTACCCTGCTTTGCTGAATGTGATCGTATAGGTTCCCGGCACTGCTGTTCCTGTCTTGTAATTTCCTGAATTGTTGGTCGAATCCGTCACATTAACTGAAGAAATGTTTACATGAACGCGGTCGATCACGGTGTTGCAGATGCTATCGGTAACTGATCCTTCAAGGTATGCCGCACGCACATAAGTTGGTGTAAGCACAAACAATCCTTCATCGATATTTGAAACAACAAGGTTTCCTGATGGAAGATATGGATACACTCCCCAGTTGCCATCCATACCGTTTCCTGAACCGCTGTAGGTATCATACCTCGCTACCTGCACAAGATTCTCTGGCCTGTGTGCATCAACGATCACCACACCATCACGGTACCAGCTTGTCACGGCGTAATCATTCAGAATATGTGTATTGTGAACCACCGAGTTTGATCCGGGTGTAGTCTGAAACCTGTCAAGTTCTGTAATGTTATTCAGGTCAGTGATGTCATAGGATGTCAGAAATGAATTCGAAACTTCATCTGTAGTAAATAAAGTCCTGCTGTCGTCAGATAACCAGGTGTTGTGTGTAAAGTTACCTGGAGTATTGTGTGTAGCCACAACCTGTGGATTGGCCTTGTTTGCTACATTGATCACTGAAAAATGTCCTGCATAAATATTGCCTGCCCAAAGGGTATCGTTTCTCACATAGCCGTCATGAATGTATTCCTGTCCATAGTATCCTGCTACTGTCGGATTCCATGGATCAGAGAGATTCGCGATCACCACTCCCTGGATTGAGCTTCCACTTCCGTTTGACCCATACAGGTATGCATATCCATTGTCAATATGCAGCGCGTGAATTGTCTGCAATGTTGTACTTCCTACTGTTGGTCCCCAATATTTTGAAGGGATGTTTGTGGATGGAAGGTTCCTGAGGTCTATCACCTGAAGTCCCGGTACGCCCTGCGCTTCTGTGGTTACATACGCAACGCCATTCCATGTTTTCACTTCTTTCCAGAGGTTGTTCGGACCAGGCACCTGCGCGACCTGGAAGATATTGGATGGGTCGGTTACATTCACAATGCTCAGTCCCTGAGATGCGCCAACGAGGGCATACTCATTTCCCAGACTGTCAACATATCCCCAGATATTTGCCAGGGTTTGTCCCGGATAAGCTAGCTGGTCGCGGAGTACCATGTTTTGATTCTGTGCAGAGACTGTTATTCCGCAGATGGCAAACAGAAGGGTGAAGATGCGTTTCATTAACGTGTTTTAATCTAAAGTGATGAATATTAATGTCATAAACAAGACTCACTCATCAAGTCGAAGTGAATGTCCCATTTTATCCCTTTTTGTTTTCAGGTAAAGATGATTGTGCTTGTTTGATTTGATCTCCATAGGAACGTTTTCAACGATCTCAAGTCCGTAGCCCATAAGGCCTGCACGCTTTGTTGGATTATTTGTCATCAGGCGAAGCTTTGAAATTCCGAGATCACGGATGATCTGTGCGCCGACTCCATAATCTCTTTCATCCATTTTAAATCCGAGCTCAAGATTTGCTTCTACAGTGTCCTTGCCTTCTTCCTGCAGCTTGTACGCTTTAAGCTTATTCAGCAGGCCAATGCCTCTACCTTCCTGGTTCATATAAACGATCACACCTTTGCCTTCCTTCTCGATCATCTCCATGGCTTTATGTAGCTGTGGACCACAGTCACAACGGCATGATCCGAAGATATCGCCAGTAAGGCATGAAGAGTGGACACGGACAAGCACAGGCTCATCGGGATCCCATGTTCCTTTTACAAGTGCAAGATGCTCCTGCTGTATGTTCGTCTGCCGATAAGCCACCAGCCTGAAATCGCCCCAGATCGTTGGTAGCTGCACCTCCACATCACGCTGAATGATGCTTTCCTTTGACAAACGGTATGCTATAAGATCTTTGATAGAGATGATCTTAAGGTCGAACTTCTTTGCGATCTCAAGAAGCTCGGGAAGTCTCGCCATCGTTCCATCAGGATTCATGATTTCCACGAGTGCTCCTGCAGGTTCAAATCCTGCCAGCCTTGCAATATCGATCGTTGCTTCGGTGTGGCCGGTACGACGTAACACGCCACCGTTCACTGCTTTCAAAGGGAAAATATGTCCGGGCTTTCCAAATTCTTCCGGGCGAATCGAAGGATCAACAAGTGCCTTGATCGTTTTTGAACGGTCACTGGCGGAGATCCCTGTGGTGCAGCCATGGCCGAGAAGATCAATGGATACTGTAAACGGTGTGGTGTGGATCGACGTATTGTCTTTCACCATCATTTCCAGCTTAAGTTCTTTTGCACGCTCTTCCGTGATCGGAGCGCAGATCAGTCCCCTGCCGTGAGTTGCCATGAAGTTGATCACTTCCGGTGTCACATTCCTGGCCGCTGTAATAAAGTCACCTTCATTTTCACGGTCTTCATCATCAACCACGATAATGACCTTTCCTTTACGGACGTCCTCTATCGCTTCCTCTATTGAATTAAGCATCAGTAATTTTTGAAATACAAAAGTAATTAAATCTATTCCTTAACGATCAATGAACCCAGGTGTGCTGTAGCATTTTGCCAGTCAAAGTTATCCAATACAAACCGGTACCCTGCTTCAGCGATCTGCCGTGCATACTCTCTGTCATCAAGCAGCCTGATCACTGCATCTGCAATCTCAGCCGGATGATCAGCGACAATGACCTGTTCATCTGGCTTTGCATGGATCGCATTGTTGGCAAGGGTTGTTGTCACACAAGGAATTTTCATTGCCATGGCTTCAAGGAGCTTATTCTGAAGTCCGATGCTGATGAGCATAGGCGCAACAAGAATTCTGGAACGTGCAAAGCTGTCCCTGATATCATCCACCCATCCTGATACATGTACATGTGAATCAGCTAAGGCTTTCACCTTGGCAGATGGTGTAGCGCCTGAGATCAGCAAGGTTGTCTCTGGCCTTTTCTGGTGGATCAGAGGCAGCACTTTTTTCACAAAAAACTCAATGCTCTCCACATTCGGCGGATAGTTCATGTTTCCATTGAACAGCAGGTCGAAATCTTTTGCGCGTTCCTGAGGTGTGAAGAATGTCGTGTCCACACCATTCGGAACAACCTGGATTTTATCTTTATCAGCATGCGGGATGAACTGTCGGTCCTGCTGCGAAATGATGGTCTTGTTTGTAAACCTCCCAAAGACTTCATTCTCATACCTGAGAAGGCGGTTCTTTTCGATGGTAATCAATGGCTTTATAAAGAAAGGCTCCTTATCATACCTGCGTTCCATACCTTTCGAAAAGACATCCATATAATCAAGCGTCATTGGAATTCCTTTGATATCCCTGACAAATTCAGATGTACGTATGAGCTGGCAGTAGATGTGATCCGGGCAGAACCTGGTTACCAGTTCAGAAACCTTTTGTCTGATCTCCGGCGAATAAAAATACCCGACCTGGAAAGGCAAGCCTGAGAAGATGCTTCGGATCAGGTTGAATATTACAGTGAACCTGGAAAGATGGAAGATCTCGATGTGCTCGCAATACCTTGAAAGTTCTTTCACTGCATCGGGGTGAATATCGATATCCGACGTCGCGAACAGCACGACTTTATGCTCCTTTGAGAGCTGCCTGATCTGGTTGAACGCACGAAGCTTGTCCCCTTTTTCAAGAGGGAAAGGTACCCGCGACAATAAAACCAGAATCCTCACACCACTAAATTACGATAAATGCCTAAAAGCTGCTTTGTGATCACACCAATGTCATAACGCTGTTCTACCAGCTTTCTGGCGTTTTCGCCCAAATTCCTGCAAAGTTCTTTATCATTTATACAGGATGCTATGCAGGAAGCGAATGCTTCAGGCGTATCAGCGATCAGGATGTTTTTTCCATGCTCACATTCAATGCCTTCTGCACCAACTGTTGTAGAGACGATCGCTTTTCCAAGCGCCATCCCTTCAATGATCTTCACCCTCATTCCACCACCCGAAAATAAAGGTACAACCATGATGCTTTTTTCTTTCATGTAGATGACTGCATCCTGAATAACCCCTTCTACCCGGATATGCTCAGAAGCTTTATCGAAAATTTCCGCTGGCATATTCTTTCCTGCGAGATAAAGCTTATAATCAGTTTTCATTTCCTGCAACACAGGCATTACCTTATCAAGAAGCCAATTCACTCCCTCAAGGTTGGGCATCCAATCCATCGAGCCCAGGTGAAACACATCACTGGTTTGATTAATTGAAGGTTCCAGATAGCTGAGATCCAGCCCAAAAGGAATTGTAACCACTGGCTTATTGATCCCTGCTTCCATGACCTGCTTCCTGTCTGCCTCTGTAATTGTGGCGATGAGATCAACCTGCCGGAAGGCTTCCTGCTCTTCCCGTTTAAGCCTTTCAGACATCAGCCTCAGGTACCATTTCTTCAATGGATTGGAGGATGTTTCCGAAAGACGTTTCCAGATCTGTTGCTCAATATTATGTGCACGCAATACGATTTTAGCGTTGGAATACTTCCGGATCGTTTTAATATATGATGAAACAAAAATGCTCTCCAGCTGAATGACATCAAACGTAGTAGCTTTCAGCACGTTAATAAGCTGCTGTTCAACCTCCGCTGAATAAAATCGCTGAAGGTTATAAGACTTCGAACTGAAGAGATTCAGAAGTGCATCGAGCACTTTAATATCCGTGTCAATGAAAGGAGCAACAAGGTGTGTCTTCTTGCGGTATTCTTCAGGAACCTGCTGAAATAACGAACGCGTTTTGGATGTAACGAGTGCAAAGACTGTAACATCGACACCCTCATTCAGGAGTCCATTGGTGATATTATTCATCGCAATGGCTCCACCATCTGTTGCCGGAAAGGGAAGCTTGTTACAAACCTGAAGCAGACGCATGCTTTCGTTTAAATAGCTTCCTGAAGAACTTCACGTAGGCATCCCTGTCGAATAACGGAGAATCGGTTGTTGCCATGATCGTGAGGAATATCCCCAAAGGCAGAATAAGTGTTGGTGCCATCCACATTCCTTTCCAAGCTGGCCATGCGCCTTCTTTGGCGAGCTTTTCACCCGTGATGGAGAGAACGTGAAACAATATAAAGAAGCCCACCGAAACAACTAGCGGCAATCCTAATCCACCTTTTTTAATGATCGCTCCGAGAGGTGCTCCAACAAAGAACAGTACGATGCACGCGATGGACAGTGTAAACTTTCTGTGCCATTCGATCTCATACCTTGCGATACTCGTATTCCGGAATTCAAATTCCTGCGTGATATTATTGATGTACATCTGCCCGGATCTTGCGAGTTCCTGCGCACGTTTCAGGATGATGCCCTTTTCTTCAACCGGAAAATTTTCAAGGAAATCCGGCTTCATTTTCCAGACATCCGTAGGAACAATTTTCGCTCTTGCCCTGATTTGTTCTGTGTTGTTTGCAGCAAAAGTTCTTCGCATTTCCGCAGAGTAGGTTTCTTTTCGTTTTTCGAATTCGTTCCGGAGTGTGTCCATCTGATCAACAAGCTGAATAACGTTCAGCATCTGGTGATTGTCTTTGAAAAGATCCTCGTTGGTGCGGTTCATCTTAAATTCTGAAAGATCAAACCGGATCATCAGGTTTTCAAATATGCTGCGCTGGAGCGGATGTGATTTGGAGTTTGTCGGCGCATTCAGCTTTTCCTCATAGGTGTAGCCATTCTGAAGGTCAATGGTTAGGTACCTTTTATTGGGTGAAATGGTCATGGTGCCAGTCTTCGCGGTAATGACCTTATCATTTCCCAGTCGGCTGGTATGATCATAGATCATGATATTCCTGAGACCAACGCCATCTTTGTCTTTCTTTCCAACCCTGATGGTATAGCCATCGATGCCATTGTAGAATATACCTTCTTTTATATCAAGTGTAGGTTTCTGCTGCCTTACATCATACAGAAGTGACAAGGCTTTCAGGTTTGCTTTAGGGAGCAGGTAGTTTGAAAAGAAAAATGCCGAACCAGCGATACAAATTGATGCAATGATCAGAGGCCTCATGACACGCTGTAGCGAAATCCCTGAAGCCTTTAAAGACGCAAGCTCATATTGCTCAGCGAGATTCCCCATGGTCATGATAGAAGAAAGCAGGATCGCAAGTGGAAGTGCAAGTGGGACAAGGCTTGCGGAAGTATAGAACAGAAGCTGTGCAACAACATACCACTCCAGCCCCTTCCCTACCAGGTCGTCAATGTATTTCCAGAGAAATTGCATGAGCAGGACGAACAGGGCAAAGAAGAAAGTAAGAATAAAAGGTCCCAGGTAGGACTTTAACATGAAACGATCTAACGTCTTCACTTCCGTCGCTGCAATTAAAACAAATTTAAAGAAATAAAGGCAAAGGAGGAAACTCCCTAGTAGGCGCCGATTGCGTGCTTCAATGCATTTACCTGGCTATCCCAGAGCATCTTCGCATTTTCAACCGATTGCTGGTCTTCCGCAAAATCTGTAATGATCATGGCAACATCGCCTGTCAAATCATCAATCTCAATACGGAATTCAAAGTATGTGTCGCTTGGCTCCTCGATCCATTTGTAACGGGCAACAACACCATCACGCTTGAAAAGAAGTTTAGCCTTTTGTTCAGTGCCTTCCCAGAAGAACGACAGTGTTCCGTCCCGGTTGATCCTTACATCATCTGCGAACCAATCTTGTAATCCGCTTGCAGTAGAGAAGAATTCATAGAGCAGCCTGTTTGACGCATTGAAAAAATATTCAAGCTCGAAACGGATATGCTTTGAAGTTCTTACTTCTTTCTTAGGCTTGTATGCCTCAAAGATCTCTTCGGTGTTCCTTTTTCTTACAGGCAGTGTCGCTTTGAATTCAGCGCTGTTCCTGTATTCACGTTCCTTTTTTGCAGCAGCCTTGATCTGAGCCTGTGTCATTTTCTTTTCTACGGGTGCAGGAACTTCAACAGGTGCAGGAGCTTTTGCTTTTTTAGGCTGTTCAGCTTCCTTTTCTGCTTTAGGCTGTTTAACAGCTTTTGCAGGCTTTGAAGGTTTAACTGGTTTTGCTTCAGCTTTAACGGACTTTTTTGGTTCCGCCTTTTTAGGAGCATCTTTCACAGGAGCCTTTGGTGCAGACTTTACTGCTTTGGCTGGAGAAGTTGCTTTTGAAGACTTGGCTGATGTTGCATTCTTTACAACTGCTTTCTTCGCAGGTGCTGATTTTTTAGCTGGTGCTGATTTCTTTGCTGGTGCGGCCTTTTTAACTGGAGCTGCCTTCTTCGCAGGAGCCGCTTTTTTAGCTGGTGCGGCCTTTTTGGTAGCACCTGCTTTTTTTGCCGGTACTGCCTTCTTTGAAGAAGAAACTGATTTCTTTACCGGCTTTGAAGGCGATGCCTTGGTTGCACCAGACTTTTTATTCAATGCGGTAGTCGCCACAGCAGTTTTCTTTGCCAATGGTTTAGTCGCTTTTTTTATAGTCTTTTTTGCCACGTCGTACTGTCTTAGGCCCTTAACGGCCGGCAATATAATTAAAATTATTAATTCACAATATTTTACAGCATTCAGTCTTAACAGTCATTAACAGTCAGGCCTGAACGAACCTTCACTTAGTGAATATTCTTTTCTGCAAGATACCTTTCTGCATCAAGCGCGGCCATGCATCCGGTGCCTGCAGCTGTCACTGCCTGCCTGTAGATCTTGTCCTGTGCATCGCCTGCTGCAAACACTCCCGGCACATTGGTTTTGCTAGTTCCGGGTATGGTTTTGATATAGCCTGTTTCATCCATATCAATGTACTCCCTGAATATGTCTGTGTTTGGCTTATGTCCTATCGCCACAAAGAATCCGGTGATCGGAAGCTCACGCTTCTCTCCTGATTTCACATTTTTGATGCGTACTCCCGTCACTGTTTTATCGCCAAGGATCTCTTCCGTTTCAGAATCGAAGATCATTTCGATATTCTTTGTGTTCTCTACACGGTGCTGCATGGCCTTCGAAGCTTTCATCTCTCCTTTTCCTTTCCGGATGATCATGTAAACCTTGTTACAAAGCTTGGCAAGATAGGATGCTTCCTCGGCTGCCGTATCCCCTGCTCCTACGATCGCCACATCATGGCCGCGAAAGAAATATCCATCGCAGACTGCACATGCAGACACTCCAAAGCCGTTGAGCTTATTCTCTGACTCAAGTCCCAGCCATTTTGCTGATGCCCCTGTTGAAATAATGACGGAATGAGCCTCAATTACAGTCTTCTCATCGATGGTCACTTTATGAATGTCACCGCTGAAATCGACTGAAGTCGCAATACCCCAGCGGATATCGGTTCCAAATCGCTCAGCCTGCACTTTCAGGTGATCCATCATCTCCGGCCCCTGCACTCCATGAGGATAGCCAGGGAAATTCTCAACTTCTGTGGTGATCGTAAGCTGACCTCCAGGCTGTAAGCCTTGGTACATCACTGGTTTCATATCCGCCCTCGCTGCATAGATCGCTGCTGTATATCCTGCCGGACCAGAACCTATGATCAGACACTTCACTCGTTCAACTTCTGTACTCATTTTATTATCTGTGCTGGCAAAAGTAATAACCCGGCTGTAAGTAGAAATCCTTGTTGAAAGTTCGACCGAAAATGTTAATTACTTTATCCGGTTATTTTCCAGGAAAGCGGACCTGTGATCAAAATATCACCCGAACTATTTTATGATCAGGGTATCGTATGATGCTCCATAAGCCGCCCATACACCCAGTGCTCCACCTTCGATATTGGTCTTTACCTTTCCCGGTGCCGCAAAAGGATTTCCATTGTTGCCTACTTCCGTTTCATAAGAACGGTAGAACTCATAAATATCGTGATCGACTGTAGTGAATCTTACCGAAACTGTATCTCCAATCTTAAAGTAACCACGCTCTTCTCCCTGATCCTCAGGACGATCAGAATTAGGAGGCATTCCCCTGTAATATCCAAAATTAAACTGGGTGCCATCAATGAACTTGTCATCGAAGCTTGATCCGAATGGAGGATAGTATGTTTCATCCTCTCCCACCCTCTGTGCAAACCATCTGTATGCATTTCCAATTCCGACCGGTTCCGCAAGTGTTGCCCACACATAACCAAGCCCGTTCACTTCTTCATCAAAATAAAGTGAATCAAGTTTGATCGGTGTATTGATCCTGCTGGTAGCTGTATAATCCTTTCCATCAACGGTAACTTTAAGGGTATAGGACTTTCCAACCTGCCCGACAAATGGATTCCCGAAATTCAGAAAGGTATAAACAGGATACCTGTTGTCATAGATCTTCAATGTTTCTGTGCGAACTCCGTCAGTGATCGTAACCACCGCATTACGAACGGAGAGCTGATCAATACTCGATGAATCAACAGGGTCGAAATATCCAGCAGACTTGCTTACAAAAACGATCGGAGGAAAATCCTGCTCAATAAATCCTTCAATCACGACTTTTTGCTCTGATTTAGGCAGGTCCAGGGTGATTTCCTTTTCACAGGATATCATCAAGGTTGATAAGAAAATAAGATAGAGCAGCTTTTTCATCAGAACTTGAAGTTATAGGTTACAGATGGCAGGATCGGGAATAATGAAACCTGCTTAGCTTTTATTTCAAGCGTGCCTTTGTCTGCATCTCCGGCATTATCGAAATAAATAAAATATGGATTGTGGCGGTTGTACACATTGAAAACTGAGAAATTCCAGTTCGATTCAAATCGTCTTTTCGTGACTGGTGCTTCTTCCTCAGCATCCGTTGAAGTTCCATCCGGTGCAACCTGAACAGCATCGTCCTTTTGCTTTTTCTTTCTTCTCTTTTCAGGAGTATATGTCGCGGAAACATCCAGGCGGTGGTATGGTGTCATGCGGAAAGAATTTCGTTCTCCATATTCATTCACGATCCTGCCTTCAACAAAATACCTCGAAACAGGAAGTGTCATCGCATTTCCGCTTGAATAAACGAAGATGGTGGAGAATGACCATTTCTTACTCATGTCATACGAAAGGACAACGGAAGCATCATGCCTTCTGTCGTACTTGGCATAGAAAGGCTTTCCATCATTCAGTTCAGGAAATACCCTGGTAGTATATGATAAGGTATATCCCACCCAACCATTGAATTTTCCAAGACGCTTCTTCAGGAAAAGCTCAATACCATACGATTCGCCACTTCCAAAAGTAAAGCTGTAATCCAGGTTATCCTTGGCTCCGTCTTCGGGCAACGCACCTTCTTTGTATTCCACCTGGTTTTCCATGGTTTTGTAATACGTCTCAACGCTGGTCTCGAACATGTCATTCGCGAAATTCCTGAAGTATCCTATGGCATACTGGTTTCCAAGCTGAGGCTTTACTATTGAAGTGCTTGGCATCCACACATCCGTAGGAAGGGATACCGATGAAAGGCTAGCAAGATGGATGTACTGGTAGTTCCGTGTATAGCTTGCCTTAATGGAAGATTTCGTGTTCAAGCCAAATCTTGCAGAGATCCTTGGTTCAGGTCCATGATAGGTTTGGATCTTTTCACCAGGCTTATACGTGATCGTATCGGTGATCTGCTCAATGGCATTCTTCTGATAACGGTCAAACGGACCGATCTGCTGAAACAATGAATAACGGATCCCCGCATTGATCTTGATCTGATCAGTAAGATCGAAATCATCTCCAATATAAGCTGCAGCATCATGCGCATAGAACTTGACCATCTTGCCTGTATCGAACTCCACATCTCCCTGCTTTGCAGATGCGTTTGACGGAGTGAACTCATGATAGATGTAATTGATCCCAAACTTTATATTGTGACGGATCGTAGGGAAATAGCTAAAATCAAGCTTCGCATTATAATCACGGATCCCTGAGAACAGCTTGAATTCAAAATCGCTCTGTGTAGCACCAAACTCAAAATTGTATTGACTGAAGATGGCAGACGTATTCATAAAAAGCTTGCTGCTGAACAGATGGTTCCAACGCAATGCCGCCGTTGCATTTCCATATGGGATCTTTGCTGAAAAATCCGCTTCATTATCGTTAAATGAAAACATGTCACGGCCGTAATAGCCACTGAGCATCAAACGATCCTTGTCAGAGATCCTGTAATTGAACTTCGCATTGAAATCATAAAAGTAGAGGCCGCTGCCATAAAACTTGGACGTTTTCTTTACGAACGGACGAGCCAGGAAATCAGCGTAACTTCTTCGGGCCGAGAGAATGAATGAGCTGGTGTCTTTTTTAATCGGACCCTGTAAAGTAAGACGAGAAAAGATCAGACCAACTCCTCCATCCACCTGGTATTCGCGGTTGTTACCTTCCTTCATTGAAATATCAAGCACGGAAGCCAAACGGCCACCATACTGTGCAGGCATACCGCCTTTCATCATGTTGATGTCCTTCACTGCATCACCATTGAATACAGAAAAGAAGCCCAGGAGATGCGAGGCATTGTAAACCACGGCTTCATCAAGAAGGATCAGGTTCTGGTCGGGTCCGCCACCTCTTACATAAAATCCGCTGTTTCCTTCACCTGCTGATTTAACACCGGGCAGAAGCTGTATTGTCTTAAGCACATCCACTTCACCAAGAAATGCAGGAAGCTTTTTGATCTCATCAACATCCAGTTTTACCGTGCCCATCTGTGTGCTCTCCACATTCTTGTCGGAACGTTCAGCCGTGATCTCCACCTCCTTTGTTGTGATACTCTTTGACTTCAGAGAGTAATTGAGCCTGACATCCTTATCCAGAACCACCTTGGTTTCAATTGGATCAAAACCAAGCGATGAGATGACCAGGGTGTAAGTTCCTTTCTCAAGCGTCAGAGAATAAAAGCCATACGCGTTGGTAGTGGTGCCTTTTAGAAGCTCCTTGACGTAAACATTCGCGCCGATGGTGAATTCACCGGAAGAGGCTTCCTTTACGTAACCACTGATGCTGAAACGCTGAGCGTGAGCCGCGAAAGAAAAGGTGAAAAGCAGGATGAAAGAAAGAAGACTCCGTTTCATAGGGGCACAAAACTACGGAAACTTTTTTTGAGTAAAAAGTTTCCGCGAATGAAAATTGGATGAGCAGGGCATGTATTATCAGCTGGATCAGAGTCTGATACCCATCATGCAGACATCATCCGTCTGATCTTCAGATCCACGATACAGATCGAATTCATGATCGATGAGCTTACCCTGTTTTTCCATTGGGAATGCGGAAGACCGAAGAAGCAGATTTCGAAGGTTACGGCTTGAATAACGCTTCTTAGTAGCGACACCGAACTGATCTTTAAAGCCATCTGTAAAAAGATACACCGCGGTACCCTCCGAGATGGTAATTGTGTAAGTGTTGTATTGCCTTGACTTTTCAAGCTGCCAGCCGCCGATAGGAAACTTATTGCCGATCAGCTCTTTGAGCTCATTGTTTTCTATATAGACCAGCTTGTTAAATGCGCCGGAGAATTGAAGTTCCCTGGTATCGAGGTTGAAAGCACAGAGGCCGATCTCGAGCCAGTCGTTGTTATACCCTGCCTCATCACCCTGCTGAAAAGCTTCGATCCATTTTTTATCCAGCTCCTGCAGCACCTCGCCAACCTCGGAGAAATCTTTGCCCAGCACAAGGTAGTTCAGAAAGCCGAGAGCCATCACCGAAAGCATTGCACCACTGACACCATGACCCGTGCAATCACCCACTGCGAAGTAGCTGATATTACCTTTTTTGCAGATCCAGTACAGATCACCACCGATGATGTTCTGAGGCTTATACATTACAAAGTAATCGCTGAATAAACGTTGGAAATGCCGGACGTTCGGGAGAATGCCCTGCTGCACGTGCTTTGCGTAATACATGTTTGCAAGCAGTTCTTTATTGCTTTTGAACAAACGCATGTATTCTGTCTGAAGCTCAACGAAACCAGGTTGCAGAGTTAATTCATTGTTGTCGCTTCCCATTCTATCTTTCAACATCTCCGGGCGTCTTATTTCATCGATCATATCATTCATGCCTTATTTCAAAAAGATGTTCAGTAGAGTTCAGACTTAAAACTATGTAAGAACACATCTTTGCAAAATTTTCCGCAATGATAGTGCAATCGGATCAGGTCAGGATTTGCATTTCAGAAACGTAA
>JAKFFM010000037.1:0-62953 GCA_036675075.1 Bacteroidota bacterium
GGAAAGAGAAAGAGAATGAGAAAGAGATGATATGGTACCCATACACACGCTTTGGTGCAGCTGAGCCTGTGGTGATCAGAGAAGGTTACAAGGAATTTCTTGTGAATGAGAATGGAGAAAAGATCATAGATGCCGTATCATCCTGGTGGACAAACGTTCACGGACACAGTCACCCAAAGATCGTTCGTGCTGTTTCAGATCAGATCGCTACACTTGATCACTTGTTGTTTTCGGGCTTTACACACCATCCTGCACAAAAGCTTGCTTCCATGCTTCTTAAGCTGGTTCCTGGCAGGCATGCAAAAGTGTTCTACTCTGATAATGGCTCAACTGCAGTAGAGGTCGCATTGAAGATGTCTTTGCAATACTGGAGTAACCTGATAAAGCCCAGAAAAAAGATCCTTGCGTTCAACGGATCATATCATGGTGATACGTTTGGTGCTATGGCTGTGAGCGAACGTGGCAGCTTTACAGCGCCTTTCCGCGACAAGCTTTTCGATGTTGTCTTTATTGATCCTCCTGTAAAAGGAAAAGAAAAACGCTCTGCTGAAAATCTTGAAAAGATCCTGAAGGATGAACCTGAAGCTTTTGCTTCATTTATCTATGAACCTCTGGTGATGGGTACTGCAGGAATGAAAATATATTCCGCCGCTGCACTTGATCCTTTGCTCGCACTCGCTAAAAAATATGGTGTGCTCTGCATTGCTGATGAAGTGATGACCGGATTTGGAAGAACAGGGAAGTTATTCGCATCTGAATATATGAAGTCGAAGCCTGACATTGTGTGTATGTCAAAAGGCATCACAGGTGGTGTACTGCCCCTGGGTGTTACCACAGCCACGAAAGATGTCTATGCAGCATTCGCCTCTCCTGATTCAGACAAAACATTCTATCATGGTCATTCCTATACGGGCAATCCCATCAGCATCGCTGCAAGTGTTGCAAGCACAACCATGTTTATGTCTGATGCCAATGTGATGAAGCGGATCACGGCCATCGGAAAGCATCATCAGCAATTTAAAAAAACACTTCTGGAGTCATATCATGATAAGCTTGATGATGTTCGTGTACAGGGCACCATTCTCGCAATGGACCTGAAGACAAAGGAAGGCGGTTATCACTTCAAAGGTCGGGATGAGCTGTATGCCTATTTTATCAGCAAGGGAATCCTGCTCCGGCCCCTTGGTAATGTGTTGTATGTGATGCCTCCTTACTGCATATCTGAAGCATCATTAAAAAAGGTTTACAAGGCGATTATCAATTACCTTGATACTACTTTTACAGTTTCATGAAGATCGACTCAAAAAAGGATATTGTATTTATCATTCTAGCTGCATTCTTTATTACGAATGCGATCACAGCGGAACTTATCGGTGGAAAGCTGATCAATATCGGTGGCATCTTTACTATGAGCCTTGGGATCCTGCCATGGCCAATCGTATTCATTACGACAGATCTTATCAACGAATACTTCGGAAAGAGTGGCGTGAAAAAACTTTCATTGATCACTGCCGTCATGATCATCTATGCGTTCATACTTGTTTTCGGTGGTATGATGATCCCTGCCGAATCCTTTTCACCCGTGAGCGACAGGGCATATACCGAGGTCTTTGGACAATCGCTGCTCATCATCATAGGAAGTGTGGTGGCATTCTTATCATCCCAGATCCTTGATGTATTTGTATTCTGGCTTGTCCGTGAGAAGACGGGTAAAGGCATGATCTGGCTTCGTGCTACAGGATCGACCGCAGTTTCGCAGCTTGTGGATACATTTATCGTATTAGGCATCGCGTTCTGGCTTCCGGGAAAAATCACAACTTCACAATACATTACTATTGGATTCACAGGTTATGCATGCAAGCTTATCATAGCTGTGGTGCTTACTCCTGTAATTTATCTGGCTCATTCTATTATCGACAAATACATTGGTGAGAAGGAGGTAAACGAAATTATTCTTCAAAGTGCGGTAGATAGTCTTCACCATCCTGTCAAAGACTGAACTCAATTCTTAAATTTGAGTTTGTGAACATGAACCTTTTTGTAAAGCACCTTCTTCTGCCGGTATGTTTATTGGCATCCTTCAGCCTTTCAGCGCAGGAAGATTTTCAGCGCCAGGCAGCATTACTTTTTTCATCTGAGAATTATAAAGCTGCTCTGCCTTATTATGCACAGCTCGTCAATAAAGAACCTAAGAGTGCCGAACATAATTATCGTCTGGGCATCTGCTACCTTCATGCGGGATACACCAGGATCAGCTCGGCATTGCCTTATCTTGAAAAAGCGAATGCTTCAAAAAAGGCGCTTCCGGAATACAGACTC
Source organism: Bacteroidota bacterium (assembly GCA_036675075.1). Taxonomy (GTDB): domain Bacteria; phylum Bacteroidota; class Bacteroidia; order JAKFFM01; family JAKFFM01; genus JAKFFM01. The sequence goes on from JAKFFM010000037.1 coordinate 2,320, forward strand.
TGGCTGGGCAAGGCTTACATGTATAATGAAGAACCTGAAAAAGCGATCACCTGGCTCCAAAAGTATAAAGGCGATGCTGCTACACGGGAAGATGAAGACATGTATGCTGACCGTCTGATTTCGAACTGCACATCCTTTATGGAATTAAAAAAGCATCCTGTGAACGTGACGTTTGAAAATGCCGGACAGGCGATTAATTCCGTGCACGATGATTTCAACCCTTTCGTGAGCGACAATGAATCATTCATGATCTTCAATTCTAACAGAGGTCCTGAATCCAGGGTGCTGACCAATGGAGAAATGATGACCGATATTTTTATTTCCCGTGATCTTCTTGGCAAATGGGAAGTTGCCAAAGGAATTGGAACAATGATCAATCAGCCTGAACGAAACGAAGAAGTTGTAGGTGTTGCTGCTGATGGAAAAACTGTTGTGCTGGCATTTTCAACAGACTCTTTAAAAGGCGATCTTCTCGTGGCACCGAAAGAGGGTGAAGTATTCTTTGAACCGCAAAGACTGGTAAAGCCTGTGAATTCGTTCAAGTCGGAAACTGCTGCAACCTTATCTCCTGATGGAAACACCATTTACTTTGTGAGTGACCGTGAAGGCACGATTGGTGGGCTCGATATATTCCGTGTTACAAAGCTGCCCACAGGAGAGTGGAGTGAGCCAATGAACCTTGGAGAAAACATCAATACAAAAGAAGATGAGGATCTGCCATTCATTTCAGCAGATGGAACAAAGCTTTTTTTCAGTTCAGAAGGACATAACTCGATTGGAGGTTTTGATGTTTTTGTTTCCGAAAATGATGCAGAGCCTGGATCCTGGAAAAAGGCAATGAACATCGGGTATCCGGTGAACACACCATTTGATAATCGTTCCTTTTGTATTTCAGAAACAGGGAGGTATGGCTACCTTTCAATGGACCGAAATGACAGCCAGGGAGGATTGGATATCTATCGCGTGATCTTCAATGATGTGGAACCTAAGAAAACACTCATTAAGGGTTATGTTGCATCAGCACAGGGAGAACCCGTGAGTACGAGAATCAGACTTGATGTTCATTCGGGAAATAAGCTTGTGGGTACCTATATACCAAACCAGTACACAGGAAAATATATCATGATCCTTGAGCCAGGCGAATATTCGGTCACCGTTTCCGCTGAGGGCTTTCAAACAATCAACAGTTCATTAACAGTGTATGATAAATCATCTTTCGAATCTGAACGTATCAATGAGATCTACCTGCTTGACAAATAAATCAATTCAGCTTCTGTGTTGCTTACTGCTGCTGTCGGGTGCTGCCATCGCACAGGATAAGACAGGAAGTGTGAAACAGGCCAATGAGAAATTTGCTGCCGGGAATTTCGAAGGCGCACTCGATGAGTATGAGCTGCTTGTAAAGAATTTCGATGATGATAAATACAACTACAGGCTTGCCATCTGCTACCTGAATACAAACATCGATAAGAAGAAAGCGATTCCATTACTTGAAGAAGTTGTGTCAAAGCCCAAATATGATGATAATGCCAAATACCTGCTTGGAAGGGCATATCACTTTGCTGGCAGATATGACGATGCCCTGAAGGCTTACACTGAATTTAAAGAGAAAGGAAAAGGGTCACCTGAAAACCTTAAGAATGTTGACAAGCAGATCGATTATTGCTACAACGCGAAGGAGCTTGTCAAGTTCCCGGTGAATGTGACATTTGAGAACCTTGGTAAGAATGTAAATTCTGAATATGCGGATTACTTTCCATTCATCGCTGAAAACGAATCTTTCCTGATCTTCAACAGCCGCCGCGATGAGTCTGGTGTATTGGGTGTTGATGGTAGGTATACTGCGGATGTATTTATCTCAGGCGAAAAGGGAGGGAAGTGGCAGAAAGCCAGGTCCATTGGTGCTCCGGTGAATACACCTGATGGTGATGAGGAGATCGTAGGATTAACGGCAGATGGCAAAACGCCGGTGTTTCATTTTGATAACAACAGTGGCTCAGGTGACCTTTTTTCCGGTGAACGGAAAGAAGACGGATTTGCCAAACCGGTGATGCTGAATCAGCACATTAACAGCAAGGCCAATGAAATTGCAGCTGCCATTACGCCTGATCACAGCCAGATCTTTTTTGCAAGCGATCGTCCGGGAGGGCAGGGTGGAACAGACCTTTACAGATGTCAGAAGCTTCCTTCCGGTGACTGGAGCGAGCCATTTAACCTTGGACCGACCATCAACACTCCTTTCGACGAGGATTTTCCAACGCTGTCAACTGATGGAAAGATGCTTTACTTCAGCTCTAAAGGCCACACTTCCATGGGAGGCTATGATATTTTCCATGCCCAGCTGGACACAGTGACTATGTCATGGAGAGGTGTGAAGAACATTGGTTTTCCAATTAACAACGCTGATGATAACATGAACCTTTGCATGTCTGAAACAGGACGCTATGGTTATATCTCGGCATTAAGGGATGGAGGTATTGGCGACCTGGATATTTACAGGGTTGTGTTCAATGATGTAGAACCCAAATACACTGTCGTGAAAGGCTCTGTTGAAAGCAATGATGCATACAAAAAAGTCGACCAGGTAATGATCACGGTATTTTCAAAAGAGTCAGGCGAGATGTTTGGCACTTATGTTCCGAACCCTGCATCCGGCCGTTACATCATGATCCTGCCTCCCGGAAATTATTCGATGGAGGTTGATGCGGATGGATTCAAACGGCTTGAAGAGAATATCGCAATCGCTGATAAAGCTTCATTTCAAACGACGATCAACAAAGACATCAAACTACTGTCACAATAATGGAAATCAGCGAACAGCTTATCATACAGTTACAGCAGGATTTCAGAAAATCCAGGGCACTTGCAGAGAAGGCTCTGTCGCAGTTAACTAGTGAACAGTTTTTCATAAAGCCTGAGACGGATTCAAATAGCATTGCCATTCTTATTCAGCATTTGTCAGGAAATATGATCAGTCGCTGGACAGATTTCTATGCCACTGATGGAGAGAAAGAGAACAGGAATCGAGATAAGGAATTCGAAGATCAACAGGTTTCACAGGATCAGCTCATGGAGGCATGGGAGAGAGGATGGAGTGTGTTCTTTTCTGTTCTTGATGCCCTGAAGCCTGAAGATCTGGAAAGGACAATCTATATCAGGAAAGAGGCACACAGCGTACTTCAGGCCTTCATAAGGCAGCATAGCCATTACAACTATCATATTGGACAGATCGTCCAGCTTGCTAAAATGCTGAAAGGCGGTTCATTCGCATCGTTATCCATTCCAAAAAATCAATCTGAACAATTTAACAAAAGCTTCCGTTGACCTTACCTATACTTATTTTAACCAGCATCATTTCAATTCTTGCATTTTATAATGAGGACTGGAAGGCCAAATCCATGTTCAGTCCTTACATCATTAAGCACAGGAATGAGTGGCACAGGTTTTTGACACATGCGCTGATCCATGCAGACTGGCTTCACCTCTTCTTTAACATGTATGTACTGTATATGTTCGGCTCGCTTCTGGAAGCTGATTATGCAGCTGTCTTTGGCGAGAAAGGCAAGATCTATTATGTGCTGCTTTATGTGCTTGCCGTGGTGATGTCATCGATTCCTGCCTATGAAAAGCATAAGAATCATTCATACTACCATGCTGTGGGAGCGTCAGGAGCTGTATCAGCGGTTGTGTTCGCGGCGATCCTGTTTAATCCTACCATGAAAATGGGGATCATCTTTCTTCCCATCATGATGCCTGCTTTTGTATTCGGCCTGCTGTACCTTGGGTATTCGTATTATATGTCGCACCGTGGTGGAGATAACATTGCACATGACACACACTTCTTTGGTGCCCTCTTCGGTATCATGTTTACGATCCTGTTAAACCGGGATATCGGGAAGCATTTTGTTTACCAGATTCAACAGTATTTCGGAAACTGATGAAGAAGATCCTTTTTCTGGACAGAGATGGTGTGATCAACCTTGAGAAAGGTGTACATACTTTTCGCCCTGAAGATTTCATCCTGAATGATGATATTCCTGAAAGCCTGAAAATAGCCCAGGACAAAGGATATCTTCTTGTTGTGATCACAAATCAGAGTGGTATTGCGAAAGGCATGTACGGACATGAAGATGTTAAAAAGCTGAATGAGAAGCTGCATGATGAGCTGAAGAAATCTTCTGTGTATTTAACGGAGATCTATTATTGTCCACATCATCCGGATACAGGAAAATGTCTTTGTAGAAAGCCGGGTTCATTGCTTCTTGAAAAAGCCCTTGCAAGATTCCAGGCCGATCCGGCAAAATGTCTATTTATAGGAGACAAAGAACGGGATGTTGTAGCCGGATCAGGTGCAGGTGTCCCTTCCATACTTATTAAAGAAAATAGTCCGATCAGAAAATTGTGTGAAGAGCTGCCATGAGAAGTTCAATATGTCATAACGGGATAATCACTGAGAATCCGGAAAGCCTTGTAAACCGCGCATTCTTATTCGGAGATGGTTTTTTTGAATCATTCCGGATGCGAAGAGGGCAGGTCATGTTCTGGGAGCAGCATAAGGAACGAATGATACAGGCATCATCGGTACTGCATATTTCAATGAATGAAGATGTGCTGCATTCGATACACCAGGGGATCCTGGATTTGTATAACAGCTATGGAGAGAAGTTTCCATGCAGGGGACGAGTTACCGTTTTCAGGAAGGGTGCCGGGTTGTACACACCTGAAACAAATGATGCAGCCTTTGTGATCCAGCTTTTTGAACTTGAAAGAGAGGATTACCAGCTGAACAGGCAGGGATTGCTCGTGGATATCTTCAATGGCATGCAGAAGCCGGTGAACATTCTGTCATCTTTCAAAACACTGAATGCCCTTCCGTTTGTTCTCGCAGGAATTGAAAAGAAGGAACGACACCTCGATGAAGTTTTGATCCTGAATACTTCCAACAGATTATGCGAAACCTCGACATCAAATCTGTTTTGTGTGAAAGGCGATGTGGTGCTTACACCTGGATTGAATGAAGGATGTGTCAATGGTGTTATGCGTAAAGTGATCCTTGAACATGGAAGCTCTTTTGGCGTTCAGGTTAAGGAGACATCACTGACAACCCTGGATCTTTATGAATGCGATGAACTGTTCATTTCAAATGCAGCCAGAGGCATTCAATGGATTATGGGTTTCCGGAACAAAAGGTATTTCAACAAAGTGTCCGGTCAACTTGTAAAGATGCTGAACGAATTAGTTCAATGAAGGATCGTCAGGAAAGTTTGAAAGGATGGCGTATTGTTTTCCCATTTCCTTCAGAATATTGCTCCATAGAAGATCAGCCTGGTCGCTCATGACATAATGAATGCTTGAGTTGACCACCAGCCATGAATGTTCTTTCATTTCAAAATCCAGCTGATTGGGATTCCAACCGGAATAACCAACGAAGAATCTGATCTGGTCTGGATCCACTTCTCCCTGCCTTATAAGCTCTTTGAGCATTTCGAAATCACCTCCCCAGAATAATCCCGGACTCACTTCGAATGAACCTTCCAGCCTGTTTCCAAGCGTATGCAGGTAATATAAATTGTCACGTTTTACAGGCCCGCCGAAGAAAACTTTTGCATCAAATTCCGGAAAATCATCAAGGGCATCATTTAATCGTATATCAATTGGCTTATTAATAATAAACCCCAGGGAACCCTGGTCAGAATGTTCGATCAAGAGCACCACCGATCTTTTGAAAAAGGGGTCCGAGAAAAACGGCTCCGATACCAACAAGTCCCCTTTAATTGCTTTTGTTTTGGGTGTCATGACTTATCTTTTTACTAAAGAGGACGAAACTCATGCCAAAATAGGGATGATACCTTTATATTTAACCCGGTTATAATATCACTCATGAAAGACCTGAAATCCTTTATTCACCAGCTTCGAAGAGACTTTGCATCACATAAGCTTGAAGACCATTCAATCACATCTGACCCATTGTCTTTGTTCGAGCAATGGATGTCGGAAGCGGTGAAAGCAGAAGTCGCAGAACCCAATGCCATGGTATTGTCAACAGTATCAGCTGACGGCATTCCGTCTTCACGTATTGTGCTGATGCGTGATTATTCTTCTGATGGATTTGTGTTTTTTACAAATTACAACAGCCGCAAAGGCCAGAACATACAGGCGAATGATCATGCATGTCTTCTGTTTTTCTGGCCTGACCTGGAGCGACAGATCCGCATCACGGGGAAGATAAAAAAGACATCGGAAAAGGTCAGCGATGAATACTTCATGAGCCGACCACGAGAGAGCAGGATAGGAGCGTGGACAAGTGCACAAAGCTCCAGGATCAGCTCACGCGATGAACTGGAACAACGCTATGCCGAACTTGAGAAATCATTCCAGGAGAAGGATATTACAAGGCCACCACATTGGGGAGGTTATGTGCTTGCCCCGGTTGAAATTGAATTCTGGCAGGGAAGACCGAGCAGGCTTCATGACAGGATCTTATTTGAAAAAGAATCGAATGATGAATGGAAGGTCTCGCGACTTGCACCGTAATATAAATTCGTGATGAATTGAACAAATAAAAAAGGTGATGTTTGGAAACATCACCTTTTCTATTTTGATCGGTTACTGATCTATATTATTCAGCTTTCTTAGCAGGAGCTTTTTTAGCTGCCGCTTTTTTTGGAGCTGCTTCTTTTTTAGCTGCTTTTTTTGGAGCAGCTTCTTTAGTAGCTTTTCCGGCAACAGCTTTTGTTGACTTCGATTTACGTGGTCTTCTTACACCATAAGATCCGATTGTGATCTTGCCTTTGCGGCTTTTTTTATCTCCTTTACCCATGATATGTTAGTGTTTGTTGCGGGCAAAGATAATTACATTTCTGAATTATGATAATTCGTGTAATAAACTGCATTGAACAGATCGATATTAATGACTTATTCATTCACCGGTAAAAGGTTGTTTGATTTAGCCATCAGGTTACAGATACGGTAAAGCAGCCTTGCACCTACGTTAGCATCCCATTCATCTTCGCCAGGTGATACTTCATTCAGATCGAAGCCGATGATCGTTCTGCCTGAGTTGACGAGCATTTCCAGGAGGAAGAGAGCTTCATCAAACTGGAATCCTCCGGGCACAGGTGTACCGGTATGTGGGCACAGTGAAGGATCAAGCGCATCAATATCAAAGCTCAGATATACTTTGTCAGGTAGTTCACTGATGATCTGCTTATAGATCTGCCCGAGCGATGTGCCTTTGTATTGCTGCTGTTTGATATCTCTGTCGAAATATGTTTTAATTCTTCCTTTGCTGTCGTTGATGCGGTTGACTTCTTCTTCGCAGTAGTCACGGATCCCAACCTGGACAAGCTTGCTGACCTGTTTGATCTTTATTGCATTCGTCATGATGGAAGCATGAGAGAACGAGAATCCTTCATAGGCATCACGAAGGTCGGCATGAGCATCGAGCTGCAGGATGGCAAAGGAATCATGCTTTTCCGCAAGAGCAGAAATAATTCCGAACGGTGTGCTATGATCACCACCAAGGCCGGCGATCAGCTTTCCTTTATCCAGGATGGCACGGGCCTTCTTCTTCACAAGTTCATTCATGGATTCACACTCTTTGTTCACAAGCTTGAGTGTTTCTTTCATTGTCCGGGAATTCTGTTTTTTAATTCCCGCGTACATATCCAGATATGCTTCAGTTTTCTTCCTGAGACTTTCACTTTTTGTCCTGATCTTTTTATCGATCGGCTGCATCGCGATCCCGGTCTTCCATGCGTCCTTCACAACAGGATCATACAGATCAACCTGGAAGGATGCATCAAATACTGCTTCCGGGCCTGCTGCTGTGCCTGCGCTGTATGAAACGGTAACTTCCCAAGGTACCGGGAGAATAATGATTTCAGCTTCCTCTTCTGTAAATGGCAAACCGAAAATCCCTGCATTTACATCACCTGTTCCATTCGGATCAAAATTTTTGATCTTTTTTTCTTTCGACATATCTGAATAATTAAAGGCACAAAAATAAAAAAGCTACCCTTCCGTGCAGGAAGTGTAGCTTCTAACTTACTGACAGGGTCAGATTACTTTACTTTCTTAGAAAGCTCAGCACCTGCTCTGAATTTCACTACTTTCTTAGCAGCGATCTTGATTTCTTTTCCTGTCTGTGGGTTTCTTCCTTTTCTAGCAGCTCTGTTAGCTACAGAAAAAGATCCAAAACCTACAAGAGCAACACGACCACCTTTTTTAAGTGTCTTTGCAGTTGCAGTTACAAATGCATCAAGAGCTCTTTTTGCATCTGCTTTAGTGATCTTTGCTTCTGAAGCCATAGCTTCAACTAGTTCCTGTTTGTTCATGTTTTTTTGTTTTTGGGGTTAAACGTTAATTAGTACTATTGAACTGAAGCAAATTTATAGGAATACCATGTTCAGAATCAATATTCTAATGCTGTATGTTAATAACATCAAGGATTTTGTTAATAATTGAAGCTGGAATCGTTGCCAATCCTACGAATTTCGACAGAATTGAACCTGAAATCCTTTATAATAGGTTAGAGGAGTCAGTTGACCTTCCAGTTTTCATTGATAGTAAAGCCTCTTAGGAAGTCAGGTGTTAGCATGCGTTTTTTGCCTGCAATCTGCACATCTGTTGCTTCAAATGCTTTAACACCACAGCAGATCACAAGATGCTTATTCCCATTCAGCCTGATCGTGCCGGGAAGACCATTTTCATCAACGACTTTACCGAAATAGATCTTGAAATGATGCACGGCTCCATCAGGACTCACAAGCTCTGTATAAGCAGCAGGATAAGGAGAAAGCCCTCTGATGAAATTAAATACATGGTCTGCTGGTTCATCCCATTTTATCCGACAGGTTTCCCTGAACAATTTTGGCGCATGCTTTAATTCTTCGGAATCAAATCTGAATGTTTCCTGGTCAACAGGTTCCACCTTACCATCTCTTATATCATCCACTGTTTTAACAACAAGCTCTGCACCTGTGACCATCAACTTGTCATGAAGACATCCTGCTGTATCATCAGGATCAATTTCAACCTCTTTCCTGTAGATCACCTTGCCTGTATCGATCTCTTTGTCAAGAAAGAAGGTAGTGACACCTGATTTGCGTTCTCCATTGATCACTGCCCAGTTAATAGGCGCTGCACCGCGGTAATGTGGAAGCAGGGATGCATGCAGGTTGAATGTACCAAGTCTCGGCATGCTAAATACAACTTCGGGTAACATGCGGAATGCAACGACAATCTGCAAATCAGCTCTTAATGCTTTAAGCTCTTCGAGAAATGAAGGGTCTTTCAGCTTTACGGGCTGGAGCACCTGGATATTTCTTTCCATTGCGAACTTTTTCACAGCGGATTCCTGTAACTGCTGACCGCGACCTGCAGGCTTATCCGGAACTGTGATCACTCCAACAACCTGTTTGCCTGCATCCAGTAACGCTTTCAATGTTGTCACTGCAAACTCAGGAGTACCCATGAAAACGATTCTTGGTTCAGTCATCGTATCTTTTCTTTATATCTATGATGTCAACCGTAATGCCACTCATGCAAATGTTCATTCTATCGACTTGCTTATACCTGATCCAGACCTTGAGTCCGTCGTGAGCATAAGCGGTATCAAGGATTCCGGGATTCAATTTTTTTCCGTTAGCTGTTTCGATGAGGTATTGGCATCCATCAAGCTCCCAGAATTTAACTACCCCTTTCTCATAATTCAGAGCGACAGGATCAACTGATTCGTTTGGCTTCTTCTCTGTCTTTTGCACAGACGTGCATGAAAAAATAACGAGAGCAGAAAGCAATGCCATCAGGGAAAATTTATTCAACATAGATCGCAAGGCCTTTCAGGTATTCACCTTCCGGATGAAAGATGTTTACAGGATGATCCGGCGGCTGGCTTAACCTGTACAGGATCTTCGCATTGCGTTTCGCGACGATCGCTGCAGACATAATGGTGCTTTCAAACAGCCGCTTATCGATCACCTGTGAACATGAAAATGTAAAGAGGATGCCACCTTTACGGATCCTTCTTAATGCTTCTGCATTCAGTCTCTTATAACCCATCACCGCATGATGGCGTGCATCGATGTGCTTCGCAAAGGCCGGTGGATCAAGCACGATCACGTCATATACATCTTCCTTTCCTTCAAGAAAATCAAAGGTGTCCATTGCGAAAGATTTATGCCTTTCAGAAAAACCATTCTGTGCAACATTCTTATCAGTCAGTTCAATGGCTTTTTTTGAGCTGTCCACAGAGTGAACTTCTTTTGCACCTGCATTCAGCGCATAGATTGAAAAACCGCCGGTATAGCAAAATGTATTCGCTACAACCTTGTCTTTGCAGAACTGCGCAAGCAACTTTCTGTTTTCCCGCTGATCAATGAAGAATCCGGTCTTTTGTCCTGTCTCCCAGTCAACAAGGAACTGATGTCCATGCTCATTCACAGGCTCTTCACTTCTTGAACCGAACAGGTATTCATTGCGGCTTTCACCCTTACCCTTGAATAATGATTCCGAGCTTTTATCGTAAACCGCTTTAACTTCAAGGCCATCGATGTTTTTCAGTGCCTCCGCGATAGCATGACGGTTGTTATACATTCCAACAGAATGTGCCTGGAGGACACAGGTGCCATTGTAATAGTCCACGACAAGTCCGGGAAGTCCGTCACCTTCAGCATAGATCAACCTGAAGACATTCAGATCGGCACGGCCTGCAAGTCCTGCTGTTTTACGCAGTTCATACGCTTTGTTGATCTTGTTGATCCAAAACGCATCATCAATGGTTGTTTCAACAAAGCTGATGATCCTTACAGCGATAGAGCCGTTTGAATAATGACCCATTCCAAGGAATTCATCTTTGTTCGAATACACTGAAACGATCTCTCCATCTACGGGATCTCCGGTCATTTTTTTTATCGCGCCTGAAAAAACCCATGGATGATTTCTTCTAAGGCTTTCATCTTTTCCCGATCGCAGGGAGATTCTAATCATTTCCTTCATGGCGCAAAGTTAATCGGCTGGATGATTATAAATAAATCTATAAGGCCATAATGCATGATCACCAGCATAATCAACGCCCACACGAGGACCGGTAATGATTTTACTCTTGTCAACTTCGATCCCACGATCTTCGATCCAGATGACATCACCCGTGAGATCAAGGTTTGTATGTTTGGTTTTTATCCCAAGCGCTTCTGATACTTTACCTGGTCCTACGGTAATATCCTTTGAAAGTGAAGCTCTTTTTCTTCTTGATAAAATTACATCGATGCCTTCAAGAGGATGTATGGCTCTTACAAGGATCGCATGCGGATGTTCGTGCAGATTTGTAACAACATTAAACAGATGATGGATTCCGTAGCACAGGTACACATAGGTTTTTCCACCTTCGCCAAACATCACTTCTGTGCGGTTTGTACGCCTGTTGTTGTATGCGTGTGATGCCTTATCGATGATGCCCTGGTAGGCTTCTGTTTCAGTGATGATCCCGGAGGTGTACTGCTTGTCAATGAATGTGCAGAGCACCTTGCCTAAAAGCTCCTGTGAAAGCTTTACGACATCGTCATCAAGATAAAATGCCTTTGGTAATTTCTTTCCTTTCTTCATTTGAGGTAGATCTTCTGGTCGTCTCCGAGCCGGATTGTACCATCATCAAGCATCAATCTTATGACCGAAATAACGAGCTGTTTCTGGTCATCGGGGAAAAGATCAGTCAGCGCGATATAGCTATACGGCTGCACCTGAAGGAGCGTCATGATCTTTTTTCTCAATGAGACTGTTTCACCAGATGCTGACTTATTCGCCTCAATGCAGGTGTCGCAAACACCACATCGTTCATCCGTGTTTTCACCGAAGTAATGAAGTAGCATCCTGCTGCGGCATTCAGACTTGTTTGTGACATACTCATACATCGCACGTGCACGTTTTTCAGCGATCTCCTTGCGCTCCTGGTAATGTTCAGGTGAGATCTTCACTCTACTTTTATCAAGCCTTCCGGTGAGATACGTTACGACCGGCAGATCAGTTTTCGGGAAGTAGGAGAGGACATTTTTTTTCACGAGTGCATCCAGCTTCTGAATCACTTTCTCTTTGCTCATATTCAATTGTCGGGCAAGCTCTGCTTCACGTATCTTAACAGGTACGCTAAATGCTCCAGGGTAGGTGCGGAGTATTGCCTTGATGATCGAATCAAGTTCATTATTGAACACCTGGAAATTATACAGGTCTTCATAGCTGATGGTAAAAAGTATTTTGGAAGATTCAGCAGCATTTTCAGAAAGCGCGATCAATCCTTCACGTTCAATAAATTTCAATGAAGCATAAACATCCGCTGCATCGAGGTTAAAATTTTTCGCAAGGTCATTCAGGTCAACCTTGAAGCTCTGGCCTTCACCTGAGCCAATGGCAAGCCGAAGGTAATTTCCAAGTGCCTGGTAGATATTTTTAATGGTATCGATCGTTGGAAAGCTTCGTTCGACATTGGATCGGAGGTCTTCAAGGTCTGTTTCATCCCATAGAATGGTAGCATAAGCTTTCTCCTCGTTCCTTCCTGCACGTCCAGCCTCCTGGAAGTATGCTTCAGGTGAATCAGGTAGATCAATGTGGATGACGAAGCTAACGTCAGGCTTGTCGATGCCCATTCCGAACGCGTTCGTGCAGACCATGACACGTGTTTTGTTATCGAGCCATGCCTGCTGACGTTCAGATCGTTGTTCAAAAGATAGCCCTGCATGGTAGAAACTGGTCTTGATGCCATTCTGTTCAAGAAAGCCTGCGATCTCCTGGGTACGCCGGCGGTTTCTGACATACACGATGCCTGAACCTTTTATTCGTGCGCAGATCTTGAGCATCCTGCCATATTTGTTCTCTTCATGAAAGCAGAGATAGGCGAGGTTATGGCGCGCGAAGCTCTTCCTGAAAACGTTGCGTTCCTTGAATAGCAGCTTGTCCTGAATGTCATTCACCACATCAGGAGTCGCCGTGGCAGTGAGTGCAAGCACCGGGACACCGGGAAGATGTTCACGCAGATCAGAGATCTTAAGGTAGGAGGGACGGAAGTCATATCCCCATTGAGAAATGCAATGCGCTTCATCAATGGCGAGCAGACCGACCTTCATTCGTTCCAGGCGAGTGAGAAAAAGTTCTCCCGACAACCGTTCAGGAGATACATACAGAAACCTGATATCACCATAAATGCAGTTATCGAGGGCGATGTCGATCTCCTTCCGATCCATTCCTGATGTGATGGCAATTGCTTTTATCCCCCGTTTATTCAGGTTTGAAACCTGGTCGTTCATCAGGGCGATCAAGGGAGAGATGACAAGGCAGATTCCATCCAGCATCAAAGCTGGCACCTGGAAGCAGATCGATTTTCCTCCGCCCGTGGGTAGGAGGGCAAGTGTGTCTTTCCCGGATACCACAGAAAGCACGATGTCCTTCTGCAGAGGTCGGAATGACCTGAATCCCCAATATTGCTCTAAAATTTCTTCAGGTTGTCGCATAATCATCCCGGGCACCCTTGAAATGCACTGGCACCTTGAATGCTACATCAGGCGTGATGGTTGAAGGATAATTTTCTTTCGCTGGCTTAGCTAAAATGGAGTAAGATGCCATGTATCTCGGATAAAAATACGGTTTTCAATTTTTTTATAACTTTAGACCCGTTAAAAAAGTAAGCGAAATGAAAAAGTTAATTACTGGATTTGGAGTTGCCCTGGCATTGTTTTCATTCAATGGCCTTCAGGCACAAACCCTTTTGGGTGGAATAAAAGGTGGCGTGAATCACTCCAGCATCAAAGGATTCAATGATAATTCCGAATCAAAGATCAGCCCTTCCGGTGGTATCTTTTTCCAGTATGGCGAGAAGGAGCACCTGAAGTATAATATTGAACTGCTTTATTCTCCAAGAGGAATCAACTATACACTGTCAACTCTTGATTCAGTAACGAAGATCTCCAAGAGACTTGATTATGATATCCAGTTTCATTACATCGATGTTCCTATTTTAGTGAGCTATAATTTCTTCAGCGACAGCGCTAAATTCCGTCCCCGTGTATATGCAGGTCCTACCTTCGGTATACGTTTCGATGCAAAAAGAGAGATCAGCTACAACTTTACCCAGAATGATTCGATCCTTTCTGAAGGTGTGATCACTGATGAGAACATTGCAAATGAATATTCTCCTGTTGATGTTGCTGTAGCTGTTGGTGCAGGAGCAACCTATGCGATCACTTCAAAGATCTATGCAGTTGTCGATATTCGTTACATCAGAAGCATCTCTGACCTGAGTGAAAATGTTACAAACAAAAACAGTGTGATCAACTCGACCATCTCCGGTCATGTTGGTGTTGCATACCGCTTCGGTTCTAAGTAATATACCACTTCAAAAACATAAAGCTTCCGTTCTTAAATGAATGGGAGCTTTTTTTATTCAGCATCTTCCTCTTGAAGTTTATACTCTTTTAATGACCGGTACCTCACGCCATCTTTCGATTGGATAGACTGGTAGAGATGATACGAAGAAACATTGAAGGTAATTGACGGAGGCTGTGGAAAATCAAGGTGGAATTTCTGACGGCTTCTTACAATCGTAATATGCGGCATGAAGGGACGATCCGCATCTTTAAGCCGTGTAACGCCACTAACAGCTTCCAGCAATTTTTTATGCAGTGATCTTATTCCTTCCGGAGAGGAGCATTTCAGCCAGATCAAACCCCCTGTGTGCTTGTTTTTTAATTCGGCGTTTTCAATCCTGATTTCAAATCCCCGGGATGTTGCAGGTTCCAGCGCGATGATCTTTTCTGCAGTTTCAGATGGTATGTCTCCTATGAACAGTAAGGTCAGATGCAGGTTTTCTTCCGGTATCCACCTGATCGCCTTATTGAGTGATGAGATAATGTTCAGATATGCTGCAACCTCCGGAGGAACAGTCAGCCCATAAAAGAGCCGGATCATTTTTGTTTTATCAGTACCAGGTAACAAGCTCTTCGGATGAGTTCGGTTCACCAACGGGTGCGGCGGAAACAAAGATGAACCTTGCAGGCATTTCAAGCGCATGGATCATCAGGTGGTCTTTCTGATTCAGCATGACGGCCTTTCCCGGAGCGAGTAGCTCTTTGTTGATCTCAACTTCTCCATTGTTGCCACTCAGGTTATACAGGAACAAAAGGTGATTCGGATTACATTCCAGTCTTATCGAAGAACCTGAAGAAAGCAGGATGTCTTTAATAATGATTTCACCACACACTTTCAGTGGAGAATCATCACCGGCTACAGTCTTTATCACCAGGTTGTCATTTTCCGTCACAGGGATTTCTTCCTGCCGTGCAACACTGAAATCAGCGAGCTTGTTCCTGTCTTCACGACATGTGTTCACCCACAGCCTGATGCCATGACTGATCCCATTGCCCTGTGCTTTTTCAGAGACATGTACACCTTTCCCGCTGATGATCCTGAGCGCTTCACCGCTTCGGATGCTTTTTGAGTTTCCAAGATCATCCGCGTGATGGATCTCTCCGTAGATCATATACACGAATTCCTCAAGCTGTGTAATGAATCGAGAAGGATAACCATCTCCAGATTCGAAAAAGAATTCTTCGAACCGGATCAATGGATCATATGCATCCTGCTTGTCAAACTGGAGGCTGTGGATGACGCTTCCTGCTGAGGTTCGCTTTTCTGCAGCCGTGAATCCTGAATGTATAGGTGACGTTACTTCGCTCATTGAATATCCCTTTGTTTCCTTTTTACCACTGGCAATCCTGTTCTGTCACTTTCGATCACCTTGAAATCAGATGGCAAATCGTCCACCACGTTTTCACCCGCTCTCTTGGCAAAGTAATAAAGCTCCCCCTCACTGTGTTTACCTGCATCCGTCGAATGCAGATAATACGTTTCTCCTTTTGAATTTCTGAATGTAAATGGCATCTGTACTTTTTACCCTTTATCCTGATAAAGACTATGCCAAATAAGGGAGAAAGGATGTTGTGTATGTTATTACCGGACGTGAAAATTCAGATATTAATGAAGCATACTTATTAAAGAAAAGATTGATGATAAGTGATGGAAAATTTATGGCAAATAAAAGGCTGGTAAATTTCGCAAAAGGTAATTCATGCAATAATCAGACACATGGCATAGAATTTTCATTCCATTAGCAAATCCCCTTTATTGTTATGGAAGAACGTGTTTCAAAAGTCCCCGTATTAAAAACATCGAGGGCGCTGGATAACCTGCTTATCCTTTCGAGTGGTGAGTCGTATTCACTCAATCGCGAACAGCTTGGATGCACTGTATTGAATCCTGATGACCGTATCATCAATGATGAACTGAGCCTGATCAACTCACAGGATCCTGGTCAGAAGCTTGAAATGATGTTCTGCGCAGGCTTTTCCGCAGGTTTCAAAAAAGTGGTGGTTGTTACAGCATCCTTTGATGGTATTGAAAACTGCATCAAAGAAGCTTTTGAAGAGCTGAATAAAGTGCAGGTGGTGCTGGGGCCAACAGCAAACGGAAGGTTTTATCTGTATGGCATGACTGCATTCAACCGCGACCTCTTTTATGGAAAGCCGTGGGACAGTCCTTTTCTGAACTACCAGCTTTTATTGGATCTTTCAAGAAAACGAATGCCTTTCCAGCTTCTGAATTTCATGGAAATGGATGGCCATATCGGTGCAGCATGACCATGATAACCAAATCACATTTCTTTCCGTTTAAATACAGTCTGCCAGTTTAATGTTAATTTTGAAAAGCAGACCAGATGCGAGAGAATGATGCATACTTATACAAAGATCCTATTGATTTCTGTTGTCTTTTTAACCTCGGCAAAAGTGCTTGTAGGTCAAAAAAAAGACTGTGAACAGATGATGTCCAAAGAGCTTGTTTTTCACGACAGGTCTGAGTTCTGGCATGAATTCATCAAACTCAAAGGTTGCGGAATTGATTCCATTGATGTGAATGTTTTTGGAAAAGCATCCTACCTGAATTACATCTACAACAAGTTTGAAGCTGATAAAAAGAAAGAGACATACAAGGATCTTTTTCGTGAGATCCAGGCCATCAAAAAAACACATGATTACCTGAATGTCCGAGGAAACGAGATCAAAGACGCTGCATTTCTGAAGAAACCTGCGAAGAAGGAGAACTGGGCAGAAGACAGGAAATACCTTGAAAGCAGAGGCTTCACAGCTGCAGAATTAAAAACGATCCATCAGCTTATTGAAGAGCAGCCAAAGCCGGTGAGCTTTGAAACGATCATCCTGCTTTTTCAATCGGAACAACATTAATTTCTATGTCTGAGTTTGACCCACGTGTTGATGACTATATTCAAAAGTCAGCCGATTTTGCAAAGCCCATTCTTGAACATATTCGCTCCATCGTCCATGAGGCCTGCCCTGGAGTGACAGAAACCATCAAATGGAGCTTTCCTCATTTTGATTACAAAGGAACCATTTGCAGTGTTGCGTCATTCAAACAGCATTGCGCGTTCAGCTTTCCCAAGGCGGCACTGATGAAGGATGCGAATAAACTTCTTGTTCCGATGGGTGAGTCAGCAATGGGACATTTTGGAAGGATCACCTCATTGAAAGACCTGCCAGGTGACAAGATCCTTAAAGGATATATCCAGGAAGCCATCCGCATCAATGAAGAAGGATTGAAGGTACCAAAAGCGAAAACCGCCAAGGTCGTTCCGACGCCTCCAATTCTACTTGAAGCGATCAATAAAAACAAAAAAGCCAAAATGCATTTTGAAGAGTTCAGCCCTTCGTCAAGAAACGAGTATGCTGAATGGATCAATGAAGCGAAAACCGATGCTACTAAAAATAAAAGGGTTGAAACTGCCGTTGAATGGATCGCGGAGGGCAAGAAAAGAAACTGGAAGTACGAGCGTTAATTAATTCATATAATATGAGCCTGAGAATCCTGATCGTTTTAATGTGTGTATCCGTTGGATTGATGGCTAAGCCTGATAGTCCGATGCCGACTGATTCTACGGTTTACCAGTTTGGAAACGATACTATTCTCCAGACTCTTACCATACGCTGGAAATCAGATTCTGTTTTTGAATATACGCTGTTATCGCAAGATCTGAGAGATATGGCTTCCATGTCGGCCAAAGGACAGGCCCAGCGCAGATCTGTAAAGGATGAACCAATGATCAAAAGTGGGGCAGGCAGTGAGTTTCCTGCAGATTTTTATCTTTCCCCACGCGGTGATTGCAAGCTCAGCTTTTATGTACAATACCTTCATAAAGAGAAGGTGTGGGTTGAGAAGGAATGCAAAAGACCACAGATGCACAGAAGAATTTCCCTGGAGAGTGTTGGCATCCTGGAAAAGGTCCGGTAACAAAATCATTTCAGCTTCCTTATTGATTTGACAAGGCTTCATGGGCACATGTTGGACTTGCTTATCTTCGCACTGACTTATGAAACATCACATCGGAGCAAGATGGAGTCTATACAGCATTCCCGCTATCCTGGCGGTTCTATTTGTTGTGTCGCTTTCGTTTGGACTATTCCGTCAAAACAGGGTGATTGTGGATGCTCCAAGCTTCTATGCATACCTGCCTGCGGCGATTGTTTATAAGGACCTCAAATTAAATTTCATAGATAAGGATCCCGCTTATTTCAAGGACAAGATCTGGTTTTACAGAATTGAAGATGGCCGGAAGCTGATCAAACATCCAATAGGATTCAGCCTTGTAATGTCTCCCTTTTTTCTGGCAGGCCATGTTTACGCCAAACTGAGTGGGGCTGTGGTTGATGGCTATTCCATGCCATACCAGAATTTCATGAGCCTTGGTGTCTTTATATATCTCGCCATTGGACTTTACTACCTCCGGAAAGTGCTGCTCAGGTGGTTCAGTGAGGGAGCAGTTGCATTAACACTCATCTCGCTGGTAATCGGTACCAATCTGCTTTACTATTCAACATTTGAAGGACTGATGACGCATTCGGTTTCCTTTTCTTTGCTAAGTGCATGCCTGTATTTCTATTTAAGCTGGTGTGAAAACGATCGGAACAAGCCTCTGCTGATCTTTCTTGTGCTCTTTGCCCTGGTCATTCTCATCAGGCCGTTATCCCTTTTCATCAGCATTTTTTTCATGCTGCATTTTATATTGTCAAAAGGAATCCGACCATCTTATGAAATGATGATTTCTAACCTGAAGCCATTGATATCAGGAATGATCCTCATGCTTTTAATTGGATCTGTCCAGTTTATTTATTGGAAAACAGCGACAGGCTCCTGGCTATATGACGTGTATAAAAATGAACGTTTCATTTTTGATAGTCCGCAGATCATTCCGCTGCTCTTCAGTTTCAGAAAAGGTTTCTTCATATATTCTCCAGTGCTGTTGTTGACAATTCCGGGAATGTACCTTGTGTATAAACGAGCGAGGCCTTATTTCTGGGCAGTGATGGTTCTGATGCTGCTGACAGTTTACATCATCTCATCCTGGTGGGCTTGGAGCTATGGGATCAGCTGGGGGGTAAGACCACTTATTGACTACTACTGTTTCCTGGCAATTCCATTCGCCATGTTCGTTGATCAGGGCTTAAAGACAGGGTTCCGGTTTTTGCTTATGGCTTTCATTTTTTTCACTCTCCTGTTAAACATGTTTCAGACATGGCAATACAAAAATGGACTGATTCATTACGATGACATGAGCAGGCAGGCCTATTTTAAAGGATTTTTTCAAACGAAAACATCACCGGAGTGGGTTGATGCGCTAAAGCCATACAACTGGAGAAGGAGAGTCAATGACCTTCCACAGATCGAATACTCGTTGAAACAATTCAATTCACTTAAGCACACTGACACAGTGTATATCAGAGGAGCTAATCAGCTTTTCGTTTCAGCAAGCGCCAAAGCGGATTTTATCCTTGCAAGTTATTTTAATGAGATCACTCTTGATGAACAGTATTTTATCTACCATCTTAACGGTGACACGGTGGCGATTAAAACGATCTCCGGCAGGTTTGTATCACTAAAGAGAAACATACATGATCTCCTGGTGGCGGATTCACCGGTTATTACGAATGATGAGAAATTCCTCTTTGGCTATATTGAAGGAACAGGAAATCAATTTTACCTGAAGGCTGCCAATGGAAAGTATTGGAGTCCTGAAACAAAGTTTCCGCATATAGTTCGTGCAGTAAGCACATCACCTGCATTTGACCAGACATTCCGTGTATTTGTTTCGGAAGATTATCGAAAGAACTTCTGATGACGAGAAACGAGAAGAGAGCCTATTTTGATTTCCTTTCCACATCCCGTGTGAAGGCCAGAAGAGACAAATCTTTTTACTGGGATGATATCACACACTATTGCGATTACTTTATTACAGAAGACACCTCGGTGCTTGAAATAGGTTGCGGAACAGGTGAGCTCCTGCAGGGTATTAAAGCAAAGAAGAAGACAGGCATCGATTTCAGTGAAGGCATGGTGTCGGCAGCGAGGAAGCAGTTTCCTTTGCTTGACATCAGGTTAATGGATGCAGAAGACTTAGAACTTGATTCAACCTATGACCTGGTCATTCTTTCAAATCTGATCGGGTATCTTGATGATGTGCAGGAAGTCTTCACCCAGCTGCATAAAGTATGTCATAAACGAACCAAGATCTTAGTGACATCCTACAACTTTCTTTGGGAACCAGTTCTCAGGTTTGGCGAATGGATCGGGTATAAAACAAAAACACCACAGCAAAACTGGCTTTCACTGGCCGATATCAACAACCTGCTTCATCTTTCAGGGTTTGAAGTTTACAGGAACACCCGGCGAACATTGTTGCCCGTGTATATTCCCGTTATTTCATTTTTCCTGAATAAAGTCATTGCCAAAATACCGTTGATCGATCATCTCTGCATCAACAACTTCACATTCGCATGGCCGGTGTCAGAAGGAGAGGAGGAAGCACATCACGTATCTGTTGTGATTCCTGCCCGCAATGAATCTGGAAATATTGAAGGCGTCGTAAAGAGAATGCCGATGCTGGGCAAAGGAGTTGAGATCATTTTTTCTGAAAGCAATTCAACGGATGACACCTGGCAGGAGATCCTGAGGGTGAAAGAGAAATACGCCGGAAGCCATGACATCAGAGCCATTCAGACAACCACAAAAGGGAAACGTGATGCCGTGAGATCAGGATTTAATCAAGCCAAAGGAGATATCCTGATGATTCTTGACGCTGATCTCACCGTTCCTCCAGAGGACCTGACAAAGTTTTATCATGTCATTGCCAGCGGTAAGGCCGATTTCGTAAATGGTTCACGGCTCGTATATCCTATGGATAAACATGCCATGCGCTTTCTGAATCTCCTTGGCAACAAGTTCTTTAGTGTGTTCTTTACATGGCTGATGGACCAGAGGTTCAAGGATACCCTTTGTGGGACCAAAGTGCTTTTTAAAAAGGATTATGAATTGCTTGAGCGTAACAGGGCTTACTTTGGCGACATGGATCCTTTCGGTGATTATGATCTTCTCTTCGGAGCATATAAGCTAAACCTTTGCATGAAGGAGCTGCCGGTACACTACAGGAAAAGGGTGTATGGGAAAACAAACATCTTACGATTCAGGCATGGCTGGATACTTTTGAAGATGTGCCTGTTTGCCATGAGAAAGATCAAGATGCGATGATCATTGAAATTGACAGATTCTTCTTGTCACTTTGATCCATCCTTTTTCCAATAATTTTTTGCCGATGCTCACACATAGTGTGTCTTATTAGATCGAATATGTAACTTTACTGTATGGCGCTACAGCAAACGGTTTCCGAATTTCTTGATATATCCGGAGCAGATGTGATCATCGATGTAAGAAGTCCTGGCGAATATCACCACGGGCATATTCCAGGAGCGATCAACATTCCGCTTCTTGACAATGAAGAACGGAAGATCGTGGGCACATGCTATAAGAAAGAAGGCAGAGAACCCGCTGTCATCAAAGGATTTGAGCTTGTTGGCCACAAATTCTCCATCTTCATCAAAGAGGTTCTCAAACATGCACCCACCAAAAAGATCAAGGTATATTGCTGGAGAGGAGGCATGCGAAGCAACATCATGGCCTGGATCATGAACATGTCGGGATTCAAGGTCTCGATACTGAAAGGCGGATATAAAGCATACAGAGCACATGTACTTGAAGTTTGCTCCAGGGAATATAATTTGCTGATTCTTGGTGGATCTACAGGTTCGGGCAAGACAGAAGTCCTTCATCTGCTTCGTCAACATGGAGAGCAGGTGATCGATTTAGAAGGACTTGCCCGTCATAAGGGTTCCGCTTTCGGAGGTCTTGGAATGGACCAGCAACCCAGCTACGAGCAATTTGAAAACCTTCTTGCCAATGACCTTGAACGATGTGACGCATCAAAGATGATCTGGCTCGAAAATGAAAGCAGGCTGATCGGCTCAGTGAAGATCCCAGATGAGTTATATGAACTTATCAGAAAAGCGCCTGTACTTGAAATCTGCATACCATTTGAAACACGGGTCTCCAGGCTTGCCTCTGAATACGGACATTTCAATGCAGAAGTGCTTGCAGAAAATACAAGAAAGCTTACAAAAAGGTTAGGTCATCAGCGGATGGCAGATGCAGTGCAGAAAGTGCTCACAGGCGACATCAAAGGCTGGATCACAGACATACTAACCTATTACGACAAGACCTATTCCTATGGAAAAAGCCTTCGTGACCAGTCAACAATAAGAATCATGGAGTTCGGAGATGATGTTTTTATAGAAAAAATCAAAGGGATCATACAGGAATCCAGGAACGCCATATTGGTGAATGATTCCAAAGCAGTATAAAAATGAGAGAGGTAGTCGAAGAGATCAGGTTAACTGATTTTTCAAAAGGATCGGGATGTGGATGCAAGATCAGTCCGGCGGAGCTTGAGAACATTCTTGGTGAACGCAAAGCGGAGAACTTTCCCGGATTGCTTGTTGGCAATGAGTCCAGGGATGATGCGGCGGTGATCAGAATGGAAAATGGAAGCTGCCTGATCAGCACCACAGATTTCTTCACACCCATTGTGAATGATCCCTATGATTTTGGTGCGATCGCAGCAACGAATGCAATCAGTGACATCTACGCGATGGGAGGGACACCACTCATGGCCCTGGGAATTCTCGGCTGGCCGATTCAGACGATACCTGTATCCCATGCACGAAGAGTGATGCAGGGTGCAAAGGATGTTTGTAAAGCTGCAGGAATTCCATTGGCAGGAGGGCATAGCATCGACAGTCCTGCACCATTTTTCGGATTGAGTGTCAACGGTACTGTTGCAGAAGGGAGCATCAAACGAAATGGATCATCGAAAGAAGGTGACCTCTTGTTTCTTACCAAGCCACTTGGATTAGGCATGTATGCCACAGCACATAAAAGATGCATGCTTGATGCTGAGGCATATAAAGAAATGGTTTCATGGATGATGAAGCTCAATACGCTTGGGGCCGAGATTTCAGGATTGAAAGGCATTCATGCGATCACTGACGTAACAGGTTTTGGATTGTTAGGACATTTAATAGAAATGACTGAAGCATCAGGCCTGACAGCAGAGATCGAACTTTCGGGACTTCCCTTATTAAGCAAAACCAGGGACCTGATGAACGGGTTTGTGTATCCTGATAATACTACCCGTAATTGGAAAGCTTACGCTGAAAAGGTGAGTGGTGTGGAAGGCCTGGAATTTATTTTGCTGTCTGATCCACAAACCAGCGGCGGACTGCTTGTTTCAGTAGATCCTAAATATGTTTCGAGGTATATCGAAGTGGCAAAGAAAGCCGGCCTTGAAGACAGATTCCTTAAGCCGGTAGGAGTGATGCTTGGCAAGAAGGACAAGGAAGTGTTTGTGAGGTAGGATTTTTCCAGTTGCCAGTTGCAGTTGCCTGTTTCCAGTTGCCTGTTTCCAGTTGACAAAAGAAGGGTGCTTCACCGGGGCATTCGGATTGCGAGTTGATTTTATCAGTTGGCAGTTTTAAGTATGCAGTTGGCAGTTCCAGTTGCCAGCTTCCAGTTTCCAGTTGCCAGTTTTCAGTTGACAAAAGAAGGGTGCTTCACCGGGGCATTCGGATTGCTATGGTGATTTGGTTTAGTTGGCAGGAGAAGGGGTTGAGAACAAAACTCACTAATTCCACTGCATTACGTATTCCACTTTAAACTTTAAACATTGAACTTTAAACTTCGGAAGGCTACTTAACTCGCGGTTATACGGACCCAAACCCGAAACGCGAAACTAGCAACTCGAAACAGTTTCAATCCTCCGCATGCAAACTCAACTTCCCTAGCTTCGGCGCTAGCTTATAAATACTCGCAACAGAAAGGATCGTCATACAGCCTCCGAAAATAACCGAAGGTATCAGCCCCATGATCTTTGCAGCTATTCCGGATTCCATTTCACCAATCTCATTGGATGAGCCGATGAATATACTGTTCACTGACATCACCCGTCCGCGCATCTCATCGGGTGTCTGCAGTTGCAGGATCGTTGACCTGATCACTACACTGACATTGTCAACGGCACCACTAATTGCCAGGATCAGAAATGACACGATCACATTGGTTGATAGTGCGAATGCAATCATGCATACTCCAAATGCCGCAACATTCAGGAAAAGCTTTCTTCCGGCATTTACAGTGACTGGTCTGTAAGCAAGGATCAGCGCCATGATGATCGCGCCGCTGGCTGGTGCTGCCCGCAGGAATCCCAATCCAACTGGTCCTGTATGTAGGATCTCCGAAGCGAACATTGGCAGCATCGCCACTGCTCCTCCAAAGAATACGGCAAAGAGATCCAATGTTAGTGCACCAAGTATGATCTGGTTGGTGAATACGAAACGCAGTCCTTTCTTCAGACTCAGAAAGATCGGCTCCTTGATTGCTTTGGCGGTTATTCCAAGCTTTGGAAGTGAAACAATGAAAAGGTACCCGATCAGCATGAAGATAAAGGTTCCCAGGTAAGCGATCGGTCCTCCGAAAAAGCCATAAATAAGTCCACCTAAAGCCGGACCACATACTGCAGCAATATGCCAGAAGGTGCTGTTCCATGCAGAAGCGTTAGGAAGCAAATGCCGGGGGATCAGCTGACCCATGTAAGCTGGGAAAGCGGGTGCGATAAATCCTCGTGCAATCCCCGTGATCGCAACGATGCCGTACAATGGCCACAATGCTTTACCTGAAAGACCTGAATAGGATAGCAGGAACATTCCCAATACTGAAAACAGCAGGATGCCATTGAAGATAATTAGAAGCTTTTTTCTGTCTGTAACATCTGCCAGGTGTCCTCCGAACAACGCGATGGCCATAAATGGGAGTGCTTCTGATAAGCCGATCAATCCTAAAGACAAAGGATCATGCGTTGCAGAATATACTTCCCAGCCAACAACAATGAACTGGATCTGAATTCCTATGGTGATAAAGAACCTCGCTGCTACAAACCTTCTGAATTCAGGAATTCTTAGTGTGGCTCTTGCTTCGGGGTTAGCTGTAAAAAGGCGCATTAAACAAGGTAAGCTTCGGTCTTCCCGTCAACGCCAAATTCAACCTGTATATGCTCTTTCATCGTGGTGGAAACCTGAAGGCCTATGAAGTCCACCTTCACCGGAAAATCTTTATGGTTGCGGTCAACAAGCACAGCTGTCGCTAACTTTTTAACCGGGTGTGAAAGAAAATGCTTCAGGCAGTGGATCAGTGTGGTTCCTGTATTCAGTACATCATCTACAACAACAATCGATTTGTTCTCAACGCTTTTTAGTGGCTGCATTTTCACATCACCGGCGATCATGTTGTTTCTTTCTGGAACAAGCTTCACAAGTTCAATATTGAGGTCTGAAATCGACTTGAGCTTCTCAGCGATCTTCGATGCAAGCAGGTAGCCGCGATCAACAATTCCCGCGATCATCACTGTACCTTCCTCGAAGTTATTCTCATAGATCTGGTAAGCGATGCGGTCGATCTTCCTGGAGACCTGCTCATTATTCAGGATCAGAACCTTTTGATGCATAAGCGTTATTTTTCTTCTATTGTACGAACAACGGGATCTCCGACTTTCCTGTCAAGATCTTCAAAAACTGAATTGTTGCTTTTGAATTCAGGTACGATCTCTTTCATCTTTTTCACGAGTGAGATGTTATCCTGCCCGTGGAATAAGGAGATCAGGAGATCAATATCTTTTGAGATGGTGTTAAAATCATACTCACGCACCCTGGCAACCATGATCTGTTTGTGGTGTGTTTTAACGGTGTTTTCCTGATCGTTGAGTAGCTCTTCGTAAAGCTTCTCCCCAGGTCTGAGCCCTGTGAAAACAATCTGGATATCTTTCCCTAGCGTAAGTCCTGAAAGTCTGATCATCTTTTTAGCGAGGTCAACGATCTTAACAGATGTGCCCATGTCGAAAATGAAGATCTCCGCGCCTTTCCCCATTGCTCCGGCTTCAAGAACCAGCTGGCATGCCTCGGGGATCGTCATAAAATAACGTGTGATGTCGGGGTGTGTGATCGTAATGGGACCACCTTGTTCTATCTGCTTTCTGAAAAGTGGAATGACCGAACCGTTAGAGCCAAGTACGTTACCAAACCGGGTGGTGATGAATTTGGTCGGACAGTTTGGTGTCTTCGAAAGTGCCTGTGTATAGATCTCTGCAATTCTTTTCGATGCACCCATGATGTTGGTGGGGTTTACTGCTTTGTCAGTAGAGACCATCACAAATTCCTTCACACGATACTTTACAGAGAGGTCTGCAATGACTTTGGTTCCCCATACGTTTGTCAGGACTGCTTCGGATGGGTTGTTCTCCATCATAGGCACGTGCTTGTAGGCTCCTGCATGGTAAACAACATCAGGCTTGAAGGTCCTGAAGAGATTCTCCATTCTTTCAGTGTTCCTGATATCGCCTATAACAACTTCACAGATCCGTGCTTTCACTTTCTCTGCAAGCTCAAGTTCGATGTCGTATAAGGCAGATTCACTTTGATCAAGCAGGATCAGCTTCTTTGGATTGAATCTGGAAACCTGCCTGGCCATTTCACTTCCAATGGATCCCGCTCCGCCAGTGATAAGAACTACTTTATCCTTAAGCTGCTTTCGGATACGTTCACTATCTAGCACAATAGGATCACGTTCAAGGAGCTGTTCAATGTTGATGCGTTTGATCTGCTTAAAGCTTAATTCACCATTGATCCATCGTGTTGCGGGTGGAACGTTTAAAACCTTGGTGTTGTAGCGAAAGCAGGTTTCGACAATGTCCTGTTTGATGGCAGGGCTGAGGTCCTGGATGGATATGATCACATGAGCAACCTCATTATCCTGGAGCAATTCCTCGAGTTTTGATGCATGAAGAATGTAAACACTTTCCAGCTTCTTACCGATCTTGCTTTTATCATCATCGAGAAATGCGATGACCTTGTACTTGGTTCCTGCATCCCTGTCGAGCGTACGTTTTGCTATGATTCCTGATTCACCTGCTCCAAAGATGATGACTTTGGTTTTAGGCATGTTTCCGTTCTTGAATTCAAAATAAAGCACTTTGATGAGGATTCTCCCCGCAATCAGGGCGACCATCGTTGAAAGGTATTCAATCAGGAGTACGGAAAAGGGGAGGTAGATCTTTTCGTTATAGAAATAGGTAACGAGGTTGAAGATCGCGAACAGGCAGGTGCCAAGTGTAACAACGGTAAAGATCCGCTGTACATCCTTACTTGAAGTGTATCGAATGATGCCAACGTATGTACGTGCAATCAGGAAGCTGATGAACCTTGTGGAGATCACCATTCCGAACACCACAGGCATACGTTCAAATTCAATCCGGGGTATATCAAAATTAAACCGCAGCAGGTATGCGAGTCCAAGACTGACAACACAGGTAATCAGGTCGATAATAAGTATGACCCACCTGGGAATAATGACTTTGTGAGGAAACATTTTGGTGGTGCAAATATACCAATCATTTATCACGTGGAAGCGGGGTTTATAGGATATCAGGAATGAATATTCAGTTGGGAATGAAGCTGGTTCCGATTTTAGTATATTTGTAGCCCGGATGAAAAGAATATTGTTCCTGATCCCCTATCCAGCGGGAATGGCGCCAAGTCAGCGTTTCAGGTTTGAACAGTATCTTGATAAGCTTTCTGACGAAGGTATTTCATACAGACTTAGTCCGTTCCTCTCACAAAAGGCATTCACCAACTGGTATAAAGAAGGCTTATTCATCTGGAAAGCGCTATGTATCCTGCGTGGCATTCTCCGAAGGATCGGTGATTTGTTTTCACTTCATCAATATGAATACATTTTCATTCACAGAGAAGTTGTACCTATAGGTCCTCCAATCATTGAATTCCTGATAGCAAAGGTTTTCCGGAAGAAGATCATTTATGATTTTGATGACGCGATCTGGATCCCTAATGCATCTGATTCAAACAGGTTCTTTGTTTTTCTGAAGTTTTATTCAACGGTGAAGCTGCTTGTGAAATGGTCTTACAAAGTGAGCTGTGGTAATAATTTCCTTTGCTCCTTTGCGAAGCTTATCAACCCCCATGTGGTTTATAATCCTACAACCATCGATACAAAGAATTATCATAACAGGCCAGGGAAGAAGCTCTCGAATCCTGTGGTGATCGGGTGGACGGGCTCACATTCAACCGTGCGTTATGTTGAAGCGTTGTTTCCTGTTTTGGAAAGGTTGTCATTGAAGCATCCGTTTGAATTTCATCTTATCTCTGATCGCTCGCCATCCAGTATATCGCCTGTTGTCAGGTTTATCAAGTGGAAGAAGGATACTGAAATTGAAGATCTTGCAAGAATTGATATCGGCCTTATGCCTTTGGAAGATGACCGTTGGGCAAAAGGCAAATGCGGATTCAAGGCATTGCAGTATATGGCGCTTGGAATTCCGGCACTGGTAAGTCCTGTAGGAGTTAATACAAAGATCGTTGATCATGGAATTAATGGATTTATCTGCAGAAATGAAGAGGAATGGTTTAACTACCTTGATCAGCTGCTGAATGATCATTCACTGATTGATAAACTGTCATTGAAGACAAGGGAGAAAGTTGAGCAGGAATATTCAGTAGAGTCTAATAAAATCAAATTTCTAAATTTGTTCACCGAAAAACATGAAGAATACAGCATTAACTCACGTACATCAGTCGCTGGGAGCCAAGATGGTTCCATTCGCGGGATATAATATGCCGGTCCAGTACACAGGCGTAAACGAAGAACATAATACAGTCAGGACCAGCGTTGGTGTTTTTGATGTATCGCATATGGGTGAATTTATTCTGAAGGGAAAGCAGGCGATTGATCTGCTTCAGAAAGTGACATCCAATGATGTGAGCGCACTGACGCCAGGCAAGGTACAGTATTCATGCCTTCCGAATGAGCAGGGTGGGATCGTGGATGATCTTCTGGTTTACAAGATTGATGAAGAAACCTATATGGCTGTGGTGAATGCTTCCAATATAGAGAAAGACTGGAACTGGATCAGCAAGCACAATACGTTTGGGGTGGAGATGAAAAATATTTCTGATCAGACATCATTACTTGCAGTGCAGGGACCAAAAGCGGAAGCGACATTGCAAAAGCTTACGGATATCGATCTTTCTTCCATTCCATACTACACCTTTAAAAAAGGAAAATTCAATGGGATTGATAATGTGCTCATTTCAAACACAGGTTACACCGGAGCTGGAGGATTTGAAATTTACTTCGAGAATGAGGTCGCTGAAAAAATGTGGAACGGGATCTTCGAAGCAGGAAAAGAATTTGGAATAAAGCCAATCGGACTAGGGGCTCGGGATACACTCCGACTGGAGATGGGATTCTGTCTTTACGGAAATGATATCGATGATACCACATCACCGATCGAAGCAGGTCTTGGCTGGATCACAAAATTCAACAAGGCATTCATCAACAGCTCACAGCTTTTAGAGCAGAAGGAAAAAGGAGTAGGACGCAAGCTGGTAGGGTTTGAAATGATCGACAGAGGTATTCCGAGACATGATTATGAGATCAGGGATGCCGAAGGTAAAACGATTGGAAAGGTAACATCAGGAACACAATCACCATCATTACAGAAAGCAATAGGAATGGGTTATGTAGATCAGGCCTATGCAAAACCTGATTCAGAGATCTATGTAAATATCCGGGACAAGGCCATCAAAGCGAAAGTAGTCAGAATCCCATTTTTTAAGAAGAATTGAGAAAGCCTTTACTGGAAGTTTGTTTCACCCCCGAAGCATATCCACTTTTTCATCATGACAATGCCATTGTAGTTGTCATAGATATATTCAGGGCAACCTCTGCGATCTGTACGGCATTTCACTATGGAGCAAAGGGTATCATACCTGTCGCGACGGTGGAGGAAGCCCTGGAATATAAAAAACAGGGTTACCTGGCAGCTGCTGAAAGAAACGCAATGATCGTGGAAGGGTTTGACTTTGGAAATTCACCATTCAGTTATATGAATGAGGGGATCAAAGGCGAGACGATCGTGATCACTACCACGAATGGAACCCAGGCGATCAATGCGGCACGTCATGCCTCAGAGGTCGTAATAGGCTCGTTCCTGAATTATTCACTGCTTTGTGAGTGGCTTGAAGAGCAGGGAACGGATGTCGTTCTCCTATGCTCCGGATGGAAAAATAAGTTCAACCTTGAAGATACCCTGTTCGCAGGCGCTGTCGCAAGGAACCTTATTGAAACACTTAAGTTTGAAACCACTTGTGATTCGACGCTTTCAGCGACTATTTTGTACGAAAAAGCGGAGAAGGATATTTATGGGTTTCTTTCAAATTCATCACATCGTAAAAGGCTTGAGAAGCTGGATCTCGAGAAAGATATCCGGTATTGTCTTGAAATTGATAAAGCGCCTGTTCTTCCTGTTTTGGAAGGGAAGGAGCTCAGGAACATCGGGTTTTAGTAGTCCTCCTTTATTTTTATCAGCTTGCCTGATTGCCTGCTTGCTGCTCCTACCTGCAAAGGTGAATTCCTGGGGATTCTTTGCACATCGCCTGATCAATCGGAATGCAGTTTTCTGTTTACCCTCCGCATTGATCAGTTTCTATAAAGAGCATATCAGCTACCTCGAAACGCATGCGACCGATCCTGATAACCGCAGGTACCTCGATAAGGAAGAAGCCCCACGGCATTATATTGACTATGATCATTATGAAGGTGACTCAGTTCCGCATGCCTGGAACAAGGCAGTAAGCAAATATGGAGAAGATACACTAAAGGCGCATGGCATTGTTCCCTGGCACATTCAGCGGATGTATTACAGGCTTGTAAAAGCGTTTTCAGAAAAGAACATCTCGTATGTGCTTCGTACCTCAGCCGACATAGGACATTATATTGCGGATGCACATGTTCCCCTTCATACGACTTCTAATTATAACGGACAGAAAACAAACCAGAGAGGGATTCATGGGTTCTGGGAGTCAAGGATCCCTGAGTTATTTTCATCGGAATATGACCTGTTTACAGGAAGAGCCACTTATATTGATAATGTAACTGACCTGAGCTGGCAAATTATCCATGAAAGTTTTACAATGAAAGATTCCGTGCTGTTAATGGAGGCATCGTTGAATGAACGTTATCCTGCAGCGTTGAAATATACCTATGAACAGCGGAATTCAGCCGAGATCAAAACATATTCAGTATCGTATTCCAGGGAATATTCGGATCAGCTTAATCAGATGGTGGAACGAAGAATGAGAATGGCGATCCTTCGTGTCGCTTCTGTATGGTATAGCGCCTGGCTGGATGCAGGTCAGCCTATCCTTGAAGGAAATGTAGAAATTATAGAAGTTGCTGATACGTTAAAGCCGCATGACCAGGTGATCAGGTTAAGCGGACATGAAGACTGATCTACTTCAGGTACGGATCGATGCGGTCGATCATATCATTTGAAAATACCTCTACAAACCGAGCATTCTGTGTTTTCTCGTATTCAGATAAGTTCCAGTTTGATACAAACCTCCAGGGACCCGGTTCAGGGTTATTCAGGTTGTTCAGTAATAATCCGCAGAGTCTGCGTCCATCCTTTAAAAACAGGTTTACCGCAGTAAGGGTGTGATTTAAAATATTCTTTTCCATAAACTCAAAAAATGCCTCTTTATGCCTCATAATACAATCAATATGCCTTATTGACAGTAAAAGTATCACGGCATGTTCGTTGAGAGGTTAGTTCATCTTTAAATTTAGGTTAATTGACTGCTACAGACCGACAGAAGATTTTTCACACTTTCTTTTTTCCTTCCTTATTTATACTCCTGATTTGGATCATCAGGATCTCTGAATACGTACTTGAGAAAGATTTTGCGACACTTGGGGTGTATCCAAGAGAGTTGAACGGATTACCTGGAATCTTGCTGTCTCCATTGATTCACGGTAGTTTTAAGCATCTGATCGGAAATACAGTTCCGCTTTATTTTTTATCGCTTGCTTTGTATTACTATTATCCGAAAGTTTCTTACCGGGTTTTCTTTGTGATTTACATTGCTGTAGGATTATGGGTTTGGGTTGCTGCCCGACAAAGTTTTCATATCGGTGCCAGTGGAGTAGTTTATGGTCTTGCAGCATTTCATTTTCTTAGTGGCATACTTCGCAGGCACGGAGGGTTGATGGCCTTCTCTTTACTTGTTGCGTTTCTGTATGGCGGAATGGTATGGGGCGTTCTGCCGCTCATTGAAAGCGTTTCATGGGAATCACACCTGTTTGGGATCGTGGCAGGAGTGATATCAGCAGTAGTCTATCGAAAAGAAGGACCGCAAAAGAAACCGTATGTGTGGCCAGAAGAAGATATTTCAGAAGAAGAATACCAGGAAGATGATCATGATTCCGTTCCGCCAGGGATAACGATAAAGTATGAGTACGTGGAAAAGGAAGGGAAGTAGGGGAGTTGCCAGTTGCCAGTTTGAGTCAGTTGCCAGTTGCCAGTGTCCAGTTTGCAAAGGATGAGTACTAAGGGAGTGCTTAATAAACTGTGTCATTCATTTATTAATCGTTCTCCAAAGTAAATGTATAGGTCATTTTTTACAAGTTGCCATCCACGAGCATACTCAGTACTAAATTTGAACGCGAAACTCGAAACTAGCAACTCGAAACCTTCTAATACGTATCGTACATTGAACCTTAAACTGTGAACTTTAAACTCCAAATTTGTACTAAACTTGCGGCTTTACGGATGCCCTGAACGCGAAACTCGAAACTAGCAACTCGAAACCTTAGAGTCAGTTGCCAGTTTCCAGTTTGCAAAGGATGAGTACTAAATTTGCGGCAATACGTATCGTACTTTGAACCTTAAACTTTGAACTTTAAACTAATATTCAGTTCTAAATCTGCTGCATTACGGTTGTTCTAAACCTGAAACTAGCAACTAGCAACTCGCAACTTAATTCTCCTCCGTATCTTTGTACCCGTGAACATCATATCGGCGGAACAGCTTAAAAGAAGCTACGGGGAAAAATTATTATTCCAGGGATTATCATTCGGACTTTCAACGGGTGACAAATATGCACTTGTTGGACGAAACGGCTGCGGGAAAAGCACCTTGCTGAAGATCCTCGCTGGCGCGGAACCTCCCGATGCAGGTAAGGTGTCCCTGAACAAGGGTGTTACTGTCGGTTACCTTGAACAGGAGCCTGGCTTTGAAGAAACTGCCACCATTGCCGATTTCCTCTTTGATGCAAAAGATCCTCTCACTGCTCTGATCAAAGAATATGAAGACCTCTCTGAAAAAGGGATCTTTAATGATCGTTACCAGCATGTCCTTGAAGAAATGGAAAACCTCAAGGCCTGGGATCATGAAAGCAAGATCAAGCAGATCCTCGGAAAACTCAATGTGAGTGGCCTCGATCGTAAAATGAAAGACCTTTCTGGTGGCGAGAGAAGAAGAGTCGCTCTGTCAAGATTACTGCTTGGTAATTTCGACCTGTTGATCCTTGATGAGCCTACAAATCACCTCGATATAGAAATGGTTGAATGGCTGGAAGGCTATCTTACCCGTGATGACTTGTCGATTATTCTTGTCACGCACGACAGGTATTTCCTGGATCGTGTAACCGATCACATCATTGAGATCGATGATCAGAAGATCTATCATTACGAGGGAAACTATGAATATTTCCTCGAGAAGAAAGCTGAACGCGAAGAGAATTCCCGGTCTGAATTTCAGAAAGATCTGAACCTTTATCGTCGTGAGCTGGAATGGGTTCGTAAAATGCCGAAAGCTAGAGGAACCAAATCGAAATCACGCGTTGATGCATTCACAAAGCTTGATGATAAGCTTTCAAACCAGCAGGGCAAAGAAGATCTGAAGCTTGGTGTAAAGATGTCCAGGCTGGGAGGGAAGATCCTTGAGCTTGAAAAAGTGTCCAAATCATTTGGTGAGAAAAGGATCCTGAATAAGTTCGATTATGTTTTCCGGAGAGGTGAACGCATTGGTATAATCGGGGAGAACGGAAGCGGAAAGTCAACATTCCTGAACATCATCACTGAAAAGATCAAGCCTGATTCAGGTAATGTGAGTGTTGGAGAAACCATCGTGTATGGATATTACACTCAGCAGGGAATACAGATCAAGGAAGATAAACGCGTGATCGAAGTGATCCGTGAGATCGCGGATGTTATACAGACAGCAGATGGTTCAACGATCAGCGCGGCGCAGTTCCTGATGAGATTTCAATTCTCCTATGAATTGCAACACCAGTTTGTAAGCAAGCTGAGTGGGGGCGAGAAAAGAAGGCTGCACCTGCTCACTGTACTTGTGCGTAATCCGAACTTCCTGATACTTGATGAGCCTACAAACGACCTTGACCTGATCACCCTGAATGTGCTTGAAGATTTTCTTTCTTCATTTCCCGGCTGCCTGATCATTGTCAGCCACGACAGGTATTTTATGGATAAGCTGGTTGATCATCTCTTCATTTTTGAAGGAGATGCTTCAGTGAGGGATTTCCCTGGGAATTATTCTCAATACCGTCAGCAGCGCATAGAAGTGGAAAAGAAAAAAGATGATGTAAAGAAGCCTAAAGCAGAGCCAGTTGCTGTGAAAGAGCAAACTAAGCCAAAGGGATCTTTTAAAGTAAGGCATGAATTTGAACAGCTTGAAAAGCAGATCGCTGAATTGGAAAGTAAAAAGGCGGAGCTTGAAAAAAAGCTTTCACAGGATCTTTCTTATGATGAGCTTGACAACGCCACCAAAGAGATTGCCGGCGTGATAAAGCAGATCGAAGAAAAAACAAACCGATGGCTGGAGCTATCAGACGAATTATAAGATGGAAGGAAAAAAGATAAAATTCAACAGATCTCCTAAATCGCTTGAGATCTCAATTGATCACAGCATCAAAAAGAAGGAACTGAATGTGCTGGCATTATGGCTGGCATTATGGACAATTTCCGGAATCATCATTGCAGTGAACCTGTTCATGCCATATCCAAAGGAGACAAGGCTTGCAATGGTTGTGTTCCTGGCTTTCTGGGCATACTTCGAAGCAACAGTTTACAATGCATACTCCTGGAAGAAAAAAGGGCTGGAAACCTTAACAGTAAAAGAGGGAACGATTGAAATTAAAAGTGTCGGCAGGAAAGACACAGTATTCTCTATACCTGTGGAATCAATACAGGAATTAATTCTTGCACCTGATAATAAATTCAGGGACAGTATGACAAGTTCATTCTGGAATATCGGAGAGCCGGCCGTGTTTATTAAAACGAAGGAGAGAAGTATTGGATTCGGCAGGCAGCTTAGCAGGGAAGAAGCAACAAAAATTGAAAAAGCGGTAAAACCTTTTATTAAGGTCGTCGCTTAGTTTCTTGCTTCTAATCTGAACAGCTTTCTTCCAATGATATCCAGCTTCGCATCATATTCGAAAGCAAGACCTTCTTCAATGATCACAAGATCCTTCACGAGTTTCTTGATCGTTTTTTTATAGCTCTGGATCTTCTCGAGCTTTTCTTTATTAATCTCTTTGGTTTTCATTGTTTTAATTTCTAATTCAAAGTAAATCTAAAAGAGATTTGAATGTTGAAAAATTCGACTTTTTTGTTAAAATCAACTATCAATTCGTGTTTTTAACAAACAACGCTGAAAATTAGGCTACTAAATTCTTCTCCATCAGGTAGTGCTGTATGGATTCGTACATCAAAAATGACTTCTCTTTTACTCTATAACCGTTTTTCAGGTAAAAATTAAGGGCTTCTTCACGTGCCTGGAGAATGACTTTTTTAAGGCCGATTTCCACGGCTTTTTCTTCAAGGTAATTCAACACGATTCCACCGGTTCCTTTATTCTGAAATTCAGGATCAACAGCCATATACCTCACTTGTCCCGTTGTGCTGTCATTAGCCTGCAACCGTCCAACGGCAATGATCTTTTTGTCATCAAATAAAGCAGCATGGATAGCAGAGTCTTCGATCTCGTCTTTCTCACTTCCTTCTGGTTTACCCCAGGGCTTTCTTAATACTTCATGGCGAAGCTTATAATATGCCTTGAATTCGTCAGGTGTTTCCGGAGAACGAACAATTAATGCCATAGCTGAATTATAGCTGAAGGATAAAATTGATAGAATGAAAATGAATTTAGATGATCGCTTAGAATTTCGCTTTTGTGCGGTGCGGAATTAGCTTCTGCGACAAGGTGATCATCATGAACATGTAAGTGTCGTTTCTTGGCAGACCTCTGACTTCACCTTCTTTGGTATTCCCAGGGTAAGTGCCCGAGCTAGGATCTGCAAAGTGACCTGCAACAGCTCCTCTGGCTTCAACGATCTCTGAATTATTGTAGTACAGGCCGTGTGTGTCGTCAAGGTAATCGGTGAAGGTCTTACGCATTCCTGCTTCCAGTCCGATCGTGTATTTTCTGGAGATTCCGTATCTGAATCCAATACCTCCTGGAATAACAGCTGAAAAACGTGAATATTTCTTGGTTCCTGGTGCAAGTCCCTGTCCTTCGGTACCAAGCGGCTGAAGGCTATACCAGCGACCATTCAATGGTCCCTGAGGATTGAAGAAGATCCCGGCAACACCTCCGAAAAGGTATGTCTGAAGGTGAATATTCTTCCAGCCTTTTACGCCTTTGATCTGGTAACGATGTCCTGCTTTTTCTTTGATGAACATGTACTCCATCTGTGCGCCAAGTTCAATGATGTCTGTGCGTACGATGATGTTCCTGTAGCTTCTTGCCGGCTCAACAGTTAATTGATCATTGCCTTTGATACGTCCGTAATGCAGGTTTCCTCTAACAGAAAGGGACTTGTTCAGTCTGTACCTGTAACCAGCCATTAACGCAGGCCTGGTCATGGCAACTTCAAAATCCTTCGCGAAGAATGTTCCTATCTGGTTTGCGCCTCCAAGGTCGGTAAGACAGTTCGTTGCTCCCGCTCCAAATACGAGCTCTTTCCTGTAGCGCTTCCATTGCTGTGCATGGAGGATACCAGGTAATAGAAGGATCAGAAAAATCAGTGCTCTACGCTTCAAGGGGTATATTTACTCAACTTATGGCAGCGAATATAATAAAATTTGCAAAACGTAAAACTTCCGTTTAATTTCCTTAAAAATAAGCGATTGTGAAAAACCTGCGTTTCTCCTTGCTATCAGTAGGCATTGTCACGATGTTCTATGAGGAAACTTAAAGATTATTTAACTCTTCAGGTTTTAAATTCAACCGAATCAGGCAGAAGTTGAATCCTTTGATGTAAAAAGGAACGTATAAAGTAAAAAAAAAGCTCCTCGTTAAAGGAGCTTTTTCTTCTAGTAGTATCTCATTCTTATTACGCCTGAGATCTGCTTTGCTAAACGCATTACCTGGCGTGTATATCCATATTCATTATCATACCATACATAAAGCACAACGTTCTTCTGATCCTTTGAAACGATCGTTGCCGGGCTGTCAACAATGGATGAACAAGGATTTCCGATAAGGTCGGAAGAAACCAGCTCATTTGAATAAGAGTACTGGATCTGCTCTACGAGCTCGCCATTCAATGCAGCATCCTTGAGGATGGCATTCACTTCGTCTTTAGTTGTCAGTTTCTTCACGTTCAGACTCAGGATAGCCAGCGACACATTCGGGGTCGGTACCCTTACTGCATTTCCGGTCAGCTTTCCGGCAAGCTGAGGTAGCACCTTTGCAACGGCTTTGTCAGCACCTGTTTCGGTGATCACAAGGTTTAGTGCAGCGGAACGTCCTCTTCTGTATTTGTCATGATAGTTATCAAGAAGGTTCTGGTCATTGGTATATGAGTGGATCGTTTCGATATGGCCTCTTTCAATACCCAGACCTGATTCGATCACTTTAAGAACCGGAACGATAGCATTTGTGGTGCAGGAAGCTGCTGAAAATACCTGCTCCTTTTTATCAAAGCTGTCATTATTTACACCGTAAACAATGTTCGGGATATCTCCTTTTCCAGGAGCTGTAAGAAGCACTGTGCTGATTCCTTTGGCCTTAAGGTGCTTGGATAATCCTTCACGATCTCTGGCAACACCTGTATTGTCAATTAGCAGCGCATCTTTGATCCCGAATTCCTCATAATCAATATCTTCAGGGTTCTTTGTAGCAAGCATCAGCACACTGTGACCATTCACGATAAGTGCTTTATTTTCAAAATCTTCGATCACGGTACCTGGGAATGGTCCATGCACTGAATCTGTTCTTAAAAGGTCTGCACGTTTTACAATGTCAGCATCTGAATTGCTTCTTGTGACAATTGCTCTTAAACGAAGCTGTTCGCCTTTACCAGCCTGAGCGACAAGTTCTCTTGCTGCCAGACGACCGATCCTTCCGAAGCCATATAGCACGACATCTTTCGGAGTGATGGTTTTTTTATCGTTTCCAATGAAATTACGAAGCTTGTCATGAATGAAGTCAGTCATATTGGAGTATGAACTTCCTTCTGCAAGCCACTGTGAGGCGATCTTACCGATATCGATCCTGCTTGGAGCAATGTTTTCCAGTTTAAGGATCTCTCTTGCCAGGGCAAGTGTATCGTAAACATTGATTGGCTGCTTCACGATGTTTAAGGCATAATGATGCAGGTTCAGAATCTCGCTCGCGCTTCTGTCAACCATCTGGTTACGGAAAATGATCAGCTCGACAGACTTGTCAAACCAAAGCGATCCAACGACAGAAATAAGTTCTACCGCCGCTTTCTCATTTTCAATCCATTGATGAAGTTTTGCTTCGTACTCGTTTTTTAGCTCCGCTGTTTTCATTTGATTTTAGTGGGTGAAACGTGTTAAAATAAGAAGGTGTGAAGTTAGCAATTTCCGCTGTACCTCACACCTTCAGGAATCTATTATACGATTAACCTAAGTATGCTTTCAATAGTTTGCTTCTTGATGAATGCTTAAGTCTTTTGATTGCTTTTTCCTTGATCTGACGAACTCTCTCGCGTGTCAGGTCAAATTTGTCACCGATCTCTTCCAGGGTGAATTCATGATTGAATCCTATACCATAGAATAACTTGATCACATCACGTTCTCTTTCAGTAAGGGTGGATAAAGAACGTTCGATCTCTTTCTGAAGTGATTCGTTGATCAGTGATGAATCTGCTCTTGGTGAGTCGTGGTTAACAAGAACATCAAGCAGTGTATTCTCTTCACCCTGAACAAATGGCGCATCCATGGAAACATGGCGGCCAGACACTCTAAGTGTATCTGCAACTTTATCTTCAGGAAGCTCAAGAACTTCCGCAAGCTCTTCAGCTGATGGTGTTCTTTCAAATTCCTGCTCAAGCTTTGAAAAAGCCTTGTTGATCTTATTTAATGATCCAACCTGGTTCAATGGTAACCTTACGATCCTTGCCTGTTCTGCAAGAGCCTGAAGGATTGACTGACGGATCCACCATACGGCATAAGAGATGAACTTAAATCCTCGTGTTTCATCGAAGCGGCGCGCAGCCTTGATTAGTCCAAGATTACCTTCATTGATCAGATCGGGAAGACTAAGCCCCTGATTCTGATACTGCTTGGCAACAGAAACAACGAAACGCAGGTTTGAGCGTGTCAGCTTTTCAAGTGCCAGCTGATCTCCTTCCCGGATTCTTTTTGCTAACTGAACCTCTTCTTCAGCATTGATAAGTTCCTCACGGCCAATCTCCTGAAGATACTTGTCTAAAGAAGCGCTTTCGCGGTTTGTGATTGATTTGGTAATCTTAAGTTGTCTCATTTTCTCTTATAAGATGTTTATTGTTAGCAATCCGGGCAAATGTATTATAGAATTAAAGTCAGGTCAATAAGTTTGGTCGAAGGAAACCTGCCTTTTGTCGTAATTAACAACGCATAAATCCGTATATAATTTTATAAAGACGGGGTTTATACGAATTAGTTACTGCAAGGTTTCGTTTTACCGCATTTTTATTTTAAAGTTTAGAGACCGAATCCATAATACGCCCTGAGACCATTTGGATAAACACCTTCTATGAGAACACCGCCTTGCTTTCCATCAAGAATAGCATGCAGCTCTTCTACAGACTTTACTGGCTTTTTATCAATGCTGGTGATAATGAACCCTTCTTTGATCCCTGCACTTCTTAATTTGCCGGGAGAAAGCTGAATGATCTTTACTCCACCACCAATTCTTAGCTTTTTCTGTTCATCGGCCGTCACTTCCTGAAATGTCGCGCCGAGTGTACTCATAGCTTCAGTCTTCTCTTTCTTGATAACGTCGGTCGTGTTGTTTTTATTTTTTAGCTTGATCTCGAAATCTTTCTCTTTCCCGTTTCGCAGAACGGATACATGGATCTTGTCTCCTGGCCTGAATCTGGACACCTGCTCCTGGAGCTCCGGTGATGAGTTCACGCTGATTTCTCCAACTTTTGTAATGATGTCTCCTTCAATTAGCCCTGCTTCCTTTGCGGCTCCGCCTTCTGAAAGGCCTGACACGAACACTCCCTTAAACTCGTTGATCTTTTTCTCTTCCGCAAGCTTTGAATCAATGTCACGGATGCTGATGCCCAGGAATGCTCTCTGAACAGTTCCAAACTCTGCAAGGTCACCTGTTACTTTCTTAACAAGATTGGCAGGAACTGCGAACGCATAGCCCGCATAGGAACCTGTATTTGATGCAATGGCTGAATTGATCCCGATCAGCTCGCCATGACTGTTAACCAATGCGCCTCCGCTGTTACCTGGATTCACCGCTGCATCTGTCTGTATATAGGACTCGATAGGGAAAAGTCCGCGGCTTGGATCATTTTCAAGAATATTGATGTTTCGGGCTTTGGCACTCACAATCCCCGCAGTGACCGTGGATGTCAGGTTAAAGGGATTACCGACTGCCAGCACCCATTCTCCGACTTTAACATTGTCAGAATTTCCAAAGGCCACAAATGGAAGCCCTTTTGCATCGATCTTAATAAGTGCCAGGTCTGTGGCAAGGTCCTTCCCCACAACTTCAGCCCTGTAAGTCTGTCTGTTGTTCATGGTGACTTCGATCTTGCTGGCTCTGTCAATCACGTGATTATTCGTAACGATATAACCATCTTCAGAAAGAATGACCCCTGAACCCGATCCCTGCTGTGGAACCGGTGATTGGCCCCTGTGGCCAAAGAATAGCTGAAAAGGATCATTCATCAGCGTGTTCCCTTCAGATTCATATTCCGTCTTAATGTGTACAACGGTATGAATCGTACGGTCAGCAGCGGTTGTAAAGTCAATGGCTGCTTCAGGTGATGAATTTGGGAGATTGACATATTTAACGGCGGTTGTGGGAGTGGCAAGTCCGGCTGTAGTGCTTTCCGGTTCCGCGGCTTTATAGATGCCCAGGGAAACCATTCCTCCCAAACCAGCAATAGCGAAGGTGCTTAATACTCTTTTCATAAGGTAATTGATTAAATGTGTAACTGAATTCACAAAATGTATGCCTCTAAAACGCCCCGGATCCCTTGTTGTTATTAAGCATGCTGATGGCTCTATGTATTTAACTCAAATTAACAATACCAATCCTTTTCATACCTTTGGCGCGTCAAAAATTCCTGAAAAACTGACAGGTGAACGATCCTCGAAACAGATTTCTTCTTTTTATCCTGGGCCTCACTGTTGGCGCCATGGTGAGCGGTGTCGCTGTTTACCTTTCGCTTAACA
Organism: Bacteroidota bacterium; assembly: GCA_036675075.1. Classification (GTDB taxonomy): domain Bacteria; phylum Bacteroidota; class Bacteroidia; order JAKFFM01; family JAKFFM01; genus JAKFFM01. The sequence continues at coordinate 44,389 of JAKFFM010000037.1, forward strand.
AAGAAAAATCAGCGCTCTCGCTCAGTAAAGGAATGATCGAGGAGATCGCAAATAAGGTTTCTGTACTCCTGACACGTAAGGAGGAACCCAAAGACAAAAAGTCCGATGTGAGTACAGATCACTCACAAGTTCATGTTGAAAAGTCCATGAATAAAACGAAGGATGCTGATTCAGTGGTCAGCAATTTAGCCTTGACCGATTCATCCATCAGTGATTCAGCTTCTTTATCCGAAGAGCAGGTAATTGTTAGAAAAGATGAGCTGCTCGAATCTCGTGTCATTGAGGTTGTTGAGCTGACATCTGACCCAAACATAAAGTCAAAATCAGATTCATTGCTGGAGAAGGCAAGTGGCATCAGGAATGATAAACGTACTGCAGGATCAAAAATCATGATCTCCGTAGAGTTTTGGAGATCGCCTGTGAATTACCGTGGCTACAAGCTTGGAAAAAATAAACTGGTCTTATACGGCCTTGATAACTCTGCAGATATTGATCTCATCAAACATAACAACGCTGTTTATCTTCGTCATGAACAGTCGGTGTTTAAGGTGGATGCCTTCAATGACTACAGGGCTTTCGAAAAGACCACAGATCCTGCCATATTAAGCTTACTCATAAATCAATGACATTACAATTCTATAAATACCAGGGCACGGGGAATGATTTCATTCTTGCAGATAACCGGAATGGTAACTTCCCGACGGATAGTACACTGGTCGAGCACCTTTGCCATCGCCGTTTCGGAATAGGCGCTGATGGTCTTATCCTTCTTGAAAATGAACCAGGCTATGATTTTAAAATGGTTTATTTTAATTCAGATGGAAACAGATCAAGCATGTGCGGAAATGGAGGAAGATGCATTGTTTCTTTTGCTGCATTCCTGGGTATCTCAGGAAAGATCTGTCGCTTCATGGCTGTAGATGGAGAACACCTCGCGAGTGTTGACGGAGAAACTGTAAGCCTCAAAATGATCGATGTTACATCAGTTGAAAAAGGAGATGGATATTATTTCCTGAATACTGGTTCTCCGCATTATGTTAAAGTGGTGAATGACATCGAATCACTTGATGTACATAAGGAAGGGAAGGAGATCCGGTATTCTGACCGTTTCAGGCAGGATGGTACAAATGTGAATTTTATAAAAGGTTATGATACGCACGTCTTTGTAAGAACGTATGAGCGTGGGGTTGAGGATGAAACTTTTTCATGCGGTACTGGTGTTACAGCAGCCGGTATTGTCGCTTCTCTGACGGGCCTCGTTAGTTCTGAGAGCGAATGCCATGTTAAAACGCTTGGGGGTAATCTGAAGGTATCTTTTAAAAAGATCTCCGATTCTGAATTCAAGGACATCTGGCTTACAGGTCCTGCTGTACAGGTTTTTAAAGGCGAAATCAATGTCTGATTTAATTCTTTCTCCGGTAGAACAAGTAAGTGAAGAGCTGCCACTGATTTCTTTAGGAATGGTGTTGACTGACCCACTTAAAATTCCTCATGTTTCGCTCATATCCGGAAAAGACATTTTGTCACTTACAGTAAAAGGTGTATCGATCAAGAGAACGGCTGATTATTTTGAAAGCCTGAAAAGAAAAAGGCTTCCTGCACTATTTGTCAGGCTGAACATTCCGGAAGAGAAGATCGATTTTGACATGATCTGTAAAGAGTTCATTACCTTGGGTAAGGTGGATGAATCACAACATACCTGCATTGAACCTATCAAAGGCATCCTCACAAAACTCTATGCGATCGATTTTATGAAGTGCGGTTTTGTTTATGAGATCATGGATGTGCTGTTAGCCGAAGGACTTGTGCACACGATGTATTCATCCCGGATCGGAAATGACAGCCCGGAAAATTCTGTTTCAATCAGAAGATACACCAGAGATGAAGTGAATACTTCCATTGCAGATTACAGGAACCGTATAACGGAAAACGATGCTTCTTCAAGGTGAACATGTGTTGCTCAGAGCGCTGGAACCCAGTGATGCAGAACTGCTGTATCGATGGGAGAATGACGTGGAATTCTGGCATGTAAGCAATACGATCACACCCTTTTCCCTGAAAACTGTTCGTGATTTTATAGACAGTACCCAGGATATCTACACTGCCAAACAGCTTCGACTGATGATCTGTCTGAAAGAATCAAACAGATGCATTGGTACCATCGACCTTTTTGATTTTGATCCTTATAACTCACGTGCCGGCATCGGGATTCTGATCGCGGATCGTGACCAGCGAAAAAAAAATCTTGCTGCAGATTCGCTTTCCGTGCTTATTGAATATTGTTTTAGCTTGCTGCGACTGAAGCAATTGTACTGCAACATTTCCGAAGATAACCTGGATAGTCTGAACCTGTTTGAGAAGCAGGGATTTATCCGATGCGGATTAAAAAAGGCCTGGCTCCGGAAAGGAAGCATATGGCATAATGAATTCATACTTCAGTTAATCAATGAACAGCAAGATTAGCATTGGCTGCCTGTTCATCGCATTCATCCTGATATTTTCTTTTAGCTGCCAGGACCAGAAAAAAGAGGAGAAGCCACCTGCTGCTCCTGTCTCATCCTACCTCGGACATGCTGACTCGGTTGGTTATGTAGGAATGCAGACCTGCAGAAAATGCCATGAGAATATCTATCAGAATTTTATTCAGACTGGCATGGGACAGTCGTTTGATACGGCAACCATGCATAAGTCGGCTGCTGAATTCGGAAAAAACAAGGTGATCTATGATTCCCATCGTGACATGTATTATCATTCATTCTGGAAATCTTCCGAAATGTATATCAGGGAATTCAGAATGGAAGGAAAGGACACTGTGCATCTTCGTGAAGAAAAGGTTGATTACATCATAGGTTCAGGCCAACATACAAATTCGCACATTTTTAATACGAATGGTTATCTGCATCAGATGCCAATGACCTTCTATACACAAAGCAAGGAATGGGATCTGCCTCCTGGCTTTGAAAATGGGTTCAACTCACGGTTCTCAAGAAAGATCGGTCTTGAATGCATGAGCTGTCATAACAGCCATCCTGGCTTTGTAAAAGGATCTGAAAACAAATACACTGCAGTGCCTGACGGAATAAATTGTGAACGTTGCCATGGACCTGGCGCTGCTCACGTTGAGTTGAAAAGCCTCGGTGAAATGGTGGATACTTCAAAGTTCATTGATTTCAGCATCATAAATCCGGGCAAGCTTCCCGTTGACCTGCAATTTGATGTTTGCCAGCGTTGTCACCTGCAGGGAAATGCCGTGTTGAAAGAAGGACGTTCATTCTTCGATTATAAGCCAGGGCAACGTTTGTCAGACTATATGACCGTGTTTGTTCCCAAGTACAAAGGCAATGACGATGAGTTCATCATGGCATCACATGCTGATCGTTTGAAGATGAGCCCATGCTTCATCAAGAGCTTCAAACCTGAAGACACCTCTGATCCCCAGCTCAGGCCTTACAAACAGTCAATGACCTGTGTAACCTGTCATAACCCGCATATCAGTGTGAAAGTGACAGGCAACGAAGTGTTCAATAATGCCTGCAGGAATTGTCATACCCCCGCAAGTAAAAAGGAATGCACCGAAAAGCTTGAAGTAAGGCTGGCTAAAGGAGATAACTGTTATTCATGTCATATGCCTAAATCAGGCACGATCGATATACCGCATGTTACGACAACAGATCATTATATCCGTAAACCAGTCTCGAAGAAGAAGAAGGACGCAGTCAAAGAGTTTATCGGGCTGCATGCTGTCAATGAAAAATCACCAGACCATAAAACGCGTGCAAAGGCTTTCATTAACCAGTATGAAAAGTTTGAATTCAAAACCTATTACCTCGATTCAGCTTCTTTATATCTGAAAGATGAAACTCCTGAACAAATTTCGGAGAACCTGAACCTGTTGGTACAGCTGGCGTTCATGAGAAATGACCTCATGAAGATCACTTCATACGTTTCATTATTGGGAAGAGAGCAGGTGATAGGCAGGACAAACAAAATCTCGTATGACAACAGTGATGCATGGACACTTTACCGCATAAGCGAAGCTTTCACAGCAATGAATCAGCAGTCTGAAGCGTTGATGTTTATTGAGAAGGCATGTATCCTGGCGCCATATAACCTTGACTTCCAGCTAAAGATGGGAAGCCTGTATGCCGCAGCGGGTCAGATTGAAAGAGCCATGAACGTGTATGAATTTGTGATCAGAGAGAATCCTAAAATTCCTGCAGCCCTTGTAAACCTGGGGTACCTGCAGCTTGTGAAAGGGCAGGACCAGATCGCCGAATCACTTTACTGGAAAGCATTGAGCCTTGATCCGGATTATGAGCAAGGCCTGATGAATCTCGCCGGACTGCATGTATATAGGAAAGAAATGCCCCAGGCAAAAGAAATTCTGAAGAAGATTTTGAAGAAAAATCCTGCAAACAAACAAGCTGCAGAGATTTTGAAAACCATTTGAAATGTGCGCTAAACCTGTAAAAAGCAAAAGATCTCGTGGTAATAGGTTCCTGTGGAGCCTCGTGCTGGTGTTGCTCATCGGCATGGGAATTGCCTTCTGGGTCGGTTATACTTTCGTTTTCCGTTCAAATGTCACGATCGGAGATAAAAAGTCTGAGTTTATCTATATCAGGACCGGCTGGGATTTCCAGGATGTTTTAAAAATGCTGCAGGAACGAGAACTTATCAGCAATGCTGCCTCTTTTGAATGGATGGCCGAACGCAAAGGCTATAAACATGCCATTCGCCCTGGTCGCTACAGGATTAAAAAAAGCATGAATAACAACGAGCTCATCAACATCCTTAAAGCAGGATTGCAGGAACCTGTTGAGTTCACCCTGAATGAGATCAGAACGAAAAGCCAGCTCGCTTCACGTGTTTCAGGCAAGCTGGAAGTCGATTCCATAACGATCCTCGAAGCGCTGAATGATGATAAATATCTCAGTCGTTATGGATTGAATAGTGAAACTGCGTTAACCTTATTCATTCCTGACCGGTATTCGTTTATGTGGAATACCTCGCGCGATGAGTTCTTCGAAAGGATGGCTGAATCATACAAAGAGTTCTGGGATAACGATCGAAAAGCAAAGGCAAGAAAGCTCAACCTTTCACAATCGGAAGTAACCATCCTTGCATCAATAATCCAGCAGGAATCATTTATTGAAAAAGAAAAGCCATTGATCGCGGGTGTCTATTTAAACAGGATCAGAAAGCAGATGCCGCTGCAGGCCGATCCTACATTGATCTGGGCTGCGGGTGACTTTTCAATCAGGAGAGTGCTGGATGTGCATAAACGGATCGATTCACCATATAACACTTACCGCTACAAAGGCCTGCCTCCTGGTCCGATTGGTCTTTCCACGCCATCTTCTATTGATGCTGTGTTAAATGATCCGGGACATGATTATCTTTATTTCTGCGCAAAGCCGGATCTTTCCGGATATTCATCGTTTGCAAAAGATTATAAGGAGCATATGCGAAATGCACGTCTCTACCAGAATGAGATGAACAAAAGAAAAATATTGAAGTAATTGATAATTTTGAAACCATAGAAAAAGAAAAGAGGTCATGACAAAAATCAAATTCGGAACCGACGGATGGAGAGCCATCATTGCAAAGGATTTTACAGTTGAGAATGTTGCACGCGTGAGCCAGGGCACTGCTGACTGGCTTAAGAAAAACTTTGAGTCACCTTCCGTTGTGGTCGGTCATGACTGCCGCTTTGCCGGAGAGCTATTCGCTGAAACAGTAAGCAAGGTGCTTATTAATAATGGGATCAAAGTGTTCCTTGCGAAAGATTTTGTTTCGACTCCGATGATTTCACTGGGAACAGTAAATCTTAAAGCGAGCCTCGGTATCATCATCACAGCAAGTCATAACCCTCCTGAATACAACGGGTTTAAACTGAAAGGGCATTATGGTGGCCCGCTTCTTCCTGAAAAAGTTGAAGAGATCGAAGCAATCATTCCTGAAAAGAATGCGATCAACCTTGATAAGATCTACCTGAATGAGCAGGAAGGCAAAATGCTTGAATACGTTGACCTTGAATCAATGTATTGTGAGCATGTTGAAAAGAACTTCGACCTTGATGCGATCAGAAAGTCAGGTTTGCAGCTGGCTTATGATGCCATGTATGGAGCAGGACAGAATGTGATCCGCAGGCTGCTTCCTGAATCAACATTCCTGCATTGTGATTACAACCCGTCATTCGATGGACAGGCACCAGAGCCTATACATAAGAACCTGCTTGAATTCTCTGAAATGATCAAGCTTTCTGGTGATATCGATCTTGGTCTCGCTACAGATGGTGATGCGGATCGTATCGGGCTTTATGACAGTGAAGGAAATTTTGTTGATTCACATCACATCATCCTCCTGCTCATCCATTACCTGGTAAAGTATAAAGGAATGAACGGAAAGGTCTGCACTGCTTTTTCTACTACAACGAGGATCAATAAGATCTGCAAACATTACAACCTTCCGCTTGAAGTGGTGAAGATCGGATTCAAGTACATCTGTGGAATCATGATCAAGGAAGATGTGCTGATCGGTGGTGAAGAGTCTGGTGGTATTGCAATCAAAGGACATATCCCTGAACGTGATGGTGTCTGGATGGGACTTGTGATCTGTGAATTCATGGCGAAGACAGGCAAATCATTGAAAGAGCTGATCGATGAAGTTTATTCAATCACCGGACCTTTTGCATTTGAACGAATCGATCTGCATCTGAAAGAAGATGTAAAGAACAAGATCGTTGATGCTTGTGAAAGCAACAAGTATGCTTCGTTTGGAAAGTATAAGGTACAGCGGGTTGATAACCTGGATGGATATAAATATTTCCTGAATGATGATGAATGGCTGATGATCCGTGCTTCTGGAACTGAACCTGTATTAAGAACCTATGCTGAAAGTCACTCGCGTGAAGAAGCTTTCGCGATCCTTAAAGCTGGACAGGAAACACTCCTTAACGGTTAGTCATTAATGAGCTAAATTTTAAATCACCTGATCATGAAAAGGTCAGGTGATTTTTTTTGCAGCCCTCCTGAAACCGTATCTTTCGTTTCACAAGCAGCATGTTACCACTGATTTATTTTCTGATAGGTTTTTTCACTGTGCCTTACCTGGTTCCGCAGAAAGGGTATGAACAGGATTTTAACGTAAAGCCGTTTGAAGAAAGCAGTTTCTTCAACAGGGATGGACTCATGGTTCATTATCGTGAGTGGAATAAAGATGCTGACAAGACCATTGTACTGATCAGCGGATTTGGTGGCTCAACGTATTCATGGCGACATGTGATCCCTGACCTTGCATCAGAAGGTTACCGTGTGATCGCGATGGACCCGCCACCTTTTGGTTACAGCTCTAAATTGCCTGGATTGAATCATTCAGTTACATATAATGCCGGACTAGCCTGGAGTCTGCTGAATGAATTGAATGTTGAATCATGTGTGCTTACAGGCCATTCAATGGGAGGAGCTATCGTGGCGGCGATGGCTGACACATTGCCTGAGCGTGTTGAATATGTTGTGTATGTAGATGGCGGCGCCTTCACCAAAGCTGCAGATGTTCCGTTGTTCAGGCTGGATGCCATGCATCGGTGGGCTGAGATCATTGGACACTACATGCTTTTCCGTGAAGAGGTTTTCAATGATATCACGGAATCTGCTTTTGGCCGTGAACCTACAGAAGAAGAAGTGGAACAGATCCTTAAGCCATTTCTTTTCAGAAATTCGGCAGCAAGTGTGGCTGATCTTGCTGCATCAGGAGATGACCGTACATTAACCGGTGCTTATAAAAGAATCCCTTCGTTAGTGATCTGGGGAACTGAAGATAAATGGATCAATGAGAACATAGGCGCTAGGTTTCACCGCAAGCTGGAAAACTCAAAGCTGATCATGATTGAAGGAGCCGGACATTGCCCTATGGAAACTGACACACAGGAGTTTAAAGCACATTACCTGAAGTTTATAAATGGTGAATAGACACATCCTGCTCTACATGTTTATTCTTTATTCGTTTAGCACATTCGCACAAACGGATTCAATGTTTTGCAGGAAGTCTTATCCTCATAAGAAAAGGATCGTGCTTGTAACTTCAGGTACGTGTATAGCATCAGTTGGGTCACTCACTGCGCTTGCAGGAGCATGGTATCAAGATGATCGTAGCTCATTTCGTTTTTTCAATGACATGGATGAATGGAAGCAGATGGACAAGGCAGGACATCTCGCAACAACTTACAATGTAGCATTGATCCTTGCTGACCTGTACCGATGGGCAGGTGTCAATGACAGGAAGTCACGCATCATCGCTTCATCTGTTTCATTCGGATACATGACCACGATCGAAGTACTCGATGGCTTCTCCAAGGGTTATGGGTTTTCTCATGGCGACATGCTGTTCAATTTCCTTGGAAGTGGTGCAGCATTGTTCAATAATGATAAGCAGCGATATTATCCTTCAGTGAAATACAGCTACCACAACACCTCCTTTGCCAGTGTAAACCCGGGACTCCTTGGTAAAAGCCAGGCAGAACGGATGCTGAAAGATTACAATGGCCAGACATACTGGATCTCTGTTCCCGGAATTATAAAGCATGCATCGTGGCTCTGCGTATCGTTGGGTTATGGAGCGACCGGTATGGTGCGTGCGCGTGATGCACAGAATGTTAGTCTGGGGTTAAATCCTGAAAGAAGCTATTTACTTTCACTGGATGTTGATCTGACGAAGATCAAGACGGAAAGCTGCGCATTGAAGGGGCTCTGCTCTGTATTTCGATTTATCAGGATCCCATTTCCAGCGGTTGAGCTGAACAGACAAGGGATGACTTTCCACCCATTTTATTTCTGAATGACCGCCTGATACCAGTTGCGGATCAACTGTTCACCGAATTCTGAGAGTATTGACTCAGGATGAAACTGAACGGAAAAGATGGGTAAGGTCTTATGCCGGAATGCCATGATCTCTCCATCTGCAGAACGTGCAGTGATCACTAACTCACCATCCGTTTTATCATTCACAACCCATGAATGATAACGTCCAACAGAGAATCGTTCAGGCAGGTGATCAAAGAGCTTGTCATTGCCATCTGTAACACGGAGTTCAGAGGATACACCATGGTAGACGGTATCAAGATTCCTGAGCTCATATCCGTAGGATTCGGCAATAGCCTGATGACCCAGGCAGACACCTAGTAATGGGATTATAGCTTTATACCTGTTGATCAGTTCAGGCATGATCCCCGCCTCAGAAGGCACACCTGGTCCGGGAGAGAAAATGATCGCGTCATAGCTTTCAGCTTCTTCAATGGCGACTTCATCATTTCTTATGACTTTGATCTCAGCATCATCACACACCTTTTCCAACAAATGAAAAAGGTTGTAAGTGAAGGAATCGTAATTGTCAACGAGCAGGAAACGCCAGGCTTTCACATCACAAAAGTAGATAAATAGTCTTTCAGGCTCAATGGATACGAGCGCCCTTCTGAAAGATGTTCCTTTTGAATTGCGTGATAAGCTACTGCGGGTTATTTACACCGGTTGGCTGTTTATTGACCTTGCCTCTGTTCGCACTGTCCAGTTCGTTATTTACCGGATCATTCTTCTCATGATAGGGTGTCTGGGTTGGATCGCCACCACCTGTTGTTGTTGACTGATCATAATCTTTTTCAGCAGAAGGATCACCACAGGCGGTGAATAGCAAAGCAACTGTAGCGAAGGTGTAAAATATTTTTTTCATCCCTGATGTTTTCATGATACTACGAAACAATTATGCCATCCGGCACAGAAACTGCTTCTGTGGATACCGATGCGAATATCAGCTTTGGTGAAATTTCTATTTTTTTGCGTGACTGCAGGGTTTGGGCAGGGTAATCAGCCAGGATACAAGGTTGATTCTGTAAACGTTCACCCTTCACCTGCGATCAGCTGGAATGTTTTGCAGGGTGATTCATTTGCGCTGGTCGTCCCGGGCCCGCAGTTCCGGGCAGGACCAATCAAGCGTTTTTTTGCAGGAAGTCATTATCGCAAGGCATGGAACACTCCTGTCTGGGTACCTGTTTTAAATACAGATAAGCTTCATGGTGGGCTTACCTATGTGAAGCGAGGAGGTAATAAACAGAGCCTTGTTGTGAACGTTAAGGACAGGAATGAGCAAGTTTTTACTATTCGGAGCATTCAGAAAAATCCTGTAAAAGCATTACCGATGCATATGAGAAACAGGTTGATCTCTAAGGTCGCCCGTGACCAGGTATCTTCCATGCATCCAACCGCCTTCCTGATCATTCCAAAGCTTGCAGAAGCATTACGAATCACGCATACGCATCCGGAGCTGTTTTATATTACATCGGATACAGCTTTACGAGATGCGCAGCCTTTGTTTGCAGGACGCCTGGTGATGGTCGAGGAAAAATATGAAGGACATTTCTTTCTTCCTGGATATGACGGCCCTGTAAAATCATATAAAACAGAAGAAGCCATCGACGCAATAAAGCAGGATCCTCACCTTAAGGTAGATCAGCGTGCTTTGCTTAGAGCACGTTTACTTGATATGATCCTGGGCGACTGGGATCGTAGCGAAGATCAATGGAAATGGCTCCTGAAAGTTTCGCCTGATAGCAGCAAGTTGCTTATACCTGTACCCCGGGACAGAGACCAGGCAATGGTACTCATGGATGGAGTATTTCCCTGGTTTTATTCACAGGAGTTCATGAGCCGCAAGTACCAGGGCTTTCGAAAGAAGATCCATGATATCATCGGACTGAACTGGAATGCCCGGACATTCGACAGAACATTCCTCAACGAGCTTACGAAAGAGCAATGGATGGCAGAAGCGGATTCAGTGAAGATCCTTCTTACCGACAAGGTGATCGAAGATGCGATCAGCTCGATGCCTGAAGAACACCGAAAGATCGATGGAGAAACCATCACAATGAAAATCAAGCGAAGAAGAGATGCTGTCAATCATTTCGCGGCTGCGTATTACAAACTTGTTTCAGAAGACATTAGTATCCAGGGTTCAAAAGGTGATGATCTGTTTGTCGTGAAAAGAATGAATGATGATAAAGTACAGGTCAGCATGTTTTCCAGAAGCTCATCCACTCCGGCTTATACAAGGATTGTTGATGGCGATGAAACGGAAGAAGTGATCATCTATGGAAACGAAGGAGCAGATAAGCTGCATGTTGATGGTAATTCAGATAAAAAGGTCGTGATACGATTCATTGGTGGAGATGGGATCGATACGGTGTATGATAGATCCTATGTAAAAGGTCTGGGAAAAAATACACGGGTATATGATCTTGTTGAAGGGATCATCATTGATCCATCCGAAGAAACAAAAGACCTGACAAGCTATGATGTGAGGGTGAATGAAAATACAGCAAACGAATACAACTACGACAGCTACATGCCGAAGCTTATCTTCTCGTACAATGTTGACCAGGGAATACTTGCAGGAGCCGGCTTTTCATACACACATGAGGAATTCAGAAAGAAGCCCTATGCATTCTACCAGGAAGTCAATTATGCACAGTCGCTCAGGAAGAATGCATTTTACATCACGACGTTCACAGACTTTGTAAATCTTTTTGGAAAATGGGGATTAAAGCTCAACACCTTCATCTTTCCATCATTTGTTACCAGCTTTTATGGATTAGGGAATGAGACGATCTTTCGCGACCTGGATTTTGATTTTTATAAAGTGAGGATGAACAGGACATTCGTGTCACCGGTGCTTTATCGTGCGTTGAATGAACGGGTGACTCTCGGATTGGGAGCGGAATATTCAAGGCATACAGCCTTTCCTGATAATAACAAATACATAAGGCCATTGCTCCGCAACAGGGTGCTTCACCAGCAGTTCGCATCACTGAAGATGGAATATGTATTCAGGAATGCGGATTATTTCATGGAACGTAAAGGCTTTGAATGGAAGAACTTCGCACAATGGAAATTCGCGCTGACAGACAACGCGAGAAACTTCAGCAGAATAGGAACCGAAGCATCAGCATACTACAGGATCAATACTGTTCTGAACCCGGTATTGGCCATCAGAGCCGGTGGACTTATGAATTTCGATGCGTTTCCGTTTTATGAAAGCGCATTCATCGGAGGATATAATTTCGAGAAGGAAAATGAAACATTGCGTGGATTCAGACGAAACAGGTTTGCGGGCCGAAGCTGTGTCTTCAATAACAATGAGCTTAGGTTAAGGCTGATCACCTTCGGCTTTTCAGGAGAAGCGGGAATATTTGGCTTCTATGATTTAGGCAGGGTATGGGTTGATAACGACAATTCGAAGGTCTGGCATTCAGGGAGAGGCGGAGGAGTGTGGATCAAGCCGATGAGGAAGATGCTGTTTACAGTTACATCCGCTCATTCAAAGGAGGAAAGCCTGGTGAATGTGGATATGGGATTCTTTTTTTAGAGAAGAGTGTCAGATCCGATATAATCAATCAATCGAACACACCACCAATGAACCGTTCCCTGACTTTCTCATCAGGAACAATGATATGGTCTGATTCACCGAACCATTTGTACCTGTGTTTGGCGATGAACTTATATACACCATCCGTGATAAACTTCGGCAGGTATCGGAACAATGAAAACATGGAATAGGGAGCACCCAGCTGTCTGAAAATTCCGAATACTGCATGCGAGCGCTTCTCAACATGACCTTCATTGATATAATATACTGTGTGAAGACTTGCGAATGCTTCATTGTGGTCACGTAAAAGCTTGCGAGCTTCCTTGGACTGAATGGGAGCAAAGCGGAACTTTTTCTTTTTGTCTTTTTTGATGACAAAGTTTACAATGGCATTGCAGAAGTTGCATTTACCATCATACAATACGATCGGATATTTTTCGCTCATGGTATGACCTCACTTAATACTTCCCGGCATGGAGCTTTGTGAAGGTAATTCCTGCCAGTCACTTCTTTCATATAAACGATCTTTAATGAACTGATCTTGTTCTTCGGATGTGTGCTGTTCCATTCATTTAGCAAGTACCGTGTGTAATAGGGTCGTAACCACGAATTACTGATGAACAGATAATTTTCAGAAAACTTTCTCCATCGGTCATTCCTGAAAAGACTCACGACACGATCAGGCTTTTCGTAGGAGATAGTGCTTCCAAACCTGTTCAGGTCAATGATATTCTTTCCTGCCTGCCCTTCAAAGATATACCATCCATCATCTTTAAAAACACCAGGAGAAAACATCCCCCAGTTCTGGTTTATCCTTAGTGCATAAGCCGATGCTTTAAATGATGAAGGTATTATGCTCTGAGGCCTTGTTGTATCGATGTTCCATACCAGTATATAAATTAAAATTCCTGTAAGCGCAAGCTGAACGGGTGCACTTAATGTCGCTGTTGGCTGAATGCTTTGATGTGTTGATGTGAACCTCTGCAGTTTCTCATGAAGCTTGTCCATGAATTTTCCAGATAGCAATCCAACTGAAGAAGAGATGCCGATAAGGAAGAACAGACCGACAAAAAGTGAAGCACCAATTCCTATGTGAAGCAGAATGAACATAACCGCTGCTATGTTTCGCAATGCGCCGTTAAACAAAGGAATCAGAAGAAGGATGGGAATAAATAATTCCAATCGGAACACAATAAAAGTAAGTGATTTCAGGAGTTCATAGTATGGATAGATGAGCTGTCCTGCTGGTAATACAAGTTGGTCAAGACTTAAAGCATAGTATAGTGCGGTATTCTCAGTTCGCCATTCAGGACTGGTTTTAAGCATGGCTGAAAAAAAGTAAACGGCGCCAACCTGGATCATGTAGCCTAGTGTGGCAGTGCTGAAGATTTTTGTTTCCGATGTTTTAGTGTAGTTCGAGTCGGCTGAATAATAGGCTCCCCATGGAATGAACATCGTCCAGAAAAGAAGCATTCTAAGCAGGTCATCACCACCTTGGAGGATCATGGGATTCCTGTTGTGGACAGACACCAGCAGGATCCATGAAACGATGGTTGAGAGCCGGGTCCTGTAACCAATGATCAGTGTGCAGGCAAATGCGATCTGTATGATGAATAGAATTCCCTGGAAATAGGCATTTGATGACATGGTGTGCAATGAGAACAGCCAGGGATTCCAGGCATGGCTGAATAACGCATTCAATGGCAATACGCCGTCATCGGTATAGTGTGCTTTAAGGTCTGTAACCCGAATAAGAATGTCAAGCAGCAATACGCTGCCGATCAGGATCCTCATCAGGGATACCGATCTCAGGTCAAGAGAAAATTGATTCCTGATGTAGCTAACTAATTGTCCGGTCATCGTGTTACATAAGAATGTTCCTTCCACCCGAAGGCAGAAGGAACATTATAAAAATCAACTACAATAATTAATACGTTGTGGATCCTGAACCTCCACCAGATGTAGTCCCACCAGATGTAGTTCCACCGGAAGAACCTGATGTGGTTGTACTGGCATCATTACCTGGATTTCCTGTGTTACCAGTGCTTCCTGTCATGCCATTTCTGTCTTCCGCATCACGTACGTCGTTTTCATTCATGTCATTACCACCTGTAGTGGTCATAACACCTCCTGTGGTTGTTACACCTTCATTCATATCACGATTCATATTCAGGGAGTCAGTTCTCCTGATCATATCGTCATCATCATAATCTTCGTCGTAACCAGTGGTTCCGCCTGTGGTAGTTGTAGTTACTCCATCATCTCTGTCGGGGCGGTCCACGTTATCACATGCCGCAAATATTCCCGTCAATCCAAACGCCACTGCTATCACTAACACTTGCTTTTTCATTGCTTCAATTGTTATGGTTATTTATAAAATTGATCATCCATTCGGATCATCGCTTTGAGGTAGTTCCCGTTGTTGCAGAAGTACCTCCGGTTGTAGAGCTTGTCGTATTCCCAGATGTTGTTGAATTATATGTTGTTCCTGTTGTTGTACCTGCAGTAGTTCCGGTTGTATTCCCAATCGTTGTGCTTCCGGAGGTTCCTGATGTTGTTGCTGATGTTGTCCCCCAGGTTGTCCCTGATGTTGTTGCCGAAGTGCTTCCGGTTGTCATACCGGTTGTCCCTTCTCCGGCTGTAGTTGTACCTGCAGTTGTTCCCGTGGTGGTACCGGCCGTCGTTCCTGTTGTCATCCCCGTCGTGGATGCTGTTGTCGTGCCCGTGCCCATGGTGGTTGTTCCATCATCCATCGAAGTGGTTCCTCCCATTGTGGTTCCTCCTGTCGTTGTTACTCCTGATGTATCTGAAGTTGTAGCTCCCCCGCCTGTAGAAGTCGTGGACTCATTCTGGCTTCCTTCAAATGTGCCTGTTGTGGTATCATTGGCAGCATCTGATGAGTTGTTCGTGCTTTCGCAGGCATAGAATATTCCGAAGCTCATTGCAAGCACTGCAGCTACTAATAATGATTGTCTTTTCATTGTTCCTTTTTTTCGTTTTCCTTGTTTACTTGTGTAAAGAAAACTTTATGCCCAGGTATGAAAAAAAGACAAAAGCCCTGATATACCAAGGCTTTCGGAGTTTATAATGATTTGTACGAAATGATTTTTGCTATAAGTGCTGACGAAATGCTCAGATCAGGTGGGGAGTAATCTTTATAAATGGGGATTGGATGATACAGCCTGAAGGATCTTCATGCCTGTTCTGGCAACATCTTTATCTGAATTACTCAGGATCACAACAGCTATTTCGCTATCGGGTACGATCCCGATGAAACTTCTGTATCCTCCGGTTCCGCCAGTATGTTCAAGATATCTGGCTCCATAGAATGATCCCAGATGCCAGCCTAGCCCCATGGCCTGGTTTGTCCTTCTGTCTTTGAAGTGCATCTGCTGACTTAATTTAATGGCTTCTGCCAGCGCAGTTTTTTCAGGATGTATGTTCGCTTCTGCAAAAAGAAGCATGTCGTGTATGTCTGATCGAAGGCTTCCCTGTCCTGATGTACAGTTTGAAAAATCCCAGTTCTTTACACTTTTACCATTAGAGTATCCGATCGCCAGGTTCTTCTTTTGCAAAGGTCCGAGGGATGCTGTTGTATTCATTAAACCAAGCCTGTCTGAGACATGTTCTTTAACCAGCTGCTCATACTCTTTTCCATGCACATTGCTGATCACCCATCCAAGCAAACCCATGCCTACATTGGAATAGAGGTAACGTTCACCCGGTGCTGATACCGGCTGTACATTGCTTAAGTAAGATTTCAGATCATCATCTGAATAACCCGCATAAGGATTTCCCGGGTCTTTTACACAATTCCAGAAATTATCGGCAAGTCTTGGTAATCCTGAACTGTGTGTTGCAAGCTGCCTTAACGTGACATCCGAATATCCTGAACCGTAATCAACATACTGTGAGAGTTTATTATCCAGAGACATCTGATTTTTCAGCACCTGGTCAGCAAACAGGATTCCTGTAAAGACCTTGGTAATTGAGCCAATTTCAAACACATTGTCGCTGTTTACAGGACTATAAGGTGATTCACAGCTGCCACCAAAGCAATAGGTGTACTGCTGATCACCTTTAATGATGCCTATGCTAAGCCCCTGAGTTCCCGGTGTTTCAAGGAACTGTTCAGCGATTGTAGTGACCTCATCCTGCATCGTGTTTTGTTCCACTGATCCGGCTTTCAGGAAAAAGAAAAATGTACATAAAAAAAATACTGTCCTCATGCTCGCAATTAAACGGAAATATTGTCCGTGAAATTGCGGGTTGCACTGCTTGCGTTATTGTGCTGCTGTCAGATATTTTATGAGTGTTCTAGCATTTTTTGGTGCATAAACATTCACATCATTATTGAAAAAGCACCATACATGATGACCTTCTTTCATCCACCCTTTGATCTTTTTGGCAAAGGCTGTAAGGTATTGGTAAGAATAGGGTGAAGAATACAATGCTCCCGGACCATGAAACCGCACATAAATAACGTCGGATGTAACATGTTCCGCATAAGGAAATGAAACGCCTGATTGAGAGATCACAAAGGCAATATTGTGTTTCCGGAGAAGATCAATTGCAGGTTTGTCCAGCCAGGACAAATGGCGTACCTCCAATGCAAAATCATAGTCCGTGTACTTTTGATTGAGATGAGTGAAGAACGGAGTTGTGACCAGTTCATCAAACTTCAGGGTAGGAGGAAGCTGAATAAGTACAGGGCCTAATTTATTGTGCAGATGATCAAAAACGGCAAAGAATCGATGGAGGGGCTCTTCGAATTCTTGGAGTCTCTTAATGTGAGTGAGGTATCTGCTGAGTTTTGGGCAGAACCTGAAATGTGCAGGAGTTTCGGTGTCCCATTTGATTGCAGTGGATTCCCTGGGGAGATGGTAAAAGCTGGCATTCAGCTCAACAGTGTCAAATTTGGAAGTATAAAATTCAAGAAATTTCCTGGAGGGCAGATCTGCAGGATAGAAATCATTTTTCCATCCTGCATAACTCCATCCTGAGGTTCCGATATGACAGGAACCTCCCAAAAAACTACTTCATTAAACCATTTGTGAACGCGTACTTGATCAGGGAAGCAGTGTTCTTAACGCCAGTCTTTTCGATAAGGTTTTTACGATGAGACTCGATTGTTCTTCTGCTTGTGCTGAACTTGTCTGCGATTTCCTGGTTAGTAAGGCCTTCAGCGATCAGATACAACACTTCGATCTCACGCTTGGTAAGTGGAATGCCATTCTTTAAACCCTGAGCATTGTCCTTCAGATTTTTTACAATCGTCTGGGTGATCTCCGGAGAAAGGAATGTGTCTCCCATGTGGATTTTTTTGATCGTATTTACAAGAGTCGCCTTGTCAATATTTCTGATCAGGTATGCTTTTGCGCCGCTTTCAAAAAATTGGGAAACATAATGTTCATGTTCCAGGCGGGTTAAAACAAGCACTTTAATTTCGGGAAAATGTTCTTTAAGGTATTTGGTGGTCTCAAGACCATTCATTTCGGGCATGTTGACATCTAGAATGACAACATCTGCCTTTTGAGATGAAAGAAAAGAAACGATCTCTTTACCATTGGATGCTTCTCCAACAACATTGATTTCTGGATCATTACTAAGGATGGAAAGCATTCCTTCCCTGTGGATTTTCTGTTCATCGGCGATTAGTACCTTTATCATTTTTCCTGGTTTTAAATAGTTTAAAGTTTATCGTGTAGTTTTCTGATTTACAGTCGGAATATTTTGCAAAATCTTAGCCAAAGGATACTGGTTCTAAATTCGATTAACTGAACTTTTCAAAGCAACAATCATGATAATTTTAAGATTAACAACCAGATGGATCTGTTGCCTTTTTGCATTAGGCTCTATATCCTGCGACCAGAAAGAGCATGCTGGGAATCAGGCTGGAATAACTGAGAATATGAAAATTGAAAAAATAACTTCAGATACGATACTTACGATCGATGGACATGAAATTGAGATTCTAATACCCGAAATTGGGGCAAGAGGTAGCCTTTTGGTATTACCGGGTTGGGGCTTTTTACGGACAAGGTGGTGCAAGGAAACCGACCTGTGCTCTCTCGCCCTGGAAAAAGGCTTACGCGTGATCCTTCCGGAAATGGGAAAAAGCGTCTATCAACGTGAAAATCATCCGCAGACGAGG